>NZ_JBXAGL010000004.1:90461-302727 GCF_058793995.1 Rhodanobacter sp. GW835-FHT13D09 | reverse complement strand
TGTCCCCGTGAACTCAAGCGGCGACCCCAGAAATACCCCACGAAAAATGCCAGTCGGCTTAACTGACTGGCATTAGGCTTTGCGCCGGCTTTTTCATCGAATTTGACCCGTCCCAAAAGGTGTCAACCTAAATCAGGACGGGTCACGCATGGCGATCCGACTAAACCCGATTGAAACGAAGTCCCTCGGCGCGCGTTTGCAGCCATCGCTCGGCATACGAGGTGCCGGCGCTGTTCAACTCGAGCAGGACCAGTTCGTCGCGCTCGCGATCGAGCCAGCCGGAAAGACTGGTCGCCCGCGCGGCTGCAGCCGTGGCGATAGTGACAGCCTGCCGCGGCAAGTCCGCGGTGGGTGCTTCGTTGTCGGTCAAACCGACGAGGCGACCCGTCGCGCCGTCGTGGCCGACGAAGTTGCCGTCGATGTCGCCGTGAACGTCGATGCTCAATTGCAGGCGCAGATCGCCCGCAATGGAGCAGACCCACGTGCCGCTCAGCGGACTGGACGCGTCCGGCTCGGCGCGATCGGTGGATGCGGTGGTGATTTCGAGTGCGCCGTCGCCGGAAACGTCGAAGTGAAGCTTGTCGATGTGGAATCCCGGCGTCGGGCCGCGGTCGCTTGCAGTACTGACCACGAGGTTGTGCAGCAGGAGCAGGCGCGGACCTTGTGGCGTCTGCAGAAGCTGGCCTCCCATGCCCGACACCCAATGCCTGCCATCGTCGCCACGGCTGCCGATCGAGCGCCAGCTGATCGACAGCGCGATGCCTCGGCCTTTCGTTTCGTCGGCCGCAGCGGCGACGCAGCCGCGCACACGGTATTCTCCACTCGCACCGGTGTGCGAACGGTAGACGCCGCGCAAATTGCTCCCGGCCATCGCGCCAGGCACCAAGCCGGCGCGCTCTCTGTGAACCGAGCTATAGATGCCTTGCAGGTTGCCGTCCATCTCTGCCTGCAGGCGCATCAGCGAATCGTATTCGTTGCGCCAGAGCTGGCCGGCGATCACGGACGTCATGTTGTCATCAGCCATAGATTTCCGCCACGCGTTCGCGACTGATATAGCCGTTCTTGATATCGTCTTCGACCGCAGTGCGCGCGCGCTTCTTCGGGTCGCCGTAGCCGGCGCCGCTCGCGGTGACGATGCGGATCACATCGTCGCGATTGACTGCGAGCGTATTGACGATGGCAAGATTCTGCGCGTCACCGTTGGCACGGATTACGCGAATGTAGTTCGCCGAACCTTCCTTGCCGCCGCGCATCGCCCAGGGGCGGTGCTTATTGCGCGAGTACGACGCGGTGAGAAAGCAGTTGTCGCTGCGCACGCGGTATTCGAGCACGATGCCCTTGCCACCGCGGTGTTCGCCTTCGCCGCCTGGTTCGTCGTTGAGGGAGAGGCGGTCGACGTAGAGGCCGTAGCGCGTCTCAGCGATCTCGACCGGGCAGTTGAACGTCTCGCCGTGCATCGAGCTGAACATCGCGTTGTTACCGTCGCCCTGCGCGGAACCGCCCCAGCCGCCGATTTGGGGTTCGACTATGGTGAAGTAGCGTCCCGTGTCAGGATTCGTGCCGCCAATGAACGTGCCGCAGATGCTGGAGAAATGGCCGCTTGGCAGGCGATCTCCGAGATGTGGAGCCAGGCATTGCCAGAGCAGGTCGTACAGGCGCATGCCGACTTCGTAGTAGATGCCGACCGCGGCCGGCTCCTGCGCATCGAACACGCTACCCGGGCGGGTCAGCACCTGCAGTGGGCGGAACGTGCCGCCGTTGGTTACGCCGTAGGAGCCGGTGATGTTCTTGAAGATCATCTGCGCGGAGACGATGCTGTCGTCGTGGCTGCAGTTGTTCGGGCCGGTATCCTGGTTGGGGTTGTCGCGTAGGTCGACGATGAAGGCGTCGTCGGTGATCTCGATCGTCGCCTTGTAGACGACGCCGGAATCCTGCTCTTCCTCGATCGAGTAGCGGCCCTTCGGTAGTGCACGCAAACCGTTGCGTGCGACCTGCTCGCCGTAGTCCATGAAGTGCCTCATCGCAGCGATGAAAATGCCCTTGCCGTACTTGGCAATGAGCTCTTCGATGCGCTTGGCGCCGATGCGCGCGGAGGCTACGCCGGCCCATAGGTCGCCTTCGAGGAAGGCCGGCAGACGTGTGTTGACGCGGATGATGTCGAGCACGGCGCGGATCGGCTGACCGCGGTCGATCAGCTTCACTGCCGGCAGGCGCAGGCCTTCCTGGAAGATCTCCTTCGCTGCGGGCGAAAGCGAGCCGGGGAACGCACCGCCGACGTCGTTCCAGTGCGCGATGTTCGCGGTCCAGGCGACGATCTCGCCGTCGGCGAACACCGGCATCAGCAGGATGTTGTCGTTGAGGTGGGTGACGCCGCCGTAGTACGGGTCGTTGGTGATGAATACGTCGCCGGGCTGGATGTCGCCCGATTTTGAATGCAGTTCGAGCACGCGCTTGACAGACTTGTCGAGCACACCGACGAAGCCCGGAATGCCCGCGCCGCTCGAAGCGAGGTTGCCCTTGCCGTCGGTAATGCCAGTACCGGCATCGAGCACCTCGTAGATGACCGCGCTCATCGCGGTCTTGCGCAGCGCCGCGAACATCTCGTCGGCGATCGCCTGCAGCGAGCTCTGAATGATTTCGAGTGTGATCGTATCGCTTGCGCTAAGGGTCTTTCTGGAATCAATCATGATCAAACTCCTTCGTGTCGAGGTCGACGATGACGTTGCCGTAGTCGTCGATGCGGACGCGGTTGCCGGGGTGGATCAGTATTGTCGTACCCGAGGTTTCGATCACTGCGGGGCCTTGGAACTGCATGCCGGGTTCGAGCAGGGCGCCATCGTAGATATCGGCGGTATGCTCGCCTTGCGTCGCATAATCGACATCGCGCCGGCTCTTGAGCGCCTCGCTCACCTTGCGTCCGCTGACCGGCAGCTTGGCTGGCTGTAGTTTGCCGACGTCGGCGAGCGCGACCAGATGTAGGCCGATGAACTCGACCGCAGCGTCGAGGCGATAGGTGTATTCGCGTTCGTAAACCTGATGGAATCCGATCGTGATCGAAGCGATAGCATCCGCGTCGAGTGCGCCGTCGGGCATCATGACTTCGACATGATGTTCCTGATTTTCGTAGCGCAACTTGGCATAGCGGAGGAACTTCACGCGTTCGGGCGCGATGCCCTCAGCACCGAATTGTTCGAGCGCCATCGCAGTGCTCTCGCCGAACAGGGCCTCAATCGCACCGGCGTTCATGCCGTCGAGCGGAGTGAGCCGGCTGACGAAGAAGTCGCGACGCAGCTCGCTCATCAACATGCCCCAGGCGCTGAACACGTCGGCGGCGCGCGGGATGACGACACGGCGCATGTTCAGTTCGGTCGCGAGCGAGACCGCGTGCATCGGGCCGCCGCCGCCGAAAGCGACGAGAGTGAAGTCGCGCGGGTCGTGGCCACGGTTCATCGACACGAGCTTGAGCGCGTTGACCATGTTGTGATTGGCGATGCGCACGATGCCTCGTGCGACTTCGGTGGAACTCATGCCGAGGCCCGCGGCGAGCGGCGCGAGCGCGCGGTCGACCGCGCCGATATCGGCCTGGATCGTGCCACCGCAAAAATACTCCGGATTGATCCGGCGCAGGGCGAGGTTGGCGTCGGTCGTCGTCGCCTGCGTGCCGCCGCGACCGTACGCGGCCGGCCCCGGCGTCGAGCCGGCCGACTTCGGGCCAACGTGCAATTTGCCGAACTCGTCGAGCCAGGCGATGCTACCGCCGCCGTTGCCGATCTCGACGAGGTCGACCACTGGCACCATGATCGGATAGCCCGCGCTCGTCGCGCTGCGCTCGATCCAGTAGTCGGTCATGATGCGCACCTGGCCGTTTTCGATCAGGCTGCACTTGGCGGTGGTACCGCCGATGTCGAGCGCGAGAAGGTTCGGCTCGCCGATCAGGCGACCGAGTTCGGCGGCGCCCCAGAAACCGCTCGCCGGGCCCGATTCGACCATCGTGATCGGAATGCGGCTGGCACGCTCGATCGAGTCGACGCCGCAGTTGGATTGCATCACATAGAGCTGACCCGCCAGGCCTTCGTCGTTCAGACCCCGCTTCAAGCCGGCAAGATAACGCCCGGCGATTGGCTGCACGTAGGCCGAGAGCACGGCAGTGTTGGTGCGCTCGTACTCGCGCCATTCGCGTGTGATCTGGTGCGAGGCGACCGCGCTGACCTCGGGCCATAGGCGTCGCACCTCGTCGAGTACGCTCACTTCGTGAGCGGGGTTGGCGTAGGAGTGCAGCAGACAGACCGCGATTGCGACGACGCCTTCGCGCCGGAAGTCCTCGACAATTGCCGGCAGTGCGGAGAGATCGAGCGGCGTGCGTTCCGCACCGTTCGGCCCGATCCGCCCTGGCAATTCGCGACGCAGATGGCGCGGCACGAAGCTTTCCGGTTTGCGATAGCCGAGATTGAAGAAGTCGGGTCGGTTGCCGCGCGCGATCTCAAGCGTGTCGCGGAAACCTTCGGTAGTGATCAGCGCGACCTTCACGCCCTTGCGTTCGGTCAGCGCATTGATGACGACCGTGGTGCCGTGGGCGAGGAATGCGACTTCGCGCACCGGCACCTTGGCTTTGGTGATGACGTCGAGTACGCCGCGCTCGAAGTTCGGCGGCGTGGTGTCGGCCTTTGCCGTGATCACTTCCTGATGCCCGTTGTGCGGGTCGGTACGGAAATAGACAAGATCGGTGAACGTGCCGCCAACGTCGGTGGCGACACGGATGGTGCCGGGTGTGGACATGGGAATCCTCGACGGTTCGGCGGCCCGCTTGGGGTCGCCGCCGTGCGTTCAGAAGTAGTTGTAGCGGAAGTCGATGCCGAACGTGCGCGGAACGCCGATCTCGGCGAATCCGCCGAGCACGTATTCAGCGTTGTACTTCGTGTTGGTTGCGTTCTTCGCCCACAACCCGACGCTCCAACTGCCGTCGTGCGACTCGATACCCATTCTTAGGTTCAGCAGGCCGAACGCATCGCGCGAGCGGGTGTCACCCGGATCCCAGTACTGCTGGCCGATGCGCTCGTAGTCGATGCGTATGAGGCCGTTGAGCGCATTGTTCAATGTCGGCGTGTATTGGATGCCGACATTGGAAGTGTAGCGCGGCACATACGGCGCGCTTTTGCCGGCGTCGCCCGGTTCCAGGGCAAAGCGCTTGACGTCACTGAGCGTGTAGCCGTAGCCGCCGTAGATGGTGAGGTCCTTGCGCAGGCGGTATTTCGCGTCGATCTCGTAGCCATCGAGATCGACTTTGTTGAGATTGGTCAACACTTGCGTGCCTAGCTGACCGACGAAGACGAAGTACAGCATGTTGCTCACGTTGGTGTGGAACACGCTGCCGTCGACCTGCAGGCGGCCATCGTCCAGGCGGCTTTTGAAGCCCGCTTCCAGGCTCCTGGCAGATTCGGGTTGGTACAGGTCGGTGACGCCGACCAACCCAGCCGAAGCGGCAGCGGCGCCGGTGCCGGCCTGGTTGAAACCGCCGCTGCGGAAGCCTTCGCCATAGCTCCCGTAGAAGCGAAGATTGTCGTTGGCCTTCCACGTCAGCGTCAGCTTGGGCTGCCATTTCTCGAAGACGGCTTTGCGTACCTGGCCCGAAGCGGGATCGAAGGCCAGGGGGGCGGAATTTTTCTGGGAGTGGTCTTCGCGGTCGTAGCGCAGCGCTGCGGCGAGCTCGAGTTGCTCGGTGAGGTCATAGTCGACCTGACCGAACACGGCACTCGCCTTCTGCTCGTTATGGTCGGCGAGAAATATGGTGGTTGGATTGTTACTGTTGGGGCCGGCGGGAACTTCCTTGATCGGCAGGAGGCCCAGGCCCAGATCGAGTCCATCCGAAGAAGACAGATAGCGGCGGCCGTATAGATAGTAAGCACCGACGATCCAACGCAGGCGCTGTTCCGACGGCGAGGTCAGGCGCAACTCGAATTGCGTGGCATTCGTCGACAGGTACTGGGTCTGCGTGCCGTCTGTGCCGGGACCGAAGGGCGAGTTCGCCGAGATGGCCGGCGAGTAGGGGAACTGATCGCCGGCAAACAATTCATTGACGTGGTCGTAGCCGACGATGCCGGTTAGCGTCGCGAACGGGAGCGTGTAGTCGGCCTTGACTGAGAAATGATCGAGCACGCGCTTGTCGAGGCCCAGGTTGTTCGCGCGAATCGGGATCGAAGTGTTGTTGGGGTCGTCGACGCCGTACAGCGGCTGGAACACATAATTGAGCGCGCCGCCTGAGGTGCGCGAGCTGCTGAGTTGGGTGTCGATGGCGAGGTCGTCGTTTACGTTGGCGATGATCCGTGCGCGGAAGTTGTGGTCGCGCTCGTAGTCCACTTTCCTGTCGAGGTAGGTGTTATCGATCAGGCCGTCGAAGTTGCTCGCCGAGCCGGCGAGGAGGTATTTCACCCTGCCGTCGCCGATCGGTCCGCTGACGCTGAACATCGAATTCGTCAGGCCGCCGTTGCCGACGCCAGCCTTGAACGTCGCAGCGAAGTTATCGCCCGGCGGCGTGGTCGTGATCAGGATTGCACCGCCCTCCGCATTGCGCCCGTAGAGCGCGCCCTGCGGACCCTTGAGCACCTCGATCGCATCGATATCGTACAACTGTTGGTTGAACTGGTTCGGACTGATCTGCTGCACGCCATCGACCACCGTCGCCACCGGCGGCTCGCCGTTGCGCACCTGAGTGATGCCACGGATTGTGAGGAAGCTAGATCCCGAGTTCTGTGCCTGGACCATACTCACGTTCGAGGTGAGCTGAACGAAATCGGCTGGTGTGTTGATGCTTGCGCGTTCGATTTCCTGCGCGGTGAAGGCGGTGATCGCGATCGGCACATCTTGCAGCGATTCGCTGCGCTGGCGCGCGGTCACGGTGACTTGTTCGAGCGTTACCTTATTCTTATTGGCGTCGTTCGCGGTGGAGGGGGCAGCTGCCGCGGCGGTTGCCGCGCCATTCGCGCTATTTTTCTCACCGTCGGAGGGTGCTTGTTGGGCGAAGCCGCTGCCCGCACCAAGGGCGAGGGCGACCGCAATGCTCAACCGCGCAGGCGTCAAACGATGGTTAGCGCTCATGTGAAAACCTGTTGGCGAAAACGGACAATTCCGTCGCCGACGAGAATGATGACAATCAGGCGTGTCTGTCCACGGCGGCCGAGAGTAGGCCGCAACCAAGGCGCGGACAGGGCATACCCGATCGGGTGGCTGATGCGGCGGAGATTTGGAAAGAGCTTTTCGCGCTTATCCGGTCACGCGACACGGAGAAACAGAATTTGCGCGAAGATGCGAAGACGCGGAGAGGCGAAAAATAATCGGCGAAGGGTTTTTCTTCGCCATCTTCGCGCTTTCGCATGAAACCCCGGCTGACCTGTGAGCGATGAAGAATCTGCCTGATCGGGTAGGCGAAACCTCTTTGCCTTGACATGCCCACCCTTGGCGCCCATTGAGGAAGTCTCCTTTCCGAGCCTAGAGTTACATCGCGGCTGATCGGTCGACTGTCGATGCGGTGCGACTTTTTGAATCCGGGAGTATTGCGATGACTGAACAGCCGACAATTCCGGAGCCTCGACTCTTCCGTATTCCATCGAGGCGACCCCATCGCGGTGGCGGCCTCAAGCTTGGCATCGAGGCGGTGGTGTCATGATCGGCGGCTCGACGATACAAGCCGAACTAGCCTCGATCCGGCCCTGGGCGGAGCGCGCGCCGGCCATCGCCGCCGAGGAGCGGCAGGAGCGCATCGAACGCGCGCGCCGGCTGATGGCGGATGCGGGCGCCGATGCGTTGCTGATTGGCGCCGGCCACAGCCTGTCCTATTTCACCGGAATCGGCTGGGGAATGATCGAGCGGCTCGTGGCGATGGTGCTGACGCCGCGCGGGCGCCCTTACCTCGTTTGTCCGGCGTTCGAGCAGGGCTCGCTCGAAGCGATCCTCACGATAGACGTCGATCTGCGGCTGTGGGAGGAGCACGAAAGCCCTTCAGCGCTGGTCGCCCGTATCCTGCGCGAGACCGGAAGTGCCAACCTCGCGATCGACCCGACATTGCCGTTCGGCATGGCTGAGCAATTGCGCTCCGCTTCGCCGTCCGTCAGGGTTTTCGATGCCGCGCCGATCATCGACGGCTGCCGCGCAATCAAGTCACCCGCCGAACTCGCGCTGTTGCAACAGGCCAAGCGCATGACCCTGGAAGTGCAGCGGTGCGCGGCGCGCATTCTCGCTCCAGGTATGCGGACCAGTGAGGTACGGCGCTTCATCGACGAAGCGCACAAGGCGATCGGGAGTGCCGGAAGCACTTTCTGCATCGTCCAGTTCGGCCGATCGACCGCGTTTCCACATGGCCTGCCGGGCGACGACGTCCTCTGCGAAGGTGACATGGTGCTGATCGACACGGGCTGCGCGGTGCAGGGCTACAACTCCGACATCACCCGCAGCTACGTGTTCGGCCGGGCCGACGACGAGAAGCGCAGGATCTGGGAGATCGAAGCCGAGGCGCAGATCGCGGCCTTCGAGGCCGTCCGTCCCGGCGTCCCCTGCGAGGAGATCGATCGTGTTGCGCGTGCGCTGCAGGAGCGGCGCGGCCTCGGCCCTGGCTACCGATTGCCTGGAATGCCGCATCGGACCGGCCACGGCATCGGCCTTGCGATCCACGAGGCGCCGTACCTGGTGCGCGGCGACCGCACGCCGTTGCAGCCAGGCATGTGTTTCTCCAACGAGCCGACGATCGTCGTGGCCGGCAAGTTCGGCGTTCGCCTCGAGGACCATTTTTACGTCACCGAGAACGGCGCGGCCTGGTTCACCGAGCCGTCGCCCGCGATCGACCGGCCTTTTGCCGAATGAGCGATGGATTGACTGGAAGAACGGAAATGCCTGAAACCTTTCGCGCGGTCCGGTTCCACCGCACGGGCAATCCGCTGAAAGTGCTGGTGGTAGACGATTTGCCGTTTCGGGAATTGAAGGCAGACGAAGTCCGCATTCACGTGAAAGCGTTCACCCGAGATCGCCAATGGGCGAGCCTGGATTTCCTCGGGCCGACGCGGCGGTCGTTGCCGCACGATCTGGGTCCAGCGGGGGCGATCGGTCTGGGCCCTGATCCGGTGGCTTGAAAATATGGCTGCGGTGTAGGGCGGGTCGTATTCTGTGGATGCGGCCGGGTGAGGTTCTCACGCGACAGGATCAATTGGGCGCGTCCAGCGGCAAAGCGAGCCGATGCGCCGCAGACAGCGCGGCGGTGCGCGAGTCGACGCCGAGCTTGCGGTAGATCTGCTTCAGATGGAATTTCACTGTGTTCTCGGACAGGCCGAGCAGGCGCCCGATCGCCTTGTTCGAGCGGCCGTGGTGGAGTTCGCGCAGCACGTCGAGTTCGCGGCCGCTGAGCACGCTCGCATCATTGGCCTGTTGCGCACGCAATTCGCGCTGCACGCGTAGGAGAAAGGCGCGTGCGGCGCCCAGCGGCGGCAGGGCGCGGCCGTCGTTGAGCGCTTCGCGAATCAGCGCTTCAGCCGACGGTGGTAGATTGAAGAACAGGCCCACGGCGTCTGCGCCGCAGGCGAAATCGAGCGCGGCGGAGAAGCGTTCGACCGCGTCGGCGATGTCGCCCTGCGCCTTGCGCGCCAGCGCGGCGAGCACGCCGAGGCTCGCCGCCGCGGCGCGCCGGTCCTGCGTCACGCAGACGGTGATTTCGCGATCGGCCCATTGCAGCGCACGCGCGTATTGGCCGCAGGCGAGCGCGAGTTTCACCGCGGTCACTGTCCAGGCGTAACGTTCGCGCCAGCATTGGCTGGCGTCAGCGCGCAGGCGCGGTTCCTCGAGCGCGGCTGCGGCCTGGCCCAGTGCGGCATCCGGCGACGCCTTGCCGGTGTCGAGCTCGAGCTGCCAGGCATCGGCTAGGCGTTCAAGTTCGCGAAAGCCGCGCACGCGGGCATTGGCCCGGGCGCGCTGCAGCATGGCGCGCCCGGCCTCGCCTCCGCTCTGCGCGAAGGCGAGGCGCGCGGCAGTTTCGTAGGCGAGTGCGTAGATGTCGAACCAACCGTCCTGGCGTTCGATCGTGGCCAGCGAGGAATCGATCAGCGCGGCCGCTTCGTCGAGGCGATTGCGATGGTAGAGCAGCGGCGCGAGCAGGCTGCCCGCGGCGGCCTTGAGCATGCTGTCCGTGCCGAAATTCGCCTCGGCCAGTTCCAGCGTGCGGCGGTAGATGTCTTCGGCTGCGTCCCATTCGCCGCGGTAATAGAGGCTTTCGCCGAGATGAAACAGGCAATAGGTCGTGCCGACGACGCAATTGCCCGCCTGCATGTTGGCTATGCCGTCGCGGCTGTAGCGCTCGGCGCGGCCGAACTCGGCGAGGGCAAGGGAATCGATCGTGCTGATCGCCTGAGCAGTGGCGCGGGTGATGTGATCGTCGTCGGCGAGCGAGGCGATGAAACGGTCGATCTCCGCATGTCGTTCGGGTTTGCCCGACTCGTCGAGGTAGCCGACCCACAGCGCATGGACGATCGTGTAGCTGTTGCGTTGTTCGGTGTTCAGCGTGGCCAGGCGTGGGCCGACGCTCTCCAGGCAGCGACGCGCGTTCGACCATTCGCCGCGCTTGATGTCGAGGTAGGCCTGCAGCACGAGCAACAGCGGATCGTTCTCCAACGCCCCGCGCGGGAACAACTTGAGCAGATTGCTGACGAAGCCCTGGCCGTGGGTCAGGATGAGTTGCCAGCTGCGCGCCTCTTCGACGAACGCGATGGCACGAGCCGGCTCAGCCGCCCGCAGCGCTTGGCGTACGGCTTCGAGCAAGTCGCCGTGTCGGCGCAGCCAAACGGCTGCACGCATTTGTAGAACCGCGGTGCGCTCGGGATGGGCAAGTGCGAGACGGCCGCGCAGGAAGTCGCCGAACAGCGAATGGAAGCGAAACCAGCCGCGGTCGCGATCGAGCGGAATCAGCAGGGCGTCCAGGTGGGCGAGTCGTTCGAGCAGCGCGGCGCTGTCATAACGTTCGCGAACAGAGTCCAGCATCGGCGCATTAAAGCGGTCGAATACTGCCGCGTCCATGAGGAATTCCTGCAGATCATACGGCAGGTCGCGCAGCACCTGTTCGCTCAGGTAGTCGGCGATCTCTCCGCTTCGCTCGGCAAATTCGGGCAACGCGTGTTCGCGGCCACGCCGCATCCAGATGCGCGCGAGCTGCGACACCACTGCCCAGCCTTCGCTGCGCGCATAGAGTAGCGCGTGTTCTTCGGGCTCGAGCATGCCGTCGAACAGGGTCGCCGATTCCTGCAGGGTGAACATCAAGTCGGCCGCGCCGATCGTCTGCACGAGACCGCGCGCGATCAGTGCGGAGAGGTGGATCGACGGCCGGTCGCGCGAGCTGATCGCCAGATGTAGATTGCGGCCGCCGCGACGCAGGAGCATTTCCACGATCCCCGCTGCGGCGGGGCAGTGCGCGAGCTGGTAGTCGTCGAGGATCAGCACGACGGCACCGCGATTGGCGGCGATGCGGCTGAGCAGGGAGAGCAGGGTGGCCTTGGTCGAAGACTCGAGCAGGCCGTTCTCTGCGATCGTTTCGAGCGCGCCGACATCGAGCCCAGCGCGATGCAGCGAGAGGATGATGTTCGAGATCAATCGCGCCGGTTCGGCATCGTCCTCGTCGAGGGTCAGCCATGCAGCGGTGACGTCGGATTCGGACTGCAACTCAAGCCACCATTGCGCGAGCAGGGTGGTCTTGCCGAAGCCAGGCGGCGAGACCAGCAAGGTCAGCGCATGCTCGCGCCAGGACTTCAGGCGCGCCGACAACGCCGATCGCGTGGCCAGCGCTACGCGCTGGCTCGGCGGCTCTAGCTTGCCGACGAGGAGAATGCTCGATGCGGGCATTTTGGCGGGCTCGGACGGCATGCGGAAACCAACCTGAGGGTGATCTTGCGCCAAGCTGCATCTTGCATGGAGTGCGGCAAACAGGGAAGCCTTGTTTTATGTATCACTCGATCGGGTAGGTGACAGGAACGGGGTTATCTGCGACCCACCCCTATGCGCACTTGGCATGGGCATTTGCGCTAACTATATTCGGACAAATGACGAACAGTGCAAGCGACGAATCGGCTCAGGGATTTGCCCATAGTGCCGTTCCGGAAGAGGCGACCGGCCCTGCGCGGACAGTCTTCTTCATCGTTGCCGGCAGCTGCTGCGGTCTGCCGGTCTTCATTCTTTCCTCCAACGTGACTGCGGGACTCGGCTTCCGCCGCGCGCTTACAGCGTTCATCGTCGGCTCGATCATCAGCGGCGTGCTCGGCGGCCTGAGCGCGTATGCCGGCGCGCGCACGCGAATGTCGTTGCCGCTGCTCGCCCAGCGCACGTTCGGCCATTGGGGCGCGCAGGTGGTCAAGCTCGCGATCGCGTTGTCGCTGATCGGCTGGTTTGGCGTCATCGTCAGCGTACTCGGTGCGACCATGAGCACTACGGTGCAGCGCGTCTTCGCCGTCATCGTGCCGCCGGCGGCGATTTCGATTCCGCTGAGCGCTCTGGTTACCTTCGTCGTGCTCAAAGGCGTCACCGGACTGGAGCGGCTCGGCCAGGTGATCGTGCCGCTTACCGCCATCCTGCTTGCGATCGCGGCAGCGCTGACGGTCGGCAAGCTAGACGCCAACGTAAGCGGATTGGGCAGCGGCGCGCTCGGCTTCGGCGCCGCGGTGTCGGCGATCGTCGGTTCCTACATCGTCGGCATCACCATCCAGCCCGACTACGGCCGCTTCGTGCGCCGACCACTCGGCGCGGGTTTGGCCTGCCTCATGGCGCTCGGGGTGGCCTATCCGCTCGTGCTGTTCATGTCGGCGATCCCGAGCACGGCACTCGGTCAGCCCGATCTCATCGCCGCGTTGACCGCACTCGGCATTGGTCTGCCGGCACTCGGCTTGCTGCTGACTGGCGCGTGGATGGATTCTTCGGCCTGCATGTACTCTGGCAGTTTATCGCTGGCGAACCTGTTTCCGCGCTGGCCGTTGAACCGCATCGTCGTCGGCGTTGGCATCTTCGGCGCGGTACTCGCGCTGTTGCATGTCGAGGACCACTTCATGCCGTTCCTCGAATTGCTCAGTATTGCGCTGCCGCCCGTCGCCGCCGTGCAGTGCAGCGAGGCGATCCGGCCGACGCATCCGGTGCAGAGCACCACCGATGATCCCGCATTCCGCTGGTCGGCCATTGCTGCATGGATCGTCGGTACCGTGTTCGGGTTGGCGAGCGCGCACGCGGGAATTTCAATCACCGGCATCGCTACCCTCGATTCGATCATCGGCGCGCTGGCGGCGACCATCGTGCTGCACTGGTTCGCGACGTTTGCTGCGTCCTCGCGCGTTGCCGCGGATGCTGGCAAGCCCTGAGCGGTGTGACTGTCCGCGTGCGTCGAAGCAGATCGCCTAGCACCCAATGCAAATCCTCGACGCCGCCGCTACTCGCCACTATCTCGGTTTCCCCGCACTGATCGGTACTTTGCGCGCGATGTTCGTCGCCGGATGCGAGGTGCCGCAACGCCACATGCATGCTATCGCCAGCGGCGATGACGCTGCACCGAGCGGCACAGTGCTGATCATGCCGGCCTGGCGTGCGGGCCACTACTTCGGGCTGAAGACGGTAATGATTTTTCCCGGCAATGGCGCGCGCGGTTTGCCGGGTCTGCATTCGACCTATCTGCTCTACGACGCTACGACGGGACAACCGCTCGCGCAACTCGACGGCGACGAAATCACGTCCCGGCGCACGGCTGCGGCGTCCGCGCTTGCGGCAGGCTATCTCGCCCGCCGCGATGCGCGGCGTTTGCTCGTCGTCGGTGCCGGCCGCGTCGCGGCGCTGATTCCCGAGGCGATGCGTGCGGTGCGTCCGATCGACGAGGTCGTGGTCTGGAACCGCACGCGTGCCGGGGCCGAGCGTCTGACCGTCGCTTTGGGTGAGGTGGGGATTCCGGCGCGCGTAGGCGACGACCTTGCCGCGTGTGTCGCCGCAGCGGATATCGTGAGTTGCGCGACGCTGTCGAATGTCGCGCTGATCGAAGGCCGCTGGCTGACAAGCGGCACGCACCTGGATTTGATAGGCAGCTTCACGCCGGCCATGCGTGAGGCCGATGCGATGTGTTTTAAGCGCGCACGCGTGTTCGTCGACACGTCGGAGGCACTGGTCAAGTCGGGCGACCTGCTAGATGCAATTGCCCAAGGTGTATTCGCGTCGAACGATTTGCAGGGAACGCTGGCCGACATGTGCGCCGCCCGGTGCGTTGGCCGCCGCAGCGACGAGGAAATTACCTTGTGTAAGGCGGTCGGCACGGCACTCGAGGACTTGGCCGCCGCGGAACTGGTCTACGGCTATCTCCTAGGTGCGACTGAACAACCAACTTCGAAGCCGTTGTGACGGAACAAGTTAGTCTCCCGATCGGCACTCTCGTTGTACGCTCACTCTTGCCTATTTTTATGCACATGAAGCCGTCGCCTTTCGCAGCAAACAAGCACAAATGGTTTTGTACAGAGTCCCCACCTGGGAAAGAATCAGCCGATGAACTCTGTCCAAGCCCCCTAGCTTCACGTTTTACCCCGAAGCCCACCTTGAGCGCTTCGATGTCCAGATGCGCTTCGGCCAACAGCCGTTTGAGCCGGTCGTTCTCCGTCTCCAGTTCCCGCAGGCGATGGGCCTCGTTTGCCTCCATGCCGCCGTACTTGGCTCGCCACTGGTAGAAGCTGGCCGGGCTGAAACCGTGCTGGCGGCATAACTTCGCAACCGCCATGCCCGCTTCGACCTGCTTCAGGAATCCGATGATCTACTCGGTGGTGAATCGACTGGTGCGCCGGAGGTATGTTGAGGATATGCGCGGGACACTTTCGGGACAGTTGAGTACGAAAAAAGCCCGCTTTTGAGGGCGGGCCTTTCATCGACAAGCGACGTAACTGCTTGAATTTTGGTCGGGGTGACAGGATTCGAACCTGCGACTTCTACGTCCCGAACGTAGCGCTCTACCAGGCTGAGCTACACCCCGTGGGAAGCCGCGTATCTTAATGGCCGTTCGGGGAGTTGGCAACAGGTTCGATGCAACCGCCCGGGGATTTTTCTGCGGAAGGCCGATGGCGTTCTGTTAATCTTCACGGCTGCCGTCGCGCGCTTCGTGGCCGGGCGGAATGTTCCCATCGTCAGTAGAGGATTCCATGGCGCTTACCCCGGCCCGCACCATGCCCGGCGTGCTCGAGCTGCTGCCGCTCGACCAGATCGCGTTCCAGCGCATGCTCGACGTGATCCGCCGCAATTACGAGCGATTCGGTTTCCTCCCGGTCGAGACGCCGGTGATCGAGTACTCCGACGTGTTGCTGACCAAGAGCGGCGGCGAGACCGAACGGCAGGTGTACTTCGTGCAGTCCACCGGCGCACTCGGCAAGGCCGACGAGGGCACGCCCGAGCTGGCGCTGCGCTTCGACCTCACCGTGCCGCTGGCGCGCTACGTGGCCGAGCACGAGCGCGACCTGAGCTTCCCGTTCCGCCGTTACCAGATGCAGAAGGTGTACCGCGGCGAGCGCGCCCAGCGCGGGCGCTTCCGCGAATTCTACCAGTGCGACATCGACGTGGTCGGCAAGGACGCGCTGTCGGTGCGCTACGACGCCGAGATCCCGGCGGTGATCTACAGCGTGTTCCGCGAACTCGACATCGGCCCGTTCACCATCCAGCTCAACAACCGCAAGCTGATGCGCGGCTACTTCGAGAGCCTGGGAGTCGTCGACGGCGAGCAGCAGATGCTGGTGCTGCGCGAGGTGGACAAGCTGGACAAGCGCGGCGCCGACTATGTGCGCGACACGCTGACCGGCGAGGCGTTCGGCCTGGGCGCCGAGGTGGCGCAGAAGATCCTCGCCTTCGTGCAGGTGCGCTCGACCTCGCTGCAGGACGCGTTCGACCAGCTCGATGCGCTGGGCGCCGGCCCGGAAGCGATGGAGCAGGGCCGCGCCGAACTGAAGGAAGTGCTGGAGCTGATCCATGCCTTCGGCGTGCCGCAGACGCACTACGCGCTGAACCTGTCGATCGCCCGCGGCCTCGACTACTACACCGGCACGGTCTACGAGACCACGCTGAACGACCACCCGCAGATCGGCTCGATCTGCTCCGGCGGCCGCTACGAGAACCTGGCCGGCCAGTACACCAAGTCGCACCTGCCCGGCGTCGGCATCTCGATCGGCCTGACCCGGCTGTACTGGCAGCTGCGCGATGCGGGCCTGATCGATACGGCGAAGAGCACGGTCGACGTGCTGGTGACCCAGATGGACGAGGCGCAGCTGCCCGCCTATCTCGCACTGGCCGGCGAGCTGCGTGGCGCCGGCATCGCCACCGAGGTGGTGCTGGAAGGCGGCAAGCTGGGCAGGCAGTTCAAGTACGCCGATCGCGCCGGCATCCGCTTCGTGGTGGTGCTGGGCGAGGACGAACTCGCCCGCGGCGTGGTGACGGTGAAGGATCTGCGCCGCGAGGACCAGTTCGAGGTGGCGCGTGGCGAACTGGTCAAGACGCTGCGGGTGGAACTGGAGCAGGCCGCGGCGATGGGGTGAGTGCCCGGCCCGCCGTTGCCCGGCCAACTGCAACAGACAACGCAATCCATCCATGAGGCAGCAGTGAGCACAACCGATACCATCGTCCTCGACGGCAACAGCCTCACCCGCGCCCAACTGGTGGCGGTGGCGCGCCATGGCCACAAGATTTCACTGGCTCCGGCGGGGCTGGCCCGTGTGCAGCGCGCTGCCGATTTCCTCGCCGACAAGGTCAGCTGCGGCGAACCGACCTACGGCGTCACCACCGGCTTCGGCAGCAATGCCGACAAGCTGCTGGGTGCGCATCGCGTGCGCGACGAGTTGCCCGGAAATCGTCCCTCCGAAGGCACGCTGCTGGAGGAACTGCAGCACAACCTGATCATCACCCACGCGGTGTGCGTGGGCAAACCGTTCGGCGAGGATGTGGTGCGGGCGATGCTGCTGATCCGCATCAACACGCTGATGCGCGGACACTCCGGCATCCGGGTGGGCACGCTGGAGGCGCTGGCCGCGATGCTCAACGCCGGCGTGGTGCCGGTGGTGCCGGAGAAGGGTTCGGTCGGCGCCAGCGGCGACCTGGCACCGCTGTCGCATCTGGCCATCGTGCTGCTCGGCGGCGGCGAGGCGTTCTGGCAGGGCGAGCGCGTCAGCGGCGCCGAGGCGCTGAAGCGCGCCGGACTCGCACCGATCCGGCTGTCGTTCAAGGAAGGCCTGGCGCTCAACAACGGTACCGCGCAGATGCTGGCCACCGCCGCGCTGGCGCTGGATGCGCTGGAGCAGCTGCTGGATACTGCCGACCTCGCCGCGGCGATGACGCTGGACGCCTTCGCCGGCCGCAGCGGCGCCCTGCGTGCGGATGTCCACGCGCTGCGCCCGCATCCGGGCCAGGTGGAGACCGCCGCGCACGTGCGCGGACTGCTGGCCGATTCCACCCTGCTCGACATTCCGTATCACCTGGTGCCGCGCTTCAAGCCGTGGAGCGCCGAGGCGTGGAGCGAAGCGGACGACCAGGCGCTCAGCTTCGACATCGGCTGGGACTGGGTGCCAGCCAACCAGCGCCACGGCCGCGAGGCGTTCTACGCGCGCTTCCTGCCGTTCAAGGGCGGCAAGAAGCACCAGCCGCAGGATGCCTACAGCCTGCGCTGCATGCCGCAGGTGCATGGCGCGGTGCGCGACGCCTGGGCGCAGGCCTGCCGGGTGATCGACATCGAGTTGAATTCGGTCACCGACAATCCGCTGATCTTCCCTGACAACGATGACGCGCCGTTCATCGAGGAGCAGGTGATCTCGGCCGGCCACTTCCACGGCATGCCGCTGGCGCTGGCGATGAGCTACGTGAAGGCGGCCATCCCGGTGCTCGCCTCGATTTCCGAGCGCCGCCTCAACAAGCTGGTCGACCCGGCCACCAACGACGGCCTGCCGGCCTTCCTCACCGGCAACGAGGACGGCACCGATTCCGGCTTCATGATCGTGCAGTACACCGCTGCGGCGCTGGTCAACGACCTGGCGACGCGGGCGCATCCGGCCAGTGTGTATTCGGTGCCGACCAGCGCGAACGCCGAGGACCACGTCTCGATGGGCGCGAACGAGGCGCGCCACGTGCTGGAGATGATGGAAGACCTCGGTCACGTGCTGGCGCTGGAGCTGTACACCGCCGCGCAGGCACTGGACTACCGCCAGGAGATGCTGAACGCGGCGCGCCGGCTGGCCAGTCGCGGCGGCTGGCAGGCGCTGGCGGCGAAGATCGCCAACGCGCCAAGAGAAGGTCAGCCGCACTACGCGCAGTTCGTCGCCGAAGTGCAGCAGCTCGCCGCGGCACTGGCCGGCGCCGGCGATTTCCACGCCGGTGCCAGCGTGCGCGACGCGCATGCGATCCTGCGCCGGCACATCGGCTTCATGCACCGCGACCGCGCGATGGACGGCGACGTGCGCACGGTCTGCGCGCTGGTGCAGCAGGGCGCGCTTTGCCCGGCAGCATGATCCACCCTTTCCGACGGAAGCCAAGACCATGAGCCTGATCCAGACCCCAGTGTCCTACGGCGAGCTGATCGACAAGATCACCATCCTGGAGATCAAGTCGCGCCGCATCACCGACGCGGCCAAGCTGGCCAACGTGCGCAACGAACTGGACCTGCTCACCGCGACCTGGGCCGATGACGCGGCCTCGCGGACCGACATCGGCGACGAACGTGCGCGTCTGCTGGCAGTGAACGAGTTGCTGTGGGACATCGAGGACCGCATCCGCCTGAAGGAGAGGGCGCAGGCGTTCGACGCAGAGTTCATCGAGCTGGCGCGTTCGGTGTATTTCCGCAACGACGAACGGGCCGCATTCAAGCGCGAGATCAACCTCAAGCTCGGTTCGCAGCTGGTCGAGGAAAAGTCGTACCAGGATTACCGCGCGGTCTGACCCGGGTGCGTTCCTACAGCAGCCGCATGTCCTGTGCGGCGGCCTGGTAGCGTTCGATCACGTCGTCGACGCCGATCAGGTCCATCACGCCGGGCTTCTCGATCTTGCTGCCCCACGGTATCTCGCTGGCCGGCTTGCCTAGAAATTTGCGCGCAGCCTCGTCGTACTTGTCCAC
The DNA here is from genome assembly GCF_058793995.1 of Rhodanobacter sp. GW835-FHT13D09. Classification (NCBI taxonomy): domain Bacteria; kingdom Pseudomonadati; phylum Pseudomonadota; class Gammaproteobacteria; order Lysobacterales; family Rhodanobacteraceae; genus Rhodanobacter; species Rhodanobacter sp. GW835-FHT13D09. The sequence continues at coordinate 283,616 of NZ_JBXAGL010000004.1, read as the reverse complement.
GCACCAGCGGCGGTCGGAATAGGGGCCGGAACGGTTCGGGTTGCTCGCCGCGTGCAGGCCGAGCACGCGGGTGCCCACGGCATTCGCCATGTGCATCGGGCCGGAGTCGGGGGTCAGCAGCAGCTGCGCGCGAGCGAGCAGGGCCAGCAGTTTTTTCAGCGTGTCCTTGCCGGTGAGGTCGAGCGGTGTCGACTTGCATGCCGCCAGCACGGCATCGGCCGTCCCGCGCTCGAAGGCGGATGGGCCGCCGACCAGGGCCACACGCCAGCCGCGGGCCGCGGCGTGGTCCATCACCGCGGCGTAGCGCTTCGGCCGCCAGTTGCGCAGCGCATGGCTGGAGGTGGGGCTGACCAGCAGAGTCGGCGTGCCGCCGGGCAGCTGTGCGGCGGCCCAGGCGTGCGCCTCGGCGGGAACCGGGATGTCCCAGCGCACCCGGGTCTGCTTCAGTCCCAGCGGCTCGCAGAAGCTGCCGATCGCGTCCAGCACGTGCTCGCCGGTGCGCGCGGGGATGCGCTCGTTGATCACCAGGCCATGCAGATCCTTCGCGCGGGCGCGGTCGTAGCCGATGCGCCGGTCGGCTCGGATGCCCAGGCTCAGCAGGTTCGAGCGCAGCGCCACCTGCATCTGCAACAGTGCGTCGAAACGCCGGTCACGCAAGGCCGCATGCACCGAGCGCATGCCGGCCCAGCCGGCGGCCTTGTCGAAGGTGACGAACTCCACGCCGGGCAGGTCGCCGACCAGCTTGCGTTCCAGCTTGCCGACGATCCAGGTCAGCGTGGTTTGCGGCCACGCCTGCTGCAGGGTGCGCAGCAGCGGCACCACGTGGGTGACGTCGCCGATGGCGGAGGTGCGCAGCAGGCAGATCGAAGAGGGGCTTGTCATCGGGCTGGGTTAGAATCCGGGGCAGTCACCGGGCATGATGATGCAGGAACGAACCCACAACGATGCCGCAGGCGTGATTCTGTTCGACGCCGAGGCATCGCCACAAGTCGGGCACGACTGGTTCGCGCCGGATTACTGGCGCGAGCGCGGTGCGCTGCGCACGCAGGCCGGTGGTCGTGGCGGCGTGGCGATCGTTGCCACGCCGGTGGGCGAATGCGTGCTGCGGCATTATCGTCGTGGCGGCCTGGTCGCCGCGCTGATGGGCGATCGGGATCGGTATCTGTGGACCGGGGCCGACCGCACGCGCCCGTTCGCGGAATTCCGCCTGCTCGCCGAGATCGCCCGGCTGGAGCTGCCCGGTCCGGCGGTGGTGGCCGCGCGGTATCGCCGGCACGGCATGTTCTACAGCGCCGACCTGATCACCCGTCGCATCGCCGACGCGCGGACGCTGGCCGAATGCCTGGCGGCAGGGAGGCTGGATGGCGAACTGGCGGAGGAGGTCGGTGCGCTGGTGGCGCGTTTCCATCGTGCCGGCGTCTGGCATGCCGATCTGAACGCACACAACGTGCTGGTGGCACCGGGTGAGCTGTACCTGATCGACTTCGATCGCGGCCGCATGCGCATCCCTTCCGTGGCCTGGCAACAGGCGAACCTGCAGCGTCTGCGCCGGTCGCTGCTCAAGCTCGGCGCGGCTGCCGGTGGCGAGGCGGCGTTCGAGAAGCGCATCTGGCAGCCGCTGCTCTACCGCTATGGGCGTACGCTAAACCCATGAACTGGCATCTGCATTTTCTTGGCGTGGGCGCCGCCCACGCGGTGGAGCTGGGCTCGTCGGCCGTGGTGCTGGAACGGGCCCGCGTACCGCTGCTGCTGGTCGACTGCGGCCCCGATACGCTCGACCGCTACCTGGCGGCGTATGACGCGCTGCCGCCGGCCATCTTCATCACACATACCCACATGGACCACGTGGCCGGGCTGGAGCAGCTGTTCATCCGCCTGTGGTTCGACCCGCACCTGCGCGGCACCACCCGGGTGTTTGTCCACGCGGCGCTGATGCCGTGGCTGCAGGTGCGCGTCGCCGACTACCCGGGGGTGCTGGCCGAGGGCGGCGTCAACTTCTGGGAGGCGTTCCGTCTGGTGCTGTGCACCCGCGGTTTCTGGCTGGACGGCCTGTGGTTCGACGTGTTCGCCACCCGTCACCATGTGCCGGGCACCTCGTACGGACTGGCGCTGGATGGCAGCTTCGTCTACACCGGCGACACCCGGCCGATCCCCGAAGTGCTGGCCAGCCGTGCCGGCGCCGGCGAAATCATCGCCCACGACTGCGGCCTGGTCGGCAACCCCTCGCACACCGGCATCGACGACGTCGAGCGCGAGTATCCGGAAGCGTTGCGCACCCGGCTGCTGCTTTACCACTACGGCAGCGAAGCCGACGGCACCGCGCTGACTTCACTCGGCTATCGCATCGCCAGCCCCGGCGAGCGGGTCGCCTTGCCCGCCCCGATGGAACCCAGGGCCGACGCTGGCTGAATCCGTGCCCGCTCGCTTGCCTGCATGGCCCTGCTGCCGTTATTCTTACCGACTCTTTGAAGGCTTGGATTGCCGCAAAGAGGGTCAAGTATGCGAAGAGGTGTCCGAGTGGTTGAAGGAGCACGCCTGGAAAGTGTGTATACGGCTTATCCCTGTATCGCGGGTTCGACAAATTCGTCTGGAACGAATTTGGACAGCCGCCAGGCTGGCCCCGAACGAAAGTGAGGGGTGAGGCTCAGGATGAGCCGAACAATCCTGCCCGGTGCGGGATGGTGGTGAAAGGTTAGTGTTGCGGAGAGGTGTCCGAGTGGTTGAAGGAGCACGCCTGGAAAGTGTGTATACGGTAAAACGTATCGCGGGTTCGAATCCCGCTCTCTCCGCCAGTTTCTGAACAAGCGCGACAGCCTGAAGCTGGCGCAGCCGCAAAACCAGCAAGCGTGCATCGCTTGACGTCCATGGTGGCCCCGTCGGTCCCCCCGCGACGATAGTTCGCAAACTCCGCCAGGTCCGGAAGGAAGCAACGGTAGCGAATGATTCGGGTGCCGGGGTGTGGCTGGCGGGGCCGCCGCCATTCCGGGGCGTGCTTTACTGACTTGTCTTCGCCGACTTGGCACAATCAACCTTTGCCCCAACGTTGGTAGCCATGTCCTATCAGGTACTCGCCCGCAAGTGGCGCCCGCGCAAGTTCGCCGAGCTGGTCGGACAGGAACACGTGGTGCGTGCGCTCACCAATGCGCTCGACACCGGGCGCATGCATCACGCCTACCTGTTCACCGGCACCCGCGGCGTGGGCAAGACCACCATCGCGCGCATCTTCGCCAAGTCGCTGAACTGCGAGCGCGGGCAGTCGGCCGATCCGTGCGGCGAGTGCGCGGTGTGCACGGCGGTGGACGAGGGGCGTTTCGTCGACCTGCTGGAGATCGACGCGGCCAGCAACACCGGCGTGGACGACGTGCGCGAGGTGATCGAGAACGCGCAGTACGCGCCGTCGCGCGGCCGCTTCAAGGTGTACCTGGTGGACGAGGTGCACATGCTGTCGAAGAACGCGTTCAACGCGTTGCTGAAGACGCTGGAGGAGCCGCCGCCGCACGTGAAGTTCCTGCTCGCCACCACCGACCCGCAGAAACTGCCGGTGACGGTACTGTCGCGCTGCCTGAAGTTCAACCTGAAGCGGCTGCTGCCGGAACAGATCTCCGGCCAGATGCGGCACATCCTGGGTGCCGAGAACATCGCCTACGAGGACAGCGCAATCGGCGAACTGGCCCGCGCCGCGGATGGTTCGCTGCGCGACGGCCTGTCGCTGCTGGACCAGGCGATCGCCTACGGCGGCGGCGCGCTGCATGCCGACGACGTGCGCAACATGCTCGGCAGCGTGGCGCGCGGGCAGGTGATCGGCGTGCTCGATGCGCTGGCTGCGGGTGACGGCGGGCGACTGCTCGCCGAGTGCACGCAGATCGCTTCGTACTCGCCCGACTTCGGCGGCGTGCTGGACGACATCGCCAGCGTGCTGCACCGGCTGCAGCTGATCCAGCTGATCCCCGGCTACCGGCCGGAAGAGGACGGCGCCGACGACAACGCGCTGGCGGCGCTGGCCGGGCGGATCGCCCCGGAAGACGTGCAGCTGTACTACCAGATCGCCACCGCCGGTCGCCGCGACCTGGCGCTGGCGCCGGATGCACGCACTGGTTTCGAGATGGCGTTGCTGCGCATGCTGGCGTTCCGTCCCGGCGACGGTGAGCCGGCTGTGCATGCCGAACGGCCGGCTGCAGCCAGTCCGGCAGCGACGGCACGTCCCGCGTCCGCGGCACCGGCCCGGCCGGCTGCCGCGGAAGAACGCCGGTACGAATCTCCGCCGCCGCGCGCGCCGGCGGCGCCGGCACCGCCGGCAGCTGCGCCGGTGGCGCGTGATGCCAACGGACTGCCGGACTGGGAGGCGCTGATCGAGCGCGCCGGCCTGCGCGGACCGTTCGGCCTGCTGGCGCAGAATGCGGTACTGCGCGAGCGCGATGGGCAGACCCTGGTGCTGGCGTTGCAGCCGGCGCACATGAGCCTGGCGGTTGAGCCGATGGTGAGCCAGATGGAGGAGCGCATCGGACAGGCGCTGGGCGAGCGCATCCGCCTGCGCTTCGTCAACAGCAGCCAGACCGCCGCCGCGCAGACTCCGGCGGCGCGCGCCGCGCAGGCGCGCGATGCGGCCCAGGCCGCGGCCGAGCAGGCGATCGAGGGCGATCCGCTGGTGCAGTCGCTGAAGCGCGAGTTTGGCGCGCGCGTGGTGCCGCAATCCATCAAACCCTATGACAACGAATCCGGAGCCGTGTGATGAGAGGACAGATCGGTCAGCTGATGCAGCAGGCGCAGCGCATGCAGGAAGACATGAAGCGCGCGCAGGAGGAAATCGCGAAACTCGAAGTCACCGGCAGCGCCGGCGGTGGCCTGGTCAGCGTGGTGATGACCGGTGCGCACGAGGTGCGTCGCGTGCAGATCGACCGGCAGGCGTTTGCTGACGACCCCGAGATGGCCGAGGACTTGGTCGCCGCCGCGATCAACGACGCGGTGAACAAGGTCGCCCAGGTCAGCAAGGACAAGCTTGGCGGGGTCACCGCCGGGATGAACCTGCCGGCCGGCTTCAAGATGCCGTTTTGAAGGCAGGAGTGAGTGCAGAGGAGTGAGGCTGCCTCGGCCTGCCGCTTCCCGCTTTTCTCTCACCCCTCACTCCTCACTCCTCTTCACTCGCTAGTTGGCTCATCCATGTCCTCCGGCTCCCCCCTTCTCGCCGAACTGATCGAAGCGCTGCGCTGCCTGCCCGGCGTGGGCGGCAAGAGTGCGCAGCGGATGGCCTTCCATCTGCTGGAGCGCGAGCGCGAGCGCGGAATGAAGCTGGCGGCGGTGATGGACCAGGCGATGCGGCGCATCGGCCATTGCGAGCGCTGCCGCAACTTCAGCGAGGAACCGCTGTGTGCGCTGTGCACCAGCGCCAGCCGCGACCGCCAGGTGCTGTGCGTGGTGGAGTCGCCCACCGACCTGGCGGCGATCGAGCAGGCCACCGGCTACCGCGGCCAGTATTTCGTGCTGATGGGACGGCTGTCGCCGTTGGACGGGCTGGGCCCGGAGGAACTCGGGCTGGCGCAACTGGCCCAGCGTCTGGGCGAAGGCGAGATCGAGGAGCTGATCATCGCCACCAATCCCACCGTGGAAGGCGAGGCCACCGCGCACTACCTGGCGCAGCTGGCCCGTGCCGGCGGGGTGCGGCCGACCCGGCTGGCGCACGGCGTGCCGCTGGGCGGCGAGCTGGAATACGTCGATCGCAGCACGCTGGCGCATGCGTTCGGCGGGCGGCAACTGCTCGATTGAGCGATTACCTTCAGGAAACCGACCATGAGCGACACGATTTTCAGCAAGATTGTCCGCCGCGAGATCCCGGCTGACATCGTCTACGAGGACGACGAGGTGCTGGCGTTCCGCGACCTGAATCCGCAGGCACCGGTGCACCTGCTGTTCATTCCGAAGCGACCGCTGGCCACGCTCAACGATGCGGCGGCGGGCGACGCCGCCTTGCTCGGCAAACTGCTGCTGGCCGCCGCGACATACGCGAAACAGGAGGGTTTTGCCGAGCAGGGTTATCGCACGGTGCTCAACTGCAACGAGGACGGCGGCCAGACCGTCTACCACCTGCACCTGCACCTGCTGGCCGGCCGGCGCATGCACTGGCCGCCGGGCTGAGTGCAGCTTCCGCGCCCCGCATGCAAGAACGCCGGCGCGAAGCCGGCGTTCTTGCATGCGCTTATTTCTTCGGCGGGGGCGGTGGAGGCGGCTGCACCACGATCACCCGGCGCGGGTAATAGCCGTAGTACGGATAGCCGCCCCAGTACGGGCCGAAGCCCGGTCCCCAGAACGGGTCGTAGAAGCCCGGCGGGTAGTCGACGATGACCGGGTGCTTCGGCCACAGGTAGACCACGTCGGCCTCCACCCGCGGGTAGGCGTAGTCGAAGTCACCCACTTTCTGCGACACCGTGCCATGCAGCGTGCCGGTGACGGTCAGCTCGCGGCCGCGGACGAACACTTCCGGATCGTAGAAGCCCTCGCGGCAGGCGACGAAGCGGCCCTGGTTCTCGCCGGCGTTGCCGGCCTTCGGGCGTGCCTGGCTGTCCAGCGGGCGTGACAGCAGGTAGAAACAGGTCTGCTGCGGGCCCGGTTCGGTCTTGATGATCTCGCCGCCCCAGCGCACGCGGGTGCCGCCCGCACCGCCTTGCTGGGCGCTGGCGGTGGAGACGTCGGCATAGGTGCCTTCCAGCGGCTTGGGCACCGTCGCGCATCCGGCCAGCAGGGCGAGGGCGGCGGCGAGGGTCAGTGGGCGGTACAGGGTCATGGGGATTTCTCCATACATGGGCGACGGCCTGTGCCGTCGCGTCGGCTCTTATTTGACCACGTTGACGATGCGGAAATCCCGCACGGCGCGCCGGAATGCGCGCAATGGTTCAGTGGGCGGTTCGTTGTGGGCATAACGCAGTTCCAGGTAACTCCTCGTCAGGCTTGCCAGTTCGTCGCGCTGGCCGGGCAGCGCCCGGGCCGCGCGGCTCAGGTAGTGCTGCGGGCCTTCGGCCGGGCGACGCGCGATGCCCTTGCGTGCCAGCTTCCGCTCCAGCTCGCGCAGCGCATCGCGCAGCGGGTCGCGTGGCTGTCGCCGCAACAAGGCCCACGCCAGCCCGACCGCGATGAACAGCACGCTACTGATCGCCAGCAGCACGCCGAGCGTCGCCGTATCGGTATCGCGGATGCCGAATGGCGTCAGCAGGCCGCGCTGGCGTAGCGCATCAAAATCGATAACGCCCTGACCCCACCAGCGGTTGACGATATCCCAGCGATTGCGCAGGCCCTGCAGCCAGTCGTTGCGGTACCAGGCCAGCTGGTTGCCGGCGGCGGCCGCGGCGCCCAGCGAAACCCGTTCCGGGCGCACCGCGCCGGTGGGGTCGACACGCACCCAGCCGCGCCCGGCCAGCCAGACCTCGCTCCAGGCGTGGGCGTCGGAATAGCGCACCAGCAGGTAGCTGCCCAGCTTGTTCCAGTAGCCGCCCTGGTAGCCGGTGACCACCCGCGCCGGGATGCCGGCGGCGCGCATCAGCACGGTGAACGCCGACGAATAGTGCTCGCAGAAACCCTCGCGGGTGTCGAACAGGAAGTCGTCCACCGAGTCGCGGCCCAGCGGCGCCGGCGCCAGCGTGTAGCGGAAACCGCCGTCGCGGAACAGGGCCAGCGCCGCTTGCACGATCGCCGCGTCGTCGCTGCCGTAGCGCTGCCGCCATTGCGCGGCCAGGGCGTGCGTGCGCGGATTGAAACCCTCCGGCAGGCGCAGGCCGAGGCGGCGCGAGCGTTCGTCCAGCGAGGGCTGCAACCGGTAGCGCAGGGCGGAACGCACGGAATAGCTGAGCGGATCGTTGACCGGCTTGTCGGCCATCACTTCGCGGTCGGTCTGCAGGGTGGCCCGGGGCGGTGCCTGCAAGGGCACGTCCAGCACCGGCAGCATGCGCTGGTGGGTGGGCTGCAGGCTGATCTGGTACTGGATCGCGCTGGCGGCCTCGACCGGCACCGGTTCCTGCGGGCTGGCGTGGCGGGGATCGAAATAGCGCCAGGCGCGGCCGTCGAAGTTCCACATCACGTAGGCGCGGAAATAGCGCTGCTCGGCCGGCGGTGGCGCACCATCGAAGCTGACCCGCATGGCGGGGTGGTCGTCGGTGAGCAGGTCGGTGAAGTTGCCCGGCGTCATGCTGTCGCTGAGGCCGGTGCGGGCCTGGTTCGGCGAGGGCGCGCCCCACAGCGGCGAACTCAGCCGCGGCACCAGCAGGAAGGCCAGCAGGGCCAGCGGCAGGGCCGCCGCGATCAGCGCCAGCGCCGGCAGCAACGCGTGCGGCAGGCTGGCAGCCGGCAGCTGCCCCGGTTCCAGTGCACGCAAGGTGGCCAGCGCGGGCAGCAGGCCCAGCGCGACCACCACGCTGGCGACCAGGCCCTGGTCGAACAGCAGCGCGGCCATCAGGGCGAAGCAGGCGAAGCTGATGCCGACGCGGACGTCGCGCGAAGTCTCGGTTTCCAGCAGTTTCAGCACCAGCAGGCCGACCGCCAGCGCCGCGCCCGGTTCGCGGCCGAAAATGCTGCCGTACTGCACGATCACGGTCAGCGTCAGCAGGGCGAGCAGCGGCAGCTTCAGCCAGCCCGGTACGCGGCCAGCGCGGTGCCGCCGTTGCCACCAGCGCCAGCCGAGGATCAGCGCAAGGGCCATGACCAGCCACCAGGGCATGTGCGGCGCATGCAGGCCCAGCACCAATGCCATGGTCAGGCCGAGCAGGTCGAACGTGCGGGCGTCGATCGGCCGCTCGGGCGATTTTCGGCGCGGCGCCGGCGGGGTCATGGCAGTTGCGCCAGCGCGTTCATGCAGCGCGCGTAGTGCAGCGGCCCGCTGCCGCTGGCGATCTCGTTGCCGGGCAGCCACAGGCTGTACTGGCTGCGTCGGGCCTGTGCCTCGTTCACCCAGCGTGCCAGGCGGGCGATGCGCGCTTCGTGGTCCAGTTCGCCGAGCTGGCGCCAGTCCAGCTGCCACTGCGGCTGGCTTTGTGGCTGCTCGAAATCCTTCACCAGCAGGTTGGCGTGGCGGGCGCTGGCTTTCCAGGCGATGCGCCGCTGTGGATCGCCGGCGCGGTAATCGCGCAGCGCGGCCAGTTCATCGCCGCGGTGCAGGCGCATGTGGCTGGCGTCCTCGGCGGGCGCGCGGGGAGGTGGCCCGGCGGCTTCCGGCCGCGGCCATACCAGCACCGACTGCTCCGGATGCAGCCAACTCCATGCATGGAACAGCCCCAGTGGCCAGGTATTCCACACGCGCAGCCGCGGCAGCGGCTGCCAGCCGCGCTGCGTGGTGGGCAGTCCCAGTTTCACCTCGGCGGTGGCTTGGCCATCGAGTGCGAAGGCCGTCGTGCGGTCGCCCAGGTCGATGCGGACGGCGTTGCGCGGGCGGCTGGAATCGAACGCCAGGGCGAGTTCGAGTGGTTGGCCGGCGACCGCGTGGCCGGCGCGGATGTGGGTCAGGCGCAGGCCGTCGAGGCTGCGGAAGGCCACCAGCATGCTGGCCGCGCTGGCCGCGCCGAGCAGGCAGGTGAGCAGCAGGCTGGCGTTGTTCGCGTAGTTCAGTGCACCGACCAGCATCACCAGCAGCAACACGGAAAAACCGAGGCCGAAGCCGGTCGGCACGATGTAGATGCGGCGCCGGTGCAATTCGATCGGCAGGCCCTCCGGGCGACGGTAGCGGGTGAGCGCGGGCAGTCGGCGCTCGGCCCGTCGCAACAGCTGCTGCAGCAGGTCGCGCATCAATCCACCGCCACCTCGGCCAGCAGCTGCCGCGCCAGCGTGTCGCCGTTGGCGCCGCGCACCGGCAGCAGGCGATGCGCGGCCAGCGGCACGAACAGTGCCTGGAGGTCCTCCGGCAGCACGTGGCCGCGGCCGCTGAGCAGGGCCCAGGCGCGCGCGGCGCCGAGCAGGGCCAGGCCGGCCCGCGGCGACAGGCCCACGCGGATGTCGGCATGTCGGCGGCTGGCGGCGAGCAGCCCCTGCAGGTAGTCGAGCAGGGCGGTACTGGCGGTGATCGCCTGCGCCTGCCGCTGCAGCGCGAGCAGGGCGCTGCCGTCGAGTTGCGGAACGAGCTGGGCCAGCAGGTCGCGCCGGTCCGAGCCGGTGAGCAGGGCGCGTTCGGCGGCGGCGTCCGGGTAGTCCAGCGACAGCCGCAGCATGAAGCGGTCGAGCTGCGAGTCGGGCAGCGGGAAGGTGCCGTTGAGGTCCAGCGGGTTCTGCGTGGCGACCACGAAGAACGGCTGCGCCAGCGCATGCGTCTGGCCGTCCACGGTGACCTGGCTCTCGGCCATCGCCTCCAGCAGCGCGCTCTGCGTCTTCGGGCTGGCGCGGTTGATCTCGTCGGCCAGCAGCAGCCCAGTGAAGATCGGGCCGGGGTGGAAGCGGAACTGGCCGGTCTCGCGCTCGTACACGCTGACCCCGATGATGTCCGACGGCAGCAGGTCGCTGGTGAACTGCACGCGCTGGAACTCCAGCGCGAAGGTGGCCGCCAGCGCATGCGCCAGGGTGGTCTTGCCCACGCCGGGCACGTCTTCCAGCAGCAGGTGGCCGCCGGCGATCAGGCAGGTGAAGGCGAGCTTCACCTGGCGCGGCTTGCCCAGCAGCACGCGGTTGACCTGGGCCATCGCGGCGTCCAGTCGCTGCTGCAGGGGTTCGTCGTGGGGCTGGGTCAACGCTGACATGGGGATCCGGCGTGCGGGTGGCGATGGGTGAAACGCAGTGTAGCCGTGGCTCAGGGCAGCTCGATGCCTGCCTCGCGCAGCAGCCGTGCCAACGCGATCAGCGGCAGGCCGATCAGCGCGCTGGGGTCGTGGTTGTCGATCGCCTCGAACAGGCTGATGCCGAGGCCTTCGCACTTGAAGCTGCCGGCGCAGTCCAGCGGCTGTTCGCGTTCGACGTACCGGGCGATTTCCGCCGTGTCCAGTTCGCGGAAACGCACGCGAGTATGGTCGACGTGGGTGTGCCGGCGGCCATCGCGGGTATCGAGCAGGCATAGCGCGGTATGGAAATGCACGTCGTGGCCGGAACTGGCCGCCAGCTGGGTGCGGGCACGCCCGGCGCTGCCAGGCTTGTCGAGGACCAGTCCGTCGAGCTCGGCGACCTGGTCGGAGCCGATCACCAGCGCATTCCGGTACTCGCGCGCGACCGCTTCGGCCTTGGCGACCGCCAGGCGCAGGGCGCGTGCCGCGGGCGCCTCGCCCGGCCGTGGGATTTCGTCGGTGCCGGGCGCGGTCTGTTCGAAATCCGGGAGCAGCCGGCGCAGCAGTTCGGCGCGGTAGCGCGAAGTCGAGCCCAGCACGATGCGGGGCACGGGAGGGTTCGCCGTCATGTGTCCGAGTCGCGCCGGATGTGTTCGCGCATCGCGCTGTTCAGGTCGGTCTGGGCCTGGCTGAGCGCCAGCAGCAACGGTTGCAGGCGATCGCGGGTGCCGCGCATCGCGGCGGCGGCCTCGTCCAGCTCGTGCTGGCTGGCGCGTGGCGAGCGGTCGCGGATCCACAATCGCTGCTGCAGCAGGGCGCGCAGGCCGGCGTCGGTCGCGTGCCGTGCATCCTGTTCGCTGGCGGCGGGCAGGTCGGGATTGAGCGACATCACCGCATGTGCCTGCTGCAGGCCGCTGCGGCAGGTCTTCAGGTCGGTTTCGAGCCGGTCGGCCAGGTCGAGCAGGGTTTGGAGGCTGCTGCTGCGCCGGGCCTGGCGTCGACGCCACACCAGGCTGCCGCCGGCCAGGGCAACCAGCAGCACCAGCAACACGGCGGCGCCGAGCATGAGGTAAAGATCCAAGGGCGATGGCTCGGGCGGGTAAGGAAATCCAGTCTGCCGCATCGGGGGCGGATCAGGCAAAATCGAGCGTCCGACAGGGCAGGCTCCCGGCCGGCGGGCATCGTGCCAGTTGACTTCGGGTGAAGTCGAACCTAACATTCCGCGATTATGTCCGTGACACTGCCAGAGTCCGTGGACGCTTGGCGCATGGTCTCGGCGCGGCGTTCGTTCGAGGGAACGCTACCCATCGCGGCCATGTCCCGGCTGAGCAAGATGCTGGCGAGCACCGATGGCGAGCTGCAGTTCGAACTGGATTTCGGGCGCGACGAGCTGGGAATCAGCTACGTCGACGTGCGGGTCCGGGCGTCGTTGTCGCTGGTTTGCCAGCGTACGCTGGAACCGTTCGTGCTGCCGATGGCGGTCGATACCCGGCTTGGCCTGATCAGGCAGGAGCGCGACGAGGCCGGCCTGCCACCGGATTGCGAACCGCTGCTGGTGGCCGAGGACGGCCGGTTGAATCCGGCGGATGTGATAGAAGACGAATTGCTGTTGGCGCTGCCGCTGGTTCCGGTCAATCCGGGCAGCAGCCTGCCCGACGAAGTGACAGGCCAAGACCCGGATCCTGCCGGCGAGGGGCGTTCCGAGAATCCGTTCGCGGTACTGCGCGAACTGAAGAAGTAACCACCGACCCGGCTCGTCCGATCCGGGTCATGTCGCAACAGATCATCCTGGTTTCAATCATCAGGTTTCAGCTGGAGAACTACCATGGCCGTTGCCAAGAGCCGCCGTACCCCGTCCACCCGCGGCATGCGTCGCGCGCACGACGCGCTGAAGACCGTGCAGCTGTCCACCGATCCGACCAGTGGCGAAGTGCACCTGCGCCACCACGTCACCAAGGACGGCTACTATCGCGGCAAGAAAGTGGTCGAGACCAAGGGCGCGGTGTCGGTCGAGGACTGATCGTCCTCGCGGAGCCCCGGGTTCCCCGACGCGATCATGCGAGACGGCGCGGCGACGCGCCGTTTTGCGTTAATGAACACCGCAAATGCCGTATCAGGCGGTTGCGCTGGCGCCGTTCGGGGCGTTCAATCCCAGTTTACGTTCGATGGACAGCTGAATGGCCCAGATCTACTCCCGCATCATCGCCACCGGTAGCGCGCTGCCGGAGCGCGTGGTAACCAACGCCGACCTGGAAAAGATCGTCGACACCAGCGACGAGTGGATCCGTACCCGTACCGGCATCCGCCAGAGGCACATCGCGGCCCCCGGCGAGACCACCGGCGATCTGGCCTTCCGCGCCGCGCAGCAGGCGCTGGAGGCGGCTGGCGTCAAGGCTTCCGAGCTCGACCTGATCGTGCTGGGCACGACCACGCCGGACATCATCTTCCCGTCCACCGCCTGCCTGGTGCAGCACCGCCTCGGCGCGAACGGCTGCGCCGCGTTCGACGTCAACGCGGCCTGCTCGGGCTTTGTCTACGCGTTGGGCGTGGCCGACAAGTTCATCCGCAGCGGGCAGTCGAAGAAGGTGCTGGTGATCGGCGCCGAGACCTTGACCCGGATGGTCGACTGGAACGAGCGCGAGACCTGCGTGCTGTTCGGCGACGGTGCCGGCGCGGTGGTGCTGGAGGCGTCCAGCGAGCCGGGCATCTACGCCACCTGCCTGCATGCCGACGGCGGCTACAAGGAACTGCTGTACAACCCGGTCGGCGTGTCGGTCGGCTTCAAGGACGAGCCGGGCCACGGTGTGCGCATCCATATGGCCGGTCGCGAGGTGTTCAAGGTCGCGGTGAAGACGCTCGACTCGCTGGTCGGCGAGACCCTGCAGGCCGCCGGCATGGACGAGTCGCAGGTGGACTGGCTGATTCCGCACCAGGCCAACCTGCGCATCATCGAGGCCACCGCGAAGCGGCTGAACATGTCGATGGATCGCGTCATCGTGACGGTCGACAAGCATGCCAACACCTCGTCCGGTTCGGTGCCGCTGGCGCTGGACTACGCGGTGCGCTCGGGCAAGGTGCAGCGTGGCCAGAACCTGCTGCTGGAAGCGTTCGGCGGCGGTTTCACCTGGGCTTCGGCGCTGCTGCGCTACTGAGTCGCCGATCGTTCGATCGTTCGCCACGATGCCGCCCACACGGGCGGCATCGTGTTTTGTGTCCCGGAAAATACTGAATACAGCTGCGTATGGGCGGCGATGCTGGCACCATGGCGGTTTTCGTCGACCGGGATCCGCGTATCCATGAGTTCCGCTTCCGCTTCCGCTCCGCTCGCTTTCGTTTTTCCCGGCCAGGGCTCGCAGTCGGTCGGCATGCTGGCTGACCTGGCCGCGGCGCACGCCGAGGTGCGGGCCGCGTTCGACGAGGCTTCGCAAGGCGCCGGAGTCGACCTGTGGGCGTTGAGCCAGCAGGGGCCGGAGGAGCAGCTCAACCGCACCGAGAACACCCAGCCGGCCCTGCTGGCGGCCAGCGTGGCGGCGTGGCGCGTGTGGAACAAGCTCGGCGGGGCGCGTCCGGCGCAGTTGTCGGGCCACAGCCTCGGCGAATACAGCGCGCTGGTCTGCGCCGGCGCGCTGTCGCTGCATGACGCGGCGGCGCTGGTGGCCGAGCGCGGCCGGCTGATGCAGGCGGCGGTGCCGGCCGGCGTGGGCGCGATGGCGGCGATCCTCGGTGGCGACGATGCGCAGATCGCGCAGGTGTGCGAGGAAGTGGCGCAAGGGCAGGTAGTGGCGCCGGCCAACTACAACTCGCCGGGACAACTGGTGATTGCCGGCAACACCGAGGCGGTCGATCGCGCACTGGTCCGGCTGGCCGAACTGGGCGTGAAGAAGGCGATCAAGCTGGCCGTGTCGGTGCCCTCGCACTGCATGCTGATGCGCGGGGCCGCCGACCGGCTGGGCGAGCGCATGGCCAGGTTGAACTGGCAGCTGCCGTCGACTCCGGTGATCCAGAACGCCGAGGCGACGAGCTACGCCACGCTGGAGGAGATCCGCGGCGCGCTGCAGCGCCAGCTGTACCTGCCGGTGCGCTGGACCGGATGCGTGCAGGAGCTCGCCGCCGGCGGCGCCACGCGCATCGCCGAATGCGGCCCGGGCAAGGTGCTGGCCGGCCTGATCAAGCGCATCGACAAGAACATCGAGGCGCGCGCGATCGGCAGCCCCCTTGAACTCGACGCCGCCCGCGCCGAATGGGCGTGAGCACAGATTTCCCGATTCCCGAAGGAACGATTCCCATGAGCAAACCACTGCAAGGTGAAATCGCGCTGGTCACCGGCGCCAGCCGCGGCATCGGCGCGGCGATCGCGGACGAGCTGGCGGCGATGGGCGCCACCGTGATCGGCACCGCCACCAGCGAAGGCGGCGCGGCCGCGATCGGCGAGCGGCTGGCCGCGCACGGCGGCCACGGCCGCGTGCTGAACGTCACCGACGGCGCTGCGGTCGAGGGCCTGGTTGACGCGATCGCGAAGGAGTTCGGCGCGGTCTCGATCCTGGTCAACAACGCCGGCATCACCCGCGACCAGTTGCTGCTGCGCATGAAGGACGAGGACTGGCAGGCGATCCTCGACACCAACCTCACCTCGGTCTACCGCACGTCCAAGGCGGTGCTGCGCGGCATGATGAAGGCGCGCAAGGGCCGCATCATCTCGATCGCCTCGGTGATCGGCCTCACCGGCAACCCCGGCCAGGCCAACTACGCCGCGGCGAAGGCCGGCATCATCGCGTTCTCCAAGTCGCTGGCGCGCGAGATCGGCAGCCGCGGCATCACCGTCAACGTGGTGGCGCCGGGCTTCATCGACACCGACATGACCCGCGCGCTGCCGGAAGAATCGAAGCAGGCGCTGCTCGGCCAGATCGCGTTGGGCCGGCTGGGCGAGGCAACGGACATAGCCAAGGCGGTGGGCTTCCTGGCCTCGCCGGCGGCGGCCTACATCACCGGGGAAACCCTGCACGTCAACGGCGGCATGTACATGCCGTAGGACAGCTGGATGCAGTTGTCGCCAGCGGCCCCGTTTTAGGCGACAATTGCGCTTTCGCGCCGATCATGGGGGGCGGCATGCCTTCGTCATCGGCCAATCGTGGCGGCTTCGCGGTTTAGCCACTACAATGCGCCGGCCTTTTGCGGGCCTCGCGCCGGCACAGACAAATCAATTACTCCTTGAGAGGTATGGGCAACATGAGCACCATCGAAGAGCGCGTCAAGAAAATCGTCGTCGAGCAGTTGGGCGTGAAGGAAGATGAAGTCACGGCGAACGCTTCGTTCGTGGACGATCTGGGCGCAGATTCGCTGGACACGGTGGAACTGGTGATGGCGCTCGAGGAAGAGTTCGAGACCGAAATTCCCGATGAGGACGCCGAGAAGATCACCACCGTGCAGCAGGCCGTCGATTACATCAAGGCCCACTCCAAGGATTGATCGTCACGGAATCGATCGCCGCCGACCGGGCCGGCCTGCTTCGTGCGGATCGATCCGTCCACGCGGTGACACCGAACGCTGCGCCATCTTGGCGCAGTTTTCGTTTCTGCAATTTGTAACGTCCGATCCCGTATGGTGAGCGGCCCGCCCGCCGGACACGAGCGGGCTGCGTTCCCCGCTCCCTGCGCGGGACGGCTGCCGGCAACGGCAGAAACACGCAATCACGTAAGGAACATCAGCATGAGCAAGCGACGTGTGGTAGTGACCGGCATGGGCATCATTTCGCCGGTCGGCAACGACATCGCCAGCGCCTGGGAACGTGTCCTCAAGGGCGTCAGCGGGATCGGTCCGGTCACCCATTTCGACACTTCCGCTTATTCCACGCGCATCGCCGGCCAGGTCAGCGGCTTCGATCCGGCCGAATGGATGCCGGCGAAGGACGTCAAGAAGATGGACCCGTTCATCCACTACGGCGTGGCGGCGGGCACCCAGGCGCTGCGCGATTCCGGGCTGGAAGTGACCGAGGCGAACGCGCCGCGCATCGGCGTGGCGGTCGGCGCCGGCATCGGCGGCCTGTATACGATCGAAGCCACCACGCTGGAACTGGCTGCGAAGGGGCCGCGCCGGGTATCGCCGTTCTACGTGCCGAGCTCGATCATCAATATGGTCTCCGGCCAGCTGTCGATCATGTTCGGGCTGAAGGGGCCGAACATCGCCTGCGTCACGGCGTGCACCACCGGCGCGCACAACATCGGCCTGGCCGCGCGGATGATCCAGTACGGCGACGCCGACGCGATGATCGCCGGCGGCGCCGAGTTCGCCACCACCGGCACCGCGATGGCCGGCTTCTGCTCGGCCAAGGCGATGTCCACCCGCAACGACGAGCCGACCAGGGCCAGCCGTCCATGGGACAAGGACCGCGACGGCTTCGTGCTGTCCGACGGCGCCGGCGTGCTGATGCTGGAGGAATACGAATTCGCCAAGGCCCGCGGCGCGCGCATCTACGCCGAACTGGTCGGCTTCGGCATGAGCGGCGATGCGTTCCACATGACCGCACCGAGCGAGGGCGGCGAAGGCGCGGCGCGCTGCATGCAGACCGCGCTGGACGACGCCGGCCTCAATCCGGCCGAGGTGCAGTACGTCAACGCGCACGGCACCTCCACGCCGCTGGGCGACCTGGGCGAGGTGATGGCGGCCAAGCGGGTGTTCGGCGACCACGCCTACAAGCTGGCGATGAGTTCGACCAAGTCCACCACCGGCCATCTGCTCGGCGCGGCCGGCGGCGTCGAGGCGATCTTCAGCATCCTGGCGCTGCGCGACCAGGTGATGCCGCCGACGATCAACCTGGACGAACCGGGCGAAGGCTGCGACCTCGACTTCGTGGCGCACACCGCGCGCGAGGCGAAGCTCGACGTGGCGATCTCCAACTCGTTCGGCTTCGGCGGCACCAACGGTACGCTGGCTTTCCGCCGCGTCTGAGCGTGACCTGCCATCGCCGTACTCTGGACGGCAGGCGCGACCTGCTCGCGCCGGCCGCTTCATTTCCCGGCCGCTATCCGTGCCTGCTGGAAAGCGTGGTGCATGGCACGGCGCAGTCGCGCTACGACATCCTGTTCGCGTTTCCGGGCCAGCGGCTGACCCTGCACACCGACGGCAGCTTGCGCGACGGCACGGGTGCCGCGCGCGAAGGGCGTTTCCTCGATGCGCTGGATGCCGCCTGGCAGGCCGAGCGCCTGCCACCGGAGCACGACGAGCTGCCGTTCCATGGCGGCTGGGTGCTGCTGCTGGCCTACGAGCTGGCCGGTGAGATCGAGCCGACGCTGCGGCTGCATGCACCTCACGCCATTCCGTTGGCGCTGGCCGTGCGTTGCCCGGTGGCGGCAATCGTCGACCATCGACGCGATTGCACGATCCTGGTCGCCGAGGCCGGCCACGAGCACCTGCTCGATGTGCTGGAAGCCGATCTCGCCGCCGCGTCGCCGATTCCGCCGCTGGCCGCCCCGGTCGCCTGGGAGGAGGATGCGCCACAGCGGTTCCTCGACGGCGTGGCGCGTATCCACGAGCATCTGCACGCCGGTGACATCTTCCAGGTGAACCTGTCGCGTGCCTGGCGGGCGCGCTATGCGCCGCCGCCCGCGCCGTCGGCGCTCTATGCGGCGTTGCGCCGGGCCAATCCGGCACCCTTCGCCGGCCTGTTCCAGCAGCCGGGCTGGGCGGTGGCGAGCTCCTCGCCGGAGCGGCTGGTCGAGGTGCGCGGCGGCGTGGCGCAGACCCGGCCGATCGCCGGTACGCGCCCACGGCTGCCCGGCGACGACGAGCTGGCGCGCATCCGCGAACTCAGCGCGCACCCGAAGGAGCGCGCCGAACACGTGATGCTGATCGACCTGGAGCGCAACGACCTCGGCCGCGTCTGCGTGCCGGGCACGGTCGAGGTGGACGAGTTGATGGTGGTGGAGAGTTACGCCCACGTTCACCACATCGTCTCCAATGTACGCGGGCGCCTGCGCGCCGACGTGACGCCGGGCGAGGTGATCGCCGCCACGTTTCCCGGTGGGACCATCACCGGTTGTCCCAAGGTGCGCTGCATGGAAATCATCGCCGCGCTGGAAGATGCGCCGCGCGGCGCCTACACCGGTGC
Organism: Rhodanobacter sp. GW835-FHT13D09; assembly: GCF_058793995.1. Taxonomy (NCBI): domain Bacteria; kingdom Pseudomonadati; phylum Pseudomonadota; class Gammaproteobacteria; order Lysobacterales; family Rhodanobacteraceae; genus Rhodanobacter; species Rhodanobacter sp. GW835-FHT13D09. Next base: position 264,794 of record NZ_JBXAGL010000004.1, on the reverse strand, counting down.
ACTGGGCTATCTCGATCGCAACGGAGAGCTCGACTTGAACATCCTGATCCGCACCCTGACCCTGGCCGGCGACGAAGTCAGCCTGCGTGCGGGCGCCGGCATCGTGGCCGATTCGGTGGCGGCGAGCGAGCTGGACGAGACCCGCGCCAAGGCGCGCGGCCTGCTGCGTGCGCTGGGAGTGCCGGGTTGATGACGGCACGCATGCTGGTCGATGGTGTCGCGGCGGAACGGATATCGGCGCTGGATCGCGGGCTGGCCTATGGCGACGGCCTGTTCGAAAGCATCCGCCTCGTCGGCGCGGCGGCGCCGCTGTGGATGCGCCACATGCAACGGTTGCTGGAGGGTTGCTCGCGCCTGCGCATTCCGGCGCCCGATCCGGCGCTGCTATGGCGCGAGGCGCTGCAGGTCAGCCGCGACATGCCGCAGTCGGTCGTGCGCATCACCATCACACGCGGCGCGGGGGAGCGCGGTTACGCCCTGCCGGTATCGCCGCGACCGACCCGGGTGGTGGCTGCGTTCGTGCCGCCGCCGGTCGCCGCCGCGGCCTACGCGCAAGGCGTGCGCCTGCGCGTCTGCGACCTGCGCCTGGCGGAACAGCCGCTGCTGGCCGGCATCAAGCACCTGAACCGGCTGGAACAGGTGCTGGCGCGTGCCGAATGGAACGATCCGGCGATCGTCGAAGGCGTGCTGCTCGATACCCGCGAGCGGGTGATTTCGGCAACCATGGCCAACCTGTTCGCGGTGGTCGACGGCGAGCTGCTGACACCGGCGCTGGATCGTTGTGGCGTGGCCGGCGTGGCTCGTGCCGAAGTGCTGGCGGTGTGCCCGCAGGCGCGGACCGGCGAGCTGACGTTGGCTATGCTGCGTGGCGCCAGCGAGGTTTTCCTCAGTTCGAGCGTGCGCGGCATCGTGCCGGTACATTCGCTGGATGACCGCAACTATGCACCGGGCGCGACGGCCCGCCAGCTGCAGCAACACTGGTGCAACCTGGGATTTTCGATGGAGCGGGGCGGATGAGTGACAAACCGACGCGTAGGCATGGATGGCTGCTGCTGATCGTGCTGCTGGTGGCTGCCGGCGCGCTGGCCTATGGCTGGAACGACTACGCCCGCTTCGGAACCGCGCCGCTGAACGTGACGGCGCAGGGCGAGAGCATCGACGTCGGCCGCGGCAGCAGCTTCAAGGCGATCGTGGGCGAGTTGCGCCAGCGCGGGTTCAGCACGGCCAGCCCGTGGTACTGGCGGCTGCTGGCCTGGCAGATGCACGTCGCCGGCCGGCTGCATGCCGGCGAATATGCGCTGGAGCCCGGCATCACGCCGCGCCGGCTGCTCGCGAACATGGCGGCCGGCAAGGTGCTGCAGCGCAATTTCACCATTGTCGACGGCTGGACCTTTGCCGAGCTGCGCCAGGCGCTGGCCAGGGCCGAGAAGTTGAGCCACGACAGCGCCGGGCTGGACGATGCCGCAATCATGCAGAAGATCGGCGCCGGCGGCGAAATGCCGGAAGGCCGCTTCCTGCCCGAGACCTACGCTTACGTGAAGGGTGACGGCGACCTGGACATCCTCCGCCGCGCGCATGCCGCGATGGTGAAGACGCTCGATGAACTGTGGGCAGGACGCGCGCACGATCTGCCGCTGGCCACGCCGTACGAGGCGCTGATCCTGGCTTCGATCGTGGAGAAGGAGACCGGCCGCCCGGACGAGCGCGCGCAGATCGCCGGCGTGTTCCTGCGACGCCTGCAGAACCATATGCTGCTGCAGACCGACCCCAGCGTGATCTACGGCATGGGCGCGAACTACGCCGGCAACATCCACAAGAGCGACCTCACCACCGACACGCCGTACAACACCTATACCCGTGCCGGCCTGCCGCCGACGCCGATCGCCCTGCCGGGCAAGCCGGCGCTGGTGGCGGCGCTGCATCCAGCCGATGGTGACACACTGTATTTCGTGGCCCGGGGCGACGGCGGCCACGTGTTCTCGCGCACGCTGGAGGAACACAATCGCAACGTCGACTGCTACCAGCGGAAGCGCTGCCGATGACCACTGCGCGCGGAACATTCATCAGCCTGGAAGGCGGCGAGGGCGCCGGCAAGAGCACCTTGCTGGCAGGCTTGCGCGAGCACATCGAACGGCATGGCCTCGCGCTGGTGCAGACGCGCGAGCCCGGCGGCACCGACGTGGGCGAGGCGGTGCGCGCGATCGTGCTCGACCCGGCCCGGCATGGGCTGGCTGCCGAGACCGAACTGCTGCTGATGTTCGCCTCGCGTGCGCAGCTGGTGCGCGAGGTGATCGAGCCGGCGCTGGCGGCGGGGCAATGGGTGCTGTGCGACCGCTTTGCCGATGCGAGTTACGCCTACCAGGGGGGCGGCCGCGGCCAGCCGGCGGAGCGCATCGCGGAACTGGAGCGCTGGGCCTGCGCCGGCGTAAAACCCGACCTGACCCTGCTGCTCGACCTGCCAGTGGCGACTGGCCGCGCCCGTGCCGCCGGCCGCGGCGACGCCGACCGCATTGAGGTCGAGGCGGATGCGTTCTTCGAGCGGGTGCGTGCCAGCTATCGCGAGCGCGCCGCAGCCGAGCCGGCGCGTTTCCGGGTGATCGATGCCAGCCAGTCGCCGGCGGCCGTGTTGCAGGCCGCGATCCGGGCGCTGGCGCCGTGGCTTGGAGAGGCGCAGGCATGAACGGGCCGCCCTGGCACGCCGAACACTGGGCGCGATTGCAGGCCCGACGGCAGCGCGAGGCGCTGCCGCACGCCCTGCTGCTGTGCGGTGCCGCGGGCCTGGGCAAGCGCGCGTTCGCACAGCGCTTCGTGCAGGGCCTGTTGTGCAGCGAGCCGGCGGCCGGCGACGCCTGCGGGCATTGCCGCAGCTGCCTGCTGCTCGCCGCCGGGTCGCATCCGGACGTGGTCACGTTGAGCTTCGGTTTGCGCAAGGACGGCGTGCAGCGCAGTGAGATCGTGGTCGACCAGATCCGCGAACTGTCGGCACGGCTGGCCATGAGCAGCCAGTTCGGCGGCTGGCAGGTGGCGCTCATCGACCCGGCCGACGCGATGAACCCGGCCGCTGCCAACGCGTTGCTGAAGACCCTCGAGGAACCAGCTGCGCAGACCATGCTGATCCTGCTGGCCGATGCGCCGTGGCGTCTGCCGCAGACCATCCGCAGCCGCTGCCAGCGGATCGAGTTCCCATTGCCCGCCACGGCGGAGGCGCTGGCCTGGCTGCAGGCCGAAGGCGTGCGCGATGCGCCGGCGGCACTCGCCGCCGCCGGCGGCAACCCCGGCCTGGCCAGGGCCTGGGCCGGGGAGGGCGCGCTGGAACGACGCCAGGAAGTGCGTCGGGACCTGGCCGCGCTGGCCGCGGGCCGCGGCCAGCCGACCGAGGTGGTCAAGCGCTGGCTGGACAGCGAGCCGGCGCAGCGGCTGTGGTTCGCCGCGCAGGCCGCCGCCGACGAGATCAGGGCGCGCTCGCTGCCGGGCAACGGGCCGCTGGCCAGTGCGCTGGACGTCGAGGCGCTGGGCCACTGGTACGACGCGGCCAACCGCAGCCGCGAGGGCCTGCGCGGCCCGTTGCGCGCCGACCTGCTGCTGCTGGAACTGCTGGCGCAATGGCGGTGAGCGGAGCGCACGCCAGCGTGTCGCCGGCGATGGATCGAGCCGGCGGGCTGCCGCCTTTTTCCGCGGCTACCCGCTTGCTGGTGGTGGCGCCGCACCCGGACGACGAAACCATCGGGACGGGCCTGCTGATCCAGCAGGTGCGTGCGGCAGGCGGTGAAGTGCGGATCCTGCTGCTGACGGCGGGCGACAACAATCCATGGCCGCAGCGCTGGCTGGAACGGCGCCTGCTGATCGGTGTGGCCGATCGCCGCCGCTGGGGTCGGCGGCGCCATGCGGAGGTATTGCAGGCGTTGCAGAGTCTCGGCGTGCCGGAACCGGCGCTGCAGTCGCTGGGCTGGCCGGACATGGGCCTCACCGAGGTGCTGCTGCAGGCGGACGGCATGGCGATGGCGACGCTGACCACGGCAATCGACGAGTTCCACCCCGACCTGGTGGCGGTTCCGGCGCTGTCGGATCGTCATCCCGACCATGGCGCCGCTCACGTGCTGGTGCGCCTGGCGCTGGCCGGGCAGGCGCGACCGTCGGCACTGCTGGCGTACCTGGTGCACGGCCGGGAAGGCAATCACCGCCCGGTTGAAATCCGCGGCACGGCGGCACAGTCGGCGAACAAGCGTGCGGCGCTGGCGGCGCATCGCAGCCAGATGGCCCTGAGTGGCAAGCGCCTGTCCCGGCTTGCCACCCGTCCCGAGCGCTATGCCGACGTGGCGGCAACGCCGTCCGGCGCCGCGACGGCGTTGCCGTGGCGACCGCCGGTGTGGTTGCGGCCGCGGTTGCGGCTCACCGTGGCCAGTGCGGCGGGCGTGCACAGCTGGCGCTGGCGCGACGCCCCGCTGCAGCGCGACCAGGCCGGTTGTTTCCATCTGCCGCCGGCCGCAACGGAACATCCCCGCTTCGTGCGGCTGGCGCTGACCCTGCACTCGCCGTGGATCTTCGATCACTGGGGCTGGTGCGAGCTGCCGGGCCGAACATCCGGTGCGACGGCGGACCTCGTGCAGGCCGGTTGACCGAACTGTTCTCGCCGAAGCATCGTGACGGTGGTGCCGGTGGGGCGCAGCCTCTAAGATCGGTCTCGTCGATCGGGCGGTTCCGGCGCCCGGCAGGAGCCCAGCATGAAACCCATGGCTGCCCGTCAGGGCATCATCTCGTTGAAAATCAAGGATGCGGCTTCGCTGTACAACGCCTACATGCCGTTCCTCAAGCATGGCGGCCTGTTTGCGGCGACGGCGCAATCCTATTCGCTGGGTGACGAGGTGGTGTTGCTGGTGACCCTGGCCGGGGAGACCGAGCGTCTGTCGGTGGTCGGCAAGGTGGTCTGGATCAGCCCGGTCGGCGCGCAGGGCAACCGCACCGCGGGTGTCGGCATCCACTTCAACGAATCGGGCGATGCCGAAGCCGCCCGCAGCCGGATCGAGAACATCCTGGCCGGCACGCTGACCTCCGAGCGTCCCACCCACACCATGTGATGCCGTCATCATTCCGTCTGCACGCAGCCGGGTGTTAATGCGCATCACATCGGTCGTCAAGGCTTGTTGTGCCCATGCGCACTGATACAATGGCGGGATTCGCGGATCCATTCCGCGAAACATCGGATGCCTGCGCGCGGCGGCAGAGCCTGCAGGCATGGCCGGAAGGCCCGTGGCCGCGTCGGCCTGCCGAATGGAAGTCGCCGGACCGTGCGTTGCTGGATGCAAATCCCCGCGGTCACTGATGCGCCCCTGGCGCGGAGGTAAGTTGCATCGTGCTTGCCGAATACTGGCCTGTCCTGTTGTTCATCGGCGTCGCCGTCGGCCTTGGTGTGGCATTGCTGGTCATCGGCCTGCTGGCCGGGCCGCGTCGCCCCGAATCCGAGAAGCTCTCGCCCTATGAGTGCGGTTTCGAGGCATTCGAGGACGCCCGCATGCGCTTCGACGTGCGCTACTACCTGCTCGCCATCCTGTTCATCATCTTCGATCTGGAAATCGCCTTCCTGTTTCCGTGGGCGGTGGTGTTCAAGCAGATCGGCCTCGTCGCGTTGATCGAGATGGGCCTGTTCCTGCTGCTGCTGGTGGTCGGTTTCGCCTATGTGTGGAAGAAGGGAGCGCTCGAATGGGAGTGATGGATTCCATCAGCCGGGTGATGCACAACCCGGAGCCGCTGAACCTGGTCGATGACATCCTGCGGCCGGCGGGCGACAACCCGGTAGTGCAGCGTGGCTTCGCCACCACCAGCATCGACGCGCTGATGAACTGGGCGCGCACCGGCTCGATGTGGCCGATGACCTTCGGTCTGGCCTGCTGCGCGGTGGAGATGATGCACGCCGGCATGTCGCGGCTGGACCTGGACCGCTACGGCGTGATCTTCCGCCCCAGCCCGCGCCAGTCCGACGTGATGATCGTGGCCGGCACCCTGGTCAACAAGATGGCCCCGGCGCTGCGCAAGGTCTACGACCAGATGCCCGAGCCGAAGTGGGTGATCTCGATGGGCAGCTGCGCCAACGGCGGCGGCTACTACCACTATTCCTATTCCGTGGTGCGCGGCTGCGACCGCATCGTGCCGGTGGACATCTACGTGCCGGGCTGTCCGCCCACGGCCGAGGCGTTGATCCACGGCATCCTGCAGTTGCAGAAGAAGATCCGCCGCACCAGCACCATCGCGCGCTCTTGATTGGCACGTTTCCGAAGGCGCAGTCCATGACCGACACCCAAAAGACCTCGCTGGCCGGGCAGCTCGCCGCGCGATTCGGCGATACGCTGGCCATCACCACCGTGCGCAACGAGACCGTCGCCGAGCTGGCCGCTGCCGACCTGCTCGTGGTGGCCACCGCGTTGCGCGACGAGCCGGCGTTCCGCTTCAGCGAGCTGATCGACCTGTGCGGCATCGACTACCTCGGCTATGGCCAGGTCGAGTGGGATACCGAAACGGTTTCCGGCACCGGTTTCTCGCGCGGCGTGGAAGGCCAGGCGCAGGGTCGTTTCGACTGGGCCGGACGTCCGCGCAACAACGGCGGGGACGAGCCGCGCCGGTTCGCCGCGGTGATCCAGCTGCTCTCGATCGAACACAACCGCCGCCTGCGCCTGCGCGTGTTCTGCGCGGACGACAGCCTGCCGCTGGTGCCGTCGCTGACCCCGGTGTGGCCGGGCGTGAACTGGTTCGAGCGCGAGGCGTTCGACCTCTACGGCATCATCTTCGATGGCCATCCCGACCTGCGCCGCATCCTCACCGACTACGGTTTCGTCGGCCATCCGTTCCGCAAGGACTTCCCGCTGGTCGGCAACGTCGAGGTGCGCTACGACCCCGCGCAGCAGCGGGTGATCTACGAGCCGGTGTCGATCGAGCCGCGCGTGCTGGTACCGCGCACCATCCGTGACGATGCCGACCTGATGCAGGCCAGGGCCGAAGCCGCCGACCACTGGCGGGAGAATTGAGCATGCAGGAAATCCGCAACTACACGATGAACTTCGGCCCGCAGCATCCGGCCGCGCATGGCGTGCTGCGCCTGATCATGGAGATGGACGGCGAGACCATCGTCCGCGTCGATCCGCACGTTGGCCTGCTGCATCGCGGTACCGAGAAGCTGGCCGAGTCCAAGCCGTTCAACCAGTCGATCGGCTACATGGACCGGCTCGACTATGTGTCGATGATGTGCAACGAGCACGCCTACGTGCGCGCGATCGAGACCCTGCTGGGGATCGAGGCGCCGGAGCGGGCGCAGTACATCCGCACCATGTTCGACGAGATCACCCGCATCCTGAACCACCTGATGTGGATCGGCTCGAACGCGCTCGACCTGGGCGCGATGGCGGTGATCCTGTACGCGTTCCGCGAACGCGAGGAACTGATGGACGTCTACGAGGCGGTGTCGGGCGCGCGCATGCACGCCACGTACTACCGTCCGGGCGGCGTCTACCGCGACCTGCCGGAGCAGATGTCGAAGTACCGCGAGTCGCCGTGGCACAAGGGTGCCGACCTGAAGCGCATCAACAGCTGGCGCGAAGGCTCGATGCTCGACTTTCTCGACGCGTTCACCGCTGACTTTCCGTCGAAGGTCGACGAGTACGAGGAACTGCTCACCACCAACCGCATCTGGAAACAGCGCACCGTCGGCATCGGCGTGGTCAGCCCGGAGCTGGCCCAGCAGTGGGGCATGACCGGCGCGATGCTGCGTGGTTCGGGCGTCGAGTGGGACCTGCGCAAGAAGCAGCCCTACGCGAAGTACGCCGAGATGGATTTCGACATCCCGGTCGGCGTCAACGGTGACTGCTACGACCGCTACCTGGTGCGCGTGGAAGAGATGCGCCAGTCCAACCGCATCATCCGGCAGTGCGTGGCGTGGCTGCGCGCCAACCCGGGCCCGGTGATGGTGAATAACTTCAAGGTGGCGCCGCCGTCGCGGGTCGAGATGAAGCAGGACATGGAAGCGCTCATCCACCACTTCAAGCTGTTCACCGAGGGCTACTGCGTGCCGGCCGGGGAGACCTATTGCGCGGTTGAGGCGCCCAAGGGCGAGTTCGGCTGCTACCTGGTTTCCGACGGCGCCAACAAGCCGTTCCGCGTGCACCTGCGCGCCCCGGGCTTTGCCCACCTGTCATCCATGGACACCATCGTGCGCGGCCACATGCTCGCCGACGTGGTGGCCATGATCGGTACCTACGACCTCGTGTTCGGCGAAGTGGATCGCTGAGCCGGCACGACGGAGAAACGCATGAAAGCCACCGGACATTACGAGCAGGTCAGGAACGTCGATCCTCTCGTCGTACTCACCGAGCACACCCGCCAGCACATCGATGCATGGGTCGCCAAGTTTCCGCCGGACCGCAAGCGCTCGGCGCTGATCCAGGCGCTGTTCGGCGCGCAGGAGCAGAACCGCGGCTTCCTCACCGACGAGCTGATCGCCGCGGTCGCGAAGTACCTGGACCTGCCGGCGATCTGGGCGTACGAGGTGGCCAGCTTCTACTCGATGCTGGAGACCAGGCCGGTCGGCCGCAACAACGTGGCGATCTGCACCAACATCTCGTGCTGGCTCAACGGCGCCGACGGCCTGGTGCGCCACTGCGAGAAGAAGCTTGGCATCAAGCTGGGCGAGAGCACGCCGGATGGGCGCGTCTACCTGAAGAAGGAAGAGGAGTGCATCGCGGCCTGCGTATACGCGCCGGCGATGACGGTGAACGGGCATTACCACGAGCACCTTACCATCGAGAAGCTCGATGCGATCCTTGACGGCCTGAGCATTGACGGCCCTGCGCACGCCCACGACGCCGAGGGGAAGCACTGATGGCCGTCGGACCCGCCCCCCAGGATCACCAGGTCGTCTACACCACGCTGCATTTCGACACGCCGTGGTCGATGGAAAGCTATGAGAAGGTCGACGGCTACAAGGCATGGAGGAAGATCCTCGCCGAGAAGCCCGATCCGGCGTCGCTGGTCGAGGAAATCAAGAAGAGCAGTCTGCGCGGTCGTGGTGGCGCGGGCTTCCCCACCGGCCTGAAGTGGTCCTTCATGCCGAAGGGCGACATGCAGAAATACATCCTGTGCAACTCGGACGAATCCGAGCCGGGCACGGCGAAGGATCGCGACATCCTGCGCTACAACCCGCACGCGGTGATCGAAGGCCTGGCGATCGCGTGCTACTGCACCGGCTCCACCGTGGCCTACAACTACCTGCGCGGCGAATTCCATCACGAGCCGTACGAGCACTTCGAGGCGGCGTTGAAGGAAGCCTACGCGGCCGGCCTGCTCGGCAAGAACGTACAGGGCACCGGGCTGGACGTGGACATCTATGCGGCACTGGGCGCCGGCGCCTACATCTGCGGCGAGGAAACCGCGCTGATGGAATCGCTGGAAGGCAAGAAGGGCTGGCCACGCTTCAAACCGCCGTTCCCGGCCAACTTCGGCCTGTACGGCAAGCCGACCACGATCAACAACACCGAGACCTATGCCTCGGTGCCGGCGATCCTGCGCAACGGCGCTGACTGGTTCCTCAACCTGGGCAAGCCGAACAACGGGGGCCCGAAGATTTTCTCGGTGTCCGGCCATGTCAACCGTCCCGGCAACTACGAGATCCGCCTGGGCACATCGTTCGCGGAGCTGCTGGAGATGGCTGGCGGGGTGCGCGACGGGCACAAGATCAAGGCGGTGATCCCGGGCGGCTCCTCGATGCCGGTGCTGCCGGGCGAGACGATGATGGGCCTCACCATGGATTACGACGCGATCCAGAAGGCCGGTTCGGGTCTCGGCTCGGGCGCGGTGATCGTGATGGACGAGACCACCTGCATGGTGCGGGCCTGCGAGCGCATCAGCCAGTTCTACCACATGGAATCCTGCGGCCAGTGCACGCCGTGCCGCGAAGGCACCGGCTGGATGCACCGCGTGCTGACGCGCATCGTCGCCGGCAAGGGCAATGCCGACGACCTGCATCGCCTGAAGACGGTGGCGGGCCAGATCGAGGGTCACACCATCTGCGCATTCGGCGAGGCGGCGGCGTGGCCGGTGCAGGGTTTCCTGCGCCACTACTGGCACGAATTCGAATACTACGTCGAGCATGGGCGCTCGATGGTCGATGACAAGTTTGGAGCCGCCGCATGAGCGCGCAGCCGACCCAGAACACCACGCCGAACCTCGTCAACATCGAGGTCGACGGCAAGCCGATCCAGGTCCCCAAGGGCTCGATGATCATCGAGGCCACCGACCGGGCCGGCGTCCCGATTCCGCGATTCTGCTATCACCGCAAGCTGCCGATCGCGGCGAGCTGCCGGCAGTGCCTGGTCGAGGTGGAGATGGGCGGGCGCCCGATGCCGAAGCCGCAGCCGGCCTGCGCCACGCCGGTGGCCGAAGGCATGAAGGTGCTGACCCGTTCGGACAAGGCGCTGCACGCGCAGCGCAACGTGATGGAATTCCTGCTGATCAACCATCCGCTGGACTGCCCGATCTGCGACCAGGGCGGCGAGTGCGAACTGCAGGACATGGCGCTGGGCTACGGCCGCAGCGTGTCGCGCTTCACCGAGCGCAAGCGCACCGTGGCCGACGAGAACCTCGGCCCGCTGGTTGCCACCGAGATGACGCGCTGCATCCACTGCACGCGCTGCGTGCGTTTCATCAGCGAGATCGCCGGCACCTACGAGCTGGGCGACATGGATCGCGGCGACCGGCATGTGATCGGCACGTATATCGGCAAGAACGTCGAGAGCGAGCTGTCGGGCAACATCATCGACGTTTGCCCGGTCGGCGCGCTGACCAACAAGCCGTTCCAGTTCAAGGCGCGTGCGTGGGAGCTGGTCGCCAAACCGTCGATCGCCTGGCACGATGCGCTGGGTTCCAACTTGTGGCTGCACACCCGCCGCGGCGAAGTGCTGCGCACGGTGCCGCGCGACAACGAGGCGGTCAACGAGTGCTGGCTGTCCGACCGCGACCGCTACAGCCACCAGGGCATGTACGCCGCCGACCGCATCAGTGCGCCGGAAGTGAAGCGCAACGGCCAGTGGCAGGCGACCACCTGGGAGGACGCCCTGCAGTTCGCCGGCGAGGCATTGAAGAAGGCGCCGGGCAGCGAGCTGGGCATCCTGCTGCACCCGGCCACCTCGAACGAGGAGGGCGACCTGCTGATGCGGCTGGCCCGCGGCCTGGGCAGCGCGCACGTCGATCATCGTCTGCGCCAGCTCGACTTTGCCGACAACGCCGTGGCGCGGCCGTTCGCGCTGCCGGTGGCGGAGATCGGGCAGGTGCGGACCGCCTTGCTGGTCGGTTCCGACCTGCGTCATGAAATGCCGCTGCTGAACCACCGCCTGCATCAGGCGACCAAGAAGGGCGCGAAGGTCTACGCGGTCAATCCGGCGCACTTCGATTTCAACTACAAGCTGGCCGGCGAGTCGATCGTGGCGCCGCAGGCGCTGGTCGAAGCGCTGTTGGCGCTGGCCAGGGCGGCGGTCGCTGCCGGCGCGAGCGCACCGGCAGCGTTGGCCGAGGCGATCAACGCCGTGCAGAGCGACGCAGGCGACAGCGATGCGATTGCCGCGTTGAAACAGGCTGCGGCGGGGCAGGGCAGGGCCGTGGTAATCCTCGGTGAGGCCGCGGCGACCCATCCGCAGGCGTCGTGGCTGCGTGCGATTGCCCGGTTCATCGCCGATGCCACCGGTGCCGGCTACGACGAACTGCCGGTCGGCGCGAATGCCGTCGGCCTGGCGCGGCTCGGCGTGGTGCCGGGCAACGGCGGGCTGGACGCGCAGGCGATGCTGGCGCAGCCGCGCAAGAGCTACCTGCTGTACGGCGTGGAGCCGCCGCACGATTTTGCCGATGGCGGCGCGGCCTTGCGGGCGCTGCATGGCGCGGATCAGGTGGTGGCGTTCAGCGCCTATGCCAGTGCCGCGCTTCGCGAGGTGGCCGACGTGATCCTGCCGATAGCGCTGTTGCCGGAGATCGACGCGACCCTGGTCAACGTCGATGGACTGGCCCAGGGCGTGGCGGCCGGCGCGAAGGCGCCAGGCCAGGCCAGGCCTGGCTGGAAGGTGTTGCGTGCGCTGGGCGGCGCCCTGCAACTGACCGGCTTCGAGTTCGACGATCTCGCCGGCCTGCGCGACGGCATCACCGAACGTGCGGCGACGTCGCGCAGCGGCCTGGCCGTGCGTACGACGGTCACCGGCCTGACCCGCCTGGCCACCTGGCCGATCTACCGCAGCGACGCGGTATTGCGTCGCGCGACGGCGTTGAATGCGCACCCGCTGAACCGTGCGCCCGCGGTGCGCCTGAATGCCGCGGAAGCCGGCCGGCATGGCCTCGCCGCCGGCGACCGGGTGCGTGCCGCCGACGCGCTGCTGCCGCTGGTGATCGATACCGCCGTGCCCGACGGCACGGCGTGGATCGAGGCGGCCCAGGACCTCACCGTCACGCTGCCGCCCTACGGCGCGGCCATCACCTTGGGCAAGGCATAAGCATCATGGCTGATCAACTCATCAACCAGCTCGTGTGGCCGATCATCTACATCCTGTGCATCGTGCTGCCACTGGTGCTGGCGGTGGCGATGTTCGTCTACTGGGAGCGCAAGGTTCTCGGCTGGATGCACGTGCGCATGGGGCCGAACAAGGTCGGCCCGTTCGGCCTGCTGCAGGCCTTTGCCGACGTGGTCAAGCTGCTGGTCAAGGAGGTGATCCTGCCGACCAAGGCGAACCGCTTCCTGTACTACATGGCGCCGATGATCGCGCTTGTCCCCGCGCTGGCGGTATGGGCGGTGGTGCCGTTCAGCAGCACGATGGTGCTGTCCAACGCCAACGCCGGCGTGTTGTACCTGCTGGCGATGACCTCGATGGGCGTGTACGGCATCATCATTGCCGGCTGGGCATCCAACTCGCGCTATGCGCTGCTCGGCGCGATGCGTTCGGCGGCGCAGGTGATCTCCTACGAACTGGCTATGGGCCTGTGTCTGGTCTGCGTGCTGGTGCTGGCCGGCTCGCTGAACCTCAGCGCGATCGTCAACGCGCAGGCCGGCAACAAGGGCATCTTCGACTGGTTCTGGCTGCCGCTGCTGCCGGTGTTCGTGGTGTACTTCATCTCCGGCGTGGCCGAGACCAACCGCGCGCCGTTCGACGTGGCCGAGGGCGAGTCGGAGATCGTCGCCGGCTTCCACGTGGAATATTCCGGCTCGGCGTTCGCGCTGTTCTTTCTGGCCGAATACGCCAACATGATCCTGCTCAGCTTCCTTGCCGCGGTGCTGTTCATGGGCGGCTGGCTGTCGCCGTTCCCGGCCTCATGGGGTTTCATCGGCCATGGCGGTTTCCCCTGGCTGCTGATCAAGGCGTTCCTGTTCTCCTTCATGTTCCTGTGGTTCCGCGCCACCTTCCCGCGCTATCGCTATGACCAGATCATGCGGCTGGGCTGGAAGGTGTTCATTCCCATCGCCATCGCGTGGGTCTTCGTGGCCGGCTGCCTGAAATACTGGGGCCTGGCCAGCATCGGCACGGGGGCATAAGCCATGAGTCGCGTTACCGGTTATTTCAAGAGCCTGCTGCTGGTCGAGCTGTTCCAGGGCATGGGCGTGACCCTGCGCTACCTGTTCAAGCCGAAGTACACGATGCGCTACCCGATGGAGCACATCCCCAAGTCGAACCGCTTCCGCGGCCTGCACGCGCTGCGCCGCTACGCGAATGGCGAGGAGCGCTGCATCGCCTGCAAGCTGTGCGAGGCGGTGTGCCCGGCGCTGGCGATCACCATCGACTCGGCGCCGCGCGAGAGCGACGGCCAGCGCCGCACCACCCGCTACGAGATCGACCTGTTCAAGTGCATCTATTGCGGCTTCTGCGAGGAGAGCTGCCCGGTCGATTCGATCGTCGAGACCTCGATCCATGAATACCACTTCGAACACCGTGGCGAGAACGTGGTGGACAAGCAGAAGCTGCTTGCCATCGGCGATCGCTTCGAGCAGCAGATTGCCGCCGACCGCACGCAGGATGCGGCGTACCGCTGAGGCCAACGATGAACCCCCAACTGTTGCAACTCATCTGTTTCTACGCCTTCGGTTTCGTCACCGTCGCCGCGGCATTGTCGGTGATCACGCTGAAGAACAGCGTGCACGCGGTGCTGGCGCTGGTGCTTACCTTCTTCAGTGCGGCCTGCCTGTGGCTACTGCTCGAAGCCGAGTTCCTGGCGCTGGCGCTGATCGTGGTCTACGTGGGCGCGGTGATGGTGCTGTTCCTGTTCGTGGTGATGATGCTCGACATCGACCAGGAAAAGCTGCGCGAGGGCTTCGTGAAATTCCTGCCGGTCGGCCTGATCGTGGCCGCGGTGATGCTGGTGGAGATGCTCGGTCTGATCGGCGTGCGCGCGATGCAGACAAAGGTCATGGGTGCCGACCCTGCGCTGGCCGAGGGCGTGACCAACAATACCGAATGGCTGGGCCATGCGCTGTACACGAAGTTCCTGCTGCCGTTCGAGATCGCCGCGCTGATCCTCACCGTGGGCATCGTGGCAGCCGTGGCGTTGACCCTGCGCGAGCGCCGCGACGCGCGCCACGAATCGGCCAGCCAGCAGGTCAAGGTCAATCCGCGCGACCGCGTGCGCATCGTGAAGATGGCCGCCGTCCGCCCCGATGAATCGACCGCATCACAGGAGCCGCAGCCATGATCTCGCTCGCGCATTACATCGTGCTCGGCGCGGTGCTGTTCTGCGTCGCCGTCGCCGGCATGTTCATCAACCGCAAGAATGTGATCGTGCTGCTGATGTCGATCGAGCTGATGCTGCTCGCCGTGAACATGAACTTCGTGGCGTTCTCGCGTTTCCTCGGGGATGTGGCGGGGCAGGTGTTCGTGTTCTTCATCCTCACCGTGGCCGCGGCGGAAGCCGCCATCGGCCTGGCGATCCTGGTGCTGCTGTTCCGTACGCGCAGCACGATCAATATCGCCGACATCGACAGCATGAAGGGCTGATCACATGGGTCTTTCCACTTCCATCCTGCTGACGATCGCACTGGCGCCGCTGGTGGGCTGCGTGCTGGCCGGTTTCCTGGGCAAGTTCCTGGGCCGCGCCGGTTCGCACAGCATCACTATCCTCGGCGTGGCGGTGTCGTGCGCGCTGTCGTTCTACGTGTTGTACCAGCTCACCGTGGGCGGCGCGCCCGAATACAACCAGAACATCTACACCTGGTTCCAGATCGGCCCGTTCAACGCCAGCATCGGCTTCATGGTCGACCGCCTGACCGCGCTGATGCTGGTGGTGGTGAGCTTCGTGTCGCTGCTGGTGCACGTCTACACCATCGGCTACATGGCCGACGACGACGGCTACACCCGCTTCTTCAGCTACATCTCGCTGTTCACCTTCTCGATGTTCATGCTGGTCATGAGCAACAACTTCATGCAGCTGTTCTTCGGCTGGGAAGCGGTGGGCCTGGTGTCGTACCTGCTGATCGGCTTCTGGTACAAGCGGCCGACCGCGATCTTCGCCAACCTGAAGGCGTTCCTGGTCAACCGCGTGGGCGACTTCGGCTTCCTGCTCGGCATTGCGGCGGTGCTGTATTTCCTCGGCACGCTGGACTACGCCACCGCGTTCGCCGCGGCCCCCGGCCTGGCCGGCAAGACCCTGCAGATCACCGCGCACACGCAGTGGGACGCGGCCACGGTGATCTGCATCTGCCTGTTCGTCGGCGCGATGGGCAAGTCGGCGCAGGTGCCGCTGCACGTGTGGCTGCCCGACTCGATGGAAGGC
Organism: Rhodanobacter sp. GW835-FHT13D09; assembly: GCF_058793995.1. Lineage (NCBI taxonomy): Bacteria > Pseudomonadati > Pseudomonadota > Gammaproteobacteria > Lysobacterales > Rhodanobacteraceae > Rhodanobacter > Rhodanobacter sp. GW835-FHT13D09. The sequence goes on along the minus strand of NZ_JBXAGL010000004.1, from coordinate 249,020 downwards.
CCGACCCCGATCTCCGCGCTGATCCATGCGGCGACGATGGTCACCGCCGGCATCTTCATGGTGGCGCGCATGTCGCCGCTGTTCGAGATGTCGTCGACCGCGCTGAGCTTCGTGCTGGTGATCGGCGCCACCACCGCATTGTTCACCGGCCTGATTGGCATAGTCCAGAATGACATCAAGCGGGTGATCGCGTACTCCACGCTGTCGCAGCTGGGCTACATGACGGTGGCGCTGGGCGTGTCGATGTACTCGGGCGCGGTGTTCCACCTGATGACCCACGCGTTCTTCAAGGCGCTGCTGTTCCTCGGCGCCGGCTCGGTGATCATCGCGATGCATCACGAGCAGGACATGCGCTACATGGGCGGCCTGCGCAAGTACATGCCGATCACCTGGATCACCATGTGGATCGGTTCGCTGGCGCTGGTGGCGGTGCCGTTCACCTCCGGCTTCTATTCGAAGGATGCGATCATCGAGGCGGTCGGCCTATCGCACCGCTGGGGTGCGCACTATGCCTACTTCTGCGTGATGGCCGGTGCGCTGGTGACGGGGCTGTACACGTTCCGCCAGATGTACCTCACGTTCCACGGCAAGGAGCGTTTCACCGTGGTCGAGCCGCATGGCCACGGTCATCACGACGGCCATGACGACCATGGCCACCACGAGCCGGGCGTGCTGGCGCATGCGCCGAAGGAGTCGCCGTGGGTAGTGACGCTGCCGCTGGTGCTGCTGGCGATCCCGTCGCTGCTGGTCGGCTTCCTCACGGTCGGTCCCACCTTGTTCGGCAACTGGTTCCGTGGCGCGATCCATGTGGACGAGGCGAACAACGTGCTGGCCGAGCTGGGCCATGAATTCCACGGCGCGGCGGCGATGGCGCTGCACGGGTTCACCCAGCTGCCGTTCCTGCTGGTGCTCGTCGCTTTCGTGACCACCACCTACATCTACCTGTTCAATCCGGCGCTGGCCGACCGGATCAAGTCCACGCTGAAGCCGCTGTGGACGGTGCTCGACCGCAAGTACTGGGTCGACGACGTGTACTTCGCGCTGTTCGCCCGCGGTGGTGTCGCGCTGGGTCGCGGCTTCTGGAAGGCCAGCGAGACGGCGCTGATCGACGGCGCGATGGTCAACGGCTCGGTGAGCATGGTGCACCGTGTCGCCGCCACGATGCGCCGCCTGCAGTCGGGCTACCTCTATCACTACGCCTTCGCGATGATCCTCGGCCTGATCCTGCTGCTTGGCGGGTATTGGCTGGTCGGATCCGGGCTGGCCGGGCAATAAGGGAAACGGGATCCATGTTCAATCACTTGCTCAGCCTGCTGATCTGGCTACCCGTCGTCGGAGCCATCCCGGTGCTGCTTGCCGGTTCGGCCCGGCCCGACCTGGCGCGTTGGCTGTCGCTGCTGGTGGCGGTGCTGACCTTCGTGGCCAGCCTGTTCCTGCTGGTGCAGTACAACCCCGCCGGCGCCGCGATGCAGCTGGTCGAGAGCCACCTGTGGATTGCCTCCTGGGGCGTCCATTACGGTCTGGCGGTCGACGGCATCTCGGTGGCGCTGATCGTGATGACCACCTTCGTGGGCATCCTGGTGATCGCCGGCGCGTGGGAGGTCATCCAGGACAAGCCGCACCAGTACATGGCCGCGATGCTTATCCTCGAGGGCCTGCTGATCGGCGTGTTCTGCGCCACCGACGCGCTGCTGTTCTATGCGCTGTTCGAGGCGATCCTGATCCCGATGTTCATCCTGATCGGCATCTGGGGCGGTCCGCGCCGCGTGTATGCGACGCTGAAGTTCTTCATCTACACGTTCTTCGGCTCGGTCTTCATGCTGATCGCGCTGCTGTACCTGTACCAGAAGGCGCATACGTTCGATCTGGCCACGCTGGCGGCGCTGCCGCTGACGTTCACCGAGCAGGCCTGGATCTTCTTCGCGTTCCTGATCGCCTTCGCGATCAAGGTGCCGATGGTGCCGGTGCATACCTGGCTGCCGGATGCCCACGTCGAGGCGCCGACCGGCGGTTCGGTGGTGCTGGCGGCGGTGATGCTGAAGGTCGGCACCTACGGCATGCTGCGCTTCATCCTGCCGATCGTGCCCGATGCCGGTGCGCATTTCGCTTGGCTGGTGATCGTGCTCAGCCTGGTCGCGATCGTCTACATCGGTTACGTCGCGCTGGTGCAGGAGGACATGAAGAAGCTGGTGGCGTACTCGTCCGTGGCGCACATGGGCTTCGTCACGCTGGGCATCTTCATCGCCTTCATGCTGGTGCGCGATCAAGGCCACACCGACATGGCGATGCTCGGCATGCAGGGCGCGATGGTCCAGATGATCTCGCACGGCTTCGTCTCCGGCGCGATGTTCACCTGCATCGGCGTGATGTACGACCGCCTGCACACGCGCCTGATCAAGGATTACGGCGGCGTGATCAATGCGATGCCGTGGTTCGGCTTCTTCTACGTGCTGTTCGCGATGGCCAACTGCGGCCTGCCGGGCACCAGCGGTTTCGTGGGCGAGTTCATGGTGATCCTGGCCAGCTTCACCGCCAATCCGTGGATCGCGCTGTTCGCCGCGTTCACCCTGATCATCGGTGCGGGCTACACGCTGTGGCTGGTCAAGCGCGTGCTGTGGGGCGCGATCGCCAATCCGCACGTGGCGGAGATGAAGGAGATCAACGGGCGCGAGACGTTCGTGCTGGCCGCCTTCGCCGCCGCCGTGCTGGCGCTGGGCATCTGGCCGCAGCCGCTGGTCCACCTGATGGACAGTTCGGTGTCGCAGCTGGTGCAGCAGCTCGCCATTCACAAGATCTGATCGGGACCCGACATGCCGACTTTCAATGACATCCTGATCCTGCTGCCGGAGTTCTACCTGGTGGCGGCGGCGTGCCTGCTGTTGCTGCTGGACGCCTTCATGAAGCCCGCACAGCGACCCCTGCTGCACTGGATCTCGATCGCCGTGCTGCTGGTGGCGATCTACCTGGTGGTCGCCGGGCAGCCGCCGCAGGCGGTCACCGCGTTCGGGGGCATGTTCGTACGCGACGACGTGGCCGAGATCCTCAAGGTGTTCGTGCTGGGCACCACCGCGATGGTATTCGTCTATGCGCGCCCGTACCTGATCGACCGCAAGCTGGTCAGCGGCGAGTTCTACACGCTGATGATCTTCGCCGTGCTCGGCATCATGCTGCTGGTCTCGGCAGGCAACCTGGTCACCGTCTACCTGGGACTGGAGTTGCTGTCGCTGTCGTCGTATGCGCTGGTGGCGTTGAACCGCGACGCGAAGCTGCCGCCGGAAGCGGCGATCAAGTACTTCGTGCTGGGCGCGCTGGCCTCGGGCATGCTGCTGTACGGCATGTCGATGGTCTACGGCGCTTCCGGCATGGGCGGCACGCCGACCCTGGACCTGGCCCAACTGCACAACGTGATGAGTTACACCACGGCGCCGACCCTGCTGCTGTTCGGCCTGGTCTTCATGGTCGTGGGCATCGGCTTCAAGCTGGGTGCCGCGCCGTTCCACATGTGGATTCCCGACGTTTACCAGGGCGCGCCGACCCCGGTCACCACCTTCATCGCCTCGGGCTCGAAGCTGGCCGCGTTCGGCATGGCTTATCGCCTGCTCGACGCCGGCATGGGCGATCTGTCGCAGCATTGGCACTTGATGCTTGCGGTGCTCGCCGTGATTTCGCTGGCGATCGGCAACCTGGTTGCGATCGTGCAGACCAACCTCAAGCGCATGCTGGCGTACTCGACCATCTCGCACATGGGCTACCTGCTGCTGGGCCTGGCCGCCGCCGGCCCGGAAGGCTATGCCGCGGCGATGTTCTACGCGATCTGCTATGCGCTGATGGGCGTGGCCGCGTTCGGCGTGATGCTGGCGATGACCCGGGCCGGCTTCGAATGCGAGGAAATCGCCGACCTGAAGGGACTGAACCAGAAGTCGCCGTGGATGGCATTCCTGATGCTGCTGGCGATGTTCTCGCTGGCCGGTGTGCCGCCGCTGTTCGGTTTCTGGGCCAAGGTACTCGTGCTGGAGGCGGCGATCCACGCGAACATGCTGTGGCTGGCGATCGTCGGCATCGTGTTTGCCATCATCGGCCTGTACTACTACCTGTACGTGGTCAAGGTGATGTACTTCGACAAGCCTGTGGAAGGTGGCGCACTGCAGGCGCAGGCGGACCAGCCGCTGCGCGTGGTGCTGTCGCTCAATGCGTTGTCGCTGCTGGCGCTGGGTCTGTACTGGGGCCCGCTGCTCGCGTGGTGCCGACGCGCATTCGGATTGTGAATGCCTGCGGGGTGACGAATGCACGGGGTTCGAGGCTTGCAAGAAATCGGCCATCCCGGTAAACTCTTCGGACTCTGATGCGGGGTGGAGCAGTCTGGCAGCTCGTCGGGCTCATAACCCGAAGGTCGCAGGTTCGAATCCTGCCCCCGCTACCAGATCTTTCTTGATGCAAGAAAGCCTCCTCGTGAGGCTTTTTTGTTGGGCGCAGGACGCGTCGTGCGGGGCCGCCTCGGGCAGCGCCTGCACCGGAAGGAGCTGCATGGAGTGGGACATCGGCGAGATAGGGAAATGGGCCGTTGGAGCCCATTTTTTGTTTCTGCGGTTCTCACAGGTGATCTGGGAAGGCTATCCATGGATACACAGGCACTGGCGCAACGTTTCAGCGGGGTCCTGGCCGATCTGGGTCTGGAATGCCTCGGCGTGGAGTTCACCCCGTCGCACGGGCAGAGTACCCTGCGCGTTTATCTGGACTTGCTGGACAAGGAAGCGGGCGACGGCGAGCGCCGCGAAGTCGGTATCGAGGATTGTGAGACCGCCAGCCGCGAACTGTCCGCCCTGCTCGACGTGGAAGACCCGATTCCGGGCCATTACGTGCTGGAGGTTTCCTCGCCGGGCCTGGATCGGCCGCTGTTCACGGCTGCGCAGTTTGCGCGGGTCGGTGGGCAGGAAGTGAAAGTGCTGTTGAGGGCGCCGCTGGAAGGCCGCCGTCGCCTGCGCGGCAAGCTGGTTTCGGTGGAAGGCGAGCGCATCGTGCTGGAAGCCGAAGGCAGGACATTCGAATTCGACCATGCGCTGGTGGAAAGCGCGCGCGTGGTGCCGGACTGGGTGGCGCTCGGTTATGCGCCGCAGCCCAAGCCCGGCGGCAAGGCGCCTAGCAAGAAGAAGGTTGATTGAGGCTTTGTTGAAGAGTGCAGCCATGGAGGGCTGCTTTGTGATCTTCGCGTTCAAGGACGAACGCACAAGCATTGAATAGTGCAGCCATGGAGGGCTGCTTCGCGATCTTCGTGTTCAAGGACGAACGCACAAGCATTGAACAGTGCGGCCATGGATGGCCGCCTCTTGATCCCGGCGTTCAGGGATGAACGCAAAAGTTACCGATCGGACGCCGCAGGGCGTTTATGGAGCTGCTGCAATGAGCAAAGAACTTTTGCTGGTCGTCGACGCGGTCGCCAATGAAAAGGGCGTGCCGGAGGAAGTGATTTTCGAAGCCATGGAGGCCGCACTGGCCTCGGCCGCGAAAAAACGCTACCCGGACGAGGAGCCGGACATCCGCGTATCGATCGACCACAACACCGGCGAGTACGAGACGTTCCGCCGCTGGGAAATCATCGCCGACGACGGCGAGATGGAGTCGCCGTCGTACCAGCTGCGCCTGATGGACGCGCTGGACGAGCGCGCCGACGCCCAGGTGGGCGAGTACATCGAGCAGCAGATCGAGAACGCCGAATTCGGCCGCATTGCTGCCCAGGCTGCCAAGCAGGTGATCGTGCAGCGCGTGCGCGAGGCGGAGCGCCAGCAGGTGGTTGATGCGTTCGCCGACCGCGTGGGCGAGCTGGTCACCGGCATCGTCAAGCGCGTGGAGCGCGGCAACATCTACCTCGACCTGGGCGGCAATGCCGAGGCGTTCATTCCGCGCGACAAGACGATTCCACGCGAATCGGTACGCGTGGGCGATCGCGTGCGTGGCTACCTGTACGAGGTGCGCTCCGAAGCCCGCGGCCCGCAGCTGTTCGTGTCGCGCGCCGCGCCGGAATTCATGATCGAGCTGTTCAAGCTGGAAGTGCCCGAGGTCGGCCAGGGCCTGGTCGAGATCAAGGGTTGCGCGCGCGACCCGGGCGACCGCGCCAAGATCGCCGTGCTGGCGCACGACACGCGCACCGATCCGATCGGCGCCTGCATCGGCATGCGCGGCTCGCGCGTACAGGCGGTCTCCAACGATCTCAACGGCGAGCGCGTGGACATCATCCTGTGGCACGAGAACCAGGCCCAGTACGTCATCAACGCGATGGCGCCGGCCGAGGTGCAGTCCATCATCATGGACGAGGAAAAGCACTCGATGGACATCGCGGTGGCCGAGGACAAGCTCTCGCAGGCCATCGGCCGTGGCGGCCAGAACGTGCGCCTGGCCAGCAAGCTCACCGGCTGGCAGCTCAACGTGATGACCCAGGACCAGGTCACCGCCAAGAGCGAGGCCGAGCAGGAGGCCACGAAGGCGCTGTTCATGGAGAAGCTCGAAGTGGACCAGGAAATCGCCGTCATCCTCGTGCAGGAAGGTTTCTCCAGCATCGAGGAAATCGCCTACGTGCCCAGCGCCGAGCTGCTGGCGGTGGAGGGCTTCGACGAGGACATCGTCGAGGAACTGCGCGCCCGCGCCCGCGACGCCCTGCTGACTGAAGCACTGGCGGCGGAGGAGGACGTCGACGAACATCAGCCTTCCGACGAGCTGCTCGCGCTGGAAGGGATGGACGAGGCGACCGCCTATGCGCTGGCCGCGCGCGAGGTGACCACGGTCGACGACCTGGCTGATCTGGCGGTGGACGACATGATCGATATCGAGGGCATGGACGAGGAACGCGCCGCAGCGCTGATCATGGCCGCGCGGGCGCCGATGATCGCGCGGCTGGAGAAGGGCGGCTAACCGCAGGCGGCGGCGCCCCGGACGGGCGTGCCGAGAAAGGCCATGAGAGGCCTTTCACCATGGATGGGGGTGGCGGTGCAGTGGGTGCCGCACAGATGATAAGCGCGGGAACGGCGGAGCAAAGAACACGATGTCGGACGTCACGATCAAACAACTCGCCCAGGTGCTGGGCATGCCGGTCGACAGGCTGCTGACGCAGCTGGGCGAGGCAGGCATGAAATTCTCCGACCAGGAGCAGGTCATCAGCAGCACCGAGAAGGTGAAACTGCTGGGCTTCCTGCGCCGCACGCACGGCAGGGGCGGAGTCGCGGCGGAAGTCGAGGACAGCGCGCCGCGCCAGATCACCCTCAAGCGGCGGACGGTCGGCGAATTGAAGGTGGCGACGCCGGGCAGCCGCGGCGCCTCGGGTGCGGCCAAAACGGTCAACGTCGAAGTGCGTGCCAAGCGTACCTACGTCAAGCGCAGCGTGATCGCCGAGGAGGCCAGCGTCGAGCCCGAGCGCGAGGAGGCCGTACGCAAACTGCATGAATCGCAGCAGCAGCGCGAGCAGGAAGAGCGCGAGCGGGCCGAGGCCGAGCATCGTCGTCAGGTCGAAGCGCAGCAGCGCGCCCTGGACGAGCAGCGGGAGCAGGAAGAAAAGGCGCGGATCGAGGTCGAGGCAGCAGCCAGCGCCGCCGAGCCGGACACGGCCGGACCTGTCGCGGCGGCACCGGAGACGCCGGTCGCCGAGGCGGCGCCGGCAGGCGCCGGCGGCGAGGCGGACGCGTCGGTCCAGCGGATCGACCAGCGTGAGCTGGGCATGATCCTTCCGCGCATCCATGAACCGCGCAAGCGCGAGAAGCTGGTCAAGCCGGTCGTGGCGCCTGCCCCTGCAGCCGCTCCGGCAGCGGGCGACGGGACCGCGGCTGCGACGGCCGAAGGCGGCCGCGGCAAGACCAAGCATCCTCGCGAGCGCAACGAAGGTATCGGGGACAAGGAAGGGCGCGAGAGCGCCAGCAAGCGTTTCGCCGGCGGCCAGATGCATCTCAGCGAGGCCGATCGTGCCCGCCGTTCTTCCAGCGGCAAACGCGGCAAGGCGGCCCGCAGCGGCGGCCGCGAGCTTTCGCCGCGTGCCGGTGGCAGCACACCGACCGGTCCGCACGGCTTCTCCCGACCGACCGCACCGGTGGTGCGCGAAGTGGTCGTGGGCGATACCAACATCGTCGCCGAACTGGCGCAGAAGATGGCGGTCAAGGGCTCCGAGGTGGTCAAGGCGCTGTTCAAGATGGGCGTGATGGCGACCATCAACCAGACCATCGACCACGACACCGCCGTACTGGTGGTCGAGGAACTCGGCCACACGCCGGTGGCCGACAACCAGAACAACGCCGAGGAGACGCTGGCGGCGCATACCCAGAACATCGAACTGGAGGGCGAGAAGGTCACGCGCCCGCCGGTGGTGACGATCATGGGCCATGTCGACCACGGCAAGACCTCGCTGCTCGACTACATTCGCCGCACCAAGGTCGCCTCCGGCGAAGCCGGCGGCATCACCCAGCACATCGGTGCCTACCATGTGGAGACTTCCAGGGGCGTGATCACGTTCCTGGATACCCCCGGCCATGCCGCGTTCACCTCGATGCGCGCCCGTGGCGCGCAGTCGACCGACATCGTGGTGCTGGTGGTGGCTGCCGACGACGGCGTCAAGCCGCAGACGATCGAGGCGGTGAAGCACGCGCGCGCCGCCAGGGTGCCGCTGATCGTGGCCGTCAACAAGATGGACAAGGACGGCGCGAACCCGGACAACGTCAAGCAGGGCCTGGTAGCGCAGGAAGTGGTGCCGGAAGACTGGGGCGGCGACGTCCAGTTCATTCCGGTGTCGGCCAAGACCGGCATGGGCGTCGAGGATCTGCTCGACGCGATCTCGGTGCAGGCCGAGGTGATGGAATTGAAGGCGGTCGTCGACGGCCGCGCCTCCGGCGTGGTGATCGAATCCAGCCTGGACCGCGGTCGTGGTCCGGTGGCCACCGTGCTGGTGCAGCAGGGCACGCTGCGCAAGGGCGATTTCGTGGTCTGCGGCGTCGAATACGGCCGCATGCGCGCGCTGATCGACGAAACCGGCAAGCAGGTGGCCGAAGCCGGCCCCTCCATTCCGGTGCAGGTGCTGGGTCTGTCCGGCGTGCCGGAAACCGGCGACGACTTCGTCGCCGTCGAGGACGAGCGGCTGGCCCGCGAGGTCGCCGAGGAGCGTCAGCTCAAGCGGCGCGAGACGCGGATGGTCAGCAAGAGCAACCGGCTCGAGGACATCATCGCCAAGATGGGCCAGGGCGTGGAGCAGCAGACGCTCAACATCCTGGTCAAGGGCGACGTGCAGGGCTCGGTCGAGGCCTTGCGCGAGTCGCTGATCCAGATCGGCAACGATCGGGTCCGGGTCAACGTGGTGGCTTCCGGCGTCGGCGGCATCACCGAGTCCGATGCCACGCTGGCCGCCGCCTCGAAGGCGCTGGTGATCGGCTTCAACGTGCGTGCCGATGCTTCGGCGCGCAAGGTGATCGAGACGAACGCCGTGGATGTGCGTTATTTCTCGATCATCTACGACGTGATCGACCAGGTGACCCAGGCGGCCACCGGCCTGCTCGGCATGGAAGTGCGCGAGGACATCATCGGCACCGCCGAGGTCCGCGACGTGTTCCGCAGCTCCAAGTTCGGCGCCGTGGCCGGTTGCATGGTCACCGAAGGCTCGGTCAAGCGGAACAAGCCGATCCGCGTGCTGCGCGACCACGTGGTGATCTTCGAGGGCGAGCTGGAATCGCTGCGCCGCTTCAAGGACCTGGTCGACGAGGTGCGTGCTGGCATGGAATGCGGCATCGCCGTGAAGCAGTACAACGACGTCAAGCCGGGCGACCAGATCGAGTGCTTCGAACGCACCGAGGTCGCGCGCACGCTGTAACGCCCTCGGGCGTTACAGCGCGGGAATCGGGAATAGCCAAGGCGGCCGTCCCTATTCCCGATCCTTGCCCGCATGGCGTGCTTTGGCTCTTCCCATTCCCTATTCTCGATTCCCGGCCTTTCCCCATGCCTTCCCGCGATTTCAAACGTACCGACCGCATCGGCGCCGAACTGCGCCGCGAGCTGGGCTTGCTGGTGCACGCGGCCGTGCGCGATCACGGCTTGCCGTCGACCAGCGTGTGCGACGTGGAAATCACCCGTGACCTCGACTGGGCCACGGTGTGGGTGACCACCATGCTGCCGAAGCAGGGGTTGCCGGCGGTGAAGGCGCTCAACGAGATGAGCCACGAGATCCGCCACGCGCTGGCGCACAGCGGCATGCGCATGCGGCGGGTGCCGGAGCTGAAGTTCAAGTACGACGATTCGGTCGACAAGGGCGAGCGCATCGAGTCGCTGCTGCGTCAGCAGGCGCGCGACCTGGCGCCGCCGAACGGCGACAAGCAGGGCTGACCGCAGCCCTTGGGCACCGCCGAGCCGATGAGCCGTCCGCCGCGCATCCAGTTTCGCGACCTGCACGGCATCGTGCTGCTCGACAAGCCGCAGGGGCTGAGTTCCAACCAGGCGCTGCAGGCCGTGCGCCGGCTGCTGCGTGCGGCCAAGGGCGGCCATACCGGCGCGCTCGATCCGCTGGCTACCGGCCTGTTGCCGCTTTGCTTCGGCGAGGCGACCAAGCTGGCCGGCAGCCTGCTGGGGGCACGCAAGGCCTATCTGGCCGAGTGCCGGCTCGGCCTCACCACGGATACCGCCGACAGTGAAGGCGAGCTCGTCCGGCAACGTCCGGTGCCGCAGCTCGACGTGGTCGCGATCGAGGCGGCGCTGGCCAAATTGCGCGGCCGCATCCTGCAGGTGCCGCCGATGTATTCCGCACTGAAGCAGGGCGGCGAACGGTTGTATGCCAAGGCGCGTCGCGGCGAAACCGTCGAGGTGCCGCCACGTGAAGTGGATGTGTACCGGCTGGAGTTGCTGGCGCGTACCGATGACACGCTGCAGTTGCTGGTGGAGTGCGGCTCGGGCACCTACGTCCGTTCGCTGGCGGTGGACCTTGGCGAGGACCTGGGCTGCGGCGCCCACCTGACCGCGCTGCGCCGGATCTGGGTCGAACCGTTCCGCGAGCCGCGGATGGTCACCCTGCCGCAGCTGGAACAGGCGGCGGAGCAGGGCGACGAGGCTTTGCTGGCCTGGCTGCTGCCGGTATCGGCCGGTCTGTCCGATCTGCCGGTATTGCGGCTCGATGAGACGCAGAGCATGGCGATCTCGCGTGGCCAGCAGATCGCCTTGCCGGGTCTGGCGGAAACCGGGCGCTGCGTGGCGTACGCCAGCGATGGTGCGTTGCTGGCGCTGCTGGAACCCGACGCCGAGGGGCGCGCGCGGATCCTGCGCGGCTTCAACCTTCCGCCGGATTGACGGATTCGCATGGTTTGACCGCGCCGCACTTGTTGTAACACCGTTCCCATCAGTAGAATACACAAGTTATTTCAACGCTTTCATTCAACTAGGCGAAGCTTGCGCTTGCGTCATCGCGATGACGCAAGCGCAAGCTTCGCATCGCCTTCCAAGGAAACGTATATTCATGTCTCTTACCGCAGAACAGACCGGCAAGATCATTGCTGATTTCGGCCGGGTGCCGAACGACACCGGTTCGACCGAAGTCCAGGTGGCGCTGCTGTCCGCCCGCATCGACCATCTCACCGACCATTTCAAGGAACACAAGCAGGACCACCACTCCCGCCGTGGCCTGCTGAAGCTGGTCAACCAGCGCAAGCGCCTGCTCAGCTATCTGAAGGACAGCGATCTTGCGCGCTATCAGACCCTGATCGAACGCCTCGGCCTCCGGCGGTAATTCGTGCGTTCATCCGTGAACGCAGAGATCAAGAGGCGCCTATCCGTGGGCGCACTCCTCCATCAGATCAGGAATTAAGCACGTGGCAAAAGTAACCAAGTCATTCCAGTACGGTAACCACCAAGTCACACTGGAGACGGGCGAAATTGCCCGCCAGGCGTCCGGTGCGGTGATGGTCAGCATGGGGGGTACGGTAGTGCTGGTCACCGCCGTGGCCGCCGCCAAGCAGAAGGAAGGCCAGGACTTCTTCCCGCTCACCGTCGACTATGTGGAGAAGTTCTACTCCGCCGGTCGCATTCCCGGCGGTTTCTTCAAGCGCGAAGGCCGTCCGACCGAGAAGGAGACGCTGACCTCGCGCCTGATCGACCGCCCGGTGCGCCCGCTGTTCCCCGACGACTTCAAGAACGAAGTGCAGGTCATCGCCCAGGTCGTTTCGCTCGATCCGGAAATCGATGGCGACATCCCCGCGCTGCTCGGCGCCTCTGCCGCGCTGAGCCTGGCCGGCATCCCGTTCAAGGGCCCGATCGGTGCTGCCCGCGTCGGCTACGCGAACGGCCAGTACCTGCTGAATCCGTCGGCCACCGAGCTGAAGACCTCCCAGCTGGACCTGGTCGTCGCCGGCACCGCCGGCGCCGTGCTGATGGTGGAATCAGAAGCCGAGCTGCTGTCTGAGGACGTGATGCTCGGTGCGGTGATGTTCGGCCACCGGCAGATGCAGGCCGCGATCCATGCGATCGCCGAGCTGGCCGCCGAGGCCGGCAAGCCGTCGTGGGACTGGCAGGCGCCGGCCCGTGACGAGTCGCTGGCGGCAGCGGTCAAGGGTGCTGTCGGCAACCAGCTGGCCGAGGCGTTCCAGGTGCGCGACAAACTGCAGCGCCGCGACGCAATCGCCGCGATCAAGACCGACGTGCTGGCCGGGCTCAAGGCGCAGGCTGAAGAGAAGGGCTGGGCGGCCGGTTCGCTGGCCAAGGAATTCGAAGAACTCGAATACCACACCATGCGCGACAGCGTGCTGAAGACCAAGGTGCGCATCGACGGCCGCCAGCTGGACGACGTGCGCGCGATCACCGCCCGTGTCGGCGTGCTGCCGCGCACCCACGGCTCGGCGCTGTTCACCCGCGGCGAGACGCAGGCGCTGGTCGTCGTCACCTTGGGCACGACCCGCGACGCGCAGATCATCGACGCGCCCGTCGGCGAGTCGAAGGATCCGTTCCTGTTCCACTACAACTTCCCGCCGTTCTCGGTGGGCGAGGCCGGTCGCTTCGGTGCGCCGAAGCGTCGCGAGATCGGCCACGGTCGCCTCGCCAAGCGTGGCGTGCAGGCGGTCAAGCCGACGATCGAGGCGTTCCCGTACGTGCTGCGCGTGGTCTCGGAGATCACCGAGTCCAACGGTTCCTCGTCGATGGCCTCGGTGTGCGGCTCCTCGTTGGCGATGATGGACGCCGGCGTGCCGCTGAAGGCACCGGTGGCCGGCATCGCGATGGGCCTGGTCAAGGAAGGAGAAGACTTCGTCGTGCTGTCCGACATCCTGGGCGACGAGGATCACCTCGGCGACATGGATTTCAAGGTGGCCGGCAGCTCCGAAGGCATCTCCGCGTTGCAGATGGACATCAAGATCGACGGCATCACCGAGGAGATCATGAAGGTGGCGTTGGCCCAGGCCAAGCGTGGTCGCCTGCATATCCTCGGCGAGATGAACAAGGCGATCAGCACCGCCCGTGCCGAGATGAGCGAGTACGCCCCGCGCCTGATCACCATCAAGATCCACCCGGACAAGATCCGCGAAGTGATCGGCAAGGGCGGCGCCACGATCCGCTCGATCACCGAGGAGACCGGCACCACGATCGACATCAGCGACGACGGCACCATCGTCGTCGGCTCGGTCAACCGCGAGGCGGGCGAAGCGGCACGCAAGCGCATCGAGCAGATCGTCTCCGACGTCGAGCCGGGCCGCATCTACGAAGGCAAGGTGGCGAAGCTGATGGACTTCGGCGCGTTCGTCACGATCATGCCGGGCAAGGATGGTCTGGTGCACGTGTCGCAGATTTCCGACGAGCGCGTGGAGAAGGTCTCCGACAAGCTGAAGGAAGGCGACATCGTCAAGGTCAAGGTGCTCGAAGTGGACAAGCAGGGGCGCATCCGCCTGTCGATGAAGGCGGTGACCGAAGAAGAACGCGCCGGCGTCTGAGTTTCCGGACAAGGCGATTCCACAAGGCCTGGCTCACGTCGGGCCTTGTGCATTTTGGCGCCGATGATTTTGTGCAACAGGCTTTTGCTAGGATGCCGAGGAACCTTGCACGAGGATGCACCGATGACCGATCCGGCCAATGATTTCATCAGGGACTACCAGACGCTGGCGCAGCAGTCGTGGGATGCCTGGTCGCGCCAGTTCCAGCCGCAGCCTGCGGCGAATCCGTTCGCGCCACCGCCGGCGCCGGTTGCCGGCAACGACATGCTGGAGCGCACGTTGACCGGCCTGAAGGGATACTTCGACTGGATGCAGGCGGCCGCTGCCGGCAGCGCTGCTCCGCAGCCGGGCAGCGACTGGCGCCAGCAGCTGCAGCAGATGTTCGGCGGCACCAGCCAGCCGTTCGCGCAGGCGTTCGGCGACATCGACAGCGCTGGTGCGGAAGGTTTTGCGCGGCAGTGGCAGTCCTGGCTGCAGGCGACCCGGCATGGCGGTTTCGGCGACCTGCCGGGTGCGTACGGACCGGCACCGGCGTTCGGCCTGAACCGCGAGCAGCAGATGCAGCAGCAGGTCCTGGCCACAGCGCTGCTGGAGGCGATGCAGGCGTCTGCGCGGTACCAGGAGCTGATCCAGCGCGCCAACGCGCAAGGGATGCAACGCCTGCAGGAGAAGCTGGCCCAGCATGTCGAGCCGGATCGCCAGATCGATTCGTTGAAGGGGTTGTACGACCTCTGGGTGGACGCCTCGGAACAAGCCTATGCCGAGATCGCGCTGTCCGACGAGTTCCGCGAGGTCTACGGCGAGATGGTCAACACGCAGATGCGCGTGCGCAAACTGCAGCAGCAGCAGACCGAACAGCTCTGCCAGCAGCTCGGCGTACCGACGCGCAGCGAGGTCTCGAGCCTCGGTGAGCGGCTGCAGGCCATGCGCCGCGAGCTGGCGGCGTTGAAGCGCCGGCTTGCCGGGAATCAGGCGGCGGCGACAGCCAAGGCAACGCCCGCCAAGCCCGCGGCGGCAGCGAAGAAGGCGCCGGCAAAAGCAGCGCGCAAACCGGCTGCCGCGTCCGTTCCGAGCCCGCGCAGGCGGCAGTAAGGAGACCCGCCATGCAAACTCCATTGAGCATCGACCCGGCCAGGGTGCTGGCCGACATCGCCACGTTCCAGCGCAAGCTGGCCGCCGGCATGGACCATCTGCGCGACATGCACGAGCCGGCGTACGCGAACACCCCGCGCGAGCTGGTCTACAGCGAGGACAAACTGAAGGTGTGGCACTTCACCGGCCACGCCAAGGCAAGCTCGAAAACCCCGCTGCTGATCGTCTACGCGCTGGTCAACACGGTGTGGATGACCGACCTGCAGGCCGACCGCTCGATGGTGCGCAACCTGCTGGAGCAGGGCGAGGACGTCTACCTCATCGACTGGGGCTACCCCGACGGCGCCGATCGCTGGCTGACCCTGGACGATTACATCAACGGCTACCTCGACCGCTGCGTGGATGCGGTGCGCGAGCGGCACGGGCTGGACGCGGTCAACCTGCTCGGCATCTGCCAGGGCGGCGCGTTCTCGCTGTGCTACACCGCGCTGCATCCGGACAAGGTGAAGAACCTGGTCACCATGGTCACCCCGGTGGATTTCCACACACCGGACAACATGCTGTCGGGCTGGTGCCGCAACATGGACGTGGACCTGTTCGTCGACACCATGGGCAACATCCCGGCCGGGCTGATGAACTATGTCTACCTCACGCTGAAGCCGTTGCGGCTGAACCAGCAGAAGTACATCGGCCTGGTCGACATCCTCGACAACCCGGTCGAACTGGAGAACTTCCTGCGCATGGAACGCTGGATCTTCGACTCGCCCGATCAGGCCGGCGAAGCATTCCGCCAGTTCATCAAGGATTTCTACCAGGGCAACAAGCTGGTCAAGGGCACGCTGGAGATCGGCGGCCAGGCCGTCGATCTGGGCATGGTCACCCAGCCGGTGCTGAACATCTTCGCCGAGCAGGATCATCTGGTGCCGCCGGATGCGTCGCGCGCGCTGGGCAAGCACGTCGGCAGCACCGACTACACCCAGCTGGCGTTCAAGGGCGGGCACATCGGCATCTACGTGTCGGGCCGCGCGCAACGCGAAGTACCGCCGGCAATCCACCAGTGGCTGCGCCAGCGCGACTGAACCGTCCCCGCGCCTGCCGTGTGAAATACGCACGCGGCAGGCGATAATGGATGGATGAGCGCATCCACCGACACCCACGATTCCATCCGCGCCGTGCAGTGGCAGGGCGATCACCTGCGCCTGCTCGACCAGCGCGTGCTGCCCGGCGAGGAGCGCTGGATCGACTGCCGCGACGCCGCGCAGGTCGCCCAGGCGATCCGCGACCTGGCGGTGCGCGGCGCACCGGCGATCGGCATTGCCGCCGCGTGGGGCGTGGCGATGGCGGCGCAGCAGGGCGTGCCGCTGGAACCGGTGCTGGCCATGCTGCGCGCCGCGCGACCCACCGCGGTAAACCTGATGTGGGCGCTGGACCGGATGAAACGGCGCATCGCCACCGGCGCTGACGCCGACGTGCTGCGGCGCGAGGCGCAGGCGATCCAGGATGAAGACCTGGCCGCGAACCGGCGGATGGGGGAGTCGGGCGCCAGCCTGATTGCCGCCGGTTCGGGCGTGCTGACCCATTGCAACACCGGTTCGCTGGCCACCGCCGGCTACGGCACCGCGCTGGGCGTGATCCGCGCCGGCGTGGCGGCGGCCCGGATCGCGCGGGTCTACGCCGGCGAAACCCGGCCGTGGCAGCAGGGCGCGCGGCTGACCATGTGGGAGCTGGTGCGCGACGGCATCCCGGCACAGCTGATCGCCGATTCCGCCGCCGCGTACCTGATGAAATCCGGCGCGGTGCAGTGGGTGATCGTGGGCGCCGACCGGATCGCCGCGAACGGCGATACCGCGAACAAGATCGGCACCTACCAGCTGGCGATCGCGGCGAAGTACCACGGCGTGAAATTCATGGTGGTGGCACCTTCCTCCACCGTCGACATGGCCACCGGCAGCGGCGAGGAAATCGAGATCGAGCTGCGCGACCCGGCCGAGCTGCTCGGTATCGCCGGTCGTCGCGTCGTGGTCGAGGGTGCACAGGCCTGGAATCCGGTATTCGACGTGACGCCGGCGGAACTGATCGACGCGATCGTGACCGAGCGCGGCGTGATCGAGCGGCCAAACAGCCTGGCGATGCAGGCCATGTTCGGATGATGAAACTCCCGCGCGAGATCGCGCTGTTCGCCGTGGGTGGCGTGCTGGGCTTGCTGGTCGACGCCGGTATCGTGCAGGCGCTGGTTGGCTGGGCCGCCTGGAATCCCTATCTGGCCCGCATGCTGTCGTTCCTGGTCGCGGCAACGGTGACCTGGTGGTGGAACCGCCGTTACACCTTTGCCGCACGCAGCAGCAACCGCGCGGCACATGCCGAATGGTTGCACTGGCTGGGGCTGATGAGCCTTGGCGCAGTGGTCAATTACGGGGTTTACGCCCTGCTGCTGGTGGGCTTCCCGCTGTTGCAGCGCTGGCCGGCACCGGCCGCCGCCGCCGGTTCCGCCGTGGCTGCGCTGATCAATTTTTCGACAGCGCGCGGGATGCTTTTCAGGTCTACCAGGACATCGTCCTAAACTATTGATTCATATTGATTAAATACTGTAGTTTTGACGCCGTTCGTGCTACACTCCACGGGTTGATTTCGGGTCGCATTGCGCATGCGCTTGAGGCGCGGCGCCAGCGTCCTTTTTTCGTTATCAGGGAAGCCGATTCATGGCAGAACTCGCCAAAGAAGTGATTCGCGTCAACATCGAAGACGAGATGCGCCAGAGCTATCTCGATTACGCCATGAGCGTGATCGTGGGCCGCGCCCTCCCGGATGTCCGTGACGGTCTGAAACCGGTGCATCGCCGCGTGCTGTTCGCGATGAACGAACTCGGCAACGTGTGGAACAAGCCGTACAAGAAGTCGGCCCGCGTGGTCGGTGACGTCATCGGTAAGTACCATCCGCACGGCGACCAGTCGGTTTATGACGCGATCGTGCGCCTGGCGCAGCCGTTCTCGCTGCGCTACATGCTGGTCGACGGCCAGGGCAACTTCGGCTCGGTCGACGGCGACAGCGCCGCCGCGATGCGCTACACCGAGGTGCGCATGTCGCGGCTCAGCCACGAGCTGCTGGCCGACATCGACAAGGAAACCGTCGACTTCGGCCCGAACTACGACGAGAGCGAGCACGAGCCGCTGGTGCTGCCCACGCGCGTGCCGAACCTGCTGGTGAACGGTTCGGCCGGCATCGCGGTCGGCATGGCCACCAATATCCCGCCGCACAACCTCAACGAGGTGATCGCGGCGACGATCGCGCTGATCGACGAGCCTGCGCTCTCGATCGACGACCTGATGCACTACATCCCCGGCCCGGATTTCCCGACCCACGGCATCATCAACGGTTCGTCCGGCATCATCGAGGCGTACCGCACCGGTCGCGGCCGCATCCTGGTGCGCGCCAAGGCCGAGATCGAGACCGAGCCGAACGGCCGCGAGACGATCATCGTCCACGAGCTGCCGTACCAGGTGAACAAGGCCCGGCTGATCGAGAAGATCGCCGAGCTGGTCAAGGAGAAGAAGCTCGAAGGCATCAGCGAGCTGCGCGACGAGTCCGACAAGGACGGCATGCGCGTCGTCATCGAAATCCGCAAGGATGCGATGGGCGACGTGGTGCTGAACAACCTGTTCCAGCAGACCCAGCTGCAGGTCACCTTCGGCATCAACATGGTGGCCCTGCTGGACGGCCAGCCGAAGCTGCTCAATCTCAAGGACATCCTCGAGGCGTTCATCCGCCACCGGCGCGAGGTGGTCACCCGTCGCACCATCTTCGACCTGCGCAAGGCGCGTGCCCGCGCGCACATCCTCGAGGGCCTTACCGTCGCGCTGGCCAACATCGACGAGATGATCGAGCTGATCAAGACCTCGTCGTCGCCGGCCGAAGCGCGCGAGCGCATGGTGGCGCGGCGCTGGGAAGCCGGCCTGGTGCGGGCCCTGTTGTCCGCCACCGGCGCCGATGCCTCGCGGCCGGAAGACATGGACCCGCGCGACGGCCTGAAGGCCGACGGTTACCAGCTGTCCGAGGCGCAGGCACTGGAAATCCTGGCGATGCGCCTGCATCGCCTGACCGGGCTGGAGCAGGAAAAGCTTTCCGACGAATACCGGCAGATCCTGGAAACCATCCGCGGCCTGATCGAGATCCTGGAGAACCCGGACCGCCTGCTGCAGGTGATCCGCGAGGAGCTGGAGGCGATCAAGGCCGAATTCGGCGATGCCCGTCGCACCGAGATCCAGCATTCGCAGGAAGACCTCAACGTACTCGACCTGATCGCGCCGGAAGACGTGGTGGTCACGCTGTCGCACACCGGCTACGTCAAGCGCCAGCCGGCCAGCACGTACCGCGCGCAGAAGCGCGGCGGCAAGGGCCGCTCGGCTTCCGCGCTGAAGGACGAGGACGTCGTCGAGCAGCTGTGGGTGGTCAACACGCACGACACCCTGCTCACCTTCACCAGTACCGGCCGCGTCTACTGGCTCAAGGTCTACCAGATGCCGGAGGCCGGCTCCGGTGCGCGCGGCAAGCCGATCATCAACCTGCTGCCGCTGAACGCCGGCGAAAAGGTGCAGGCAGTGCTGCCGGTGCGCGAGTACGCCGACGACCGCTACGTGTTCTTCGCGACGAAGCACGGCACGGTCAAGAAGACCCCGCTCACCGAATTCGCCTACCAGCTGCAGAAGGGCAAGCAGGCGATCAATCTCGACGAGGGCGACGCACTGGTCAACGTGGAGCTCACCGACGGCAACAGCGACATCCTGCTGTTCGCCTCCAACGGCAAGGTCAACCGCTTCGACGAGGGCACCGTGCGCTCGATGGGGCGCACCGCCACCGGCGTGCGCGGCATGCGCCTGGCCGAGGGCGAGGCGGTGGTCTCGCTGATCGTGGCAGCCGAGGGAGCGGTTCTCGGAGGGGACATCCTCACCGCGACCGAACGCGGTTATGGCAAGCGCACCGCGCTGGACGAGTTCCCCAAGAAGGGCCGCGGCACCCAGGGCGTGATCGGTATCCAGTGCTCCGAGCGCAACGGCGCACTGGTGGCCGCGGTGCAGGTCAGCGAGGCGCACGAGCTGATGCTGATCTCCGACAAGGGCACGCTGGTGCGCACCCGCGTGGCGGAAGTCTCGCGACTCGGCCGCAACACCCAGGGCGTCACCCTGATCCGCCTGCCTGCCGACGAGACCCTGGTCAGCGTGGTGCGGCTGGAGGCGGAC
Organism: Rhodanobacter sp. GW835-FHT13D09; assembly: GCF_058793995.1. Lineage (NCBI taxonomy): Bacteria > Pseudomonadati > Pseudomonadota > Gammaproteobacteria > Lysobacterales > Rhodanobacteraceae > Rhodanobacter > Rhodanobacter sp. GW835-FHT13D09. The sequence continues at coordinate 228,775 of NZ_JBXAGL010000004.1, read as the reverse complement.
GAGGGCAACGGCGAGGATGCCGAATCCACCGAGGCGCCGGGACCGGCGGATGGCGGCGGCTTCCCGGCGGAGACCGGCGAGTAGGCCCGCGGCAAGCTGAGAAAAACCCGGTCACGCCGGGGTTTTTCTTTTAGCGGCCGATCGCCGCCAGCATCGCCTCCGCACTGGAGACGCGCAGCTCTCCGGGGGCCTCGACCTGCAGCAGGCGCACCACGCCGTCTTCCGCGTAGAGCGCAAAACGCCGCGCGCGCTGGCCCATGCCGAAGGCGCTGCCGTCCAGTTCCAGGCCCAGCGCGCGGGTGAAGTTGGCGTTGCCGTCGGCGAGCATCAGCAGGCCCGGGGGAACCTGCTGGGCGCGGGCCCAGGCCTGCATCACGTAGGCATCGTTGACCGCCAGGCACATCACCTTCACCCCGGCTTCGTGGAAGTCGGCGTAGCGTTGCACGTAGCCTGGAAGATGCCGGCTGGAACACGTCGGCGTGAAGGCGCCGGGGACGGCGAACAGCACCACGCGGCTTCCGGCAAACAGTTCGCCGGTCCGGCAGGGGCGGATCTCCTCGCCGACCGCCGACAGCTCGACATCCGGCAGCGGCTGGCCGATCTGAATGGTCATGGTGACGACTTCCTCCGTGGATGGTACCGCCATGCTAGCGCTGCGGGAAGAAGCTTGTCGCCTTGAATCGGCAGCCATGAAAACCCACTTTCTGGACAGGCGGCGTTGAGCCGCAAAACCCCACCGACGAGGAGATACGAGCATGAATCTGAGTCGCAACTTTCCCTGGAATCCGGCCAACACGGCCAACATCGGCGACATCCGCGAGGCGTTCGATCGCCTGCTTGGCAACCCGGCCGAGGCGGACCAGTCCAACGTGGTGACCAGCCAGTGGGCGCCGCGCGTGGACATCAAGGAAGAGGACAGGCGTTTCGTGATCTACGCCGACATTCCTGGCGTGGACCCGGAGAAGATCGAGGTGAGCATGGAGAAGGGCATCCTCACCATCAAGGGCGAACGCACCGTGGAGAACCGCGAGCAGAACGGCAAGTTCACCCGGTTGGAGCGCTCGCACGGCCTGTTTTACCGCCGCTTCGCGCTACCCGACAGCGCCGATGCCGACGGCGTCACCGCGCACGGCAAGGATGGCGTGCTGGAAATCGTCATTCCGAAGAAGGCGGAGACCACGCCGCGCCGCATCACCATCAATACTGGTAGCTGAAACATTTCCGCGAGTATTGCGCCGGCGACCTGCCGCGGACAATGATCCGCGGCAGGTCGTCGTGTGTGGAAGAGATCGAATCGGCGGGAGTGGTACGTGGAATTCAAAGACTATTACGAGATCCTGGGCGTGAAGCCCGAGGCGAGCGAGGCCGAGATCAAGGCGGCGTATCGCAAGCTGGCGCGCAAATACCATCCGGACAAGAACAAGGAAGCCGGCGCCGAGGAGAAATTCAAGGCGGTCAACGAGGCCAACGAAGTGCTCAGGGACGCCGAGAAGCGGCGTTCGTACGACCAACTGCGTGCCGGCGGCTACCGGCAGGGCGAGCAGTTCCGGCCGCCGCCGGGCTGGCAGGGCCAGCAGGGTTTCGGCGGCGGCGACGACGGCGACTTCAGCGATTTCTTCGAGAGCCTGTTCGGCCGTACCGCTGGCGGCGGCGTCCATCGTGGCCAGCCGCGGCCGCGGCGCGGCCAGGATGTGCAGGCGTCGGTGCAGATCGACCTGCAGACCGCCTTCGACGGCGGCCGCACGCGGCTGGCGATGCAGGATCCGGCCGGTGGCGAGCGCGTGCTGGAGGTGAAGATTCCGGCCGGAATCCAGCCGGGGCAGGTGATCCGCCTGTCCGGCCAGGGCCGCAGTGGCGCCGCCGGCGGCCCGAACGGCGACCTGCTGCTGGAAGTGGGCATCCGCGACGATGCGCGTTTCCGTCTGGACGGTCGCAACGTGGTGCATGTGCTGCCGATCGCTCCGTGGGAGGCGGCGCTGGGCGCCACGGTGCCGGTGCCGACCCTGGCCGGCACGGTCGACCTGCGCATCCCGGCGGGCTCGCAATCGGGCCGCAAGCTGCGCCTGAAGGGGCGCGGCATGCCCGGCGCGCATCCGGGCGATCAGCTGGTGGAGCTGTCGATCCGCACGCCACCGGCCGACAGCGACAAGCAACACGCTGCCTACGAGGCGCTGCACGAGGCGTTCAAGGGCTTCGATCCCCGCCACTGAGCGGCGCGCAACGCCTGAATGAAAACAGCGCCCAGGGGCGCCGTTTTTGCAGAAGCTTGGATGCAAGGATCAGCCGGGCAGGAATTCCTGCAGCGCCTTGAGCAGTTCCTCTTCCTTGATCGGCTTGGTCACGTAGGCCTTGGCGCCCTGGCGCATGCCCCAGACCCGGTCGGTCTCCTGGTCCTTGGTGGTGACCAGGATGATCGGGATGTGTGCGGTCTCGGCGTTCTTGCTGATCGTGCGGGTGGCCTGGAAGCCGTTGAGGTTGGGCATCACCACATCCATCAGGATCAGGTCGGGCTTCTCCGCCTTGGCCACTTCCACACCGGCGGCACCGTCCTCGGCAGAAAGGGTCTCATGCCCGAGTTTTTCGACGATCCGCTTGATGCCAAGCAGTTGCGACGGGGAGTCGTCGACGATCAGGATGCGTGCCATAAGGTGATAATCCCCTGCGAGTTTCGATGATTCTAAGCCGTGGCGATGGTACTTCCAAGCACGGCTTCGTCAAACCGTGTTGCCGATGCGCACCAGGGTGCGGCCGAAGGAATCACCGGCGAGCATGCGCGCGAACACGCCGGGGAGTTCGTCGAGGCCGACTTCATCGGTGGCGATGCGGTCGAGGTGCCGCGGTTTCCAGTCGCCGGCGAGCTGCCGCCAGACCGCGTCGCGGAGATCGCGCGCCGTACCGGCCGACGCGATGCCGAGCAGGCTCACGCCGCGAATGATGAACGGCATCACCGTGCTGTCGAAGGCGATGCCGCCGGCGTTGCCGCAGATCGCCACGTTGCCGTACGGGCTGACCAGCGGCAGCAGGCCGCCGAGCATGCTGCCGCCGACGTTGTCCAGCGCACCGCCGAAGCGGACGGAGTCCATCGGCTTGCCGCTGAGGGCGAGCTGGTGGCGGTCGATGCATTCGCTGGCACCGAGACCGCGCAGGAAATCGAAGTGGTCGGCCTTGCCGCTGATCGCGTGCACCTCATGGCCGGCGCGGCTGAAGATGTCGATCGCCAGCATGCCGACGCCGCCGCTGGCGCCGGTCACCGCGATCGGGCCCAGCGCGGGCGTCTGCCGGTTGTCCTGCATGCGCAGCAGCGCCAGCGCCGCGGTGAAGCCGGCGGTGCCGATGATCATGCTTTCGCGCAAGCCCAGGCCGGCCGGCAGCGGGATCGTCCAGCGCGCATCGAGGCGCGCGTATTCGCCATAGCCGCCGTCGCGCGTCTCGGACAGGCCGCTGCCGGTGCACAGCACCGCGTCGCCTTCCCGAAAGGCGGGATCGGTCGAGGCGACCACGTGACCGGCCACGTCGATGCCGCCGTTGAGCGGGTAGGTGCGCAGGATGCGGCCCTTGCCGGTGCCGGCCAGCGCGTCCTTGTAGTTGACTGAGGAGTACGCGACCTTGACCAGCACTTCGCCGGGCGACAGTGCATCGGTGTCCATGGCCTCGATGCCGGCGCGGTAGCCGGCGTCGTCGTTGCGGATGCGGAACGCGCGGAAGCTGGTCATCTTGGTATTCCTCGGCAGTCGTTCAGGCGTTGACGCTGCTGGTGTCGATCCACTTTGGGATGTAGCTGCCCTGGTAGGCCTGCATCCACTCGAACAGGGCGGCCATGCTGTCGCCGAACCAGATGCTGTCGCGTTGCTCGGGGCGCACGAAATGTTCGTCGACCATGTGCTCCATCATCGTGCGCAGGTCGCGATAGTAGCCGCGCACGTCGAGGAAGGCGCAGGGATAGCGGTGCAGGCCGAGCTGGGCCCAGGTCAACATCTCGAACATCTCGTCCATCGTGCCGAAGCCGCCGGGCAGGGCGACGAAGGCATCGGACAGTTCGTACATGCGCGTCTTGCGCTGGTGCATGGTCTCGACGACCACCAGCTCGCTGAGGCCCGGGTGCGCCACCTCCAGCTCCACCAGCTGGCGCGGGATCACGCCGACCGCCCTGCCGCCGCCGGCAAGCACCGCGTCGGCCACCACGCCCATCAGGCCGACCTTGCCGCCGCCGTAGACCAGTGCGATGCCGCGTCGGGCCATCTCGGTGCCGAAGGCGCGCGCCTGTTCGGCGTACTCGGGATGCCGCCCGCTGCTGGAGCCGCAGTAGACGCAGATGGCGGTGGGTAGGGGCATGGCGATGTCGGCTTGGTCAGGGCAAAGATGATGGGAGAGCGCCGTGTCAATTTGTTGTTTTCGGCTTCGCCGAAAACAACGCGGCCCGCCCATGTCGCCAGGAGCGGGCCGTGTTGGCTGAGCGCCGGGCGATCAATTGCCCTTGTGGATGGCGCGCTTGTCGACCGACAGCGCGGCCTCGTGCACGGCCTCGGACAGGGTCGGGTGGGCGTGGACGATGCGCGCCAGATCCTCGGACGATCCCTTGAACTCCATCGCCACCACGCACTCGGCGATCAGCTCGGACACGCCCGGGCCGACCATGTGCACGCCGAGGATGCGATCGGTCTCGGCATGGGCGATCATCTTCACCTGGCCGACGGCCTCGTTCATCGCGACGGCGCGGCCGATCGCGGCGAACGGGAAGCTGCCGACCTTGTACGGCACGCCTTCGTCCTTCAGCTGCTTCTCGGTCTTGCCGGCCCAGGCGATCTCCGGCTCGGTGTAGATCACCCACGGCACGGTATCGAGATTGACGTGGCCGGCCTTGCCGGCGATCCACTCGGCCACCGCCACGCCTTCCTCGGAGCCCTTGTGCGCCAGCATCGGGCCGCGCACGGCGTCACCGATCGCCCACACGCCGTCGACGCCGGTGTGGTTGTGTTCGTCGACCACGATGCGGCCGCGCTCGTCCAGCTTCACGCCGGTGTCGTCGGCCAGCAGGCCGGCGGTGTAGGCGCGGCGGCCCACGGCGACCAGCAGCTTGTCGACGACCAGCTTCTGCTCGCCGTCCTTGTCGGTGTAGGTGAGGTGCACGACGCGGCTCTTATCAGGCCCGTCCTTCACCTCGGCCTTGTTGAGCTTGGCGTTGAGCTTGATGTCCAGGCCCTGCTTGGCGAATTCCCTGGCGGCGACCTTGGCCACATCGGCGTCGGCGACAGCGAGGAATTCCGGCAGCGCCTCGATGATGGTGACTTCGGAACCCAGGCGCTTCCACACGCTGCCCAGTTCCAGGCCGATCACGCCGGCGCCGATCACGCCCAGGCGCTTCGGCACCTCGGTGAAGTCCAGCGCGCCGGCGTTGTCGACGATCGCCTTGCCGTCGAACTTCGCGAACGGCAGCTCGATCGGCACCGAGCCGGAGGCGAGGATCACGTTGGTGGCGCTGACCGTTTGCTTGGCGCCGTCGTTACCGGTGATCTCGACGCTGTTGCCTTTGAGCAGCTTGCCGGTGCCGAAGTACGGCGTGATCTTGTTCGCCTTGAACAGCTGCGCCACGCCGCCGGTGAACTGCTTGACGATCTTGTCCTTGCGGCCGGCGAAGGTGGGCACGTCGATCTTCGCGTTGTCGGCGCTGATGCCGTGCACCGCGAAGTTGTGCGTGAGGTTGTGGAACTGGCGCGAGGAATCCAGCAGCGCCTTGGACGGGATGCAGCCCACGTTGAGGCAGGTGCCACCCAGCGCCTGCTTGCCGTCCTTGCCGGCGAACGCGTCGATGCAGGCCGTCTTCAGGCCCAGCTGTGCAGCGCGGATCGCGGCCACATAGCCGGCCGGGCCGGCGCCGATGACGATGACATCGAATTTGTCGCTCATGGTTTTCCTCTTTGCTCTTTCCTTCTCCCGCCGGGAGAAGGTGGCGCGAAGCGCCGGATGAGGGTTCGGATGGGGTGAGGCGTTGCGGTATCAGCGGACCCTCACCCCAGCCCCTCTCCCGGCGGGAGAGGGGTTCAGGCGGTTAGAGACCCAACAGCATGCGCTGCGGATTCTCCAGCTGGTTCTTGATGTCGACCAGGAACAGCACCGCGTCCTTGCCGTCGATGATGCGGTGGTCGTAGCTGAGCGCGATGTACATCATCGGCGCGGCGATGATCTGGCCGTTCTCGACGATCGGACGCTCCTTGATCGTGTGCATGCCGAGGATCGCGCTCTGCGGCGGGTTGACGATCGGGGTGGAGAGCAGCGAGCCGAAGGTGCCGCCGTTGGTGATGGTGAACGTGCCGCCTTGCAGGTCGTCCAGCGACAGCTTGTTCGCGCGCGCCTTGGCGGCGTAGTTGGCGATGCCCTGCTCGACCTCGGCGAAGCTCATGTCCTGCACGTCGCGCAGCACCGGCGTCACCAGGCCCTTGTCGGTGGACACGGCGATCGAGATGTCCTGGTAGCCGTGGTAGACCACGTCGTTGCCGTCGACCGACGCGTTGACGAACGGGTAGCGCTTCAGCGCCTCGGCGGCGGCCTTGACGAAGAAGCTCATGAAGCCGAGCTTGATGCCGTGTTCCTTCTGGAACGCGTCGCCGAGGGCTTTGCGCATCTTCACCACTTCGGCCAGGTTCACCTCGTTGAACGAGGTGAGCATGGCGATCGAGTTCTTCGACTGCATCAGGCGTTCGGCGATGCGTGCACGCATGCGGGTCATCGGCACACGCTCTTCCGGACGCGCGCCCGGGGTCGGCTTCGCGGCCGGGGCGGCGGCGGGAGCCGCGGCAGGGCGTGAGCCGGCGTTGACCACGTCTTCCTTGATGATGCGGCCATCGCGACCGGTGCCGGCGATGGTGGAGGTGTCGACCTTGTTCTCGGTGGCGACGCGCTGTGCGGCGGGGGAAAGCTCGGCGGCGGCCTTCGACGCAGCGGGGGCGGGGGCCGCGGCCGCGGGCGCCGGAGCGGAGGCTGCCGGAGCCGGAGCCGGTGCGGCAGCCGTGGCGCCGGCCTCGATGATCGCGATGACCTGCTCGCTGTTCACCGTGTCACCGACCTGGTGCCGGATTTCCTTCAGCACACCGTCGACCGGCGAGGGCACTTCCAGCACCACCTTGTCGGTTTCAAGGTCGACCAGATTCTCGTCGCGCTTCACCGCGTCGCCGGCCTGCTTGTGCCAGGTGGCGATGGTGGCGTCGGAGACGGACTCAGGCAGGACGGGGACTTTGAGTTCGATGGACATGTGAATCCTTGAGTTAGTGCGCTCGTCCATGATCGCGAAGATCAAGAAGCGGCCATCCTGGCCGCACTGTTCAGAGAAGCTGCTTTATTCCGCAGAATGGTCGGTGCCGATCGGAGCGGTCAGCGCCTGTTCGACGAGTGCTGCCTGTTCGGCGACGTGGGTGTTGTGGTGGCCGGCGGCCGGCGCCGGCGAGCGTGCGCGCCCCGCGTACGAGAGGCTGTGCTTGGCTCCGATGCAGGCCTGCAGGTGGTGGCGGATCTGGAACCAGGCGCCCTGGTTCATCGGCTCTTCCTGGCACCAGACGACTTCCTTGGCCGACGGATACTTGTCCAGCTCGGCGCTGACCTCGGCACGCGGGAACGGATAGAGCTGCTCCACGCGCACGATCGCCACCTCGGCGAGGTTGCTCTTCTCGGCTTCCTCCAGCAGGTCGTAGTAGACCTTGCCGGAGCACAGCACCACGCGCTTGACCTTCTTCGCGGCCAGCTCGCGATGCTCGCCGATCACCAGCTGGAAGCTGCCGTTGGCCAGCTCGTCCAGCGTGGACACCGCCAGCTTGTGGCGCAGCAGCGACTTCGGCGTCATCACGATCAGCGGCTTGCGCGCGGCACGCAGCATCTGCCGGCGGATCATGTGGAAATCCTGCGCCGGCGTGGTCGGCACGCAGACCTGCATGTTGTCCATCGCGCACAGCTGCAGGAAGCGCTCCAGACGCGCGGAGGAGTGCTCCGGACCCTGGCCCTCGTAGCCGTGCGGCAACAGCAGCACCAGGCCGCACAGGCGGTTCCACTTCGCCTCGCCGGAGCTGATGAACTGGTCGATCACCACCTGTGCGCCGTTGGCGAAGTCGCCGAACTGGGCTTCCCAGATGTTGAGCGTGTCGGGATCGGTCGTGGAGTGGCCGTACTCGAACGCCATCACCGCTTCCTCGCTGAGCAGCGAGTCGATCACCTCGACGTCGGCGCCCCCGCGCACGGTGGCCAGCGGCATCCAGGTGTGGCCGTCCTTCTGGTCGTGCAGCACCGCATGGCGGTGGAAGAAGGTGCCGCGGCCCGAGTCCTGGCCGACCAGGCGCATGTCGTAGCCGCCCTCGACGAGGGTGGCGTAGGCGAGGTTCTCCGCGAAGCCCCAGTCGGCCGGCAGCTCGCCCGCGGCCATCTTGCGGCGGTCGTCGTAGATCTTCGCCACGCGGGCCTGCAGGGTGAGGTCCGCCGGCAGGGCGAGGATCTTGCCGGCCAGCTCCAGCAGCTTCTGCTTCGGCACCGTGGTGTCGGCCGGCATCGACAGCTTGCCGCCGAGGAAGCGGACCCAGTCGACGTGGCCGTCGCGCACCGGCGCCGGGTTCAGCTCGGTCATCGGCGCACCGGCTTCCAGACGCGCGCGGTAGGCGTCGAACTGTTTCGCGGCCTCGCCCTCGGCCAGCACGCCTTCCTTCACCAGCTGCTGCTGGTACAGGTCGCGCGCGGTCGGGCGCTTGCGGATGATCTGGTACATCACCGGCTGCGTGGCGGCCGGCTCGTCGGCCTCGTTGTGGCCGTGGCGGCGGTAGCAGACCAGGTCGATCACCACGTCCTTGCGGAACTGCTTGCGGAACTCGTAGGCAAGCCGGGTCACCAGGATCACCGCTTCCGGGTCGTCGCCGTTCACGTGCAGCACCGGCGCGTTGACCATCTTGGCCAGGTCGGTGCAGTACATGGTGGAGCGGGCGTCCTGCGGATTGGAGGTGGTGAAGCCGACCTGGTTGTTGATCACGATGTGCAGGCTGCCGCCGATCTTGAAGCCGCGCGCCTGCGACATGTTGAACAGTTCCATGTTCACGCCCTGGCCGGCCAGCGCGGCGTCGCCATGGATCAGCACAGCCATCGACTGCATGTGCGCGGTGTCGCGGCGGCGGGTCTGGCGCGCGTGCACCGAGCCGGTCACCACCGGGTTGACGATTTCCAGGTGTGAGGGATTGAACGCCAGCGCCACGTGCACGCCGCCCTTCGGCGTCTTGACGTCGGCGGAGAAGCCCATGTGGTACTTCACGTCGCCGGAGTGGGCCGGATCGTCCGGGTGGTCGAAGCGGCCCTCGAACTCGTCGAACAGGGTTTTCGGCGGCTTGCCCAGGATGTTGACCAGCACGTTGAGGCGGCCGCGGTGGGCCATGCCGATCACCAGCTCCTTGATGCCGTTGTCGCCGGCGGCGCGCACCACGTCGTCGAGCATCGGGATCAGGCTGTCGCCGCCTTCCAGCGAGAAGCGCTTCTGGCCGACGTACTTGGTGTGGAGATAGCGCTCCAGGCCCTCGGCGGCGGTGAGGCCGTCCAGCACGCGCTGCTTGCCGGCCTTGTCCAGGCCGCTCTGGCCGGTGGCCTGCTCGAGCCGGCTGTAGATCCAGTTGCGCTGCTCGTGGTTGCTGATGTGCATGAACTCGGCGCCGATCGTGCTGGCGTAGGTCTTCTGCAGGCGACCCAGCAGCTCGCGCAGCTTCAGGCGCTGGCCGCCGCCGGCGTAGTTGCCGGTGTCGAATTCGGTGTCGAGGTCGGCATCGGCGAGGCCGTGGAAGGCGAGGCCGAGGTCCGGCGCGGGCATCTTCTCGGTCAGGCCGAGCGGGTCGAGGTCGGCGGCAAGGTGGCCGCGCGAGCGGTAGGCGGTGAGCAGGCGCAGCACGCCGGCCTGCTTGCGCGCGTGTTCGTCGCTCACCGGCGCGGCGGCGACGCCGTTGTGGCGCTGCTTCTGCGCCGCCTCGATGCGCGCGATGGCCGCGGTGTGGGAGACGTCCCCCGATTCGCGGCCCTTGAAGGAGGCAAAGTAATTGGCCCATTCGGCCGGCACCGACGAGGCGTCGGCCAGCCAGGCGTCATAGAGGGATTCGACGTAATCGGCGTTGCCGCCAGCGAGTTGGGAGGATTCGAAGAACTCGCGAATCAGGTTTGTAGTCACGTCACCACCGGCAGGGAAGGGATGCTTGCGGCCATCCGTGTGACCTTTGAGGTCGCGGCTTCCGTCCGGTTTTCAAGCCCGGTAGACCGCTCGTACGGATGACTGGGGAGAATCCCGACGATTATAGCCTTTGGCTGCTGCGACGCGGCAACCCGCGAACCGCCCGGAACGGGCTGCCGGCGGGCATTTCGACGATGGTCTAGGGCACGTTTTGCCGCAGGCTGCGGTTTCTTGCGGTTTGCCGCACAGTCGGTGTCATCCAGGGAAGGCGCGGGGGCCCCGTCGGCTCAAAGATCCAGCGCCTGCAGCACGCTGGCGCGCTCGGAGCGCTCCCAGACTTCGTCGAAATGCTGCTGCAGCGGCACCTGGGCCGGACGGTCGAGGCGGGAGGCGCGGCCCTGCACGCGATCCGCCTCGGGCAGGAACAGGTAGCCGCCGGCGTCGTTGAGCAGGCAGGCCGAGGCGTAGGTCAGGTCGGCCTCCTCCACCGGCGTGCGGATCTGGATCGTACTGGACAGACGCTGCGCCAGCGCGACCAGGCGGTGGTCGTCGCGCTGGGCCGCGGCCGGGTCGTGCAGCAGGATGCGGATCTGCGCGACGCGGCCGGAGGTCGCGATGCGCCGCAGCTCGGCGAGTTCCTCCGTGCCGGCGTAGCAGTCGTTCTCCAGCAGCGGCAGGCGGATGGAGAGCCGGTGGCGGGCGTCGCGAAGCAGCAGCAGGCGCGCGGCGGCGATCTCGCTGCGGCTGCCGGTGGGCAGGGCAATGCCGTCGCGCGGCGGCTCCTGCGGGCCGGCGGCGGCCAGTTCGAGGTGCATGGCCCGGTGCGGCAGGCCGGCATCCTCGAACTCGTCGCCGTATGCCACGAAACCCTGGCGCTGGTAGAAGCCGATCGCGCTGACCTGGGCATCCAGCGCCACCTGTGGCCAGCCCAGCGCGCGGGCACGGGCGAGCAGCTCGCGCAGCAGCGCCATGCCGACGCCGCGCCCGCGCCATGCCGGCAGCACCGCCATGCGGCCGATCTTGTGCTGCGGCGTGAGCCGGCCGCAGCCGATCGGCTGGCCGGCCTCGTCGCGTGCCAGCACGTGCCAGCAGTCCGCATCCAGTCCGTCGCGTTCGCGCTGCTCGGGGACTGCCTGTTCCCGGATGAATACGACCTCGCGCAGATCGAGCAGGGCGCTGCGCTGGTCGGCGCGCGACCAGTCGGCGATCTCGACGTGGAAGTCCTGCAGTTTCATCGGCGGCGGGGTTTGCGCGGCAGCAGGTGGCCGTCGTTGACCAGGGCCAGCAGCAGGGCCAGCCCGGTGGCGTCAAGCTTGCGGGTGATGGTGAGCGCGCGTTGCTCGCACAGCTGCTGCGCCAGCGCCGGCGTGGCCGGGTACGCCTGCCCGTTGACGTAAAGCGTGCAATCGGACTTGCCGCGGCTCCAGGCCAGCCGCGACCAGGGGTGGCGCAGCAACTGCGCACCGGCATCGAGCTGCTTCGCCAGCGTGGCGTCGGTCAGCGGCTTGTCCGGTAGCGCCGGCACCTGCGCGCTGCGGTAGCGGGTGATGAAACGGCCGAACCAGTCGCGCAGCGCGTCGTCGCGCAGTGCCGCGGCGAACGGCAGCGCGTCCTTCAGCCGCTCGATCGCCGCGCGGTCGATTTCGCCGGCAGCGGTGGCCGGCTTGAGGTCCGGGTCGGCGTAGCGCAGTTCCTCCGGCAGGCGCTCGGCGATGTAGTCGGCCAGGTCGCCGGTCAGTTCGGCCTGGGAGGGCGCGCGCATGCCCACCGAAAACGTCATGCACGGGCCGCCGAAGGCGACGCCGTCGTGCGGTACGCCCGGCGGCAGGTACAGCATGTCGCCCGGTTCCAGCAGCCATTCGTGGGTCGGCTCGAAATGCACCAGCTGCTTCAGCTCCACGTCGGGGCGGAACGCCTTCGGCGCCAGCGGATCGTCGCTGATCGCCCAGTGCCGCGACCCCAGGCCCTGCAGCAGGAACACGTCGTACTGGTCGACGTGGGCGCCGACACCGCCGCCGGGCTCGGCGTAGGAGACCATCACGTCGTCCACGCGCCAGGTCGGCAGGAAACTGAAGTGGTGCAGCAGGCCGGCCACGTCCACGTCCCACTTGTCGACGTCCTGCACCAGCAAGGTCCAGTGGCTGTCGGGGGTGCCGGCGAAGTCGGCCTCGTCGAGCGGGGCCGACTTGACCCGCCAGCGGTCGCGCTTCTCGTCGTGCACGATCAGCCGCGCCAGCGCGGCCGGTTCGCAGGCCAGCCCGGCCAGGTCGTCCGGCTGCAGCGGCGGCTTGAAATCGGGGAACGCGTGGCGGATCAGCAGCGGGCGCTTCTGCCAGTAGTCGCGCAGGAAACGGGCCGGCGGCATGCCTAGCGGCTGCTTCGCGGAACCGCGGACTTCGATCGGAAAGGAGGCTGGCCTGGTCATGCGCGCATTGTAGCGGCGACCGGCGGGGGCGACGTCAGTACAGTGCCTTCATCACGTTGTTGAGCCCCAGCGCCAGCACCGCGGTGGCGGCCAGCAGCGTCGCGGCCCGTGCCGGCAGGTAGCGGACGAGCAGGGCGCCCAGCGGCGCGGCGGCCACGCCGCCCGCGATCAGGCCGAGCACGGCCACGCCGTTGGTGGCGCCGACATGCAGCAGGAAGCTGACGCTGGCGGCGGCACTGACCACGCACTTGGCCAGGTGCACCGTGCCGATCACCGTGCGTGGCGTGGCGCCGCGGGCGACCAGGGTGGTCACGGTCAGCGCGCTCCAGCCGCCGCCGGCCACGGCATCGGCGAAACCGGCCACCAGGCCCAGCGGGCGGGTGGCGCGCGGCACCGCGTCGTCATGACTGCGGTCGCGCCGGGTCGCCCGCCGCAGCAGGAACACGCCCATGCCCAGCATGTAGGGGGTGAGCAGCAGCCGCATCCAGCTGGCCGGGACATGGGTGACCACCCAAACGCCGATCACGGCACCGATGATGCCGGGGATGACGAGCGTCCAGAACAGCTGCCGCCGCACGTTGCCGGCAGCGAGGTGGCTGAGGCCGGAGGCGCCGCAGGTGAAGGTTTCGGCGTAATGCACGCTGGCGCTGGCCACCGCGGGCGGCAGCCCCAGCCCCAGCAGCATCGCCGCCGAGACGACGCCGTAAGCCATGCCCAGCGCGCCGTCGACCAACTGGGCGAATGCGCCTACGGCAGCGAAGGTGAAGAATTCGGAAAGCGGTGGCATGGGCAGAAGACATCCGTGCGCGATGCAAAAGTGTAGCAAGTATCGGAAGAGGCCTCCGCGCGCGGAAATAAGCACTCGGCATATGCACATGCCGACACATCCTTTCCAAAGCAGGCGCCCGGAAAATAATTTGCACGTCGAGAGTTTGGACGTCCAAATGGAGTCATCGTGAATACCGTCGCCGTGCCGAACCTTCCAGCGCCGAACCTGGATGCGGAAAAGCTGACCAGGCTGACCCGCGAGCTGGAGAGCCTGACGGTCGCCCAGTTGTACTGGATCGCCGCGTGGAGTGCCGCGCAGGCGGCGCAGGCGCAGCGGGACATCCCCTCCGCGGTCGCCGAGCGCAGCGCTGAGCGGCTCAGTATCGTCTACGGCAGCCAGACCGGCAACGCGAAGCGCATCGCCGAGCAGCTGGCCAGCCGTGCTGAAGCGACCGGCCTGCCGGTGCGGCTGCTGCGCGCCGATGCCTATCCGCAGCGCGAGCTGGCGCAGGAACGCCATCTGCTGGTGGTGATCAGCACCCAGGGCGACGGCGAGCCGCCGGACGACGCGCGCGGCTTGTTCGAGTTCATCACCGGCAAGCGCGCGCCGAAGCTGCCGGCGCTGCAGTTCGCCGTGCTAGGGCTGGGCGATTCGAGCTACCCGCAGTTCTGCACGATCGGGCGCGAGCTCGACGCTCGCCTGGCCGAGCTGGGCGGCAGCCGTCTCGCCGCGTTCGGCGAAGCGGACGTCGAGGTCGAAGCCGTCGCCGCGCCGTGGGTGGAGCAGGCGCTGGAGCAGGCGCGGGAGCGGCTGCGCCAGGCCGGCGCCCCGGCGCGGGCGACCCCGCTGCACGTGGTGCCGAGCCGCAGCGCCTGGTCGCGCGAACAGCCGTTCGCCGCCACCGTGCTGGCCAACCAGCGCATCGTGGCGCGCGACAGCGCGCGCGACGTTCGGCATATCGAGCTGTCGCTGGAAGGCTCCGGCCTGCATTACCAGCCGGGCGATGCGCTGGGCGTGTGGCCGCACAATCCGCCGGCACTGGTCGAGCAATGGCTGGAAGCCCTGCAACTGGACGGCGCGCAGCCGGTGACCCACCAGCAGCGCACGTTGCCGCTGCGGCAGTGGCTGGGCCGCGAGCGCGAAATCACCCGGCTGCACCGCGGCTTCATCAGTGCGCTGGCGACCGCCGGCGGCCACGACGAACTGGCCAGGCTGCTGCAACCGGAGCAGTCGGCGCAGTTCGCGGCGGTACTGGCCGACGAGCAGCCGATCGACCTGCTGCGCCGCTACCCGGCGACATGGCAACCCGAAACGCTGCTGGCGGCGCTGCGGCCACTGGCGCCGCGGCTGTACTCGATCGCCTCCAGCACGAAGGCGGTGGGCGAGGAGGTGCACCTGACCGTGGCCGTGGTGGATTACCAGGCGCACGGCAGCGCGCACTGGGGCGCCGCCTCCTCGCTGCTTGCCGCGACCGGCGAGGACGGCAAGCTGCCGGTATTCATCGAGCCGAACGAGCGCTTCCGCCTGCCGGCCGACGGCTCGCGCGACATCATCATGATCGGGCCGGGCACCGGCGTGGCGCCGTTCCGCGCGTTCGTGCAGGAACGTCGCGAAAGCGGTGCCACGGGCCGCAACTGGCTGTTCTTCGGCAACCGCCACTTCGCCAGTGATTTCCTCTACCAGGTGGAGTGGCAGCAGGCATTGCAGGACGGCTCGCTGCACCGGCTCGACCTGGCGTTCTCGCGGGACGCGGAGCATAAAACCTATGTGCAACAGCGCCTGCGCGAGCGCGGCGCCGAGTTGCATGCGTGGCTGAAGAACGGTGCGCACCTCTATGTCTGCGGCGATGCGAAGCAGATGGCCCGCGACGTTCACGCCGCGCTGGTCGACGTGATCGTGGCCCACGGCAACCGCTCAGCCGACGAGGCGAACGCCTGGCTCGGCGATCTCCTGCAGCAGGGCCGCTACGCCCGTGACGTGTACTGACATGAGCACGAAACTCTCGCACCTCGAACACATCAAGGCGGCCAGCCGTTTCCTGCGCGGTGGCATCGCCGAGGGTCTGGCCGACCCGGTCACCGGCGCGATCAGCGACGACGACACCAAGCTGCTGAAATTCCACGGCAGCTACCAGCAGGACGACCGCGACCTGCGCGAGGAGCGCCGCAAGCAGAAACTGGAACCGGCCTACTCGTTCATGCTGCGCGCGCGCCTGCCCGGCGGCGTGGTGACCCCGGCGCAGTGGCTGGTGTTCGACCGCATCGCCCGCGAGTACGCCAGCGGCACGCTGCGCATCACCACGCGGCAGACCTTCCAGTGGCACGGCATCATCAAGCGCCAGCTGAAGCCGACCATCGCGGCGATCCACGAGGCGCTGGCCACCACCATCGCCGCCTGCGGCGACGTGGTGCGCAACGTGGTCAGCACGGCGAATCCGGTGGAGTCGGCCGCGCATGCTGAGGCGTATGCCTGGGCCACGCGGCTCTCCGCCGAGCTGGCGCCCAGGACACGCGCCTACCACGAGATCTGGCTGGACGGCGAGAAGCTGCACGGCGATCCCGTGGAAGAGAGCGAGCCGCTGTACGGCGCCACCTACCTGCCGCGCAAGTTCAAGATCGGCCTGGCGATCCCGCCGCTCAACGACATCGACGTGTTCGCGCAGGATCTGGGCCTGATCGCGATCATCGAGCAGGGCACGCTGCGCGGCTTCAACATTGCCGTCGGCGGCGGCATGGGCGCGACCCATGGCGATGCCAGCACCTACCCGCGGCTGGCCAGCGTGATCGGTTTCGCCACGCCGGAGCAGTTGTTCGCGGTGGCCGAGGCGGCGATCCGCGTGCAGCGCGACTGGGGTGACCGTGCCGAACGCAAGCACGCGCGGCTGAAGTACACGCTGGACCGGCACGGCCTGGACGCCTTCAAGGCCGAGCTGGAATCGCGCCTCGGCCACGCGCTCGCCGCGCCGCGCGCGTACCGCTTCGAACACAACGGCGACCGCTACGGCTGGGTCGAAGGCAGCGACGGCCGCTGGCATCTCACCCTGCACATCGAATCGGGCCGGCTCGCCGACACGGGCGGGCGCCGCTGGCTCAGCGGCCTGCGCGAGCTGGCGAAGGTGCATGCCGGCGACTTCCGCCTGACCTGCAACCAGAACGTGATCGTGGCGAACGTCGCGGCGGGCGAGCGCGAGCATATCGACGCGATCGTGCGCGAACACGGACTGGACGGCTACCGCGAGCAGAGTGCGATCCGCCGCCACGCGATCGCCTGCGTGGCGCTACCCACCTGCGGCCTGGCGATGGCCGAAAGCGAACGCTACCTGCCGGCGCTGCTGCCGAAGCTGGAGGCGTTGCTCGATCGGCATGGCCTGGCCGACGCGCCGATCCTGCTGCGCCTGTCCGGCTGCCCGAACGGCTGCTCGCGGCCGTACCTTGGCGAGATCGCCCTGGTCGGGCGCGGGCCGGGGCGCTACGACCTGCGTCTGGGCGCCGACTTCAGCGGCCAGCGGCTGAACCAGGTCTACCGCGAGAACGTGGACGAAGCGGCGATCCTCGCCGCGCTCGATCCGCTGTTCGCGCGCTACGCCGCCGAGCGTGCGGACGGCGAGGGCTTCGGCGATTTCCTGCTGCGTGCCGGCATCCTCGCGCCGCTGCCGTCGCGGCGCATTCCGGCGGAACTGCTCGCGTGAGCGCCGTGCTGCTCGAGCAGGCGCCGCACGAACCGCGCGCGCTGGCCGCGTTGAACGCCATGCTGTCCCGGCTCGACGCCGAACGCCGGGTGGCATGGGCGCTGGAAAACGTCGCCGGCGAGCACGTGCTGTCGTCCAGCTTCGGCGCGCAGTCGGCGGTATCGCTGCACCTGGTGACCCGCCAGCGGCCGTCAATGCCGGTGGTGCTGATCGACACCGGCTACCTGTTTCCCGAGACGTACCGCTTCGTCGACGAGTTGACCGGGCGGCTCGGGCTGAACCTCAAGGTGTACAGCTCGCCGCTCAGCCCCGCCTGGATGGAAGCGCGCCACGGACGGTTGTGGGAGCAGGGCGTGGCCGGGCTCGACCACTACAACCGGCTGCGCAAGGTCGAGCCGATGCAGCGTGCGCTGGCCGACCTGCACGCCGCCGGCTGGTTCGCCGGCCTGCGCCGCGGGCAGTCGCGGAGCCGGGCAGCGATCGAGTTCGCGGCGATCCGCAACGGCCGCTGGAAATTCCATCCGCTGGCCGACTGGAGCGATCGCGACATCGGCCAGTACCTCGCGCGCCACGGCCTGCCGTACCACCCGCTGTGGCAGCAGGGCTACGTCTCGATCGGCGACAGCCACACCAGCCATCGCTGGGAGCCGGGCATGGACGCAGAGGACACCCGTTTCTTCGGGCTCAAGCGCGAATGCGGACTGCACACCATGGCGTAGACTCCCCGCGCTGGTTCGTCCAGCCCGCATCCGGCAGCTTCGCAGCGCCGTAGGGCGGGCAGTGCCCGCCGCTCTTCCCACACTTCGTCGCAGGGTGCCGAAAGGGCGGCGGGCGGCGCCCGCCCTGCGTGACTGGACGGTTTCAGGCGGCGTCGGGCAGCGCGGTGGGCGGACGCTCCCGCCAGTGCGGTACCGCTGGCCACTCGATGGGCGCAGCATCGGCAGCGAGGGCGCGCACCACGTCGCGGCGGTCCAGGTGCGGCGCGAACTGCGCGATGAACTCCAGCACGTATTCGCGCAGCACGCTTTCGCGGCGCAGCACGATCCAGGTCGTGCACTGGGGAAACAGGTGGTCGGCCGGCAGCGCGCGCAGGTCGGTGTCGCTTTCCAGCATCGCCATCTCGGCCAGCACGCCGATGCCCAGACCCGTGCGCACGTAGGTCTTGATCAGGTCGGCGTCGCCGGCAGTCATCGCAATCTGCGGATGCAGGTCGACGGCCTCGAACGCGCGGCGCAGCGACGAGTCGGGCTTCAGCGAGGAGTCGTAGCTGACCAGCGGCAGCACGGCCAGCTGGTCGAGCGTGGGCGGTTGCCCGCCCGCGCCCAGCGGATGTCCCTGCGGCACCACGATTACCCGGTGCCAGCGATAGGCCGGCAGCGCGATGCCCGTGGCCGGGGGCGCGCCGGCGGTGCTGATCACCGCCAGGTCGACACGGCCGGCCTCCAGCTGGGCCAGCACTTCGCTGTCGCGGCCCGGCTGCAGGTGCACGCTGACCTGCGGGTAGCTGCGGTTCAGCGCGCCGATCGCGGCGGGCAGGGCGAAGCGGGCCTGGGTGTGGGTGGTGGCGATGCGCAGCTCGCCGCGCGCCTCGTTGCGCAGGTTGGCGGCGATCGAGCGGATGTTGGCCACCTCGGCGAGGATCGTGCGGGCGCGTTCCAGCACGTGCCGGCCGGCGTGGGTCACCGAGTCCAGACTCTTGCCCTTGCGCACGAACAGCTGGAAGCCCAGCTCGTCCTCAAGCTGCTTGAGCCGCTTGCTCAGGCCGGGCTGGGTGGCATGGACGCGCTCGGCGGCTAGCGTGATGTTGAGGCCGGAGTCGGCGATGGCAACGAGGTAGCGTAATTGGGTCAGCGTCATGGCGATGGTCTCGTGGGCGGTCGGGATCGTGCGATCGGGGCGCGGACGGAACACGGATACATCGCATGGCACGGGCCGGCAGCGTGCATGGAGCCTGGACGCAGGCGGACAGCCTGGGGCCGGGGGCTGGTTCGTGGTGGCGGCAAATGATCATGATTGGACGTCTATACGTCCATTTTTTGGAATGGTCAAGTCCGGCGCGCTTCATGACGCGGCGGCATATGGACGTAAGCGCAGATCATTTGCCGGCGCGACGGCGCTTGCGTAGCGTGGTTTCGCCCTCCCTTGCACGCCGCGGTTCCGCCCGGATGAAACTCTATCCCCTGTTCGCCGACCTGTCCCGCCGCGCCGTGCTGGTGGTGGGCGGCGGCGCGGTGGCCGAGCGCAAGGTGGCGGCCCTGCTCGGCGCGCAGGCGCAGGTCACGGTGAATGCACCCGAGCTCACCCCGCAGCTGCAGCGCTGGGCGGCGGCGGGGCGCATCGCCCACCGCCCCGATGCGTTTCGCGAGGCGTGGCTGGAGCGGGTCTGGCTGGTGGTGGCGGCCACCTCCGACGCCGAGCTGAACCGGCTGATCGCCACCTTTGCCGGGCTGCGGCGGATCTTCGTCAACGTGGTCGACGACGCCGCGTTGTCCAGCTTCCACGTGCCGGCGGTGGTGGATCGCGCGCCGCTGACCATCGCGATCTCCAGCGGCGGCGAGGCGCCGATGCTGGCGCGGCTGCTGCGTGAGCGGCTGGAAACCCTGCTCGACCATTCGCTGGGCGCGCTGGCCACGCTGGCGGCACGCCTGCGCCGGCGCATCCGCCTGCGCTACCCGGAACCGGCGGCGCGGCGCGGGTTCTACGAGGAACTGTTTGCCGGTCCGGTCGCCGCGCTGCTGCGCCAGGGCCGGCCGGACGAGGCCTGGCAGGCGGCCGGGCAGGCACTGGCGGCGCCGTCGCCCACCCGGACGGGCTCGGTGGTGCTGGTCGGCGCCGGCCCCGGCGATCCGGGCCTGCTGACCCTGCGCGCGCTGCGTGCGCTGAACGAAGCCGACGTGATCCTGCACGACCGGCTGGTCAGTGCCGAGGTGCTGGAGCTGGCCCGGCGCGACGCCGAGCGGATCGAGGTGGGCAAGCAGGCCGGCCACCACCACACCACCCAGGACGGCATCCACGCGTTGCTGCTACAGCACGCGCGGGCGGGGCGGCGGGTGGTGCGGTTGAAGGGCGGCGACCCGTTCGTGTTCGGCCGCGGCGGCGAGGAGCTGGAATTCCTGCACGCCCACGGCATCCCCTACGAAGTGGTGCCCGGCATTACCGCGGCCGTCGCCTGCGCGGCTTACGCCGGCGTGCCGCTGACCCATCGCGACCACGCGCAGTCGGTGCGTTTCGTCACCGCGCACTGCCAGTCCTCGCGCGACAGCCTGGACTGGGCCGCGCTGGCGCAGGAGCGGCAGACCCTGGCCGTGTACATGGGCGTGGCCGAGCTGGCCGAGCTGCAGGCCCGGCTGGTCGCGCACGGCCGCGCGCCGTCGACCCCGTTCGCCCTGGTCGAGAACGGCTCGCGCCCGGAGCAGCGGGTGGTCACCGGCACCCTGGCCCACCTGGCCGAGCGGGCCGCGACCCACGGGGTGCGTTCGCCGGCGTTGCTGATCCTGGGCGAAGTGGCGTCGCTGGCCACCTCGCTGGCCTGGTTCGGGGCGCCCCCGCTGGGCGCCGCAATACACGACATCCGCCCCGCGCGCGCGGCCGGCCCGGCCGCTACCGACGTACTGGCAGCGGTGCACCGCGCCTGACGATAGTTTCACCCGGGCGCGAGCATGCTCTCGCGACCGCCTTTCAGCTTGCCACCCGGAGCCTTCCCATGATCCACGACAGCATCCTCGACACCATCGGCAACACGCCGATCGTCAGGCTTCACCGCCTTGCCCCCAAGCACGTCGAGTTGTACGTGAAGGTGGAAGCGTTCAACCCCGCCGGTTCGGTGAAGGACCGCCTGGCCCTGGCGATCATCCTCGACGCCGAACAGCGCGGCACGCTCAAGCCCGGCCAGACCGTGATCGAGGCCACCTCGGGCAACACCGGCGTGGCGCTGGCCGCGATCTGCGCGGCGCGCGGCTACCCGTTCGTGGCGGTGATGTCGGATACGTTCTCGGTCGAGCGGCGCAAGCTGATCCGCGCCTACGGCGGCAAGGTGGTGCTCACGCCCGGCGCCGCGCGCGGTACCGGCATGGTGGCGAAGGCGCAGGAACTGGCGCAGAAGCACGGCTGGTTTCTCGCCAGCCAGTTCGAGAATCCCGCCAATCCGGCGTATCACCGGCAGACCACCGCGCCGGAGATCCTGCGCGACTTCGCCGGCCGCCGGCTGGACTACTTCGTCACCGGCTGGGGCACCGGCGGCACGCTGACCGGCGTGGGCGAGGTGCTCAAGGTGGCGCGCCCGGAAGTGAAGGTGATCGCCACCGAACCGACCGGCGCGGCGCTGCTTTCCGGCAAGGAATGGCAGCCGCACAAGATCCAGGGCTGGACGCCGGACTTCGTGCCGGCCGTGCTCAACCCCGAGGTGGTCGACCGCATCGTGCCGGTCGACGACGTACTGGCCCGCGACACCTCGCGCGCCCTGGCACAGCAGGAAGGCATCTTCACCGGCATCTCCTCCGGCGCCACGCTGGCTGCTGCGCTGCAGGTGGCGGCCGAGGCACCGCAAGGTGCAGTGCTGCTGGCGATGCTGCCGGATACCGGCGAGCGTTACTTGTCGACGTTCCTGTTCGAGGGGGTGAATGAGGGGTCGGATGAGGTGGGGTGAGGGCATCTAACGTCGGAGTCGACCGGCACGCAGCAGCATTGCGCCGCGGGGCGTACGCTCGCCAGCGCGCCTCGCGGCGCAATGCCGCTGCGTGTCCGCGTCGGACGATCTGTTAGGCCGGGGTGACATTCCACGCGTATCCATCTTCGAAGTTCCTCAGTTCCACAACCCATGACTTCTTGAAGCTCTTTCCGAGGAAGAGCAGCTTGGTTCGGTATATGAACGTCAGGCGATACGAGAACTCTGATATCTGCATAGCTTGACCGAAGCCAATGCCGGGACTGACAGAAATCTCTGCAGCCTCCCCTCCAGACAAGCGCGGGAAGACATGAGGTCCATTGAAGAACCCGCAATTCCTCATCGTGAGCCCGCCAATTCGCGCGCATACATTCTCAGCATCGGCTTGGACTGCAAGCGCCGGCAACTTTCCGCTGTTCTTGATCTTGATGCGCGATTCTGAGTTGAACTTCTTGCTCTTGTCGATGACAGCATCAACTACCAGTTCTGGCGGAAAAGATATCCAAGCTGCATACAGACTCAGGAAGCCGGCGACGGATGTAACTCCGAGCCCGGCAAGTAGCTTGAGCGAGACGTCAAGCAGCGTGCTTTCCATCGGCCTGACTCGAAGTAGGTGTCAGATTGCAGTGTAATCCCGCAGCCTAATTCGTGCCGTCAGTGCAGCTGGTGTGGTGCAAGCCTGAAAATATCAACGACTTGAATCTCCCGGTTGCAGCCTGACTCTGCAATCTAATCGCGCAGCATTTGGCAACGCTGGAAGCGACCGTGGCATCGTTCCACGAGCCCGTCCCGGTGGCAAGCAAGTGCACCTCACCCCACCACGCGCGCCTGCTTCACCAGCGAAGCCCGCGAATTCCACTCCGCAATCAGCTTCTGCCCCACGCGCGCCAGCGCGCTGATCGCCGGCAGCAGTTCGCGACCCAGCTCGGTGAGCGCGTATTCGGCGGAGGGCGGGGAGGTGTCGAGCAGGCGGCGGCTGACCAGGCCGCGCGATTCCAGTTCGCGCAGGCGCGCGCTGAGCACGCGGGCGGAGATGCGCGGGATGTCGTGGCGCAGTTCGCCGAAGCGGCGCGGTTCGCCGCTGAGGAACCAGATCACGTTGGGTGCCCAGGCGCCGCGCAGCAGCGCCAGGCTTTCGGTGAGCGGGCAGGCGGGCGGCGGCGCGACCTTGCTTTTGCGGACGGGGAGGCCCATGCGGGTGGCTCGGTAACCGGGGAGTTACCGCATTCTAGGACCAACCAGCGGTTAGGTGGTATCCAATGGTAACCATGGCGGCGTAGCATGCGCGGTTCGGAGGCGTGCCGCTTGGTCCGGTGTGCCATCCGTGTCCCCCATCCACACGGAGTCATCGCATGAAGCTCTACTACTCCCCTGGCGCCTGCTCGCTTTCCCCGCACATCGTGGCGCTCGAGGCCGGCATTCCGCTCACGCTGGAGAAGGTCGACGGCAAGGCCAAGCGCACCGAGGGCGGCGCGGATTTCTGGCAGATCAACCCCAAGGGCTACGTGCCGGCGCTGGCGCTGGACAACGGCGAACTGCTGACCGAAGGCCCGGCAATCGTGCAGTACCTGGCCGACCAGAAGCCGGCCAGCGGCCTGGCGCCCGCCAACGGCACGCCGGCGCGTTACCGCCTGCAGGAAATGCTGGGCTACATCAACTCGGAGATCCACAAGAGCTACAGCCCGCTGTTCAAGCCGGACACGCCGGAAGCCACCCGCGCCGAGCGCAAGGAATACCTGAAGCGGCGCTACCAGTTCATCGAGGACGTGCTGGCGAAGCAGCCGTTCCTGCTGGGCGATGCGTTCACCGCAGCCGACGCCTACCTGTTCACCGTGACCAACTGGGCGAAGCCGGTCGAGTTGGACCTGTCCGGCTTCCCGGCACTGCTGGCGTTCCAGAATCGCGTGGTCGCGCGTCCCGCGGTGCAGGCAGCATTGGAGGCCGAGGGGTTGGTGAAGAAGGCTCTAGCCTGAGATGCATCGGGCCGCGCGTGCTGACGCGCGGCCCGTCGTTGCTGGTCGTTCCTGCGCAGGCGGGAACGTGGTGCCTCCGTTTGGCCGGCGCCAAGGCGCTGGACCCCAGCTTGCGCTGGGGTGACGGCAGGATCAGATATCCCGCGCCAGCCCCGCCGCCAAGCCGATGTAGCCGCCCGGCGTGAGTTCCAGCAGGCGCTGCTTCGCGTCGGCCGGCAGGTCGAGGCCGGCGATGAATTCGCGCATCGACTCCTTGGTGATGCCGTGGCCGCGGGTCAGCGCCTTGAGCTGTTCGTAGGGCTGCGGCAGGCCGTAGCGGCGCATTACGGTCTGCACGGCTTCGGCCAATACTTCCCAGCTGGCGTCGAGGTCGGCGGCGATGCGTTCGGCGTTGACGTTGAGTTTGCCCAGGCCTTTTTTCAGCGATTCCAGCGCGACCAGGCTGTGGCCGAACGCGGTGCCCAGCGCGCGCAGCACGGTGGAGTCGGTGAGATCGCGCTGCCAGCGGCTGATCGGCAGCTTCTCGGCAAAGTGGCCGAGCAGGGCATTGGCGAGGCCGAGGTTGCCTTCGGCGTTCTCGAAGTCGATCGGGTTGACCTTGTGCGGCATGGTGGAGGAACCCACCTCACCGGCCTTTAGCGTCTGCTTGAAGTAGCCGAGCGAGATGTAGCCCCAGATGTCGCGGGCCAGGTCGATCAGGATGATGTTGGCGCGGCGCACCGCGTCGCAGTATTCGGCCACGTTGTCGTGCGGCTCGATCTGGGTGGTGTAGGCGTTGAAGTCGAGGCCGAGGCTTTCCACGAAGCGCTGCGAGAACGCGCGCCAGTCGAGTTCCGGGTAGGTGATGGCGTGGGCGTTGTAGTTGCCCACCGCGCCGTTGATCTTGCCGGAAATCTCCACGGCAGCGAGCTGCTTGCGCTGGCGTTCCAGCCGCGCCACCACGTTGGCGATTTCCTTGCCCAGCGTGCTGGGCGAGGCGGTCTGGCCGTGCGTGCGCGAGAGCAGCGGCAGCGCGGCGTTCGCGTGCGCCATCTCGCGCAGCTTGGCGATCACCGCGTCCAG
The DNA here is from genome assembly GCF_058793995.1 of Rhodanobacter sp. GW835-FHT13D09. NCBI lineage: Bacteria > Pseudomonadati > Pseudomonadota > Gammaproteobacteria > Lysobacterales > Rhodanobacteraceae > Rhodanobacter > Rhodanobacter sp. GW835-FHT13D09. Next base: position 204,024 of record NZ_JBXAGL010000004.1, on the reverse strand, counting down.
CTGCGGCAGCAGTACCTGGCTGCGCGCGTCGCGCAGCATCAGCGCGTAGGACAGGTTGTTGATGTCCTCGCTGGTGCAGGCGAAGTGCACGAATTCCCTGGCCTGCGCCAGGCCGGCGTCGGCGCCGATCTTCTCCTTGATGAAGTACTCCACCGCCTTGACGTCGTGGTTGGTGGTCGCCTCGATCGCCTTGATGTGCTCGCCGTCGGCTTCGCTGAAGTCGTCCGCGATCGCTTGCAGGGTGGCGACCTGGCCCGCGTCGAAGGGCGGCAGCTCGACAATCCGCGGATCGGCGGCCAGCGCCAGCAGCCAGGCGATTTCCACCTGCACCCGGCGGTGCATCAGGCCGAACTCGCTGAAGATCGGGCGCAGCGCTTCGACCTTGCTGGCGTAGCGGCCGTCCAGCGGCGACAGGGCGGTGAGGGCGTGGGAGGACATCGCTGGTTCCGGCAAGGGGAAAACCGGCATTTTACATTGACGGCGGCGCGATGCGTTGCGGCCTATAGTGGCGAGCCATGAAACGGCTTTTTTTGCTCGTCATTCCTGCGCAAGCAGGAATCCAGTGCCTGTGGTCTTCAAGGGCCCTGAGTCACTGGGCCCCAGCTTGCGCTGGGGCGACGGGAGTTCCCCAGGATTCGGTTTTCTCCATCCACCGAAGGACCAAACCATGAACAACTTCCGCATCGAACACGACAGCATGGGCGAGCTGAAGGTCCCCGCCGACGCGCTGTACGGCGCACAGACCCAGCGTGCGATCGACAACTTCCCGATCTCCGGCCTGCACCTGCCGCGCCAGTTCATCCGCGCGCTGGGGCTGATCAAGGCCGCGGCCGCCGAGGTCAACCTGGCGATGGGGCATCTCAAGAAGAACCAGGCCGCGGCGATCCGCAAGGCGGCGCTGGCGGTGGCGGATGGCCAGCATGACGCGCAGTTCCCGATCGACATCTTCCAGACCGGCTCGGGCACCAGCACCAACATGAATGCGAACGAGGTGATCGCGCACCTGGCGGTGGCGGCCGGCGCCAAGGTGCACCCGAACGACCACGTCAACTACGGGCAGAGCTCGAACGACGTGATCCCCACCGCGATCCACGTCAGCGCCACGCTCACCGCCAGCGAGCAGTTGCTGCCGGCGCTGAAGCACCTGAAGCAGACCATCGACAGGCGCGCGCGTGAATTGCGCAGCACGCCGAAGACCGGTCGCACCCATCTGATGGACGCGATGCCGATCACCTTCGGCCAGGAACTGTCAGGCTGGTCGGCGCAGATCGGCTCCGCCATCGAGCGCATCGGGGATGCGCTGAAACGCATGCGCCGGCTGCCGCAGGGTGGCACGGCGGTAGGCACCGGCATCAACGCCGATCCGAAGTTCGGCCCGGCGATGGCGACGCAGCTGAAGAAGCTGACCGGGGTGAAGTTCGAGTCGGCGCAAAACTACTTCGAGGGCATGGCCGCGCAGGACGCCGCGGTGGAGCTGTCCGGCCAACTCAAGACGCTGGCGGTGGCGCTGATGAAGATCGCCAACGACCTGCGCTGGATGAATTCAGGCCCCTTGGCCGGCCTGGGCGAGATCGAGCTGCCCGCGCTGCAGCCGGGTTCGTCGATCATGCCGGGCAAGGTCAATCCGGTGATTCCCGAGGCCACCGCGATGGTCGCCGCGCAGGTGATCGGCAACGATGCTTCCATCACCATCGCCGGCCAGTCCGGCAACTTCCAGCTCAATGTGATGCTGCCGCTGATCGCGCACAACCTGCTGCAGTCGATCGGGATCCTGGCCAACGTCAGCATGCTGCTGGCCGACAAATCCATCGCCGGCTTCAAGGTCAACAAGGCGCGGGTGAACCAGGCGCTGGCGATGAACCCGATCCTGGTCACCGCGCTGAACCCGGTGATCGGCTACGAGAAGGGCGCAGCCACCGCCAAGCTGGCGTACAAGCAGCACCGGCCGATCATGGAGGTCGCGCTGGAAACGACGGGATTGTCGAAGGCCGAGCTGCAGAAACTGCTCGACCCGATGGCGCTGACCAGGGGCGGCATCCACGGCGAGTAGAAGCCAGCGATGGATGCGTCCAGAGCCAGATGGCGCTTGCTTGAGTGCGGAACCTTCACTTCTCGTCTCTCGATCATTCCCGCGAAAGCGGGGATCCAGTGCCTCGGTTGTCATCCGGTCACACGGGATCCCCGCTTTCGCGGGGATGACGGCGTTTGAATAAGTGACATTCCATCCAGAGTCCTCGTTGCATGATGCAAGAGGGATGCCCGGATCAGTCGGAGAACACGGCAAAGCCCCTCTTGCCGTCCTTGTCCTTCATGTTCTTGCCGCAATCGTCGACGTCCTTCTGCGTCATCGTGGCATAGGGCTGGAACGCGGGCATGGCGGCGGCCAGCTTCTGCTGCGAGACCAGCATGTCGGGCAGACGCTTGCACAACTGCATGGCGGCGGCCTGGATCTGCTCGGTCTGCGGCTTGATGCTGGCCTCGATCTCCTTGTCGGTCTTGCCGGTGAACGCGCCCCAGATCGCCTGCTTCGCTGCGGCGACGCCGATGTCCGCGCCGCTGGCGCCGATGTCCATGCCGGCCTCGGCAATGCCGACGATCTGCTGGCGGTAATCCACCAGCAGGGTGTGCTGTTCCGGCGTGGCAGATACCGGCTTGCCGGCGATAACCAGCTCGCCTTGCGGGGTGATCACCGCCTTGGGGAGGGAGCCGTCGTGCGGGTGCGGACCGTCGCCGATGTGGATATTGCCCAGGCTGACGTCCTTGCTGACCAGCTCCTTCTTGGCCTGCTCGATGCTCTTGCGGACCTCGACGGCAATCATCGACGAGGAGGTCTGCTCGCGGACTTCCTTCGCTGCCTGCGTCATGTCGCTGGTGGCGCCCGGCTGGGCGGTGTCCTGCCCGGACCGGCTGCAGGCGGCCAGCGGCAGCAACAGCGCGGAGGCAAGGATGCCGATGGCGATGACGTTGGTTTTCATCGATGTTCTCCCCGTTTGAATGTGGTCGGATATCAGGTGTCGTCGCGCCAGCGGCGCAGCCAGATGGCGCCAGCGAGCATGACGAGGCCGGCGACCGCGCCGATCCAGAAACGGGGCGTGCCCATGACCCCGTAGGCGTTGCCGAGGTTCAGGGCTTCCAGCGTGTGTTCCGCGCCACTGCTCACGCTCTGGTAGTTGCCAGCGCCCAGCCAGCTGCCCGGAAACACGCTGAGCAGGATGCGGCCGCACACGTCGCCCCAGTACCAGCCGTTGCCTATGAAAGGCCCACCCATCAGGTTGAACCAGCCCAGTATCATGCCCACCGCCACCGGCAGTAGCGCGGCCCACAGGAACGGCTTGCTGCGCGCCCAGGCGGAGCAGAGCAGCAGCCAGCCCACGCTCGGCAATGACCACAGCGCATACAGCGGAATGCTGCCGACCAGGTTGGCGACGACCTGGAACGGATGCGCGTAGGCCAGCAGATGCCAGGCACCGACGCCGTGGAAGGACAGCGCGATCACGAACAGCAACAGCATCGCGATGCCGGTGACCACGCCGCAGACCAGCGCAATCAGCGGAGCAAGCAGGGTAGCGGATACCACCTTGGAAAACACCGTCGCAGTATCCGACAGCGGCAGCGACTTCCAGAACAGCAGGCTGCGGTCGCGACGGTCGTCGTACAGCGCGCCGAGGCAGTAGAAGAACACCACGAAGCCCAGCACGATGCTGATGATGAACGTGGTCGAGTACATCACCATGTCCATCAGCGTGCCGGCCCTGACCACCTCGTCCGCACTCAGCGTATGGTCGAGGATGTGGATCCGGTCGTTGAACATGAAGTGCATGCCGTGCTGCGCGCCGATTACCTCGCCGGCGATGATGCCCATCAGGTTCAGCAGCAGGAACACGCCGCCGGTGATCAGCGGAGCCCACAGGAAGCCGCCGCGGTGTTCCCAGAACTCGCGCTTCACCAACCAGTACATTTCGTTCAGAGCCCGGGTTTTCATGCGTAGGTCCCTTTCATGGTGGCGACGAACAGGTCGCTGACGGAGGGGCGGCGGATCTCGCCAAGCGCCTCGAGTCGCGCGCGGTCGGCGCCGTCGAACAGGAAGATGCTCTTGCCGAACACCTGGCGCTCGTCCAGCGGTTTCAGCGCGCGGGCGGCGGCTGCGTTGTCGGCGCTCGTCATCACCTCGGCGAAGCGCTCGCCGACGGCGTCCATGTCGGCATCCAGCACGATCCGGCCGTCGCGGATGAACATCAGGTCGGTGAGGATGTGTTCGACTTCCTCCACCTGGTGGGTGGTGACGATGATCGTCTTGTTCTCGTCGAAGTAGTCCTCCAGCAGGTTCTGGTAGAACTGCTTGCGGTAGAGGATGTCCAGACCCAGGGTGGGCTCGTCCAGTACCAGCAGGCGGGCGTCGATCGCCATCACCAGCGCCAGGTGCAGCTGCACGATCATGCCCTTGGACAGCTGCCGCACGCGCTGATTCGGTTGCAGCTTGGTGCGGGCCAGGAAGGCCTCGCATTTCTTGCGGTCGAAGCGCGGGTGCACGTTGGCGACGAAGTCGACGGCTTCACGCACCCGGATCCAGCGTGGCAGCACGGCGACGTCGGCGATGAAGCAGACCTGTTCCATCAGCTTGCCGCGCTGCCTGCGCGGATCGAGGCCGAGCACGCTCAGCTCGCCCTGGAAATCGGTGAGGCCGAGGATCGCCTTCAGCGCGGTGGTCTTGCCGGCGCCGTTGGGGCCGATCAGGCCGACGATGCGGCCGGGCTCGACCTGGAAGCTGACGTCGTCCAGCGCCAGCGCCGACTTGTACCGCTTGCTCAGGCTGCTGGCCGTGATGACTGCGCTCATGATTTCTCCTCCTTGTCGGCGTTGCCCTTTTCGGTCGGGGCTTCGCGCATAAGCGTCTTCAGGTCCAGTCCCAGTCGCTGCAGCCGGGCAAACAATACCGGCCACTCCTCGCGCAGGAACCGCTCGCGTTCCGATTTCAGCAGCGCCTCGCGCGCGCCTTCGATGACGAACATGCCCAGTCCCCTCCTTTTTTCAACCAGTTGTTCGTCGACCAGTTCCTGGTAGGCCTTCGACACGGTCAGCGGGTTGATCTGAAAGTCCGCGGCCACCTGGCGTACCGACGGCAGCGGGTCGCCCTCGTTCAAGGCGCCGTCCAGGATCATCGCCACCACGCGTTGCTGCAGCTGGCGATAGATCGGGACGCTGTCGTTCCAGGTCATGGTCATGTTTTATTCCTTCGCGATGCGGCCGAACTTGTTGCCAAACGCATAGTAGGGCATGACCAGCTGCGACCCGAGCAGGTTGAACTGCTCGGTATTGCCGGGATTTTCCAGGTGACGCATGGCCGGGATGGTGGCGATTCCGGCGACCCCGATTTCGTTCAACAGGGCGGCGGAGCGCATCTCGGCGGCGCTGGGACGGACCTGGACCGGGGCCAGGTCGATGACGGGGATGACGCTGGTCTTGCCGGCGGGGACGGGCTGGCTGTCGACGTTGTAGTGGACGGCGCTCAGGCTGGCGAAGGTGAACAGGACGGCGGCGGCGCTGGCGATCAGGTTCTGCGCTTTCATGACGGGCCTCCTTAGTGATCTCGTTTAGTGGTGTTATAGTTAACTATAACACTGAACTTCGAGTCGTCAATAGGCGCGATGCGATTTCGCAACATGACTGATGGCCTATGCCCGGTGGGAGCCCGGCGGTGCCGGCAGGCGGGCAGCCCATGCTGGGGCCTGTGGCGGCGGCCGCACAGGGGCATTCCTCGGCCATCGTTGCTGACAACCGTCATTCCGCGGCTGCCCGGCGTGGTTCAATGCGCCGATATCAGCCGCGCGGGGGCACGCATGGATCTCGAATTGGCCAGCCGGGTCGTGGTGGTCACCGGCGCCAGCAAGGGCATCGGGCTGGCCTGCGCGATCGCGTTTGCGCGCGAGGGCGCGAAGGTGGTGGGCATCTCGCGCGATCCGGCGAACCTGCAGGCGGCGCAGCAGCAGCTCGGCTCGCTGGGCCGGGCGCTGGCAGTGCAGCCGGGGGACCTGAAGGACAGCGTGGCGGCGCAGCAGGTGATGGAACGCATCGAGCATGCGCATGGCCCGCTCGACGTGCTGGTGAACTGCGCCGGCGCCGCGCGTCGCGCAACGCCGGACGAACTCGATGCCGCAGCGGTGCTGGCGGCGATGGAGGCGAAGTACCTCAGCTACATGCACGCGATCGACCCGGTGATCCGCCGCATGGGCGCGCGCGGCCGTGGCAGCATCGTCAACGTGATCGGGCAGGGCGGGCGGCAGGCCAACCCGCAGCACATCGCCGGCGGTTCGGCCAACGCCGCCCTGATGCTGGCGACGGTGGGCTACGCGAATGCGTACGCGGGCAAGGGCGTGCGCGTGAACGCGATCAACCCGGGCATCACCCGTACCAGCCGGATCGACGAGGGCCTGGATGCCGCGGTGCGCGCCAGCGGCCTGCCGCGCGAGGAGGTGCTGGCCCGCCAGCTCGCCGACATCCCGCTGGGCCGCATGGCCGAGCCCGGGGAGATCGCGGATGTCGCGGTATTCCTGGCTTCGGCTCGGGCCAGCTACGTCACCGGCGCGATCATCCCGATGGACGGGGGCAGGACCTCGGCGATCTGATCAGCCACGCAAGGGCCGGCGGCTGGGCCGGCCGTTGCGCGTGGGATTGCCCGATCAATCCTGCGCGGCGTAGACCTGCCTGCCGCCGACCCAGGTCTGCAACACTTTCGTGTTCCAGATCCTGCTTGACGGGTCCTTGAAGATGTCGTGGTCGACCACGATGAAGTCGGCCCACTTGCCCGGCTCCAGCGTGCCCAGGCTCTTTTCCGCGTGTTCCGCGTACGCTGCGTCGAGGGTGAACGCGCGCAATGCCTCGCTTGGCGTCATGTCCTGGTCCGGGTGCCAGCCGCCGGGCGGCTGGCCCTGGTGGTCCTCGCGGGTAACCGCCGAGTACAGGCCGTAGAACGGGTTCGGCGATTCCACCGGGAAATCCGAACCGCCGGCGACGAGCGTGCCCTGCCTGAGGAAACGCTGCCAGGCGTAGGCGCCCTTGATCCGCTCGCGGCCGATGCGGTCCTCGGCCATGTTCATGTCGGAGGTGGCGTGGGTCGGCTGCATCGAGGCGATCAGCTTGAGCGGCACGAAGCGGGGAATGTCCTGCAGCGACACGATCTGCGCGTGCTCGACGCGGTTGCGCAACGCGATGGCGTCCGGGTGGGTCGTGTAGGCGGCGGCGAAACTGTCCAGCACTTCGCGGTTGGCGCGGTCGCCGATGGCGTGGATGGCCACCTGGTAGCCCTTGCCGAACGCCTTGTCGATCTTCGCGGTCATCGTCGCCGGCGGCATGAACAGCAGGCCGCGGTTGTGCGGGTCGTCGGCGTAGGGCTGGAGCATCGCCGCGCCGCGGCTGCCCAGCGCGCCATCGGCGAACAGCTTGACCGCGCGCACGGTGAGGAAACCGTCGCCGTAGCCGATCAGCGGGCCGTCCCTGCTGATCGTGTCGAAATCCTCGCCGGTGTCGCGGATCATCGCGTAGATGCGCGCGGTGAGCTTGTGCTCGTCGGCGTAGCGGCGATAGAGCCGGTAATTGGCCAGGTCGATGCCGGCGTCGGCGACGCCGGTGAGGCCCACGCTGGCCAACTCGGCCAAGGCGGTATCCAGCGCGGCGGCCTTCTGCTGCGGAGTCGGCGCCGGGACTTTCGCATCGATCAGGGCGGTGGCGCCGTCGACGAAGACGCCGGCCGGATTGCCGTCGGCGTCGCGCTCGATGCGGCCGCCGTCGGGATCCTTGCTGGCCTTGCTCACCCCGGCCAGCCGGATTGCGGCCGTATTCGCCCAGCTGGCGTGGCCATCGACGCGGCTCAGCCAGACGGGGCGACCGGGCACCGCGCTGTCCAGTTCCTTCGCGGTGGGGAAGCGGCCGAGTTTCCAGATTTCCTGGTTCCAGCCGCCGCCGAGGACCCACTTCGCCTCGGGGTGTGCCGCGGCATACGCCTTCACCTTGGCCAACGCCTCGTCCAGCGACTTCGTGCCGGTGAGGTCGACGCTGTTGCGCGCGTAGCCGAGCTCCAGCACGTGGCCGTGGGCGTCGATCAGGCCGGGCAGCAGTGTATGGCCGCGGCCGTCGATCACCCTGGCGTCGCCGGCGCGGCCGGCCAGTTCGGCACGGCTGCCGGTGGCGACCACCTTGCCCTGGTCGACCAGCAACGCCTGAAAATGTTGCAGCTTGCCGTGGCCGTCCAGCGTGTAGCCGTTGACGTTGTCGACCAGCAGGTCGGCGGCCTGCACGGTGGGCGCCAGCGCCAGCAGGGCGAGCATGGACAGGCCTAGCAAGCGGTTCATGCGCGGATTCCGGTGGGTGGGTGAACCCGCAGTGTGTCGGCATGCGTGCGGTTTTTCCACCGGGCGGTCGCCGGCTGCAGGCGCTGCAACGAAAAACGCCCTCTCCGCGGGGAGAGGGCGTTTGCGTTCGCGCTGCAGGCGGGGTCAGGCGGCCTTGGCGACCAGCGTCCCGATCGTGCTGCGCGCCGAGTTCAATGCCGCAGCCTTCTGCTCGTCGCCGATCGCGACGCCTTCGGCCCGCACGAACTCGATGTCGTTGATGCCGATGAAGGCGAACGCGGCGCGCAGGTAGGGTTCCTGGAAGTCCATCGCGGCGGCCGCCGAATCCTTGCTGTAGACGCCGCCGCGGCTGGAAGCGACGATCATCCGTTTGCCGCCGGCCAGGCCCTCGGGGCCGTTCGCGGTGTAACGGAAGGTCTTGCCGGCGACCAGGATGCGGTCGACCCAGGCCTTGAGCTGGCTGGAAATGGCGAAGTTGTACATCGGCGCACCGATCACCACCACGTCGGCGGCGAGGAATTCCTCCAGCATTTCGGCGCCGAGCACGGCGGCCGGATCGCTGGCGTCGGCTACCGGGGTCCAGTGCGGTAGCGGCTGCGCGGCCAGGTCGTGGTAATGGACGGCGGCATCGGGCGTGCTGCGTTTCAGCTCGGCTACGATGTCGGCGGTCAGCTGGCGCGACACCGAGTAGCCACCCAGCGCGCTGGAGTCGATATGCAAGAGTTTCATGGCGTTATTCCTGGTCGAGCCGGCTGGCCGGCGATGGAGTAAGGATAGGGTTGGGACAATCTGGCGATAAGATAGGATTTGTCAGACTTATCGTTCCTAACAGGAAACAGTCGATGACCGTATTGAGTGGCGCCCTGCAGGACCTCAACGATCTGTACTTTTTTGCCGCGGTGGTCGAGCACGGCGGCTTTTCCGCGGCCGGCCGCGCGCTGGGCGTACCGAAGTCGCGCCTGAGCAAGCGCGTAGCCCAGCTGGAGGAGCGCCTCGGCGTGCGCCTGCTGCAACGGACCACGAGGCGCTTCGTGGTGACCGAGGTCGGCGAGCGTTTCTACGCGCACTGCCGCGCCGTGCTGGAGGAAGCGCAGGCGGCGCAGGATGCGGTGGACGAATTGCGCGCCGAGCCGCGCGGCGTGGTGCGCCTGAGCTGCCCCGTCTCGCTGGCGCAGACCGTGCTGGCGCATGTGCTGCCGGATTTCCTCGCGCAGTACCCGAAGATGCAGGTGCGGCTGCTGTCGAGCAACCGCCGGGTCGATGTGATCGGCGAGGGTTATGACCTGGCGATCCGCGTGCGCACCAAGCTGGATACCGACGCGAACCTGGTGATCCGCACGTTCGGCCTGTCGCGCACCAAGCTGGTGGCCAGCCCGGCCCTGCTGAAGGCACAGGGGCACCCGCTGCAGCCAGACGACCTGGCCCGCCTGCCGGCGTTGTCGATGAGTGAGCACGAGGGTGCCCAGCTGTGGGAGCTGATCGGTGCGAATGGCGCGCAGACCAGCGTGGAAGTGCAGGCGCGGCTGATCACCGGCGATTTTGCGGTGCTGCTGGAAGCCGCCAGCCGCGGCATGGGCGTGGCGCTGCTGCCGGAGTTCGTCTGCGCGCCGGCGATCACCGCGGGCGAGCTCGAAGTGGTACTGCCGGAGTGGAGCGTGCCCGAGGGCACCATGCACTTCGTCTATCCCAGCCGCCGCGGCATGCTGCCGGGCGTGCGTGCACTGGTGGATTTCCTGGCCGAGCGGTTGCCGGCCACTACCTTGCAGAAGCACGAGCAATGCAAGCAGCGCGCGCAGGACGAACTTCCCGTGGCGTGATGCGCACGATCGCCCCGATGCAGTACGCTGCCGGGTTCACGGACATTTATACGGCCAAACGATGATCGCGACCAAGCTTCCCAAAGTCGGCACCACCATCTTCAGCGTAATGAGCCAGCTCGCGCTGCAGCACCAGGCGGTCAACCTGGGCCAGGGCTTTCCCGACTTCGAGCCGCCGCAGGGGCTGCGCGATGCGCTGACCCGCGCGATGAACGAAGGCCGCAACCAGTACGCGCCGATGCACGGCACCGCCGCGCTGCGCGAGCAGATCGCGCTGAAGACCGAAAGGCTGTACGGCCGCCGGCTCGACGTCGATACCGACATCACGCTCACCTCCGGCGCCACCGAGGCGATCTTCGCGGCGATCGCCGCGACGGTGCGCGCGGGCGAGGAGGTGATCGTATTCGACCCGGCCTACGACTGCTACGAGCCGGCGATCGAGCTGCAGGGCGCGCGTGCGGTGCACATTCCGCTGACCGTGCCGACGTTCGCGATCGACTGGCAGCGCGTGCGCGACGCGGTGACGCCGAAGACCCGCATGATCATGATCAACACGCCGCACAACCCGTCCGGCGCGGTGCTGTCGGCGGATGACCTGCAGCAGCTGGCGACGATCGTGCGCGACACGAAGATCGTGGTGCTGTCCGACGAGGTCTACGAGCACATCGTCTACGACGGCGCCCAGCACGAAAGCGTGCTGCGTCACCCGGAGCTGGCCGGGCGCAGCATCGTGATCTCCTCGTTCGGCAAGACCTACCACTGCACCGGCTGGAAGGTCGGCTATGCGGTGGCGCCGGCTGCGCTGTCGGCGGAGTTCCGCAAGGTGCACCAGTACCTCACGTTCTGCACCTTCCACCCGGCGCAGGTGGCGTTCGCCGAGTTCATGGCCAGCACGCCGCAGCACTACCTGGAACTGCCGGCGTTCTACCAGGCCAAGCGCGACCGCTTCCGCGCGCTGCTGGCGCCGTCGCGCTTCAAGCTGCTCGACGTGCCGGGCGGCTATTTCCAGCTGGTCGACTATTCGGCGATCCGCGACGAGGACGACCTCGCCTTCAGCAGGTGGCTGGTCGAGCAGGGCGGCGTGGCGGCGATCCCGCTGACGCCTTTCTACGAAAGCGCGCCGGGCACGCGCCTGCTGCGGCTGTGCTTCGCCAAGAGCGACGCCACGATGGATGCGGCGGCGGAGCGGCTATGCCGGCTCTGACCATGCAAGCGCTGAGGGTCTCGCTGGTGCAGGGTGCCACCCGCTGGCACGACGCGCCGGCCAATCGCGACTATTACGGCGCACTGGTGCGCCAGGCGAAAGGCAGCGACCTGATCGTGCTGCCGGAAACCTTCCTGTCCGGCTTCAGCAACGACACCCGCGCCAGCGCGGAAACCATGGACGGCGAGGGTGTGGCGTGGCTGCGCGCGCTGGCGATCGAGGTCGGCGCGGTGATCTGCGGCAGCCTGGCGATCCGCGAGGACGGCGTCGTCTACAACCGCCTGTTGTGGGTGCGGCCGGACGGCAGCTTCGCGCAGTACGACAAGCGCCACCTGTTCCGCATGGCCGGCGAACACACCCGCTACGGCGGCGGCAGCGAGCGGCTGGTGGTGGAGCTGAAGGGCTGGCGCATCCTGCCGCAGGTCTGCTACGACCTGCGCTTCCCGGTATGGCTGCGCAATCGCCGGCTGGCCTCCGCCGCCGGCGGCATGGACTACGACCTCGCCATCTTCGTGGCGAACTGGCCCGCGCCGCGCCGCCAGCCCTGGCGCACCCTGCTGCGCGCGCGGGCGATCGAGAACCTGAGCTACGTGGCCGGAGTGAACCGGGTCGGCGTGGACGGCAACGAGCTGCCTTATGCCGGCGACAGCGCGGTGATCGATCCGGTCGGCGAGCCGCTGCTGGAGCTGGGCGCGCAGGAGCAGGTGGTGACGGTCACGCTGGACCCGGCGCCGCTGCTGGCGCACCGCGAGCGTTTTCCGGCGTGGATGGATGCCGACGCGTTTTCGCTCGATCCGGATTGAGCAGGGCAAGCGAAGCACGGTAGCGCGCTGGAAGCGCTACGGCGGACTCCTCAGAGTATCGCCAGCACCGCTTCCGGCGGCCGGCCCAGTGCGGCCTTGCCGTTGGCGACGACGATCGGGCGTTCGATCAGCTTCGGGTGCGCCACCATCGCGGCGATCAGGGCGTCGTCGTCGAGCGCCGGATTGTCCAGTCCCAGCGAACGGAACTCCTCTTCGCCGCTGCGCAGCAACTGGCGGGCGCCCATGTTCAGCTGCTTCAGCAGGGCGGTCAGCTCGGCAGCGCTCGGCGGGGTGTCGAGGTAGTGGATCACCTCGATCGCACCGCCACGCTCTTCCAGCAGGGCCAGCGTGGCGCGTGACTTGGAGCAGCGGTTGTTGTGGTAGATGCGCACCATCGCCGGTTCCTCAGCGGTTGCCGGAGCGGTTGCCACCGCGGCCGGGTGGCCGTCCGCCGGCGGGACCGCCGTGGCGGCCGCCGCCCTGCGGCCGGCCCGCGGGCCGATTGCCGCCATGGCCTTGTGGGTGTGCGGGACCGCCGTGGGCGCGATTGCCCTGGCTCTGCGGGCGGGCACTGCGGTTGCCGGGTGCGTGGTTGCCGCCGGCGCCATGGCCGCGTGCCTCGCCGCCGAAACCGCTGTACGGGCTGCCGCCGGCGGTGCGGCCTTCACCGCCGTGGTGACCGTGTCCGCCGAACGGTTTGCCGCCACCGCTCGGCCGGCGATTGCCGGCGCCGGCAGCGCCGCGCGGGCCGCTCGGGCGGGCGCCGCCGTCCCGGCTTTCGCCGGCGAACCAGGTGCGCACCGACGGCAGTTCCTGGCCCGGCGCCACGCGCCGGCCCTTGCCGCCGCGCCTGCCGCCGTCGCTGCGCTCGGGGCGGGCGACGTTGCCGTTGACATCCTTGCCGCCGCCGCGTGGCGGCTTGCGGCCGCGCACGGGTTCCTCGCGGATGCGGTCGAACGCGCGCAGTTCGCGCGCCTCGTCCTGGCCGCCGGTCCAGGCCGTGCCGGCGCCGCGCTCGGGCCGGTATTCGGTGACGTTGCGATTGGCGCGGCGCTGGTGCAGCACCGGGCTCAGGGTCAGCACCGGCTGCGGCGCACCGAGGCCGGCGGTCTGGCGCAGCTGCTTGACGTTCTCGGCGTCCAGCGCCTCGCATTCGCCGCGACGCAGGTGGCGCGGCAACTCGATCGTGCCGTAGCGGATGCGTTTGAGCCGGCTGACCAGGAAACCCTGCGAGTCCCACAGGCGGCGCACCTCGCGGTTGCGGCCCTCGCGGATCACCACGCGGAACCAGCTGTGGCTGCCGCCGCGGCTGATCACGGCGATCTCGTCGAAGCGGGCGGGGCCGTCTTCCAGCTGCACGCCGGCCTTCAGCCGTTCGATGACCTCGTCGGGCACCTCGCCATGCACGCGGCACAGGTATTCGCGCTCCAGCCCGCTCTTCGGATGCATCAGCGCGTTGGCCAGTTCGCCGTCGGTGGTCAGCAGCAGCAGACCGGTGGTGTTGATGTCGAGGCGGCCCACAGCGACCCAGCGCGCGCCCTTCAGGCGCGGCAGCTGTTCGAACACGGTGGGGCGGCCCTCCGGGTCGTCGCGGGTGGTCAGCACGCCTTCGGGCTTGTGGTAGATCACCACCTCGGCGGCGTCGCGGCTGTCGGTGGCGACCACGAACTGCCTGCCGTCGATCACCACGCGGTCGCCGGCGTGCACGCTGGCGCCGATCGTGGCGGGGCTGCCGTTGAGTTCGACTTCGCCGGACTGGATGCGCACTTCGAGCATGCGGCGCGAGCCGAGGCCCGCATTCGCCAGCACCTTGTGCAGGCGCTCTTCCAGGGCGGGAGCGTCGGCGTCGGCACGGGGTTCGCGCTTCAGGGACAGGACGGATTTTTGCGGCGCAGTCATGCGCGGTACTCCTCGGGATCTGGCTCGGCGGCGTCGGGTTCGGCGTCCGCGGCGGGGGTCGCTGCCTCGTCGGCAGTGGTTGCAGGGGTCTCGGCGTGCAGGCTCGGATCGGAGCCGGCGTCGCCGGATACGGGGTCGATGGCCGGGGTCTCGGCGTCGGGCGTTTCCTCGTCCGGATCGATCGGCAGGTCGCGCACGATGCGGGCGGGCAGCGGCTCGGGTTCGAAGCGCAGCTGCGGGTCTTCCATGTCGCGGATTTCCGACAACGGCGGCAACTGGTCCAGCGATTTCAGGTTGAAGTAGTCGAGGAAGGCGCGGGTGGTGCCGAACAGCGCCGGCTTGCCGGGCACGTCGCGGTAGCCGACCACGCGGATCCACTCGCGCTCCTCCATCGTCTTGATGATGTTGGAGGACACCACCACGCCGCGGATCTGCTCGATCTCGGGGCGGGTGATCGGCTGGCGGTAGGCGATCAGCGCCAGCGTCTCCAGCAGCGCGCGCGAATAGCGGCTGGGCCGCTCGGTCCACATCCGCGAGATCCAGGCATGCACGTCCTGGCGCACCTGGTAGCGGAAGCCGGAGGCCACTTCCTTCAGCTCGATGCCGCGCCCGGCGCAGTCGCCGGCCAATGCCTCGAGCGCGTGGGCGATCTGCTCGCGGCCGACGTCGTCGGCCTCGGTGAACAGGTCGCCCAGCTGCTGCACGGTCATCGGCTGGGTGGAGGCCAGCAGGGCGGCCTCGATGATGGGTTTGAGTTGCTCGATCTGCATGACCTTCGGAGTCGGTTGCGGATTCAGGTGGGTATCGTTCATTCGCCGGACGACTCGACCAGCGCCGATTCGCCCGTCGCGGTGTCGTCCGCCGGTTCCTCGGCGGCATGTCCGGAAGTGGTCGCCTTCGCCTTCACGTATATCGGCGCCAGCGGCTCTTCCTGGACGATCTCGACCAGCATTTCCTTGGCCAGCTCCAGCATCGCCAGGAAGGTCACCACGATGCCGAGGCGGCCTTCGCTGACGTCGAACAGGCTCTCGAAGCGATGGAAGCTGCTGTCGTCGAGCCGGCTCAACAATTCGCCCATGCGCTGGCGCACGCTGAGTGCCTCGCGCTTGATCGCGTGATGCCCGAACAATTCGGCGCGGTGCATCACGTCCTTCAGCGCCAGCAGCAGTTCGGTCAGCTCCAGCGGCGGCGGCAGCTTGATCACGTTGCGCTCGCCCACGTCGGCGTGCACCACCGTGCTGTCGCGTTCCTGCCGGGGCAGCGCCTCGATGTCCTCGGCCGCGCGCTTGAACCGCTCGTACTCCTGCAGGCGCCGCACCAGCTCGGCACGGGGATCGTCCTCCAGCCCTTCCTCGGCCGGCGGCCGCGGCAGCAGCAGCCGCGACTTGATCTCGGCCAGGATCGCGGCCATCAGCAGGTATTCGGCGGCCAGCTCCAGCCGCATCACGTCCCGCATCAGCTCGATGTAGGCCATGTACTGCCGGGTGATCTCGGCGACCGGGATGTCGAGGATGTCCAGGTTCTGCCGGCGGATCAGGTACAGCAAAAGGTCCAGCGGACCCTCGAACGCCTCCAGGATGACCTCGAGCGCATCCGGCGGGATGTACAGGTCCTGCGGCATCTGCAGCATCGGCTGGCCGCGCACGATGGCCAGCGGCATTTCCTGCTGCTGCGGTACCGATGCAAACGCATCCTGCGCTACGGCATCCGGGCTCTGTGGCTCGACGGGCTCAGTGCTCATCAATACATGTCATCGGGCCGCCTGCGGCGGCTGGCAGTGTGCAACACGATCGGAATCATCCACATGCCGGCACAACCATGGGGTGTCCGCACTCGGAACACGGCGGTGAGGCGGCATTCCCGGGGTACTGCGTTTTTCACAATTTCGGTCGGGGCGCGACGGGCGCTATCGCCACGACGGGCATGACGATGCCGCTCGATGGCGGTTCGGTCAGGCTGGCCGCAAGCGACCGTTGTACGCCGGCTCCGGGTTGTCAGCCACGGCAAGGGCGAAAGCCAGGGGCGGCGAGGGGTGGCGCCACTGACGGTTCAACGGGTCGGTTCAGAGAGCAATCGCATGGAAGCCACTGGGTGCCCGAGGTGATCGGCAACCGTTTCCTGGAACCACGCGTGGGCAAAGAGTAGCGTCTGGCTGGCGGCAAGTCCAGCGGCGCATGTGCCGGAATTGGAATCCGGTGCGTTCGCCGACTCCATGCGTACCCCCATGATCGGCACAATACGCCGGTCCCGCCGGGTGAATCGGGGATTCCAGCGGTGCAGGGCGGCATGTGACCCAATGCGTCGGATGCGACTTGGCCGCGTCAGACGCAGCCCCGCGTCGACGGCGGGTAGCCGTGGCGAACCCGGCGTGATTCCGAGGCCCGCCAGGCGCGGTTTCGGCAGGTGTTGATCGGCACCTGCATCCGGCCGGCCGGCCGGAATGGATGGCATGGTGGTTGCTTGTAATATCCACGATGAACACGGCCCGCCGATACGCTGGACAGTGAGGGCGTGAGTCATGCACGGAATGCGCGAGGCATCCATGTGCATGATGCGGCAGGAAGGTTTCAGGATGATGTTGGCCACGCTGTGGTGGCCGTAGGGCGGGCGCAGGCGGATGGTGGACTGATGGCGAACGACAACAAGCGTGGACCAGACGGCACGGGCAAGGAGCAATTGCGCCCGGCGCGCATGCAGATCGAGACGACGGTACTGATGAGCCGGCACGGCGAGTCGCAGCCGACCGAGCTGGTCGATATCTCGGCTACCGGCGCCTTGCTGCGGCGTCCGCTGGGCTGGTCCGGCGAGGTGGGGCAGAGCTGGGTGCTCGACATGATCTTCGGGCGCAACCTGCACATCCACCTGGAGGCTGTGATCGCGCGCATCTCCGACCACCACATCGGATTTTCGTACAGCCACATCCCGGAGGACAAGCAGGTGCCGCTGTGGAACCTGCTTGGCGGATACGCCGATATCCTGGAGCACTGGAAGGAGGGCTGAGCGAAACTCCGCTGCCGCAGAAAAACGCCCGCATGGTGCGGGCGTTTCCGTTTTGAGGCCGGATCGCCGTTCAGGCGGTGGCTTTCTTCTCGTCGCGCAGCTCGCGGCGCAGGATCTTGCCCACGTTGCTCTTCGGCAGGCTGTCGCGGAACTCGATGAACTTGGGCCGCTTGTAACCGGTGAGATTCTCGCGGCAGAACTGCCGGAGCGCGTCCTCGGTGAGGTTCGGGTCCTTGCGCACCACGAACAGCTTCACCACTTCGCCGGAATGCTCGTCCGGCACGCCGACTGCGGCGACTTCAAGCACGCCGGGGTGCTGCATCACCGCGTCCTCGACCTCGTTCGGATAGACGTTGAAGCCGGACACCAGGATCATGTCCTTCTTGCGGTCGACGATGTAGAAGTAGCCGTTGACGTCCATCCTCGCGATGTCGCCGGTGTGCAGCCAGCCGTCGGCGCCGAGCACCTTGGCGGTCTCGTCCGGGCGTTGCCAGTAGCCTTTCATCACCTGCGGTCCTTGCACCATCAGCTCGCCCACCTCGCCGACGGGGAGCGGCTTGCCGTCCTCCGACCAGATCGCCACGTTGGTGGACGGCACCGGCAGGCCGATCGAGCCGCTGTATTCCTTGAGATCCAGCGGATTGATGCAGACCGCGGGTGAGGTCTCGGTCAGGCCATAGGCTTCGGCCAGGGTGCAGCCGGTGACCTTCTGCCAGCGTTCGGCCACCGCGCGCTGCACCGCCATGCCGCCGCCCAGGGTCAGGTGCAGCCGGGAGAAGTCGAGCTCGGCGAAGCCGGGCGTATGCAGCAGCCCGTTGAACAGCGTGTTGACGCCGGTCAGCGCGGTGAAGCCGGACTTGGCCAGCTCCTTGACGAAACCCGGCATGTCGCGCGGGTTGGTGATCAGCCAGTTGAGCCCGCCCAGGCGCATGAACACCAGCCCGTTCGCGGTCAGCGAGAAGATGTGGTACAGCGGCAGCGCGGTGATGATCACTTCCTGGCCTGGCTTGGCGTTGGCGCCGATCCAGGCGTCGGCTTGCAGCATGTTGGCGATCATGTTGCCGTGGCTGAGCATGGCGCCCTTGGCCACGCCGGTGGTGCCGCCGGTGTACTGCAGGAAGGCGATGTCGTCGTGGCCCAGTGCGACCGGCTGCAGCGGATGCGCCGCGCCGCGCGCCAGCGCGTCACGGAAGCGCACCGCCTGCGGCAGGTGGAACGCCGGCACCATCTTCTTCACGTGCTTCAGCACGAAGTTGATCAGTGCGCCCTTGGGGAAGCCGAGCAGGTCGCCGATGCCGGTGGTGACGATGTGCCGCACCCCGGTGTCGGCCACCACCTGCTGCACGGTGGCGGCGAAATTGTCCAGCACCACGATCGCCTTGGCGCCGGCGTCGTCGAGCTGGTGCTTGAGCTCGCGCGCGGTGTACATCGGGTTGGTGTTGACCACCACCAGCCCGGCGCGCAGTGCGCCGAACAGCGCGATCGGGTACTGCAGCACATTCGGCATCATGATCGCGATGCGGTCGCCCTTGCCGAGCTTGAGCACGCCGGTGAGGTAGCCGGCGAACTGGCGGCTCAGCGCGTCGATCTGGCCGTAGCTGAGCTGGCGGCCGAAGCTGGAGAACGCCGGGCGATCGCTGAAACGTCCAAACGCTTCTTCCAGCACGGCCGGCACCGAGGCGTATTGGCTGACGTCGATTTCTGCGGGTACGCCGGCTGGATAGTGATCCAGCCAAGGACGTTCGTTGCTCATGCTCGGGTTCCCTGTTTTGTCGATGACGGCAGGTGGACGATGGCTTTAGGATGACGCGGCTCCATCATGCCCCACGCGTCGTTTCATTGGAGCATACGCCCGCGTATAGCGGCAAGCCTCACCGCAGCGAGTTCCATCGATGATCTTCCCGAGAAAAAACGCCTGTCTGCTGGCCGCGCTCGCGTTGCTGGTACTGGCGTTGCCGGCCTGTCGCCGCACGCCTGATGAAGTGCAGGTGCGCGAAGCGATCGCAGCGGTGGTCCAGGCGGCCGAGGCAGGCTCGGCCGGTGGCGTAGGCAAACCGCTGAGCGAAGATTTCGATGGCAATGCCGGCACGCTGGACCGGCGCCAGCTGGTCGACATGGTGCGGCTGTTCGCGTTGCGTGGCGAGCATATCGGCGTGACGATGGGACCGGTGTCGATCGAGCATCGCGGCGAACGGATGGTGGCCTCGTTCACCGTCACCCTGACCAGCGGCGGCAGGCTGCTGCCCGACCAGTTGGGCCTGTACCAGGTCGAATCGGCGTGGCGCGAGGAAGACGGCGCGTGGCGCTGCTACTCGGCCACCTGGACGCACGCGCTGTAGGCGCCGCGTCGCTGGCGCCATTCGATTTTCCGCAAACGGAAAGACCGCCCCGGACAGCAGGGCGGTCTTTCGTCTTGTGCAGCTCCGGGCGGGAAATCAGGCGGCCTTCTTGCCCGCCAGCTGACGCAGCACGTACTGCAGGATGCCGCCGTGGCGGAAGAACTCGCGTTCCTTCGGGGTCAGCAGCATCACGTTCACGCTGAACTGCTTCCTGCTGCCGTCGGCGGCGGTGGCGACGACCGTGGCTTCCTTCGAGTTGCCGTCGTCCAGGCCGGTGATGTCGAAGGTTTCCTTGCCGGTGAGGCCCAGCGTCTGCGCGTTCTGGCCGTCCTTGAAGGTGCACGGCAGCACGCCCATGCCGACCAGGTTGGA
Organism: Rhodanobacter sp. GW835-FHT13D09; assembly: GCF_058793995.1. Lineage (NCBI taxonomy): Bacteria > Pseudomonadati > Pseudomonadota > Gammaproteobacteria > Lysobacterales > Rhodanobacteraceae > Rhodanobacter > Rhodanobacter sp. GW835-FHT13D09. The sequence goes on along the minus strand of NZ_JBXAGL010000004.1, from coordinate 184,245 downwards.
GCGGTGGATGCGCTCGAAGCTCTCGGCGATCACCGCCTTCACGCCCAGCAGCAGGGTGCCCTTGGCCGCCCAGTCGCGCGAGGAACCGGTGCCGTATTCCTTGCCGGCCAGCACCACCAGCGGAGTACGGCTTGCCTTGTACTTCACCGCGGCATCGTAGATCGCCAGCTGCTCGCCCGACGGCACGTGCAGGGTGTAGCCGCCTTCGACGTTGTCGAGCATCAGGTTCTTGATGCGGATGTTGGCGAAGGTGCCGCGCACCATCACGTCGTCGTTGCCGCGGCGCGAGCCGTAGGAGTTGAAGTCCTTCGGCTGCACGCCCTTCTCGATCAGGAAGCGGCCCGCCGGGCTGTCCTTCTTGATCGAGCCGGCCGGCGAGATGTGGTCGGTGGTGATCGAGTCGCCGAACACGCCCAGCGCGCGGGCGCCGTGGATATCCTCCACCTTGCCCAGCGCCATCGTCATGCCGTCGAAGTAGGGCGGGTTCTTGATGTAGGTGGAATCATTCCAGCGGTAGACCGCGCCGTCCGGCGAGGCGATCTGGTTCCAGCGGCTGTCGCCCTTGAACACGTCGGCATAGTTCTTCTCGAACATGGCCGGGTTGATCGCACCGGCGATCGCGTCGGAGATTTCCTGGTTGCTCGGCCAGATGTCCTTCAGGTAGACCGGCTTGCCGTCGTTGCCGGTGCCGATCGCGTCCCTGGTCAGGTCGATGTCCAGCGTGCCGGCCAGCGCATAGGCGACCACCAGCGGCGGCGAGGCCAGGTAGTTCATCTTCACTTCCGGGTGCACGCGGCCCTCGAAGTTGCGGTTGCCCGAGAGCACCGAGGCCACCGCCAGGTCGCCGTCGGCGATGCCCTTGCTGATCTCCACCGGCAGCGGGCCGGAGTTGCCGATGCAGGTGGTGCAGCCGTAGCCCACGATGTAGAAGTTGATCTTTTCCAGTTCCTTCAGCAGGCCGGTCTGCTCCAGGTAGTCGCTGACCACCTTCGAGCCCGGCCCGATCGAGGTCTTCACCCACGGCTTGGCCTTCAGGCCCCTCGCGGCGGCCTTCTTCGCCACGATGCCGGCGCCCAGCATCACCGCCGGGTTGGAGGTGTTGGTGCAGGAGGTGATCGCGGCGATCACCACCGAGCCGTCGCCGACGCGGAAGCTCTCGCCGTCCTTCTCGACCAGCACGCCGGTTTCGCCGATGGCGTTGGCCGGATTGCCGATCGCGGTGGCGCCGCCCTCGTTGGCGAACGCCGAGACGGCACCGTTCTTCGGGCGGCGGTTCGCGGTAAGCGCGCCGACCACGTCATGGAAGCTCTGCTGCACGCCTTCCAGCAGCACGCGGTCCTGCGGGCGCTTCGGGCCGGCCATCGACGGACGCACGTCGGCAAGGTCCAGTTCCAGCGTGGTGGTGTATTCCGGCGTCGGGCTGTTCTCGTCGTGCCACATGCCCTGCGCCTTGGCGTACGCCTCGACCAGCCTGATCTGCGCGGCGCTGCGGCCGGACAGCTGCATGTAGTTCAGCGCTTCCTGGTCGATCGGGAAGATGCCGCAGGTGGCGCCGTATTCCGGTGCCATGTTGCCGATGGTGGCGCGGTCGGCCAGTGGCAGGTGCTTCAGGCCATTGCCGAAGAACTCGACGAACTTGCCGACCACGCCGAGCTTGCGCAGCATCTGGGTGACGGTCAGCACCAGGTCGGTGGCGGTGACGCCCTCGCCCAACCTGCCGGTCAACTTGAAGCCGACCACCTGCGGGATCAGCATGGAGGAGGGCTGGCCCAGCATCGCCGCCTCGGCCTCGATGCCGCCCACGCCCCAGCCCAGCACGCCGAGGCCATTGATCATGGTGGTGTGCGAGTCGGTGCCGAACACGGTGTCCGGGTAGGCCCAGCTCTCGCCGCCGATGTCGGCGGTGAACACCACGCGGGCCAGATGTTCCAGGTTCACCTGGTGCACGATGCCGGTGCGCGGCGGCACCACCTTGAAGTTGTTGAACGCCTTCTGGCCCCAGCGCAGGAACGAGTAGCGCTCCTGGTTGCGCTCGAACTCGATCGCCACGTTCTGTTCCAGCGCGCTTTCCGTGCCGTACACGTCGACCTGCACCGAGTGGTCGATGACGAGTTCTGCCGGGGCCAGCGGGTTGATCTGGGTGGCGTCGCCGCCCAGCTTCACCACCGCGTCGCGCATCGCGGCCAGGTCCACCACGCAGGGCACGCCGGTGAAGTCCTGCAGCACCACGCGCGCCGGCATGAAGGCGATCTCGGTCGCCGGCTCGGCCTTGGCGTCCCACTTCGCGATCGCCTCGATTTCCTTCGCGGTGACGTCGACGCCATCCTCGTGGCGCAGCAGGTTCTCCAGCAGGATCTTCAGCGAGTACGGCAACCGCTTCAGGTCGTAGCGCTGGCCCAGCTTGGCCAGGCTGGCGAAGACATGGCGCTGGCCGTTGACCTCGAGGGTGTCGCGTACGGAAAAGGTGTCTTTCATGGGGACGTGCTCCTGGCTGGATCCTGCGGCTGGGATGACTGTGTGGCGGCGCCGGACGCCACATGGGTATGTCGTTCCGGCAAAACGGAATTATCGCGCAAACTCCGCAGGGTCGTGAACCGACTGCGCCCGGGTGAAGGCGGCGTGCATGGCCGCGGGCGCCGGCAGGCGGCATCGACGGGTACACTGCGCCGACACTCGTGGCGACTCCGCCGCACAGGATGGATCCGATGGCCACCGCACGCAAACGCCTTTGATGACATGCAGCATTCGATGATTTCGATGGGCCTGGCCGCCGTCTCGCTGCGCGACCTCGCGCTGGTGCAGGCGGTGCATCGCCACGGCAGTTTCAACAGTGCGGCGCGGGCGATGCACATCAGCCCGTCCGGACTGTCGCACCAGGTGCAGAAGGTGGAGCAGGCGCTGGGCGCACCGCTGTTCGAGCGCGGCGGCCGGAAGATCGTGCCGACCGCGGGCGGCCAGCGGCTGCTGCAGCAGATCGACGCGGTGCTGGCCTCCGCCGAACACCTGCAACAGGTTGCCCGCGCCGGCGAGGTCGCCTTCGGCGGCGAGTTGCGGCTGGGCGTGCCGGCTTCGCTTGGGCCGTACCTGCTGCCGCACCTGATCGCGCCGTTTCCGCAACATTTTCCCGGTGCGCGGCTGGGTATCTCCGAAGGCAAGCCGCGCGGCCTGTTGCGGCGGTTGAGCGAAGGCGAACTCGACGCGGTGCTGGCGCCGCCGGCAGCGGCGACCAGCGGGATCGCTTCGCGCCCGCTGTTCTTCGAGCCGTGGGAATTGATGCTGCGCGCCGACCACCCGCTGGCCGGCCAGGACAGCATTGCGCTGGCCCGGCTCGATCCGGCCGAGGCCACGCTGATGGCCGAAAGCCACGCCGACGGCCTGCAGGGCGGCGGCAGCGAACACGGTCACGTGCAGGACGTCAGCCTGGAAAGTCTGGCCGCCCTGGTCAGCCTGCGCGGCGGCTATGCGCTGGTGCCGGCGCTGGCACACGAGCGGCTGGCCTCGATGCCGAACATTGCGCTGGCGAAACTCCAGGAGCAGGCGAGCGGCCGCGAGATCGCGCTGTACTGGCGCGACGCCTCGCCGTGGCACGACGACCTGCAGGCGTTTGCCGAACTGCTGCGCAAGCTGGCAAGGCAACGACCGGGGTTGCGTGTGACCGTGGCAAAAGCGAAGGCGGCTTCGCCCTGAGGAAACCCGTGGCGATCAGAGCTCCAGGTGTATCCGCAGCGCCACAAAACGGGCGGGGCCGCGATCGCGGTTGTAGCCCGGGTTGCGCACCAGTTGCAGGTCCGGACTGAGGGTGAGGTGCTTGCCGACCGAGAGGTTGTAATAGGTCTCGAGGATCTGCTCTTGGCCGTAGTGAAGCGCGCCGTCGCCGAGCACGAACCCGTCGCCGCCGAGCGCTAGGTATTCGCGATGTCCCGGCGAGAGCGCGTTGAACGCGACGCCGACGCCAAGATGATCGCCGGGACGGTTCCAGTGCACGCCCGACAACTGGAAGCCGCCGCTGAGGGTGCGGTCGACCTCGGTGAAGGCGAACGATTCGGTGCGGCCGTCGTTCCAGCCGGCGCGCATGAACAGGCCGGTGTCGCCGTGGTCGGCCAGTGGCAGCTCGCCGTTGAGGCCGAAGCCGTATTTGTGCCGGCCCGGGCGCTCGTCGGCCGTGATGTCGGGCACGCTGCCGCTGGCCAGCACGGCAGCGATGGCCTGCCGGTACACGCCCATCGAGGCGGTATTGCGGTAGACCAGCAGGCGCAGTGCCCAGCCGTCCGGATCGGGTTGCACGGTCAGCTCGGTCTGCTCGCCGCGGGCGCGGCGCAGCGAGGGCACCAGGCGCTGGCCGTTGGCGTGGAAGGGCATACGGTAGACGCCATAGCGCAGGCTCCAGCCGGCATCCACCCAGGCCAGCATGACGCCGTCGGTATAGCCGCGGGTGTCGGCGGCGAAATCCCAGGCGGTGTCGTTGAACAGCGTCCAGTTCATGAACTGGGTGCGCGTGCTGCCGGCGTAGCGGTTCTTGTCGAAGTCGTCGCTGGCGGCCATCTTGCCGATCTTGACCTCGATCCGCCGCACGGCTTCCGCGCCCGGCAGCTGATCCTGGGCACGCTCCACGGTCGAGGTGGCGTCGCCGAGCGGCAGCGTCCAGCGCAGGAAACGGCGGGCGACATAGGGGCCCTTGCCGAGCCCGGTGGTGCCGGCGCGGATCACGTCGCCGTTGGTCAGGCCGCCCAGCCCGGTGGCGTCGCTGACGCCGGCGCCCTTGAACATTTCCACGTCGAAGTAGAACTGCAGGCGTGCAGGCAGGGCCACGCCGAAGTATGCGCCGAAGGTGTCCGAGCGCCTGGTATCGCTGCGGGCGTGCAGGCTCAGCGGGCCGGCATAGGGCGAATGCAGCGAGGACTGGTGCTGGTCGACGAAGGTGTACTGCGCGCCCAGCCACTGGGGCACGAACAGGGGCGCGTCACCGGCGTGGGTGAGCGTGGCGACCAGCGCCAGCGGCGCGGTGAGGAGGAAACGGGAGAAGCGCATGGTCTCGTTCCGTGCAGGGGCACGGAGCGAGCAGGTCAGACCGGTACGGTCCCGCTCACGGCCGTGCCGTGATGGTATGGCTGCGGTGGGCATGGCGACGCTGGCGCGTCGGGCTGCCGCTGCGACTACTGGCGGGATCGTCGTTCATCTGGGTTGCAATTATCCGCTGGGGCCCCGGGCGGGGCGCGCGCATGATCGGCGCGCGCGACCGGCGTGTCAATACCGGTTGCGTGCGCCGCCGGTCTTCGTCACGAGCCGCGCGAGGCGCGCTTGCGGTCGTTCTCGGTGAGGTGCTTCTTGCGCAGGCGGATTTCCTTCGGGGTGACCTCGACCAGCTCGTCGTCGTCGATGAAGTCCAGCGCCTGTTCCAGCGTGAACTTGATCGCCGGGGTCAGCTGGATCGCATCGTCCTTGCCCGAGGCGCGCATGTTGGTCAGCGGCTTGGGCTTGATCACGTTCACCGTGAGGTCGTTGTCCTTGGCGTGGATGCCGACCAGCTGGCCTTCGTACACGTTGTCGCCCTCGGCCGCGAACAGCTTGCCGCGATCCTGCAGCGGCCCCAGCGAGTAGGCCGGGGTGGTGCCGCCGGCGTTGGCGATCATCACGCCGTTGAGGCGCTTGGCGATCTGGCCTTCTTCCTTCGGACCGTAATGGTCGAACACGTGGAACAGCAGGCCCGAGCCCTGGGTGAGGGTCTTGAACTGGTTCTGGAAGCCGATCAGGCCGCGCGCCGGGATCATGTACTCCAGGCGCACGCGGCCCTTGCCGTCGGGCTCCATGTTCTTGAGCTGGCCCTTGCGCATGCCGAGGCGCTCCATCACCGGACCCTGGTGGGTCTCCTCGACGTCGACCACCAGTTGCTCGAACGGCTCCATCTTCTGGCCGTCGATTTCCTTGATGATCACTTCCGGACGCGACACGGCCAGTTCGTAGCCCTCGCGGCGCATGTTCTCGATCAGCACCGACAGATGAAGCTCGCCGCGGCCGGAGACCAGGAACTTGTCGGCGTCCGAACCCTGCTCGACCTTCAGCGCCACGTTGTGCACCTGCTCGCGTTCCAGGCGGTCCTTGAGCTGGCGGCTGGTGAGGAACTTGCCGCCGGAGAGATCCTTGTTGCCGGCGAACGGCGAATTGTTCACCTGGAAGGTCATGCTGATCGTCGGCTCGTCGACGGTCAGCGCGGGCAGCGCCTCGGGCGTGTCCAGCGCGCAGATCGTGTCGGAGATGGTCAGGTCCGCGATGCCCGAGATGGCGACGATGTCGCCCGCCTCGGCGCTGTCCTGCTCGATGCGCTCCAGGCCGAGGAAGCCGAGCACCTGCAGCACCTTGCCCTGGCGCTTCTTGCCGTGCCGGTCGATCACCGCCACCGGCATGTTCTTCTTCAGCGTGCCGCGCTGGATGCGGCCGATGCCGATCACGCCGACGAAGTTGTTGTAGTCCAGCTGGCTGATGCGCATCTGGAACGGGCCGTCCGGATCGACGTCAGGCTTGCTGACGTGCTGCATGATCGCCTCGTACAGCGGGGTCATGTCGCCTTCGCGCACGCTGTCGTCGAGGCTGGCATAGCCGTTCAGCGCCGAGGCGTAGACGATCGGGAAATCCATCTGTTCCGGTGTGGCGCCCAGGCGATCGAACAGATCCCAGACCTGCTCGACGACCCACTCGGGGCGTGAACCGGGACGGTCGACCTTGTTCACCACCACGATCGGCCTGAAGCCCATCGCGAACGCCTTCTGGGTCACGAAGCGGGTCTGCGGCATCGGGCCGTCCATCGCGTCGACCAGGATCAGCACTGAGTCCACCATCGACAGCACGCGTTCCACCTCGCCACCGAAGTCGGCGTGACCGGGGGTGTCGACGATGTTGATACGGTTGCCCTGCCAGGTGATCGCCGTGTTCTTGGCCAGGATGGTGATGCCGCGTTCCTTTTCCTGGTCGTTCGAGTCCATCACGCGCTCGGCCAGCACGGTGCGCTCGCTGAGCGTGCCGGACTGTTTGAGCAGGCAATCGACGAGAGTGGTCTTGCCGTGGTCGACGTGGGCGACGATGGCGATATTGCGCAGTTTTTCGATGGACATGGGGTCGGCTCGGGCGGCTCGGAGGCCGTCACGCAGGTTTTTGAAGGGCGAATTGACCGATTATACGGACTTGTGTGACAACTTGCCCGTCATTTCTTCGATCCGTTCATCCAGCCTGCGTCCGACGATCCGCGGACATCGCCGCTGCCGCTACACCACGCCGAGGAAATAGTACGCGGCGATCGCCACCAGCACCGCCAGGGTCTTGATCACGGTGATCGCGAAGATGTCCCTGTAGGCCTGGCGGTGGGTCAGCCCGGTCACCGCCAGCAGGGTGATCACGGCGCCGTTGTGCGGCAGTGTGTCCATGCCGCCGGAAGCCATCGCGGCGACCCGGTGCAGCACCTCCATCGGGATGCCGGCGGTGTGCGCGTTGGCGATGAAGGTCTCGGCCATCGCGCCCAGTGCGATGCTCATGCCGCCGGAAGCCGAGCCGGTGATGCCGGCCAGCGCGGTGACGGTGACCGCCTCGTTGAGCAGTGGGTTCGGGATCGTGTGCAGCGCGTCGGCGACCAGCTTGAAGCCGGGCAGGGCGGCGATCACCGCGCCGAAGCCGTACTCGGAAGCTGTGTTCATCGAGGCCAGCAGCGCCCCGCCGACCGCCGCCTGGCTGCCGGCGGCGAGATGCGTGATCACCGCGCGCCAGGCGAACGCCAGCACGCACAGGATGCCGACCAGCAACGCGCCCTCGACCGCCCAGATCGCGGCGACCTTGGACACCTCCTGCACCACCGGCTTCGCGCCGCCGACCACGCTGGGCAGGAACGACTGCGTTTCGCCGTAGAGGCGCGGGATCAGGTCGGTGAACAGCTTGTTGCATGCGCCGACCAGCACCAGCGGCAGCAGCGCAACCAGCGGATGGGCCAGCTTGCCGCCCTCGAACGGAGCCGGTTCGTTGACCAGGTTGCCGCCGTAGCCTTCGCCGGCCGCGGCGGCCTTGCGCCGGCGCCAGTCCAGATAGCCCAGGCCCGCGATCAGGATGAACACCGCGCCGATCGTGCCCAGCCATGGCGCGGCCCAGGTATTGGTGCCGAAGAACGAGGTGGGGATGATGTTCTGGATCTGCGGCGTGCCCGGCAGCGAATCCATGGTGAAGGTGAACGCGCCCAGCGCGATGGTGCCCGGGATCAGCCGTTTCGGAATGTCCGATTGACGGAACAGTTCCGCGGCGAACGGGTACACCGCGAACACCACCACGAACAGCGACACGCCGCCATAGGTCAGCAGCGCGCACACCAGCACGATCGACAGGATCGCCCGGCTGCGCCCGACCAGGCCGATGGTGGCCGCCACGATCGCCTTGGAGAAACCGGACAGCTCGATCAGCTTGCCGAACACCGCGCCCAGCATGAACACCGGGAAGTAGAGCTTGAGGAAGCCGACCATCCTGTCCATGAACAGGCCGGTGAACATCGGCGCCACCAGCGCCGGATCGGTCAGCAGCACCGCCCCCAACGCGGCGATCGGCGCGAACAGGATGACGCTGTAGCCGCGATACGCCGCGAACATCAGGAAGCACAGCGCGGCCAGCACGATCAGGAACGCCATCCGTGAATCTCCTCGAGGTGAGCCCGGCCAGCGGCGCTGGCCGGGACAATGGCCCCGGAGTATCCGCAGCGCCAGTCGCTGGCGGCACTGTACGAAGGTACAAGTGTCCGTCCTCTGGCGGATGCCTAAGCTCGCTTCATCGGCACCCATCATCGATGGCTGCGTCCACTGTCGGTCACACCACAGGAAAGGGGAAACCATGAAGCGCACGTACCTGAGTCTGGCGATCGGCCTGGCCACCGGACTGCTGTCCGCAGCACCGTTGTATGCGCAGCAGGCCGCCGGCACCGGCGGCAAGCCGGCGAAGACCACCGGCGTCAAGCAGCTCGACCAGATCACGGTGACCGCGCGCAAGCGCGAGGAGACCCTGCAGGACGTGCCGATCGCGGTCAGCGCCTTCACCGCGCAGTCGCTGGAACGGCAGAACGTGCAGAACCTGGCCGACCTGCAGGGCAAGGTGCCTTCGTTGCAGATCTACGCCGCGCGCGGCTCCAACACCACGCTCACCGCCTACATCCGCGGCGTCGGCCAGGCCGACCCGACCTGGGGCTTCGATCCGGGTGTGGGCATTTATCTGGACGACGTCTACCTGGCGCGTCCGCAGGGGGCGGTGCTGGACGTGTTCGACGTCAGCCGCATCGAGGTGCTGCGTGGCCCGCAGGGCACGCTGTACGGCAAGAACACCATCGGCGGCGCGATCAAGTACGTCTCCAACCCGCTGCCGGTGAAGACCGAGGGCTCGGTGGAGGCCACCGTCGGCACCCACGGCGAGAAGGACGTCAAGGCCAGCCTCGGCGGCGCCAGCGCGGACCAGGTGTGGCGCGGGCGCATCGCCTACGCCAGCGGGCACAACGACGGTTTCGGCAAGGACCTCCTCAGCGGCAGCCGCAACGGCAACAAGAACAGCAACTCGGCGCGCGCCACGCTCGGCTTCTTCCCGTCCAGCCAGTTCAATGCGCAGCTGTCGGTCGACGGCGTGCGCGACAACTCCAACCCGCGCGGCGCCAAGATGCTGACGGTGAACAAGCTGGACCGGGCCTACCAGCCGCTGTCGAGCGACTTCGACACCCGCAGCGGCTTCGCCCAGCTCAACCATACCAAGCTGTACGGCACCGCGCTGACGATGAACTGGATCGCCAGCCCGAACTGGTCGCTGAAATCCGTGACCGCGGTGCGAGGTTCCTCGACCGACACCAACATCGACTTCGACACGCTGCCGGAGAAGATCGCCGACGTGAACGCGGTCTACAAGGACCATCAGTTCAGCCAGGAGCTGCAGGCCAACTACGACGCCGGCGGCAGCCTGCACGGCGTGTTCGGCGCGTACTACTTCGACGGCCACGCCGACGGCGAGATCCACAACATCTTCCTCGGCTCGCCGCCGTACTCCACGCTGCACCTCTCGCAGTACGGCAGCACCGGCGGGCGCATGGGCACCAGGAGCTACGCGGGCTACGGCGATTTCACCTGGGACATCAATTCCAGCTGGAGCCTGGACGTGGGCCTGCGCTACACCCACGAGACCAAGACCGCGCTGATCCAGAACTTCGGCTTCTCGGACGAGACCTTCACCACCCGGACCAGCACGCTGGCCAACTTCAGCGGTTCCCACGCGACCAGCAACGTCTCGCCGAAGGTCTCGCTGGACTGGAGCGTGAGCGGGCAGGTGAAGCTCTACGCCAGCTACTCGGAGGGCTTCCACTCCGGCGGCTACAACATCCGTGCCAACTGCGTGGCGGTGCCCAGCTCGTGCCGCCCGATCGACGACGAGAAGGTGCAGTCGTTCGAGCTGGGCAGCAAGATGACCTTCCTCGACGATGCGCTGATGATGAACACGGCGCTGTTCCACAACCTCTACACCAACATCCAGCTGTCGGTATTCAGCTCCTACACCTTGCCCAACGGCAGCCAGGGCTTCTTCGGCGATTTCACCAATGCCGGCAAGGGCCACATCGACGGCCTGGAGGAGGAGTTCGCCTGGAAGCCGGCCGAGAACTGGACCTTGCGCGGCAACGTCGCCTACCTGCACACCAAGTACACCGAGTACATGACCCGCGGTGTCAACATCGCCGACCGGCAGAAGTTCACCAACGCGCCGAAGTGGTCCGGCGGCCTGTCGCTGGAGAACACCACGCCGCTGTCCGACGGCGGCAGCATCAGCGCGCGGGTGAACTACACCTACCAGTCAATGGTGTACCCGGAGACCACGCTGTCGCCGCTGATCGCCCAGCCCGCGTACGGCCTGTGGAACGCCGGCGTGATCTGGCAGATCAACCAGCCGTGGTCGCTCAGCCTGCAGGGCACCAACCTGGCCAACAAGTCCTATCGCACCACCGGTTACAACATCGGCGCGCTGGGCATCTACACGGGCTTCTACGGCGCCCCGCGGATGGTCACGCTGAGCGCGAAGTACCGCTTCTGACGCGATCGTTTCTCCCCGCCCCGCGGGAGCGCCCAGCGCTACCGCAGGGCGTTTTTTCCCGCTGCCGCCACGGGTCGGGACGGGTACCATCGCGGTTCCGGCCGCCTCCGCGCGGCTTCACGGCTCCGGCCGATACTTGCCGGTCCGCCAACGGAGAACGTGCATGCGCAACACCCTCGGCCTGCTGGCCCTGCTGCTGGTCGCGCCGCTGGCCCGCGCGGGTGACGCGCCGCCATTGCCGACCCTGAAGATCGACGCCTCGCGCAGCGCCGTGGTGGGCCTTTCCTCCGGCGCCTATATGGCGGCGCAGGTGCAGCTGGCCTACCCGGAGCTGTTCCCCAATGCGGCGATCGTCGCCGGCGGCCTGTACGGCTGCGCCGGCGGCAAGCTGGAGGTGGCACTGGGCAGCTGCATGAAGGGCGTGCCGGCGCCGGACGTCGGCGCGCTGGTGGCCAGCGCCGGCAGGCGCTCCGCCGCCGGCGAGCTCGGTGCGTTGAAGGACCTCGCGCACGCTCGCGTCTACCTGCTGCATGGCAAGGACGACGCGCTGGTGGCACCCGCGGTGGCCGATGCGGGCGCGCAGTTCTACCGGCGGCTGCGCGACGCCACGCCGGGGCTGAAGGGCATGCAGGTGCATGACGACGGACAGCGCGCGTTCGCGCACAACCTGCCGGTGGCCGCCAGCGGCGACGACTGCGACAAGTCGGTGGCGCCATACCTGGGTCGCTGCGGCTTCGACGCGGCCGGCGAGATTTTCGCGCAGATGTTCGGCAAGCCGCCGCGCGCGGCGGGCAGGGCGCAGGGCGAGCTGCGCACGTTCGACCAGGATGCGCTGCGCCCCGGCGGCGCCGATGCGTTCCTGGCCGACACCGGCTACGTCTACCTGCCGCCGGCCTGCCTGGCCGGCAAGCCGTGCGGCATGGTGGTGGCGTTCCACGGCTGCAAGCAGAACGCCGCCGCGGTGGGCAAGGCCTTCGTCGAGGATGCCGGCTTCAACCGCTGGGCCGACGCGTATGCCGTGGCGGTGCTATATCCTCAGACCCGCGCAAGTTTCGCGCCCTTGAATCCGCAGGCATGCTGGGACTGGTGGGGATACTCCGGAGCCGACTACGACACACGCCAGGGCGTGCAGTTGCGCTGGGTGGTGAATGCGGTGCGCGCTTTGGGTTTGCCTGCCGGCCATTGATCGCATCCCATGCCGATGGTCTCGACGTTGTAGGAACGGACCTTGTCCACAAGGGGCTTCCTTCGGTCGTGCGCGATGCTCTTGCTCTTGCTTTGTTCGGAGCGAAAAGCATCAGAGGCAAGAGCTTTCGTGCGCCTTCGGCGCGCGAGTTACTTTCTCTTTGCGTGGCCAAAGAGAAAGTAACCAAAGAGAAAGGCCACCCCGCTTACGCGCCTTGCGGGCATCCTGCCCGCAAGGTCCGCGGCCGGGTTCCGGGGTTTGTCGACAGGGCATCCTGCCCTGACGACAAACTGGTTCGCATCCATGCGAACCACCCTGCGGGCTTTTCCTCCACCCGTCCGCCGCTTCAGAGGGGACCCCGGGTAGAGCGGCGCGCATCCTGCGCGCACTTTTCGGAAGAGCCAGGTCAAGAGCAGAGCAGAAGCAGGGCGACGCCTTGTTGTTGCTTCGGCCTTTCGTCTTTCCACCGAGTGCGGGCCAGGATGGCCCGCTGCTCTACCCGGGGCCCCTGTGCGGCGGTGAGTCGGGGTCGACAGGCCGCGCAGCGGGAGCCGACAGGGATGTCGGCTCCTTTTCGCGCGGGCAGGAGCCCGCTCGAAAAGCCCGGCCCCGGCTCACGGACTTGCCGCCCATGGATGGGCGGCAAGCGCCAAGCGGGGTGTCGTTTTCTCTTGGTTACTTCTCTTTTGGACAAGCAAAAGAGAAGTAACTCGGCCTCCGCAGGAGGTCGAAAGCTCTTCGCTCTGAACCAGCTGGGCGTGATCGAAGCGTTGCGGCTAAAGCCACTCGCGCAAGCGCAAACACCATGCTGAGCGCCAGCATCATCGCCGTCGCCGCGCTGTGCTGGCTCGGCCTGCTGTTCGGCGTGGCCCTGCTCGGCGAACGCCGCCCCCACATTTTCGAGAAGCGCTGGGCGATCGTGTACGCGCTGTCGCTGGCGATCCACTGCACCTCGTGGACGTTCTACGGCACCGTGACCCAGGCCAGCCGCTCGGGCTGGTGGCTGCCGCCGACCTTCGTCGGGGCGATCCTGATGTACCTGTTCGCGCTGGGTTTCCTGCGCCGGATGGTGCAACTGGTGCGCGAGTACAACGCCGGTTCGCTGGCCGACCTGATCGCGGTGCGGCTGGGGCGGCACCCGGGACTGGCGGCGCTGGTCACGGTGGTGGTGGTGATCGGCATCGTGCCGTACATCGCGCTGCAGCTGAAGGCGGTGGCGATGAGTTACGGCATCCTCAGCCACGGCCAGCTGGCCGAGTCCAGCCCGTGGCAGGACAGCGCGCTGTACGTGGCATTGCTGATGGCGCTGTTCGCGATGCTGTTCGGCACCCGACGCGCCTCGACCATGGCGCACAACCGCGGGCTGGTGCTGGCGATGGCGTTCGAATCGCTGTTCAAGCTGGGCGCGATGCTGGCGCTGGGCACGCTGCTGTTCGCCGCGTTGCCGGCGGATCTGCCGGCGAACGTGCCGGTGCCGCCGGACAGCAGCGGCTTCCCGGCGCTGATCCTGCTCGGCGCGCTGGCGATGTTCACCATGCCGCACCAGTTCTACGCCGGCATCGTGGAATGCCGCGAGGATGGCCAGCTGCGCACCGCGCGCTGGCTGTTCCCGCTGTACCTGCTGCTGATCTCGCTGCCGATCCTGCCGTTGGCGCGGCTGGGCGACGCGTGGCTGGGCGCGAGCGGGGTGTCGTCGGACATGTACGTGCTGGCGCTGCCGCTGGCGCGCGGCGAACACGGGTTGGCGCTGGTCGCTTTCCTCGGTGGCCTGAGCGCCGCCACCAGCATGGTGGTGATCGCCACGCTGACCCTGAGCCTGATGGTGGTCAACCACTTCATCGCACCGCTGCGGGTGCGGGCGGGCTGGGGTCGCGACGAGCACGGCGATCTGCGCGGCGAACTGCTGAACTACCGGCGCGTGGCGATCCTGGTGGTGATCCTGCTGGCCTGGGCCTACAGCCGGCTGCTGGCGGGCAATGAGGCGCTGGCCGACATCGGCGCGATTTCGTTCTCCGCGCTGGCCGGGCTGACCCCGGCGCTGCTGGCCGCGGTGTACCGGCCGCAACTGGGCTCGCGCGCGGTCATGGCCGGGCTGGCCGCCGGCACCCTGGTGTGGATGTATGCGGTGCTGCCGGCATTGCTGTCGTCCATGCCGGCGTGGCTGCACAACGGCCCGTTCGGCCTGCACTGGCTGGCGCCGGACGGCCTGCTCGGGCTGGGCAACTGGAACCGGCTCGGTCGGGCCGTGGCGGTGAGCCTGCTGGTCAACGTCGCGGTGATGCTGGTGATGGCCGGCTCGCGCTATGGCAGGGTGGCGCGCACGGTCAGCGTGGGCGATGTCGGTCTGGTCGAACTGCGCGCGCTGGCGGCGCGCTTCCTGCCGCCGGAACGGGTCGAGTACCTGTTCGCCAGCACGCCCGCGGCGGGGCCGGCCGGCAGCGCGCGGGTCGCCGAGGTCGAGCACGAACTGGCCGCGGTGATCGGCGCCGCCTCCGCGCGCCTGTTGCTGGAGGTGGTGCATCGGCAGGGCCGCGACGACCTCGATACGGTGGTCGCCATCGTGGGCGAGGCGGCGCAGGACCTGCGCTTCAACCAGCGCGTGCTGGAGGCGGCGCTGGAAAACATGAGCCAGGGCATCTGCGTGGTCGACGCCGAGCTGCGCCTGGTGGCCTGGAACACGCCGTACGCGCGACTGTTCGACTATCCGCCGGAGATGTTGCAGGTGGGCCGGCCGGTGGCCGAGCTGACCCGCCACAACATCGATACCGGCATGCTCGGCCCGGGCGAGGTGGAGCAGCGCGTGCAGCGCCGGCTGGCGCACATGCGCGAGGGCACCCGGCATCTGTCCGAGCGTCGCTTTCCCGACGGCACCATCGTCGAGATCCGCGGCAATCCGATGCCCGGCGGCGGCTTTGTCGCCACCTTCACCGACGTCACCGCGTTCCGCCAGACCGAGGCCGCGCTGAAGCGCGTCAACGAGACGCTGGAACTGCGGGTGGAGAAACGCACCCGCGAACTGGCCGCGGCCTCGGCCGAGGCGCAGGCGGCGAACGAAGCGAAGAGCCGCTTTCTCGCCGCGGTCAGCCACGACCTGATGCAGCCGCTGCACGCGGCGCAGCTGTTCGCCCACTCGTTCACCGAAAGCGGCACCGGCGGGGCCAGCGTGCGGCATCTCAACGGCGCGCTCGCTGCCACCGAAGGCCTGCTCACCGGGTTGCTCGACGTGGCCCGGCTCGAGGGTGGCCGCCTGCATCCGCAGCCGCGCGCGTTCGCGCTGGCCGAGGTGCTGGATCCGCTGGCCGCCGAGTTCCGTGCCATCGCGATCGACCGCGGCGTGCGGCTGGACGTGGTCGGCACGCGCGCCTGGGTGCGCTCCGATCCGCAACTGCTGCGCCGGGTGCTGCAGAATTTCCTGTCCAACGCGCTGCGCTATGGCGAACGTGGCCGCGTGCTGCTCGGCGCGCGTCGGCGCGGTGTGCAGCTGCGCATCGAGGTGTGGGACACCGGCCCCGGCATCGCGCCGGAAGAGCAGCGGCTGATCTTCCAGGAGTTCCGTCGTGGCAGCGCCGCTGGCGGGCAGGGCCTGGGACTGGGACTGTCGATCGCCCAGCGGATGGCCGACCTGCTCGGCCATCCGCTCGGGCTGCGTTCCTGGCCCGGCCGCGGCAGCGTGTTCCATGTCGACACACCGGTGACGCAGGCCGTGGCGCGATCCGCGCCGCCCGCGCATGCGCCACAGCCGCTGCCTGCCGGCCGCGCCTTGCTGCTGGACAACGAACCGGCGGCGCTGGCCGCGCTTGGCAGCCTGCTCGCCGGCTGGGGCTGGCACGTCCACGTCGCCCGCAACGCCGAGCAGGCGCTGGCCGCACCGTGGCAGCCCGACCTGCACATCCTCGATTTCCATCTCGACGGCGGGCAGACCGGGCTGGACGTGTGGCATCTGTTGCGCGCCCGCTACGCTGACGTGCCCACCGTGATGCTCACCGCCGACCGCGACGGCGAATTGCGCCAGCGCCTGCTCGAAGCCGGGGTGGGGGTGCTGTACAAACCGCTGAAACCGCTGGCGTTGCGGCAGGTGCTGCAGCGGGTGATCGCGGGCGCGGCGCGGGCCTGACCGGCATGGCGGCGACCCTGGGCACTTCCGGTCGCCCGTGTCGATCCCTCATCATTCCGGCAGGGCGATCCAAGCGGCGGCGCCCATTTTCCGGTGGAATTTCCGATGCGGCAGACATGGCTGACGACGTGGGCTGATACTCCCCGAGACGCATGCGGTGCCGTGGGCGCCGCAGCAGCGAGCCCTGCACCATGAGCCAGCCGATGCCGCAGGACATGCCCGGCGCTGGCGCCGCCGCTTCACGGCGCGCCGGCCGCGGCGTCTTCGTCATCCTGCTCGCGCTGTACGTCCTGGTCCTTTACCCGATCCTGCGCGCGAACCGTTATTACATGGACGACCTGAAGCGCGCGCTGATCGGCCATACCGGCTGGGATTCCAATGGCAGGCCGCTGACGACCCTGCTGATGAAACTGCTGCAGTGCTACGACTCGGCGCTGGTCGACCTCTCCCCGCTGATCCAGATCGGCGCCGTCGTGGTGCTCGCGTGGGCTGGCGTGATGATCGCGCGCCGCTACGCCATCCGTTCGCCGTGGGTGGCCGCCCTGGTGGCGTTTCCGCTGGGTGCACAGCCGTTTTACCTGGAGAATCTTTCCTACAAGTTCGATGCCCTGAGCATGAGCATGGCGATGCTGCTCGCCCTGCTGCCGCTCATCGCGCTGAGGGACAGCCGCAGCGGATGGTGGTGGGGCGTGCTGGCGATTTTCGCCAGCCTCTGCTTCTACCAGGCCGCCATCAATGCCTATCTGATCTTCGTGCTGCTGGAGGTGGTGCTCGCCCAGTTGCACGGGGAGGCATTGCGGCGCTGGACCAGGCGGCTCCTGGCACGGGCAGGGCAGGTCGGCCTCGCCATGCTGGTCTATCAGGTGCTCGTCGGTATCCACATCCACGGCTGGGTGAAGCAGAAGGCCGAGCCGATCCACGGCTTGCACGACCTGCCGCTGATCAAGGACAACATCATCGATTTCTACGGGTTCATCGGCAGCAGCTTCAACCGCCACTGGTGGATGTATCTCGCCCCGGTCCTGGTGTTGCTGGCGCTGTTTCCCGTCGCGATCGGTCTGCGTTATGCGCGGCGGGTTCGCCACGCGCATCCGGCCTGGGTCGGCGCGATGCTGTTCGCGGCCAGCTTCGCGCTGCCGCTGGCGGCGCTGCTCTGCGTGGCGGGGCCCATGCTGGTGCTGCTCAAGCCGGAGATCGAGCCGCGCGTGCTGGTGGGCGTGGGCGCCCTGCTGGCGGCGGCATTGATCGTCATGCAGGCGGCCCTGCGGCAATGGCGTCGCTCGGCGCGGTGGGTGGTGGCCGTCGCCGGCATGCTCGCCCTCGGCATGTGCGCCATCGCCAGCGTCTACGGCAATGCCATGGGCGAGCAGAAAAACTACGAGGAGCGGATTGCCGCGCGACTGGCCGACGACCTTGCCGAGCTGGGAGCCGCCGGGCCGCTGCGCGGCTACCTGCTCGACGGCACGGCGGGATACGCGCCCCCCGCGGCGCACGTCGTGGAGCAGTTCCCGCTGGTCCGCGCGCTGGTGCCGATCTATCTTTCCGTGGACGACATGTTCGCCAGCCACAATTTCCTCAACTACTACGTCCCCGAGCTGGTGGACATGCGCTTCCGGACCGACTCCGTGGCGACGCAGCGGGTGACCGCCATCCTGGCGGAGGCCTGCGCGGCGCCGGTGGCTCGCCGCACCCGCGCCTACACCCTGCGCCTGGTGGGCGATACCGTGGTGGTGACGTTCGGCTCCGTGCTTGCGCAGCGTTGCGCCGGCGGCACGGGCGCCGGCGCGAGCCTGCCCCGGATGTAGCGGGCGGGCGGCGGATGCGTGGCGCGATGCACGGCGATCGGCACCGCGCCGCGCTCAGGCTTCCCGCGTTGGGGTTTCCAGGTCCAGCGAGCGCAGCGCCATCCCGGCCTGGGTCCGGTTGCGCACCTTCAGTTTCTCGAAGATGGCGGTGACGTGCGCCTTGACCGTGCGTTCCTGGATACCCAGGCGGTCGGCGATCTGCTTGTTGAGCAGGCCTTCGGCGAGCAGTGCCAGCACGCGCGACTGTTGTTCGGTGAGGCGGGCGAGGCGGCGGGCGAGATCGGTGTCGACGGGGTCGGCCGGCAACGCGGCGACGGCGTCGGCGAGGCCGGGCGGCAGCCAGCTGCCGCAGTCGAGCACGCTCCTGATCGCGCTGCCGATTTCGGCGGGGCCGGCACTCTTGGGAATGAAGCCGGCGGCGCCATGGTCGAGTACGCGGCGCACGATGCGCGGGTCGTCGTGGGCGGACACCACCAGCACGGCCACGCCGGGATGCTGCCCGCGCAACGCGGCGAGCCCGGACAGGCCGCGGCTGCCGGGCATGTGCAGGTCGAGCAGGACCAGGTCGGTATCCGGTTCGGCGGCCAGCGCCTCGAGCACGCCGGACAGGTCGGCGGCTTCCTGCACACGGCAGCCGGGCAGGCTCTCGCCGGCGGCCAGGCGCAGCGCGGCGCGGAACAGCGGATGGTCGTCGGCGATCAGCAGGGCGGTCATCCCCCGAAGTTAACGGGCCGCGGCGGCCGCGTCGAGTTCGGCGCATGGACTTTCGTACGATGGCGGTCGCCGATGCGCTTGCTAGGGTGACTGGATGAAGAACTTTTCCCGCATTTCTCCGCTGCTGTTCTTGTTCGCCCTCGTATCGGTCATGCTGGCGGGGTGTGCCGGCCACGGAACGAGGAGGGAATCCGCCATGCGTGAGGTCGATTACGGCAACGTGCGGGTCACCGAGCATCGTGGCCCCGACGATCTGCTGAGCGCGGGGCTGGGCCTGGCGGGACTGGCGGGCCTGCCGTCGCCGTTCGCCAATCCGCTGGCTCCCACCGCGGAGGAACTGCGCCGGCGCGCGATCCAGGCCAGCTGGAAAGGCATCGCCGACCTCGGCCCACTGGGTGGTTACGGCACGGTCTACGGCGCCGTGCCGGACGTGCCGGGGCGCGAATACCAGGCGTTCGCGCGCATCCCCGGCGCCCGTTCGCCGCATCGCGTGCTGCTGCAGCTGCCGGACCACTTCGATCGGCAGAAACGCTGCCTGGTGGTGACCGCCTCGTCCGGTTCGCGCGGCATCTATGGCGCGATTGCGCTGGCAGGCGCCTGGGGCCTGCCGCACGGCTGCGCGGTGGCATACACCGACAAGGGCACCGGGGCGGGTTACTTCGATTACGCCGACGACAGCGGCGTGGCGCTGGACGGCCGTCGCGCGAAACGCGGCGAGGCGGAGCTGGAATTCCAGCCGCCGCCGGCGTCGCCCGCTGCGGGTATCGCGGTCAAGCATGCGCATTCGGGCGACAACCCCGAGGGGGACTGGGGCCGCCACGTGATCCAGGCGGCGCAGTTCGGGCTGGCCATGCTCGACCGCGCGTTTCCCGGCGAAGCGCCGTTCACGCCGCAGAACACGAAGATCATCGCCGTCGGCATCTCCAATGGCGGCGGCGCCGTGCTGCAGGCGGCGGGACTGGACCAGGAACACTTCTTCGCCGGCGTGGTGGCGCTGGAACCTAACGTGCACGTGAAGGACCGCGGCCGTGCACTGTACGACTACGCCACCGAGGCGGCGATCTGGTTGCCGTGTGCGTTGAGCGCAGCGCCTTTTGCGCCGGTGCCGCTGGCGCGCGGACCGCGCGGCGTGCCGTTGTCGGCCTGGCCGATCCGCTGCGCCAGCCTGCGCGTGCAGGGCAAGCTCGGCGGCAACACCTTGGCCGTGCAGGCGGAGCAGGCGCGGCAATACCTGCACGCGCGCGGCTGGACCGACGAGGCGATGCAGACGGCGGCCAGCACGACCGCCTTCGACCTGTGGCGGGTGATCGCCGCGGGTTACGCCTCCGCCTACCTGCGCCGTGGTGCCACGGACATGCCGTGCGGCTTTCATTACGCGGCGATCGGTGCGGGCGGGCTGCCCGGCGTGGCCGATCCGGTGACGCGGGCCAGCTGGTGGGCGGATGGCTCCGGCATTCCGCCGGGCAATGGCATCGGCCTGTTCGGCGGCATGAACGTCTCGGCCGATCCCGCCCTCGTCGGCAGCGAGTGCCTGCGCGCGCTGTGGACCGGCGACGACCACGAATCGCAGATGCTGCACGCCGCCGTCGCGGCCACTGCGGCGAGGCTGCCGCGCCGCGACCTGCCGCTGTGGGTGCTGCACGGCGCCGGCGACGGCCTGCTGCCCACCACATTCAGCTCCGAACCGTACGTGGCGTGGCTGCGCGACGAGGGGCGCCACCCGATCTACTGGAAGGTGCCGCACGCGCAGCACTTCGATGCGTTCCTGGTGCTGCCCGGTTTCGGTGAGCACTACGTGCCGCTGCTGCCGTATGGCTATGCCGCGCTGGACCGGTTGTGGGCGCACCTGTACGAAGATGCGGCGTGGCCGCTCGACGCGCCGGCGCCGGCAGCGCGGCCGCGGGGTGCCGGGCCGCTGGCGCGAGGCATGCTGGGTCTGTAGAGGGCGCTGGGTTATCCTTGACCAACCCCGTGCCGGCGCCCCGGCGCGGAGCAGCTTTCAAACCCAAGGATTTGCGATGACCATCAACGTCACCTTCACCACCAACCGCGGCCCGATCCACCTGCGCCTGCATGAAGACAAGGCGCCGGTCACGGTGGCCAGCTTCGTCAACCTGGCCCGTCGCGGCTATTACGATGGCCTGTCGTTCCACCGCGTGATCGCCGACTTCATGATCCAGGGCGGTTGCCCCGAGGGCAGCGGCCGCGGCGGCCCGGGCTACAAGTTCGAGGATGAGTTCAACCCGTCGCTGCGCCATGACAAGCCGGGTGTGCTGTCGATGGCGAATGCCGGCCCGCGGACCAATGGCAGCCAGTTCTTCATCACCCACGGTCCGACGCCGTGGCTGGACGGCAAGCACAGCGTGTTCGGCGAGGTGGTCGGCGCGGCCGACATGGACGTGGTCAACGCGATCCGGCAGGACGACACGATCGAGAAGGTCACCGTCGAGGGCGACGTCGACGCGTTGCTGGCGGCGCAGGCCGATCGCGTGGCGGAATGGAACGCGGTGCTCGACCGGCGCGGCTGAGTTTTCGTCACGGATGCGCAGGAAACCGCCGGTTCCAGCCGGCGGTTTCTTTTTGTGCGCGAACGTCATGACAAATACGGTTTCGCGTGCCTATGATCGGCTGGCTACGCACCCATTCACTTGATGAAGGAGAACGACCATGTCATTTCTCGACAGCTTGCTCGGGGGACAGGGGCAACAGGCCGGTGGTACGGGTTCGCTGGTCGGCGTGGCCGGCCAGTTGCTGCAGCAGGCGGGTGGGGTGCAGGGCTTGGCCAGTATGTTGCAGCAGCATGGGCTGGGCGATGCCGTGCAGTCGTGGATCGGCACCGGCGCCAACCAGCCGGTTTCTGGCGAGCAGCTCGGCCAGGCGCTGCAGAGCGGCGGCATGGGCTCGGTGGTGCAGGAAGCTGCCAGCAAACTCGGCGTCGACCCCAGTGTGGTGCTCAATGGTTTGTCGCAGGTGCTGCCGCATGCGGTCGATCACCTGACGCCGGACGGCCAGGCTCCGGCTATCGGCCAGCAGGGCGGTGGTTTCGACCTCGGCATGCTCGAAGGCCTCGCCGGCAAGCTGCTCGGCAGCAAGGCCTGAAGCGGCTGGCCTGAAAGCGGAGCGGTTCACTAAAGAAAAAACGGCGGGAGTTATCCCGCCGTTTTTCTTTTTGCACGGTCAATCGGGGTGGACGCTTGCGCCCCGGTTGCCGACGAAGCTCAGTGCACCACGAAGTGCACGACCAGCAGCAGGATGACGGCGCCCACGATCGACATCAGGAAGCCGGCGGTATGGAACTTGGAGTCGGGTGGCGGCGCGCTGATCATCCTGCCGATCAGGCCACCGATGACCGAACCCACGATGCCGACGATGGCCGTCAGCCAGAAGCCGAGGTGGATGTCGGCATGGAAGATGTGGACGAGGAGAAACTTGCCGATCAGACTGACGAAGAAGCCGACGATGATGGACCATATCAAGTGGAGCATGGACATCTACCTCCCGGGTTGTTGTTGATTCGACCAATTCCACCAGCGACCGTGTGCACGATGGTGCGGCGGCGTCCGCATCATGCATGGAGTTGCCCGGATTACGCCATAGGCGCCTGATCCCGCAAGGTTTTGCGGATCGCTGGATGCCGCAGTGCCGCATGCTAAAATTCCCCGGTTTGCAGACCTCACCCACTGCCGTCGAGGAACCCATGCCCCAGCTCGCCCAGCGCGTCGGCCGCGCCAAACCCAGCGCGATCATGGTGATTGCCGAGAAGGCGAAGCAGCTCAAGGCTGCCGGCCGCGACATCATCAGCTTCTCCATCGGCGTGCCGAATTTCCTGCCGGGCGAGCATGTATACGCCGCCGCGCGCGAGTCGCTGTCGCACGACTCCGGCCAGTACGGCAGCAACCGCGGTGCCGAGGCCCTGCTGGATGCGTTCCTCGGGCATATCGAGGCGCTGGGTTTCACCGGCTACACGCGGATGAACCTGTCGATCGGCATCGGCGCCAAGCAGGTGCTGTACAACCTGGCCGAGGCACTGCTGGACGAGGGCGACGAGATCTGCTTCGCCGCGCCGTACTGGACCACTTACCGCGACATCGCCGACATCGTGGGTGCGAAGGCCAACGTCATGCACTGCGGGCCGGAGCAGGACTACAAGCTCACCCCGACCCAACTGGACGCCGCGCTGGCGCGCAAGCCGAAGGTGTTCCTGTTCAACAACCCGTCCAACCCCACCGGTATGGTCTATAGCGCCGGGGAGATCGCGGCGCTGGCCGACGTGCTGGCTAAGCACCCGGACACCTGGGTGATCACCGACGACATCTACAACTCGATGGTGTTCGACGGCATCGGCTACCACAACTTCGTGTTCGCCAGGCCCGAACTGCGCGGGCGGGTGATCTTCGTCGATTCGGTATCCAAGACCTACGGCATGCCAGGCTGGCGCGTGGGCCTGATGGCTGGCCCCGAAGCGGTGGCCAAGGCGGTCACCACGCTCAATTCCAACCACATCACCAGCCTGCCGGAGGTGATCACGGCGGCGGCGGTGGCGGCGTTCAGCGGCCCGCAGGACGTCCCACGGGCAAAGTGCGCCGAGTTCGCCGGCAAACGCGACCTCGTGGTCGCCGCGCTGGGCGCGATTCCCGGCGTGGCCTGCCCGCGGCCGCAGGGGGCGTTCTACGCGTTCCCCGACATTTCCGTGGCGTTCGGCAAAAGCCACCATGGCACGAAGATCAACAACGACGTGGAGTTCTGCGCCGCGCTGCTGGAGGCCAAGGGCGTCGCCTGCGTGCCGGGCTCCGCTTTCGGCGAACCGCGCGCGATGCGCATCTCCTACACCTGCCCGACCGCACAATTGCAGCCGGGCCTGCAACGAATCCAGCAGTTCTTTGCCGAACTGACCTGAAAACATGGATCGGGAGCCGGGCATGGGGAAATCGCCCCATGCCGATCTCCCGATCCCCCTTCCGATTCCCTTTTTACGGAGATCAAATGATGAAAGCCCCCGTTCGAGTTGCCGTCACTGGTGCCGCTGGCCAGATCGGTTATGCCCTGTTGTTCCGCATCGCCGCCGGCGACATGCTGGGTCCGGACCAGCCGGTGATCCTGCAGCTGCTGGAAATCACCCCGGCGCTGCCGTCGCTGCAGGGCGTGGTGATGGAACTGAACGACTGCGCGTTCCCGACCCTGGCCGGCGTGGTCGCCACCGATGACGCCAACGTCGCGTTCAAGGACGTCGACTACGCGCTGCTGGTCGGCGCCCGTCCGCGCGGCCCCGGCATGGAGCGCAAGGACCTGCTGGAGGCGAACGGCGCGATCTTCGGCCCGCAGGGCAAGGCGCTGAACGCACATGCCAAGCGCGACGTGAGGGTGCTGGTGGTGGGCAACCCGGCCAACACCAATGCGCTGATCGCCCAGCAGAACGCTCCGGACCTGGATCCGAAGTGCTTCACCGCGATGGTCCGCCTCGACCACAACCGTGCCATGAGCCAGCTGGCCGAGAAGACCGGCAAGCACAACACCGACGTGAAGAAGATGACGATCTGGGGCAACCACAGCTCCACCCAGTATCCGGACCTGCACCACGCCCTCGTCGACGGCAAGCCGGCGCTGTCGCTGGTCGACCAGGCCTGGTACGAGGGCGATTTCATCCCCACCGTGCAGCAGCGTGGCGCGGCGATCATCAAGGCGCGCGGCGCTTCCTCGGCCGCGTCGGCCGCGTCGGCCGCGATCGACCACATGCGCACCTGGGCGCTGGGCACGGAAGAGGGCGACTGGGTCTCGATGGGCATTCCGTCGGACGGCTCCTACGGCATCGCCCCGGGCGTGATCTACGGCTACCCGGTGACCGTGAAGAACGGCAAGTACGCCATCGTGCAGGGCCTGGAGATCAACGCGTTCTCGCGTGCCCGCATGGACACCACCCACAAGGAGCTGCGCGAGGAGCGCGCCGGCGTCGAGCACCTGTTCGCGAAGTAAGCGAGTACGCAGGTTCTTCGCAGACGAAAGAGGGCGGCCATGGGCCGCCCTCCTGCTTTCTGCCCCGGGCTGCTCCCGGCCATCGACGACTACGACCATCGTCGCGATGATGCGGCCGCCGGCGTGTTCTAGGCTTGCTGCAACGAAGCCCCGGAGCCCGCCCATGCGTTACGAGGATTTCTACCGGCAGTCGATCGACGAGCCGGAGCAGTTCTGGGCCGAGCAGGCGCGGCTGATCCACTGGGATACGCCGCCGCGGCAGATCCTCGACCAGTCGAATCCGCCGTTCCGGCGCTGGTTCGTCGGCGGCACCACCAACCTCTGCTACAACGCGATCGACCGGCACCTGGCCGAACGCGCGGAGCAACTGGCGCTGGTGGCGATCTCCAGCGAAACCGATATCACCCGCGAATTCACCTACCGCCAGCTGCATCGCGAGGTGAACGTATTCGCCGCCGTGCTGCAGTCGCTGGACGTGGGCAAGGGCGACCGCGTGGTGATCTACCTGCCGAACATCGCCGAGGCGGTGTTCGCGATGCTGGCCTGCGCGCGCATCGGCGCGATCCATTCGGTGGTATTCGGCGGCTTCGCCGCGCACAACCTGGCGCTGCGCATCGACGACGCGCAGCCGAAGCTGCTGGTCTGCGCCGATGCCGGCATGCGCGCGGGCAACGTGATCCCGTACAAGCCGCTGGTCGACGCGGCGCTGAACGAGTCCTCCGCACCGCCGCCGCACGTGCTGATCGTCGACCGCAAGCTGGACCCGCAGATGACCCGGGTGGCCGGGCGCGACCTCGACTACGCCGAGCTGCGTGCGCGCCACGAGGGTGCCGAAGTGCCGGTGGCGTGGCTGGAATCGAACGAACCCAGCTACCTCCTGTACACCTCCGGCACCACCGGCAAACCGAAGGGCGTGCAGCGCGACGTGGGCGGCTACGCCGTGGCGATGGCGTTGTCGATCCGCACCGTGTTCGACATCGCGCCGGGGCAGGTGATGTTCGCCACCTCGGACGTGGGCTGGGCGGTGGGACATTCCTACAACGTCTACGGACCGCTGATCGGCGGCGGCGCCTCGCTGCTGTACGAGGGCCTGCCCACGCGACCGGATGCGGGCATCTGGTGGCAGCTGTGCGAGCGCTACAAGGTGCGCACCATGTTCTCCTCGCCTACCGCGATCCGCGTGCTGAAGAAGCAGGACGAGAGCTGGCTGAAGAAGTACGACCTGTCGAAGCTGAAGTGGCTGTTCCTCGCCGGCGAGCCGCTGGACGAGCCGACCGCGCAGTGGATCACCGACGCGCTCGGCGTGCCGGTGATCGACAACTACTGGCAGACCGAGACCGGCTGGCCGGCGATCACCCTGATGCCGGGGCTGGAGCTGAAGACGGTGAAATTCGGCTCGCCCGGCCTGCCGGCGCCGGGCTACCGGATGAAGGTGATCGACGAGAATACCGGCAAGGAAGTCGCCGCCGGCAGCAAGGGCGTGCTGGTGTTCCAGCTGCCGCTGCCGCCGGGCTGCCTGACCACCGTGTGGCGCGACGACGACCGCTACGTGCACAGCTACTTCAGCCACTTCCGCGAGCTGTTGTACAGCTCGCTGGACTGGGCGGTTCGCGACGAGGACGGCTACACCTTCGTGCTCGGCCGCACCGACGACGTGATCAACGTGGCCGGGCACCGCCTCGGCACGCGCGAAATCGAGGAGTCGGTGGCCAGCCACCCGGCGGTGGCCGAGGCGGCGGTGATCGGTGTGAAGGACGAGCTGAAAGGGCAGGTACCGATCGTGTTCGCCACGCTGAAGCAGGATGCCGGCGACGGCGCCCATGCGGTGGCGAAGGCGATGCAGCAGCGCGTGGTCGACCAGCTCGGCGGCGTGGCGAAACCGTCACGCGTCTACGTGGTGAACGCGCTGCCGAAGACCCGCTCCGGCAAACTGCTGCGCCGTTCGCTGCAGGCGCTGGCGGAGCAACGCGACCCGGGCGATTTGTCCACGCTGGACGACCCGGGCGCGCTCGACGACATTCGCCGTGCATTGGAGCGTGGCCCCGACCAGGGCAGCTGATCTGCTGCGTAGGGCGGGCAATGCCCGCCGGGTTCTGCTTCGTGCAGCGGTTGGCAGGGAATCAGGAGCGGCGGGCGGTGCCCGCCGTGCGACGCTGCGGTCAGGCCGCTACCGCCTTCTTTTCCACCGCGGCCAGCGGGCTGCGGATCAGGTGGTCGAACGCGCTCAGCGCGGCGGTGGAGCCGGCGCCCATCGCGATCACGATCTGCTTGTACGGCACGGTGGTGGCATCGCCGGCGGCGAACACGCCGGGCAGCGAGGTCTGGCCGCGCGCGTCGATCACGATCTCGCCGCGCGGGCTGAGTTCCAGCGTGCCCTTCAGCCATTCGGTGTTCGGCAGCAGGCCGATCTGCACGAAGATGCCGTCCAGCGCGACGCTGTGCATCACGCCGTCGGTACGGTCCTTGTAGACCAGACCAGTGACCTTCTGCCCGTCGCCGAGCACCTCGGTGCTCTGCGCGCTGACGATGACGTCGACGTTGGACAGGCTGCGCAGCTTGCGCTGCAGGACTTCGTCCGCACGCAGCCTGCCGTCGAATTCGACCAGGGTGACGTGGGCCACGATGCCGGCCAGGTCGATCGCCGCCTCCACGCCGGAATTGCCGCCGCCGATCACCGCCACGCGCTTGCCCTTGAACAGCGGGCCGTCGCAATGCGGGCAGTAGGCCACGCCCTTGTTGCGGTACTCCTCT
This sequence comes from Rhodanobacter sp. GW835-FHT13D09, assembly GCF_058793995.1. Taxonomy (NCBI): domain Bacteria; kingdom Pseudomonadati; phylum Pseudomonadota; class Gammaproteobacteria; order Lysobacterales; family Rhodanobacteraceae; genus Rhodanobacter; species Rhodanobacter sp. GW835-FHT13D09. The sequence goes on along the minus strand of NZ_JBXAGL010000004.1, from coordinate 156,629 downwards.
TCGCCAGGCACGCCCATCTGCCGCCAGCGCGCGCCGGTGGAAAGGATCACGGTCTTCGACTTCAGCGTGGCGCCGTTGGCCAATTCGATCCCGATCAGCCCGCCCGGTTCGCTGGCCGGTACCAGCTTTTCGGCGCGCTGCAGGTTCATCACGTCCACGTCGTAGTCGCGCACGTGCTGCTCCAGCGCCGCGCCCAGCTTCGGGCCCTCGGTGTAGGGCACGGAGATGAAGTTCTCGATCGCCATGGTGTCCAGCACCTGGCCGCCGAAGCGTTCGGCCGCCATGCCGGTGCGGATGCCCTTGCGCGCGGCATAGATCGCCGCTGCCGCGCCGGCCGGGCCGCCGCCGACGACGAGCACGTCGAACGCGTCCCTGGCCTTGATCTTCTCGGCCTCGCGGGTGCCGGCGCCGGTGTCGAGCTTGGCCAGGATCTGCTCCAGGCTCATGCGGCCCTGGTCAAACAGTTCGCCGTTGAGATAGACGGTGGGTACCGACATCACCTGGCGCGCCTCGACCTCGTCCTGGTACAGGGCGCCGTCGATGGCCACGTGCCGGATCTTGGGATTGAGCACGCTCATCAGGTTCAGCGCCTGCACCACGTCGGGGCAGTTCTGGCAGGACAGCGAGAAATAGGTCTCGAACTGGTAATCGCCGTCGAGATTGCGTACCTGCTCGATCACGTCCGCGGCGGCCTTGGACGGATGTCCGCCGACCTGCAGCAGGGCGAGCACGAGCGAGGTGAATTCATGGCCCAGCGGAATGCCGGCGAAGCGCACGCCGATGTCGCTGCCGACGCGGTTGATTGCGAACGAGGGCTTGCGTGCGTCGTCGTCGCGGCGCACCAGGCTGATCCGGTCGGACAACGAGGCGATCTGCTCGAGCAGCTCGTTCAGTTCGGCGGACTTGGCACTGTCGTCAAGGGACGCAACGATCTCGATCGGCTGCGTGACCTTTTCCAGATAGGCCTTCAACTGGGTCTTGAGGTTGGCATCCAACATGGCGGACTCCGTGGGTTTTTTCGGGGTGTGCGTGGCGAGCACCCGGGCGAACCCGGGCGTCGCGTTACGTTGTGTCTCGGTGAATCGGATCCGGGAGAACCCCGGATCCGGCGCGCAATGCGCGAGGCGAATCAGATCTTGCCGACCAGGTCCAGCGACGGCGCCAGGGTCTTCTCGCCTTCCTTCCACTTGGCCGGGCAGACTTCGCCCGGATGGGTGGCGACGTACTGCGCGGCCTTGACCTTGCGCAGCAGTTCCTTGGCGTCGCGGCCGATGCCGCCGGCGGTGATCTCGACGATCTGGATCTTGCCCGCCGGATCGATCACGAAGGTGCCGCGATCGGCGATGCCGTCGGCTTCGATCAGCACGTCGAAATTGCGCGAGAGCTGGTGGGTCGGGTCGCCGACCATGGTGTACTGGATCTTCTTCACCGCGTCGGAGGTGTCGTGCCAGGCCTTGTGCGCGAAGTGGGTGTCGGTGGACACCGAGTAGATCTCCACGCCCAGCTTCTGGAACTCGGCATAGTTGTCGGCCAGGTCCTCGAGTTCGGTGGGGCAGACGAAGGTGAAGTCGGCCGGGTAGAAGAACACGACCGACCACTTGCCCTTCAGGTTGGCGTCGGTGACTTCGATGAACTTGCCAGCCTTGAGGGCCTGGGCCTTGAACGGCTTCACTTCGGTATTGATCAAAGACACGTTGCAGTCTCCGTTGGTGGTGGATGGGTGAATCGATGGGGTTGATTGTAAGGATTGCCAACGATTGGTCCAATTGATTATCGAGATTGAACGAATTGACCAATCCTATCGATGGGCTCCGCTTCCGGCGGAGCCCGGCAGGCCGGCGGCACTGTGCAGGCGGGGGACGGGCGACATCGTGCGAAAGCCGTGCCGGTCCCATGGAGATGGGTGGTTACGGGGTTGCGGCCTTCAGCGCTGGCGCGCCGGCATGGTGCCGGCATAGTTCGCGCGGGGGCGGATCAGCCCGCCGGCCTCCTGCTGTTCCAGCGCATGTGCCAGCCAGCCGGCCATGCGCCCGGCGGCGAACAGCGACAGCGCCGCGTCCGCATCCTGGCCGTGCAGCAGGGCGATCGCGGCCAGTGCGAAATCCAGGCTTGGCGCGCGTCCGCTGCTTGCGGCCGCCGCGTCCACCAGGCGCTGCACGCGCGCCATGCCCGGCAGCCGCGGGCGCGAGCCGGCCAGCATGTGCAACAGCAAGGCGGCGCGCGGGTCGCCGTCCGGATACAGCGGATGGCCGAAGCCGGGAAGCTCGTCGCCATGACGCAGGCGCTCTCGCACGCAATCCGCGGGATGGCGTGCGCGCAAGGCCTGGCGGATCAGCGCATAGGCGCGGGCGGCAGCGCCGCCATGCTGCGGGCCGGAGAGCGCCGCCAGCCCTGCGCCGGCGGCCGCGTGCAGACTGGCGCCGGTCGAGGCCGCCACGCGGGTGGCGAAGGCGGAAGCATTCAGTTCGTGGTCCGCGCACAGCACCAGGGCGCTGCGCAGCAGGGAGGCGGCATGCGCGTCCGGGCGGCGCCAGTCCGCGGCGAACAGTTGGTGGATTGGGCGCCGGTCCGGCCTGGTTGCGCAGAGCAGGGCGGCCGTCTCGCGCAACAGCCGGGCGGCGCCCTCGCGGCGCTGCAGCGGATCGGTGCTGTGCGCATGTGGCGCGGTGAGCGCCAGCAGCGGCAGCGCCGCGGCGGTGCGCTCCAGCGGTGGCACGCCGCGTCGGCGTAGCAGGCCCTGCACGACGGGTGGCCATGCGGCGAGCGGTGGCGCGGCAAACGGATCGTGGTCGCCGCATTCCCATAGCAGCGTCGCGGCTTCCTCCAGGCTGGCACCGTCCCGAGCCAGTTCGATGGCCGATTGCCCGCGGTAGTAGTGGCCGTGCGGCCGGATCAGCGAGATCCGCGTCTCCAGCACCGGCAGCCCCCAGGTGAGACTGTGCGCCGCGCCCTGCGCGGCGCCGCGGCCGGCCTGGCGGTGCTCGATCAGGCGCTCGATGTCCTCGGCCCGGTATTCGCGACTGCGGCCGTCCGGGCCGGGGCGCGAATCGACCTTGCCGCGGCTGACGTAGGCATACAGCGTGGCCAGGCTGATGCCGAGCCGGGCGGCGGCGTCGCGGGCGGGAAGGTAGACGGTGCGCATGGCAGACATATTGATCGTTTAGATCAAGATTGATCAATATGTTTGGCGGGCGCAGAGTAGCCGCCGTCCGATGCGCTGCGACATGGGCGCGGCGGCGCATCGCCTACAATGTGAGGTTTCGGAGAACCACCATGTCCCCACTCGACTCTGCCGGCGCCCGCTTCCGGGCCGCGCTTGCCGCTGAATCGCCACTGCAGGTGATCGGCGCGATTACCGCCTATGCCGGCCTGATGGCCAGGCGCGTGGGCTACCAGGCGCTGTACCTGTCCGGCGGCGGCGTGGCTGCCAATTCGCTGGGCATGCCGGATCTGGGCATCAGCACGATGGAAGACGTGCTCACCGACGCCCGTCGCATCGTGGACGCCACCGGCCTGCCGCTGCTGGTCGACATCGACACCGGCTGGGGCGGCGCCTTCAACATCGCGCGCACCATCCGCAATTTCGAGCGTATCGGCGTGGCTGCGGTGCATATCGAGGACCAGGTAGGCCAGAAGCGCTGCGGCCATCGCCCCGGCAAGGAGGTGGTGCCGAAGGAGGAGATGGTCGACCGCGTGAAGGCGGCGGTGGACGCGCGCACCGATCCGGGCTTCGTGATCATGGCGCGCACCGACGCGGCGGCAGTCGAGGGCATCGATTCCGCGATCGAGCGCGCGGTGGCCTACGTCGAGGCCGGCGCCGACATGATCTTCCCCGAGGCGATGAAGACGCTGGACGACTATCGCAAGTTCAAGGCGGCGGTGAAGGTGCCGATCCTGGCCAACCTCACCGAGTTCGGTTCCACGCCGTTCTTCACCACCGAGGAACTCAGGAGCGCGAACGTGGACATCGCGCTGTACTGCTGCGGCGTCTACCGCGCCATGAACAAGGCGGCGCTGAACTTCTACGAGACGGTACGCCGCGAGGGCACCCAGAAGAACATCATCGACACCTTGCAGACGCGCGAGGAGCTGTACGACTTCCTGGGCTACCACGCCTACGAGGACAAGCTCGACGCGCTGTTCGCCCAGAAGGGCTGACGCCGGCCATGTAGGAGCGCACCCAGCGCGCGAAGAGCGTTCGCGCACCGGGTGCGCTCCTGCAGAAACACATCGTTCCACCATTTGAAATCCCCTGCATCACTGGAGACATCCGATGAGCGAGCAAGTCCTTCCCAAGGCCAAGAAATCCGTGGCGCTGTCCGGCGTAGCGGCAGGCAACACGGCCCTGTGCACCGTCGGTCGCAGCGGCAACGACCTGCATTACCGCGGCTACGACATCCACGATCTGGCGGCGAAGGGCTGCTTCGAGGAAGTGGCGCACCTGCTGGTCTACGGCGTGCTGCCGAACTGGACCGAGCTGCAGAACTACAAGGCCAGGCTGAAGCGCCTGCGCGGCCTGCCGGCGCCGGTCAAGGCAGCGCTGGAACTGCTGCCCGCCGCCACCCATCCGATGGACGTGCTGCGCACCGGCTGCTCGGTGCTGGGCACCGTGCTGCCGGAGAAGGACGATCACAACGTCACCGGCGCGCGCGACATCGCCGACCGGCTGATGGCCAGCTTCGGTTCGATGCTGCTGTACTGGTACCACTTCAGCCACAACGGCAAGCGCGTCGAGACTGAGACCGACGACGACTCCATCGCGGCGCACTTCCTGCACGTGCTGCACGGCAAGGCGCCCAGCGAACTGCACGCGAACGCGCTGGACAAGTCGCTGGTGCTGTACGCCGAGCACGAGTTCAACGCCAGCACCTTCACCGCGCGCGTGATCGCCGGCACCGGCTCGGACATGTACTCGGCCCTCACCGGCGCGATCGGCGCGCTGCGCGGCCCGAAGCACGGTGGTGCGAACGAGGTGGCGATGGAGATCATCGCGCGCTACCGCAACGCGAACGAGGCCGAGGCCGACATCCGCGCCCGCGTCGAGCGCAAGGAGATCGTGATCGGCTTCGGCCACCCGGTCTACACGGTGTCCGACCCGCGCAACGTCATCATCAAGGAGCTCTCGCGCAAGCTGTGCACGGACGGCGGCAACCCGGTGCTGTTCGAGGTGTCCGAGCGCATCGAGAAGGTGATGGGCGAGATCAAGAAGATGTTCCCCAACCTCGACTGGTACTCGGCCAGCGCCTACCACATGATGGGCGTGCCCACCGCGATGTTCACGCCGCTGTTCGTGATCGCGCGCACCTCCGGCTGGAGCGCACACGTGATCGAGCAGCGCCAGGACGGCAAGATCATCCGCCCCAGCGCGAACTACACCGGCCCGGAAGACCAGGCCTACGTGCCGATCGACAAGCGTTGAGCATGCGCGGGAACGGGCGCGAAAAGGGAGTCGATCCGGCTCCCTTGTCGTCAATCGCAGCCATCGGCGGACTGCTGTCGCGCCAGCCAGCCGCCGCCGCAGACGCCGGCGACCAGCACGACATCGAGCAGCCAGCCGGACCAGCCACGCGCGGCGAACAGGTCGTGCAGCAGGTGATCGTGCGCGATCATGCGCGCCGCGGTCCAGGCGATCGCGCCGGCGCCGAAGTAGACGATGACGGGGAAGCGCCCGATCAGCTTCAGGATCAGGGTCGAACCCCATACCACCAGCGGTACGCTGATCGCCAGGCCAAGCACTACCAGCAGCAGGTTGCCGCGCGACGCGCCGGCGATCGCCAGCACATTGTCCAGCCCCATCAGGGCGTCGGCGACGATGATGGTGCGCAGCGCGGCCCAGAAGCTGTCGGCCGTGGCGACATCGTGCGGCGCTTCGTCCTGCTTCAGCAGCTTCCACGCGATCGGCAGCAGCAACAGGCCGCCGGCCAGCATCAGGCCCGGCAACTCCAGCAGCCAGACCACGACGGCGGTAAGCGCGATGCGCACGGCGACGGCGCCGAAGCTGCCCCAGAACACGGCTTTCTTCTGCAGCGACGCGGGCAGCTTGCGCGCGGCGAGCGCGATCACGATGGCGTTGTCGCCGGCCAGCACCAAGTCGAGCAGCACGATGGTGGACAGGCCGGAGAGGAAGTCGGTGGGTGTCATGTGTCGATCTCCGCGCGTGAGACAGTTGCAGCAACGACAGGCACGCGCAGCCCGTTGTCACCGCAAAAGTCTCGTCCGCGGCAGAGCCGCTGCAGTGGCCGGAACGGTGCCCCGCTCGTGATGACGACCATTGCACGGGCGCCTGATGAAGCGGCGTCCGGAACTACTCCCTCTTGGGATCCGTACTCGGCCATTGTGGGTGCCGACATGCACCGCAGTCAATCCGGAATCCTCAGGGGATGGGCTTCCACACCCTGAAATGCACCATGAACACATCAGCCGGGGGGTTCGCCCCCGAGGGGTCTTGATACTCATGAATACCGTCTACCGCCGAGCCCTTCCAGGCACTTCGCTGGATTATTTCGATGCGCGTGCCGCCGTGGAGGCGATCCGGCCGGGTGCCTACGACACGCTCCCGTACACCTCGCGCGTGCTCGCCGAGAACCTGGTGCGCCGCTGCGATCCGGCGATCCTCACCGAGTCGCTGCAGCAGATCATCGGGCGCAAGCGCGAGCGCGACTTCCCGTGGTTCCCGGCGCGCGTGGTGTGCCATGACATCCTCGGCCAGACCGCGCTGGTGGACCTGGCCGGCCTGCGCGATGCGATCGCCGAGCGCGGCGGCGAGCCGGCCAAGGTGAACCCGGTGGTGCCGGTGCAGCTGATCGTGGACCACTCGCTGGCGGTGGAGTGCGGCGGCTTCGATCCGAACGCGTTCGCCAGGAACCGTGCGATCGAGGATCGCCGCAACGAGGACCGTTTCCATTTCATCGAGTGGACCAAGCAGGCGTTCGAGAACGTCGACGTGATTCCGCCGGGCAACGGCATCATGCACCAGATCAACCTGGAGAAGATGTCGCCGGTGATCCAGGTGCAACACGATGATCAAGGCAGGGACGTGGCCTATCCCGATACCTGCGTAGGTACCGACAGCCACACGCCGCACGTGGACGCGCTCGGCGTGATCGCCGTCGGCGTGGGTGGCCTGGAGGCGGAGAGCGTGATGCTCGGCCGAGCCTCGTGGATGCGCCTGCCCGACATCGTGGGCGTCGAGCTCACCGGCAAGCGCCAGAGCGGCATCACCGCCACCGACATCGTGCTGGCGCTGACCGAATTCCTGCGCAAGGAGAAGGTGGTCGGTGCCTACCTGGAATTCCGTGGCGAAGGCGCGGCCAGCCTCACCCTGGGTGATCGCGCCACCATCTCCAACATGGCGCCCGAGTACGGCGCCACCGCCGCGATGTTCTTCATCGATGGCCAGACTCTCGACTACCTGCGCCTCACCGGCCGCAGCGATGAGCAGGTCGGGCTGGTGGAAATCTACGCCAAGGCCGCCGGCCTGTGGGCCGATGCGCTGGCCCAGGCGCAGTACGAGCGCACGCTGACGTTCGATCTGTCCTCGGTGGCGCGCAACATGGCGGGCCCGTCCAATCCGCACAAGCGCCTGCCCACGTCCGATCTCGCCGCACGCGGCATCGCCGGCGAATGGACGGAACAGCCGGGCCAGATGCCCGACGGCGCGGTGATCATCGCCGCCATCACCAGCTGCACCAACACCAGCAACCCGCGCAACGTGATCGCGGCGGCTTTGCTGGCACGCAATGCCAACGCGCGCGGCCTCGCACGCAAGCCGTGGGTGAAGAGCTCGCTCGCGCCCGGTTCCAAGGCGGTGGAGCTGTATCTGAAGGAGGCGAACCTGCTGCCGGAGCTGGAGCGGCTTGGTTTCGGCATCGTCGGGTTCGCCTGCACCACCTGCAACGGCATGTCCGGCGCGCTCGATCCGAAGATCCAGCAGGAAATCGTCGAGCGCGACCTGTACGCCACCGCCGTGCTGTCCGGCAACCGCAACTTCGACGGCCGCATCCACCCGTACGCCAAGCAGGCCTTCCTGGCCTCGCCGCCGCTGGTGGTGGCGTATGCCATCGCCGGCACCATCCGCTTCGACATCGAGCAGGACGTACTGGGCCACGACGCCAACGGCCGGCCGGTGACCTTGAAGGACATCTGGCCCAGCGACGAGGAGATCGACGCGATCGTGGCTTCCAGCGTGAAGCCGGAGCAGTTCCGCAAGGTCTACGAGCCGATGTTCGCGCGCACCGGCCGCTCCGGCACCCGCGCCGCGCCGCTGTACGACTGGCGCGCGCAGAGTACCTACATCCGCCGTCCGCCGTACTGGGAGGGCGCCCTCGCCGGCGAGCGCACGCTCACCGGCATGCGCCCGCTGGCCGTGCTCGGCGACAACATCACTACCGACCACCTGTCGCCGTCGAACGCGATCCTGCCCAGCAGCGCCGCGGGCGAATATCTGGCGAAGATGGGCTTGCCGGAAGAAGACTTCAATTCGTACGCGACCCACCGCGGCGACCACCTCACCGCGCAACGCGCCACCTTCGCCAACCCGACGCTGACCAACGAGATGGCGGTGGTCGATGGCCAGGTGAAGAAGGGCTCGCTGGCCCGCGTGGAGCCGGAAGGCAAGGTGATGCGCATGTGGGAAGCGATCGAGACCTACATGGACCGCAAGCAGCCATTGATCGTGATCGCAGGCGCCGACTACGGCCAGGGCTCCTCGCGCGACTGGGCGGCGAAGGGCGTGCGCCTGGCGGGCGTTGAGGCGATCGCGGCCGAAGGCTTCGAGCGCATCCATCGCACCAACCTGATCGGCATGGGTGTGCTGCCGCTGGAGTTCAAGCCCGGCACGAACCGCAAGACCCTGGGCATCGACGGCAGCGAGACCTTCGACGTGACGGGTGCGCGCACGCCGGGCGCGGATCTCAAGCTGGTCATCCATCGCAGGAACGGCGAACGCGTCGAGGTGCCGGTGACCTGCCGCCTTGACACCGCCGAGGAAGTGTCGATCTACGAGGCAGGCGGCGTGCTGCAGCGCTTCGCGCAGGATTTCATCGAGGCTTCGCAGGCGGCGTGATTCTTGCCGTCATTCCCGCTTTCGCGGGAATGACGGGTTATTCCATGTGGTATCACCTCGCATTGGCGGCTCCGCTTGCGTCGCGCAGGCGGAGCCTGGTCACTACAGGACAAACACGACCATGGCACCCGCTCCCCAGCTCCGCATTCCCGCCACCTACCTGCGCGGCGGCACCAGCAAGGGCGTGTTCTTCCGCCTGCAGGATCTGCCCGAGGCGGCGCAGGTGCCGGGTGCCGCGCGCGATGCGCTGTTGCAGCGCGTGATCGGCAGCCCCGATCCCTACGGCAAGCAGATCGACGGCATGGGCGGTGCCACCTCCAGCACCAGCAAGACGGTGATCGTGTCCAGGAGCAGCCGGTCGGACCACGACGTGGACTACCTGTTCGGCCAGGTGGCGATCGACAAAGCCTTCGTCGACTGGAGCGGCAACTGCGGCAACCTGTCGGCGGCGGTCGGTCCGTTCGCCATCGCGGGTGGGCTGGTCGATCCCGCGCGCCTGCCGCGCGACGGCATCGCCATCGTACGCATCTGGCAGGCGAACATCGGCAAGACGATCATCGCCCACGTGCCGATGACCGGCGGCGTGGTGCAGGAAACCGGCGATTTCGAGCTGGACGGCGTGACTTTCCCGGCGGCCGAAGTGCAACTGGAATTCATGGACCCGGCCGCCGAGGAGGATGGCGCGGGCGGGGCGATGTTTCCGACCGGGAACCTGGTCGACGACCTGGACGTGCCGGGCGTCGGCACGCTCAAGACGACCATGATCAACGCCGGCATCCCCACGATCTTCGTCGAGGCAGCGGCGATCGGCTACACCGGCACCGAGCTGCAGGACGCCATCAACGGCGATGCCAAGGCGCTGGCGATGTTCGAGACCATTCGCGCGCACGGCGCGCTGCGCATGGGCCTGATCAAGTCGCTCGACGAGATCGCCACCCGCCAGCACACGCCCAAGGTGGCTTTCGTCGCCCGGCCGGCCGATTACGTCGCCTCGAGCGGCAAGCCCGTGAAGGCAGGCGACATCGACCTGCTCGTGCGAGCCATGTCGATGGGCAAGCTGCACCACGCCATGATGGGCACGGCGGCGGTCGCCATCGGCACCGCGGCGGCGATTCCCGGCACCCTGGTGAATGCGGCGGCGGGTGGCGGCGAGCGTCATGCCGTGCGCTTCGGCCATCCATCGGGGACGCTGCGCGTGGGCGCCGAGGCGGCGCTGGTCGACGGCACGTGGACCGTCACCAAGGCGATCATGAGCCGCAGCGCACGCGTCCTGATGGAAGGCTGGGTACGCGTGCCTGCGGCATGAGCCTGCAGGAGCAGGAGGCTCCCTGTTGCGACGGCGACACGGCCGGGAAGCTTCGACAAGGTCTGCGTCAAGCGACAGGGCTGGACAATTCGTCGGATAATGGCGGTCTCCCTGTTGCCAGGAGGTGAGCCTCATGGGTGCGCACGACATCCGCTCCGCCGTCCGTCCCGATCCCGACCAGCCGCTGGTCGACATCGCCGATTACGTGGTCGACTATCAGATCGACTCGAAGGAGGCGTACGACACCGCGCGCTACATGCTGCTGGACTCGCTGGGCACCGCGATGCTGGCGATGAAGTTCCCCGAGTGCGTGAAGCACCTCGGCCCGCTGGTGCCGGGCGCCACGTTGCCGGGCGGTGCGCGCGTGCCAGGCACCAGCCATGAGCTGGACCCGGTGCAGGCGGCGTTCGCCATCGGCACGCAGATCCGCTGGCTCGACTTCAACGACACCTGGCTGGCGGCCGAGTGGGGCCACCCGTCGGACAACCTCGGCAGCATCCTGGCGGTGGGTGACTACCTGAGCCGCAAGGCGGAGCGCGAGGGCGGCCGGCCGCTGACCGTGCGCGACGTGCTCGGCTACGCCATCAAGGCGCACGAGATCCAGGGCTGCTACGCGCTGCTGAACAGTTTCAACCGGGTTGGCCAGGACCATGTGATCCTGGTGCGGCTGGCTTCCACCGCGGTGGCCACGGCGATGCTCGGCGGCGACAAGGAGCAGATCACCACCGCCGTGTCGCACAGCTGGATCGACAACGGCGCCTTGCGCACCTATCGCCACGCGCCGAACACCGGCCCGCGCAAGAGCTGGGCCGCCGGCGACGCCTGCCGCCGCGCGGTGACCCACGCGATCAACGCGGTGTATCGCGGCGTGGTCGGCTATCCGTCGGCGCTGTCGGCGAAGACCTGGGGCTTCTACGACGTGGCGTTCAAGGGCAAGCCGTTCGAGTTCGAGCGTCCGTTCGGCAGCTACGTGATGGAGAACGTGCTGTTCAAGATCAGCTACCCGGCCGAGTTCCACGCGCAGACCGCGGTGGAGTGCGCGATGAAGCTGCACGGCGAAGTGGCGGGCAGGCTCGACCAGATCGAGAAGATCGTCATCGAGACCCAGGAAGCGGGCTGCCGCATCATCGACAAGACCGGCCCGCTGGCGAACTACGCCGATCGCGACCACTGCATCCAGTACATGGTGGCGGTGCCGCTGATCTTCGGCCGACTGGTGGCCAGCGACTACAACGACGACGTGGCCGCCGATCCGCGCATCGACGCGCTGCGCGACAGGATGACGGTGGTGGAGAACCCGCAGTTCACCCGGGATTATTTCGATCCCGCCAAGCGCTATATCGGCAATTCGGTGCAGGTGTTCTTCAAGGACGGCAGCAGCACCGAAAAGGTCTCGATCGACTACCCGATCGGCCACCGCAAGCGTCGCGCTGAAGGCATTCCGGTGCTGCTGCGGAAGTTCGAGGCGGTCATGCGTGGCCAGCTTCCGGCGCATCAGGTCAGGGCGATCATGGCGGCAGTCGAGAATCCGGCGCAGTTGGACGCCATGCCGCTGCAGCAGTTCCTCGGGCTCTTCACATTGTAAAGACGGTGTGAGTGGAAGATTAATGGCAGGCAGTCGCAATGAGCTGGCTGCTGCCTTGCCCATCCGCTTCCGCCTGGGATCCTATGTTGGTGCAGTGGCTGCATGTGACACCGGCTTCCCTACCGGGATCCGGCATGTGCAAGTCAATAAACTTTCCTGAACAAAGCCTCACCAGCCATGGTGTGGCAACGATGTTGAAGCGCTACCTACTTAACGTTTTTGCTACACTCTCCGCCGCTTGTTGCAGGAAAACACCAAGCAGGGGCTGCAAGAGTCCTGAATGAGGCAGTTCAGTTCTGACGTGCGACTTCCGGTTGGGGTTGAACGGATGCGAAATCTAATAAACGAGGAGACACCTGATGAAACGTAAGGGCTTGTATTTTCTGATCGCGCTGGCCCTGGGCGGCGTAGGTGCCGTTCATGCGCAGAACACCGCCGCTCCCGCCGATACCACCGCTGCCACTTCTTCCTATGACGGTCGTTGGTATATCGCGCCGACGGTGGGCGGTTATTACAACGACACCGACCGCAACACCAACAGCCGTCAGTTCTATTACGGGCTGGGCGTGGGTCGTTTCATCGCGCCGAATGTCTCGATTGACGGGTTCATTGACCGCACCAAGCGCACTCGTGACTCCAAAGTCGGTGGCGGCAGCTGGTCCAACAACAACCTTGGCGTGGCCGCGCGTTTCTATGCGGGTGACTGGAACGCTTGGCGCCCGTACCTGCTGGCCGGCGTGATGGGCAGCAACCACCACAATTCCGGCGACAAGGGCTGGTCGCCGGCTGCCGAGCTGGGTGGCGGCGTGTCGAAGACGATCACCGACAGCTCGGATTTCCGTGCCGAAGCCGGCTACCGCTATGACTGGGACGACAAGTCGCAGCCGTCGAAGAGCGGTTACGGCGACTGGTTCCTGGGCTTCAGCATCGTTTCGCGCTTCGGTGCGCCGGCTGCCGCTGCTGCCCCGGTGGCTGCCGCCCCGGCCGCCCCGGACTGCTCCAAGCAGGTCCGCAACGGCGTGAACCTGTGCGACAACAAGTGCCCGAATCTGCCGGAAGGCACGATCGTCGGTCCGGATGGCTGCCCACAGAAGGTCGTCATCGACCTGCGCGGCGTGAACTTCAAGTTCGATCGCCCGAAGAAGGGCGAGACCGATATCTCGAAGTCGTTGGCCGAGCCGAGCGCCGATTCGATCTCGGTGCTGAACCAGGCCATCGACACCCTGCAGCGGTATCCGCAGGTGAAGGTGACGGTTGCCGGTTACACCGATGCGAAGGGTACCGATGCCTATAACCAGAGCCTGTCGGAGCGTCGTGCGAAGATCGTGTACGACTACCTGACCGGCCACGGCATCGCTGCCAGCCGTCTGGAGGGGCCGATCGGCCACGGCAAGAACGACCCGATCGGTGATAACGGCACCGACGCCGGCCGTGCGCAGAACCGCCGTACCGAACTGCAGGTCCAGCAGTAATCGGATCGCGTAATGCAGCAATGAAAAAACCCGGCTTCGGCCGGGTTTTTTTTTGGTTTCTCCCCTGTAGTTGCGGTGCGTCTTGTTGTCGCATCGCGACTCCGGCCTATACGCTAGCGCGATGCCTCGTCCGCCTTTCCGCTCCGCACGTCCTGCCGCAGCATCCGCACCCCGGCCGTCACGCCACGGGCTGGCGCGGGTGCTGTCCAAGCTGGGCGCATGCTCGCGCAGCCAGGCCGAGCAGTGGGTTCGTGACGGCCGAGTCAGCGTGGAGGGTCGGGTGGTTCGCGATCCGTACCATCCGACCTTGATCGACCGGCAAAAGGTAGCCGTCGATGGCCAGGTGGTGAAGCCTGCCGGGTGTGTCTATGTCGCCTTCAACAAGCCGCGCGGGCTGGTCGTCAGCGCATCCGACGAGCACGGACGCGCCACGGTCTATACCGCGCTGGCTGCCGCCGGGCTGCCGTGGCTGGGGCCGGTGGGCCGGCTGGACAAGGCCAGTGAAGGCCTGTTGCTGCTGAGCAACGACACCAGCTGGGCCGCCGCCATCACCGACCCGGCCACGCACCTGGACAAGACCTACCACGTGCAGGTGGCTGGCCGGCCCGACGCATCGACCCTGGAGGCGATGTTGAGAGGCGTGGAGGACGCCGGCGATCGGCTGGTGGCGCGCCGCGCGTCGTTGCTGCGCACGGGCGAAAAGAACGCCTGGCTGGAGGTGGTGCTGGACGAGGGGCGCAACCGGCACATCCGCCGGTTGCTGGCCGTGCTGGGTTTCGACGTGTTGCGCCTGATCCGGGTGGCGATCGGACCGCTGGCGCTGGGCGGATTGGCGAAGGGGCAATGGCGGCGGCTGAGCGCCGACGAAGTACGCTCGCTTGCCGCGCCATCCGTCCGGTAGGAGCACCGCCGGTGGACTTCCGCAACCGCGGTCAGGCCGGGATGATGCCCAGTTTCCGGCCTACCCTGGTGAAAGCGGCGATGGCCCGGTCGAGGTGCTCGCGGGTGTGCGCAGCGCTCATCTGCGTACGGATGCGCGCCTGGCCCTGCGGCACCACCGGGTAGAAGAAACCGGTGACGTAGATGCCTTCCTCCAGCAGGGCGCTGGCCATCGCCTGCGCCTTGGGCGCGTCGTAGATCATCACCGGCACGATCGGGTGCACGCCCGGCTTGATGTCGAAGCCGGTGGCGGTCATCTGCCCGCGGAAGTAGCGCGTGTTCTGCTTGAGCTTGTTCCGCAGATCACCGGCGCTGGCCAGCATGTCGAACACCTTGATCGCGGCGGCGACCACGTGCGGCGGCAGCGAGTTGGAGAACAGGTACGGACGCGAGCGCTGGCGCAGCAGCTCGATCACTTCCTTGCGACCGGTGGTGAAGCCGCCCAGCGCACCGCCCAGTGCCTTGCCCAGGGTGCCGGTGAAGATATCGATCTTGTCCATCACGCCGTTGACCTCGGCCGAGCCGCGGCCGGTGTCGCCGAGGAAACCGGTGCAGTGGCACTCGTCGATATGCACCATGGCGTCGTATTTCGCCGCCAGCGCGGTGATTTCGTCGAGCCTGGCGATGAAACCGTCCATCGAGAATGCGCCGTCGGAGGTGATCAGCTTGGTCCGCGCGCCGGCCGCGTCGGCGGCCTTCAGCTGGGCCTCCAGGTCGGCCATGTCGCTGTTGGCGTAGCGGAAGCGCTTGGCCTTGCACAGGCGGATGCCGTCGATGATCGAGGCATGGTTCAGGGCGTCGGAGATCACCGCATCCTCCTCGCCCAGCAGCGGCTCGAACAGGCCGCCGTTGGCGTCGAAGCAGGCGGCGTAGAGGATGGTGTCCTCGGTGCCGAAGAAGGCGGCGATCTTCGCCTCCAGCTGTTTGTGCAGGTCCTGCGTGCCGCAGATGAAGCGCACGCTGGCCATGCCGAAGCCGTGGCTGTCCAGCGCGTCCTTGGCGGCCTGGATCACTTTGGGATGGTCGGCCAGCCCAAGGTAGTTGTTGGCGCAGAAGTTTAGCACCTTGCGGCCGCCTTCCAGCTCGATCTCGGCGGACTGTGGCGAGGTGATGATGCGCTCGGCCTTGAACAACCCCTGTTCGCGGATGGAGTCCAGTTCGCTGGCGTAGCGCGCCTTGGTAGGGTAGGTCATGGCAGGATTCCGGGCTTGGGGAAAAGCCCATTGTAGCGGCCGACCACGGCCAGGAAACGGGCGTCTGGCTCCGTTCCCACTGCTCCGTCAGCGCAAGCCGAAATCCACGCGCGTCGTCTTGCCCTTGTCCTCGATACCCTTGGCGTCGAGTTTCGGTGCCTGCAGTGCCATGCGCTTGTCGTCCAGCTTGCCCTTCAGCCAGGCCTGCACCGCCAACGCACGGCGTTCGGCCAGTTGCTTCATGGCTTCGGCGTCGACCGGCATGTTGGTCTCCAGCAACTGGTGCATTTCCTCCGGCGGCTGCGACTTGGTCAGGCCGATGATGTTCTTCGGTTTCGGGAACTTGGCCCGCTTGTACACCCGCACCAGGTAATGCTGGTATTCGTCGGGGGTAAGCTGGAGCGCGGCCGGATCCTCGTGCTTGCCGTCGTCGTCGGCCTTGGCCTGGCGCACCAGGTCGTCGACCATCACCTTGCGCAGGCCGTTCTCGTCGACGCCGGGGTCGATGCGGCCCGAGATGTCCAGCGTCAGCGATGGCTTGGACTGCAGGAACGCCACCAGTTGTCCCAGCCGCGACCTGGCCTCGGCATCGAGCACGGCCGAGCCCGGCGCGAATTCCACGTAGCCCAGGTCGGGCTTGTTGCCGCCGCCGATCGACGCCAGCAGGCGGAACGGCGACGTCACGGCACGGGTGATCAGGTTCACGAACGCATGCCAGACCAGGCTGCCCATGCTGAACTGCGGATCGTCCAGCGAACCGGACACCGGGATGTTCAGGTCGATGTTGCCATCGGTGTCCTTCAGCAGCGCCACCGCGAGCTTCACCGGCAGGTGGCTCACGCCGGTGCCCTCGATGCGGTCGCCGAAGGTCAGCTGGGTGATGAAGATGTGGTTGTTCGCGACCAGCTTGCGCTGGTCGAGCTGGTAGTGCACGTCGACGTTGAGCTTGCCGCTGGTGATCGGGTAGCCGGCGTACTTGCCCGAATACGGCGACAGATGCGGCAGCTGGACGCCATCGGCCTTCGCCTTGATGTCGAGGAAGGCCACCGGCGTCAGCGGGTTGATGGTGCCGTTGATGTCCACTGGCGAGTTTTCGTCGAGCTTGCCCTGCAGTACCAGCTCCGCCGGCGCTGCGCCGCCGGCGGTGCCGAAGGCGCCGATCTTGCCGGTGAGGCCGGTGACGTTCGCGGTGTAGTTCGGTTTGATGAAGTTGTCGGTGTAGTTCAATTCGCCGCGGGCGAGGGTGATCTGGCCGATACGGACTTCCGCGGCCGGCCCTCCTGCGTTCGGCGCCGCGGCCACCGCGGCGGGAGCCGGCTTGGACTTGGCGGGGTTCGCCGCGGCTCCCTGTTCGCGGGTCACCGATACCGGGGCCGCCGCGGGGTTCGCGACGACGTCCTGCAGGTTCAGGCGACCGTTCGCGTTGATGATCACGCGGGCGTAGAAGTCGCTCAGCGCGATGCCGTCGATGTCGGCGCGCGGCGCGCCCTCGCCCAGCCGGATGGCCATGCCCGAGGCGTTCAGCGAGTGCCAGCGCAGGAAATCGTCGCCGGTCAGCTTGTCCTGGATGCGGACCCGGCCGAACGTGGCCCGGCCGCGGTAGTCCAGTCGGGCCGGAGTCTTGCCCCGGTCGCTGTAGCGTGCGCGTCCGTCCAGGCTGAGCAGGGCGCTGGCGATGTGCACGTTCAGCGGCACGCTGATCAGCGACTGCAGCGGCGCGATATCCACGCCGGAGGTCTTCAGGCGCAGGTCGGCATCGAGCGGCTGCGGTCGCACGCTGCCCTCGACGTTGTATTTGCCCTTGCCCAGCTGGCCGGTCAGCGCCAGCTTCAGGGGTTTGTGCAAGTCGCTGGACAACCCGTCGATGCTGTAGTGCCCGGCATGTACCAGCAGCGGCATCGGTCGGTCGGCAGCGAGATCCTTGAACGTCACATCGCTGCCCTGCAGTTGCAGGTTCGCCACGCTCCAGCGCCACGCCGGCGCAGTTGCGGCCGTGCCAGCTTTGGCGGGCGCCGGCGGTGTGCCCATCAGCGCGGCCAGGTCGATCGTGCCGTTGCGCAGGCGCTGCAGGTCCAGCTTCAGCCCGTCGACGAGCATGCTGTCGAGGCGGGCCTCGCGGCTGAGGAGGTCGAGGCTGGTGATCTTCAACCGCAGCGATTTCCAGGCCAGCGGCGTGGCCTGGTCGTCGCGCCGTTTCAGGGCCAGGCCGTTCACCACGAGGGTGGCCGGCTCCAGGTGCAGGTTCACCGCCTTGCCCCATTCGGCCCGCAACTGGCCGTCGGCATCCAATGCGCCGCCGGCGACGGTCGCCTTCAGCTGCGGCAGCGCCAGCGGCTGCAGCGGCGCCAGTTGCACGCCCTGCAGCTTGAGCTTGCCGTTGAAGCGTGCGGCGGCAAGATCCAGGCCGCCGTTGCCGGCGATACCGCCGCCATTGAGCTGGCCCGCGATGTCGAGCGTGGCTGCCGGCGCCGTCACGGTGGACAACCCGCGCAGCGTGCCATGCAGGTTCTCCAGTTGCAGCGTGCCGGGCGCATCGCCGCTGGAGCCGAGGTCGGCGTAGTCGAAACGGCCGGCGTTCAGGCTCAGCGTGTCGATCCTTACCTCGCTGGGCTTGCCGGCCGACTGGCCGGCTGGGGCGGCAGGCGTGGGCGCGACGAGCGAATCGAAGTTGCTGTGGCCGCCGGCGGTGCGATGGTAGTGCAGGGTGGCCTTGTCCAGCGAGATCGCGCCCAGGTGGTAGTGCGACTGCAGCGGCTGCACGTCGACCAGTTCGGCGGTGCCGTGCCCCAGTTCCAGCAAGGCCACGCCGTCGGGGTTGTTCAGCGCGAAATCGTCCAGTGCCAGGCCGCCGCCCAGGCGCAGCTGGTTGCCGCCCGGGGCCGCCACGAAATGCAGTTCCAGCTTGCCGGACAGCTGGCCACGAGGCACCGCGACCGGCAGCGGCGTCGGCGCGTAGGCGAGGTATTTTGGCAGGTCCAGGTGATCGATCTGGAACGTCATCACCGATTCGCGGCTGTTCGCGAACGGCTTGGTCTGGCCGTCGATGCGCAACGGGCTGCCGTCCACGCGCATCGCCAGCAGCGGCTGCACGAACAGGTCGGTGTCGGCGGGCAGGTTCGCCAGGAACGGAATCCCCACCTCGATCCGGTCGACGCGGTGGCTGGTTTTCAGCACCTGGTCGTCGAACGCGATGTCGCCGCCGTGCACGCTGATATTGGCGACCGCGAAGCGTGCCGGTTTCGCGTTCGGGTCGGCCGGACCGGAGAATCGCTCGACCATGTCCGAGAAATTGAAGCGCTGCGGCCCGGTGCGCACCAGGTGGATCCGCGGCTGCTGCACGGCCAGCTCGTCCAGTACCGGCGCCAGCCGGAACAGCGAGGTCCATGACGCATTGATGGTGAGCCGGTCCACGTCCACGAACGGCGAGCGGCCGTCGGCTTCGGCGATGTGCAACCGGTCCAGATCCAGGCGCAGCGTGTACGGGTTGAGGTGCGCAGCGCCGATCGTCACCGTGCGTCCCAGTGCCGCGCCGAGCCGTGTCTGCAATTGCGAGCGGATGATCGGCGGCGCCGCAAAGAAGCCCAGCAGGCCGAACACCAGCAGCACGACCGCGGCGATCAGCAGGTTGCGGCGCAGGCGGTGCGAGCGGTACAGCCGCTCGGCGCGTTCCCGCACGGCGACCCAGCGTGGCCCGGCGAGAAAATGACGATCGAGCATGGACAACTCCCCGGGGCACCCGGCCTGGTGGCGCGGAATACGCCGTGCCGGCCATTGGCCATCCTGCCGCTCAGCGCGGATCGGTGCAGTCTACGAAGAAGCCAGGGATGGTTGAAGGACCGGCCGACTTGCGCGTCAGCAGCGGTTAGGGTGGCCCGGTCACATTCACGGAACGGACGTCGCCGTTCCGTGAACTCCTGCTGCGCCTGCGCTCAGCTCCAGGAGCAGACCACCTTGCCGCACTTGCCGGCGTCCATCAGGTCGAAGCCCTTCTGGAAGTCGTCGATGCGGATCTGGTGGGTCAGCACCTTCTGCAGCGGGAAGCCGGTCAGCACCATCTGGGTCATCTTGTACCAGGTCTCGTACATGCGCCGGCCGTAGATGCCCTGCAGGGTGAGGCCCTTGAAGATCACCTTGTCCCAGTCGATGCCGGCGCCCTTGGGCTGGATGCCGAGCAGGGCGATCTTGCCGCCGTGGTACATGCAGTCGAGCATGTCGTTGAACGCGCGCGGGTTGCCGCTCATCTCCAGGCCCACGTCGAAGCCCTCCATGTGCAGGTCCTTCATCACGTCCCGGAGCGACTGGTTGGCGACGTTGACCACCCGCGTGGCGCCCATTTCGGCGGCCAGCTTCAGGCGATAGTCGTTGACATCGGTGACCACCACGTTGCGCGCGCCCACGTGCTTGGCGATGCCGGCGGCGATGATGCCGATCGGGCCGGCGCCGGTGATCAGCACGTCCTCGCCGATCAGGTCGAACTCCAGCGCGCAGTGCGCGGCGTTGCCGTAGGGGTCGAAGAACGCGGCCAGCTCGGACGGGATCTGGTCCGGAATCGGCCACAGGTTCGAGGCCGGCATGGTCATGTACTCGGCGAACGCGCCGTTGCGGTTCACGCCGATGCCGATGGTGTTCGGGCACAGGTGCTGGCGCCCGGCGCGGCAGTTGCGGCAGTGGCCGCAGACGATATGGCCCTCGGCCGAGACGCGGTCGCCGACCTTGTAGCCGGTGACGCCGGGGCCGATCTCCACGATGCGGCCGACGAACTCGTGGCCGATGGTCAGGCCCGGCTTGATCGTGCGCTGGCTCCACTCGTCCCACTTGTAGATGTGCAGGTCGGTCCCGCAGATCGCGGTCTTTTCGATCTTGATCAGCACCTCGTTCGGGCCGACCTCGGGCAGCGGCACCTCTTCCATCCAGATGCCCTGCTCGGGCTTGCGCTTGACCAGGGCTTTCATCGTCTGCGGCATGGGAATTTCCGTGGGGAGGGCAGGTAAACAGGCATTATAGGAGGCGTGCGGAAGACCGGCTTCGTGCAGTGCAGCGTTGTGGTCCCGGGTCCATGCTTTTACTGTCGCAAGACTGTGTATCAATGAACGGAGCGGACGAATGCGTTTGAGCACGATCGGGAGTTTGATGGGGGCGGCGGTACGGCAGCGGCGGTGGCGTTCCGTCGTTTCGTCGCTGGCCCTGGTGGCGGGCCTGGCGGCCATGCCGGCGGCGCGGGCGGCGCCGGATCAGGGGGCCAGTACACCGCTGCAGTTCCGCATCACGGAGGGGAACATCGAGAACGCGTTTTTCCAGGATGGCAGCGTCGCCGCCCATCTGCTGCTCAGCTCCGGCGAGAAGCCGCGCGTGCTGGTGGCGTTCCCGGCCGGCAACAGCGGTGCGGGCGTGTGGTTCGAGCCGACCGACAAACCGGTGCACTGGTCTCTGGGGCGGGTGATGGGCCAGCAGCGCACCGTGGAGGGTCACGCCTGGAGCGGCATCGCCGCCGATGCCAGTGTCACGGCTGACCGGCTGGTGCTGAAAGATGCCGTGCTCGGCAGCATCCGTGTGTTGCGCGACTACCAGCTCGGCCAGGGCTACACCGCACAGGTGGCGGCCACGCCGCAGATCGTCGCCACGCCGCAGCTCACCGGGCGCTCGATCCGTTGGCAGCGCCAGCGGCTGGACGGCGCGCCGGGTTACGCCATCGCGCTGAGCACGGACAACGGCAACTTCGTCCGCGAGGACGGGCACATCGTGCTGCGCCCGGATCGCGCGGGCGAGGCGCTGCACCTGCGCATCGAAGCCAGCACCGGCGAGCCCCCGCTGACCCCGTTCACCGACCTGCTCAACGACCATGCGCAACCCGATCTGCGCAGCCGCGAGGCATTGCGGTTCCTCAGCTACCGCGAAAAATTCCTCGCCGGCTCCTGGCGTTTCGATACCTATTTCGGGCGCGATACGCTGATGTCGCTGCGCCTGCTGATGCCGGTGCTGCAGCCGGCCGCGGTCGACGCCGGGATCGCTTCGGTGCTGGCGCGTCTCTCGCCGGATGGCCAGGTCGCGCACGAGGAGGGCATCGGCGAGTTCGCGGTGTTGCAGCACCTCAAGGAGCAGGGCAAGCCGTCGGCTGCGCCGATCTACGACTACACGATGATCGACGGCAACGTCATGCTGCCGCCGGTCGCGGCCGCATGGTTGCTGGAGGATCCGCGTGGGCGCGAAGGCGCCCGCGCCTTCCTGGCTGGCAAGCTCGGGGCAGGGCGGCAGGGCGATGCGCTGGTGCGCAACCTGTTGTTTGTCGCCGCCAGCAGCGAAGCCTTCGCGCGCAAGCCGGTGTATGCGAACCTGGTTGCGCTCAAGCCCGGCGCCAAGGTGGGACAATGGCGCGACAGCAACGAGGGCATCGGCCGCGGCCGCTATCCCTACGACGTCAACGCGGTGTGGATGCCGGCCGCGTTGCGCGCGATCGGCGAGTTCCTCGATGCCGGCCTGCTGGGCGACTACACCACGCCGGCGCAACGCGAACGCCTGCGTGCGGCTGCGGTCAGCGCCGGCGACTGGGAACAGCACGCCAGCGCCCTGTTCACCGTGCGCCTGCCCAACGATCGTGCTACCCGTCAGGTGCGCGATTACGCAAAGCAGATCGGCGTGTCCGATGCAGCCGCGTTGAAGGCCATGGGTGGCGCCAGCCTGGAATTCCCTGCGATCGCGCTGGATGCGCAGGGCAAGCCGATTCCGGTGCTGCATTCGGACGAGGGTTTCCGGTTGTTGTTCGGCAAGCCCGACGCCGCCGTGCTGGACCGCAACGTCAGCAGCCTGATGCGGCCGTTCCCGGCGGGCCTGATGACTGACGTGGGCATGGTGGTCGCCAATCCCGCCTATGCCGATCGCGAGGTGTGGACGCGCTTCGGCAACAACGCGTACCACGGCACCGTGGTCTGGGCCTGGCAGCAGGCCATCATGGCTGCCGGCCTGAAGCGCCAGTTGGCCCGCGCCGACCTGTCCGCCGCGACCCGTCGGCACCTCGAGGCGGCACAGGCGGGGTTGTGGCGTGCGATCTGCGCGGCTGGCGCGGTGCGAACCTCGGAGCTGTGGTCCTGGTCCTATGCCGACGGCCATTACCGCATCGAACCCTTCGGTGCGGAAGGCGCGCACGAGGACGAATCCAACGCCGCGCAGCTGTGGAGCACGGTGTTCCTGGCGCTGCCGCCGCCGGCCGGGCAGTCCTGCCGCTGAGCTGCCCCGATGCGGGCCGCCATCGTGTGACTTGGCAAGCACCAAGGCCCGCGTCGTCGATGCGGGCCTCTTGCGTTGCGGCAACCTCTAAACTGTCGAGATGCCGATCGACACCCGCCCCCTCGCCATCTTCCTGATAGGCCCCACCGCCTCCGGCAAGACCGCGCTGGCCTGCGAGCTGGGCGAACGGTTTCCGCTGGACCTGGTCAGCGTCGATTCGGCGCTGGTCTACCGCGGCATGGACATCGGCACGGCCAAGCCCGACCCGGCGACGCTGGCGCGCCATCCGCACGCGCTGGTCGACATCCGCGATCCCGGCCAGCCGTATTCGGCGGCGGACTTCCGCGCCGACGCGCTGCCGGTGATGCAACGGATCAGCGCGCAGGGCAGGGTGCCGCTGCTGGTCGGCGGTACCGGGCTGTATTTCCGCGCGTTGCAGCAGGGGTTGTCCGACTTGCCGGAAGCCGACCCGGCGACCCGCGCGCGGCTGGCCGCGGAGGCGCGGCAACTCGGCTGGCCGGCCATGCATGCGCGGCTGGCGACGCTCGATCCGGCTGCCGCCGGCCGCATCGGCTGCAACGACGTGCAGCGCCTGCAGCGCGCGCTGGAGGTGATCGAACTGACTGGCCGGCCGCTGTCCGAACTGCAGAACGGCGGTGCGGCAACGCACTTCCCGTGGCGCGTGCTGAAACTGGCCCTGCTGCCGGCCGACCGGCGCATGCTGCATGAGCGCATCGCCCGGCGTTTCGACGCGATGCTGGCGGAAGGCTTGCTGGACGAGGTACGCGCGCTGCGCGCGCGCGGTGACCTGTACGTCGACCTGCCGGCGATCCGCGCGGTCGGCTACCGGCAGGCATGGGAGCACCTGGACGGCCAGACCGATGCGCTCGGGTTCCGCGACCGCGCCATCTTCGCCACCCGCCAGCTGGCCAAGCGGCAGATCACCTGGCTACGCAGCGAGCACGGCGCCCGGCTGTTCGACCCGGACCAAGCCGGCGTGGCTGCCCGCGCCGCCACCGCGGTGCAGCTGTTTCTGGGCCAACCGGGCCGGGCAACCCCGCCAGCGTGACCCGGTGCACCAGCGCGGCGCGAAAATCTCCTTTCATCAATCATTTGAAAGCAGCTAACATCCCCGTACATGTTGGGCCGGGGCGCCGTCGGCGTTTTTTCTCCGGTCTGTCCGAGGCAAGGGGAGAACAAGAAATGTCCAAGGGGCAGTCGTTGCAAGACCCGTTTCTGAATGCGTTGCGGCGTGAGCGCGTGCCGGTAGCCATCTACCTGGTCAACGGCATCAAGCTGCAGGGAACGGTGGAATCGTTCGACCAGTTCGTGGTGCTGCTGCGCAACCAGGTCAGCCAGATGGTCTACAAGCACGCCATCTCCACCGTGGTACCCAGCCGCAACGTGCGTATCGGCAATGGCCACGAAGGCCATGAGGGCGGCGACCATCACGCCGACGCGCTGACCGCCTCCACCGACACGGACGCTTGATAGCCGCGGTGTCAGCCCGCATGAAGTGGATCTGCTCCCGAAGGACCATGCCCACTCGTGTTTGACCGACAAAAGAAAGGCGACCGCGCCGTGCTGGTCCTGCCGCATTCGCGCGGCGAGGGCGATGCGGCGCGGCGCGCGGCAGAGTTCGCCGAGCTGGTGAAATCCGCCGGGGCCGAGGTGCTGGGCGTGATCAGCGCCCGCGTCGAGGATCCCAACCCCCGCTACTACATCGGTACCGGCAAGGCCGACGAAGTGGCCGAGGCAGCGCGTGCGCTGGAGGCCGACCTGGTGCTGGTCGACCACGTGCTGACCCCGGTGCAGGAACGCAACCTCGAGAAACATCTGGGCATCCGCGTGGTCGACCGTGCCGGCCTGATCCTGGACATCTTCGCCCAGCGTGCCCGCTCGCACGAAGGCAAGCTGGAAGTGGAGCTGGCCCAGCTGAAGCATCTGGCCACCCGGCTGGTCCGCGGCTGGACCCATCTGGACGCCCAGCGCGGCGGCGCCATCGGCAACCGCGGCCCGGGCGAAACCCAGCTGGAAACCGACCGTCGCCTGCTCGGCGAACGGGTCAAGATGCTCAGCAAGCGGCTGGAGAAAGTGCAGACCCAGCGCGGCCAGCAACGTCGTGCGCGCTTGCGCAACACGGTGCCGCGGGTCGCCCTGGTCGGCTATACCAACGCCGGCAAGTCGACCCTGTTCAACGCGCTGACCACCGGCGACGTCTATGCCGCTGACCAGTTGTTCGCCACGCTCGATCCCACCGTGCGCAAGCTGGAGGATCTCAGCTGTGGCCCGGCGGTGCTGGCCGACACCGTCGGTTTCATCCGCGAGCTGCCGCACGACCTGGTCGCCGCGTTCCGCGCCACCCTGGCCGAGGCGCGCGACACCGACCTGCTGCTGCACGTCAGCGACGCCGCCGACGAGGAGCGCGAGCGGTTGCACCACATCGTGGACAACGTGCTGGAAGAGATCGACGCGGGCGACGTGCCGCAGCTGCACGTGATGAACAAGATCGACCTGGCCGGTGCCGAGCCGCGCATCGAGCGCGACGGCAGCGGCAAGCCGGTGCGGGTCTGGCTGTCCGCCGCCAGCGGCGCCGGGCTGGGTCTGCTGCGGCAGGCTCTGGGCGAGCTGCTCGGCGGCGGTCGGGTGCAGTCGGCGCTGCAGCTGCCGCTGTCGGCCGGCCGCCTGCATGCACGGCTGAAGGCCGTCGGCGCGATCCGCAACGAGACGGTGGACGAACACGGCTGGCAATTGCACATCGACGCGCCGCGCAGCGTGATCGCTCCGATCAGCGGCGGCGACGCGGACGAGGCCCGGCTGCTGCGCCAGCTGCTGGTCGTGGCGGAATGACGCCCCGGCGCGAGCCGGGCTCTGCTAGAATCCCTGACGTTTGCGCGGCTGCGGAAGGCGGACTGCGCGGCATCCGACAGCTTTGGCTGGATCTTGTATACAACCCGGTGCAACGCGTGTTCCGGCCGTGGTTGCCGGCCTCCCGACGGCCCCAAGGAGACTGACTCGTGGCGTGGAATGAACCCGGCAACAACGGGCAGCGCGATCCGTGGAACAGGAATCGCCAGGGCGGCAAGTCACCGCTGGACGATCTGCTCAACCAGGCGAAGAACCGGTTTGGCAAGCTGGGGCATGGCCCCGGGAGCCTCTTTACCGGCGTGCTGGTGCTGCTGGTGGTCGGCCTGCTGTTCAGCAGTTACACCATCATCGGCGCGCGCCAGACCGGCGTGGTGCTGCGTTTCGGCGAGTTCTCGCGCACGTTGCCGCCGGGCTTCCACCTGAAGCTGCCGCAACCGATCGAATCGGTCACCAAGGTCGAGGCCACGCGGATCCGCTCGGTTACCGACAAGGTGGCGATGCTGACCAGGGATGAAAACATCATCACGATCGACTTCACCGTGCAGTACCAGGTGGCCGATTCGCGCAAGTACCTGTTCTCGCTGAACGACCCGGACGGCACCATCGGCGCCGCCGCCGAGGCGGCCGTGCGTTCGGTGATCGGCAGCAGCGACATGGACCAGATCCTTTCCGCTGCCGGCGCCAACCTGGTCGTGCAGGCGCAGGAAACCCTGCAGAAGACGCTGGACACCTACGATTCCGGCCTGCGCGTCACCGAGGTCAGCTTCCAGAACGTGGCGCCGCCGAACGAGGTGAAGGACGCCTTCGACGACGTCAACAATGCACGCGAGGACAAGCAGAGCATCGAGAATACCGCTCTGGCCTACGCCAGCAAGGTGGTGCCGGTGGCACGCGGCGATGCCGCGCGCATCGCCGCCGAGGCGGCCGGCTACAAGGCCGAGCGCGTCGCCCGGGCCACCGGTGACGCCGCCCGTTTCGAATTGCTGCTGAAGCAGTACAAGGCCGCACCGGAAGTGACCCGCAAGCGGCTGTGGCTGGAAACGATGGAACAGGTGATGGCGAAGAACCCCAAGGTGATCGACGGCTCTGGCGGCCGCAACATCATCAACCTGCCGGCGTCGCAGGGCGGCTCCGTGCCGGCGCAGGCGGAGACGGGCACCACGGGCGCAGTGGTGTCGCAGCCGACCGGCGGCAAGGCCCAGAAGGGGACGCAGCCATGATGAGGATCGGTTCCGTCATCGTCGCGCTGGTGATCGTCCTGCTCGGCCTGAACAGCATGTTCGTGGTCAGCGAAGGACACAGCGCGCTGCTGCTGCAGTTCGGCCGCATCGTGCGCACCGACTACCAGCCGGGCCTGCACTTCAAGCTGCCGGTGATGCAGCAGGTGATGCACTTCGACAAGCGCATCCTGTCGCTGGATGCGCCGCCGGAACGCTATTTCACCTCCGAGAAGAAGAGCGTCAACGTCGACTTCTACGTGAAGTGGCGGGTGGCCGACAACGCCGCCTACTACCGGGCCACCGGCGGCGACCAGTTGCAGGCGGCGCAGCGGCTCACCCCGATCGTGAAGGATGCGCTGCGCTTCGAGTTCAACGCGCGCACCTTGCCCGACCTGATCTCCGGCGGGCGCAAGGACATCACCGAACGGGTGCGCGCGCAGACCGACGCCTCGGCGCGCAAGAACCTCGGCATCGCCGTGGTCGACGTGCGCATCAAGCGCATCGACCTGCCGAACGAGGTCAGCGAGTCGGTGTACAAACGCATGCGCGCCGAGCGCCTGCAGCTGGCCAACGAACTGCGCTTCACCGGCCAGGAAGCAGCCGAGAAGATCCAGGCCGATGCCGATCGCCAGGGCCAGGTGCTGCGCGCCGACGCCCAGCGCGATGCGGCCAAGGTGAAGGGCGAGGGCGACGCGGAAGCGGCGGCCATCTACGCGCAGGCATACACCCAGGATCCGGAATTCTTCACGTTCTACCGCAGCCTGGCCGCGTACCGTACCTCGTTCGAGGACGGCAAGGGCGTGCTGATCATGAAGCCCGACGACGAGTTCCTGCGCTATTTCGGGCAGCCTGCGCCGAAGCGCTGAGCCGATGGCGATGCACCGGTTGGTCGCCGCGTTTTGCCTGATGCTGGTGCTCGAGGGGCTGCTGCTGTTCGCGGCACCCGAAGGCTGGCGGGCGATGGTGCGCCAGGCGCTGAAACTGCCGTCGCGTACGCTGCGGCTGTTCGGCGCGGGCGCGATGGCAACCGGTCTGGCGCTGTTGCAGTTTTTTCATTGATGCGTGCGGTCCCGTTGCGGAACGCCACCAACCTGATCGAGAACATCTCGGAGTAATGCAGCATGGGCAAGTCGGTAGTCATTCTGGGTGCGCAGTGGGGCGACGAGGGCAAGGGCAAGATCGTCGACCTGCTGACCGAGCGGGTCAGCGCCGTGGCACGTTTCCAGGGCGGCCACAACGCCGGCCACACGCTGGTGATCAAGGGCAAGAAGACCGTGCTGCACCTGATCCCCTCGGGCATCCTGCGCGACGATGCGCTGTGCCTGATCGGCAACGGCGTGGTGCTGTCGCCGGCCGCGCTGATGACCGAGATCGCCGAGCTGGAAGCGAACGGCGTCGAGGTGCGTTCGCGCGTGAAGATCAGCCCGGCCACGCCGCTGATCATGCCGTACCACATCGCGGTGGACAAAGCGCGCGAGATCGCCGCCGGCGGCAAGGCCATCGGCACCACCGGCCGCGGCATCGGTCCGGCCTACGAGGACAAGGTCGCCCGTCGCTCCATCCGCGTCGCCGACCTGATGTACCCGCACGAGCTGCCGGCGCTGCTGAAGACTGCGGTGGACTACCACAACTTCATCCTCACCCAGTGGCTGAAGTGCGAGCCGGTCGACTACCAGAAGGTGCTGGACGACGCGCTGGCCTGGGGCGAGTACATCCGCCCGATGGTCGATGACGTCGCCACCATCCTGCACGACGTGCGCCGCGACGGCGGCAACATCCTGTACGAGGGTGCGCAGGGCGCGCTGCTCGACATCGACCACGGCACCTACCCGTACGTCACCTCGTCCAACACCACCATCGGCGGCGCGCTGGCCGGCACCGGCGTGGGCGCGGGCGACATCGACTACGTGCTGGGCATCTGCAAGGCCTACGCCACCCGCGTCGGCAGCGGCCCGTTCCCGACCGAGCTCCACGACGAGATGGGCGAGCTGCTGCGCAAGAAGGGCAACGAGTTCGGCGCCAGCACCGGCCGCCCGCGCCGCTGCGGCTGGATCGACCTGGTCGCGCTCAAGCGCGCCACCCAGATCAACGGCATCAACGGCCTGGCCATCACCAAGCTCGACGTGCTCGACGGACTGGACACGGTCAAGGTCTGCATCGCCTACGAATACCGGGGCAAGCGCCGCGAACTGGCACCGCTCGACGCGGACGGCTGGGACGAGTGCAAGCCGGTCTACCTGGAATTCTCCGGCTGGCAGGAATCCACCGCCGGCATCCGCGACTGGAACCAGCTGCCGCCCGCCGCCCGTGCCTACCTGCGCGCGGTCGAGGAACTCTCCGGTTGCAAACTCGCCCTGGTCGCCACCGGCGCCGACCGCGACGACACCATCAGCCTGGATGACCCGTTCGCCTGATTGCCGTTTTTCCGTGCGTCAGACCGACAGGCCCCGCCCATGCGGGGCCTGTCCGTTTCCGTCGATGGAGCGGCTTCCTGCTAACCGGCGGCGTTGGCTTCGCTGCGCCCGCCGCGCTCGCCCACCGGCAGGCTCAGCGTTTCCTTGATCTCTTCCATCACGATGTAGCTCTTCGAATCGCGCACGTTCGGCAAGGTCAGCAGGGTATTGCCCAGCAGCTTGCGGTACGAGGCCATGCCCGAGATGCGCGCCTTGATCAGGTAGTCGAACGCGCCCGAGACGAGGTGGCACTCCAGCACGTTGGGCAGGCGCAGCGCGGCGTTGCGGAATTCCTCGAAGATGTCGCCCGACTTGTAGGCCAGGCTGATCTCCACGAACACCAGCAGGCCGGCGCCGACCAGGTGCGGGTCGAGCCGCGCGTGGTAGCCGGTGATCACGCCGTCGCGCTCCAGCCGGCGCACGCGCTCGGTGCACGGCGTGGTGGACAGGCCGACCCGCTCGCCCAGCTCGGTGAACGAGATGCGCCCCTCGTCCTGCAGCACCCGGAGGATTTTCCGGTCGATTTTGTCGAATTCGCGCCGCTTAACCGTCATGTGTCCACCATGGATTGCCAATCTTGCAGTGATTTTACCCACGAATATAGATAAAGACAGAAAACAAGCCTGGGCGATCGTTCCTATACTCGCCGGCGATCATTCCTGCGGCCGGCCCGCGGGCCAACCGGCGGAAGGGGGAGCGTGATGCGGGTATTGATTCTGGGCAGTGGCGTGATCGGAACGTGCAGCGCGTGGTACCTGGCGCGTGCCGGTTTCGAGGTGACCGTGGTCGACCGCGAAAGCGCGCCGGCACGCGAAACCAGTTTCGCCAACGCGGGCCAGATCTCGCCCGGCTACGCCTCGCCGTGGGCCGCCCCCGGCGTGCCGCTGAAGGCCTTGAAGTGGCTGTTCACGCGCCACGCGCCGCTGGCGATCCGCCCCGGGCTCGACCCGCAGCAATACCTGTGGCTGCTGCAGATGCTGCGCAACTGCACCGCCAGCCGCTATGCGGTCAACAAGGCGCGCATGGTGCGCCTGTCCGAATACAGCCGCGACTGCCTGGATGAACTGCGCGCCGAGACCGGACTGGACTACGAAGGCCGCCAGCTCGGCACCGTGCAGCTGTTCCGCACCCAGGCGCAACTGGACGACGCGGCCAAGGACATCGCCGTGCTCAAGCAATACGGCGTGCCGTACGAGCTGCTCGACCGCACCGGCATCGTGCGGGTGGAACCGGCGCTGGCCGGAGTGGTCGACCAGCTCAGCGGCGCGCTGCGCCTGCCGAACGACCAGACCGGCGACTGCGAACTGTTCACCCGCCTGCTCGCCGCGCGGGCGCAGGCGGCCGGCGTCGAGTTCCGTTTCGGCGCCACCGTGGAAAAACTCGAACACGACGGTGGCCGCCTCACCGGCGTGCGCATCGACGGCAAGCTCGAACGTGCCGACCGCTACGTGCTGGCGCTGGGCAGCTACTCCCCGCAGCTGCTGGCGCCGCTGGGCATCCGCCTGCCGGTGTATCCGCTGAAGGGTTATTCGCTGACCCTGCCGATCACCGACCCGGCGCTGGCGCCCACCTCGACCATCCTCGACGAAACCTACAAGGTGGCGGTGACCCGCTTCGACCAGCGGATCCGTGTCGGCGGCATGGCCGAGGTGTCCGGCTTCGACCTGTCGCTGTCTCCGCGCCGCCGCGCCACCCTGGAAAAAGTGGTCGGCGACCTGTACCCGCATGGCGGCGACCTGAGCCGCTCCACTTTCTGGACTGGCCTGCGCCCGGCCACTCCCGACGGCACGCCGGTGGTCGGCGCCACCCGGCTGGACAACCTCTATCTCAATACCGGCCACGGCACCCTGGGCTGGACCATGGCCTGCGGCTCGGGCCGCTACCTGGCCGACCTGATCGCGGGACGCCAGCCGCAGATCAGCAGCGAGGGCCTGGACATCTCGCGCTACAGTAGCCGCCCCTCCGCGAGAGTCCCTGCCTGATGCGTCCGGCACGTGCCCTGATCGACCTGGCCGCCTTGCGCCACAACTACCGCCTGGCGCGCGAGCTGGGCGGGCGCAGGGCGCTGGCCGTGGTCAAGGCCGACGCCTATGGTCACGGCGCCGTGCGCTGCGCGCAGGCGCTGGAGGCTGAGGCCGACGGTTTCGGCGTGGCCTGCATCGAGGAGGCACTGGAACTGCGCGAGGCCGGCATCCGCGCCCCGATCCTGCTGCTGGAAGGTTTCTTCGAGGCCGACGAGCTGGCGCTGATCGACGCCCACGACCTGTGGTGCGTGGTGCAGGCCGGGTGGCAGATCGACGCGATCGAGCGGGCGCGCCCGGCCAGGCCGTTCACGATCTGGCTGAAGCTCGATTCGGGCATGCACCGGCTCGGCCTGGCCGCAACGGACTACCGCGCCAGCCTGCAGCGCCTGCAGGCCATGCCGCAGGTGCGCGAGGTGGTGGCGATGACCCACTTCGCCCGCGCCGACGAGCTGGACTGCGAACGCACCACCGAGCAGCAGACCCTGTTCCACCAGGTGTGCGACGAGCTGCACCTGCCCACCAGCCTCGGCAATTCCCCCGCGCTGCTCGGCTGGCCCGAGACGCAGGGCGAGTGGGCGCGACCGGGCTTGATGCTGTACGGCGCCACGCCATTTGCCGGCGCGCACCCCGTCGCCGATCGCCTGCGCCCGGTGATGACGGTGGAGTCGAAGGTGATCGGCGTGCGCGAACTGGCGGCAGGCGAACCGATCGGCTACGGCGCCCGTTTCGTCACCCAACGCCCCAGCCGCATCGGCGTCGTCGCGATGGGTTACGCCGACGGTTACCCGCAGTTCGCCCCCAACGGCACCCCGGTCAGCATCGACGGCCGGCCCGGCGAACTGGTCGGCCGCGTGTCGATGGACATGCTCACCGTCGACCTCACCGACCACTCCGCCGCCGGCCTCGGCAGCCGCGTCGAGCTGTGGGGCGGCCAGGTGCCGGTCAGCGAACTGGCGCTGCACAGCGAAAGCAGTGCGTACCAGCTGCTGTGCGGGCTGAAGCGCGTGCCGCACAGCTACGTCAATGAGTGGTGAGTCCTCTGCTCCTTCGCGTATAGGCTATTCCGCTCTTCGCTCCTGAGGAGGAAGGCTACGAAAAGAAGGAGCCCCCGCAAGCGGGGGCTCCTGGTTTTACGCTGCCAATGACTCAGTGTTGCGCATTCGCGCTGGCACTGGCGTCGCCGTCGGCCTGCGTCGAGGCGGACACGCCGCTGCGGGCCGAGCCGTGCGCGCTGGCCTGGCCGCTGGCGTTGGCCGAGCCGCTGCTGCCTGCAGCCGAGCCGGCGTTCGCGTCGGTGTTGCCATGGGCTGCACCCGAACCTGATACGTCGACCGATTTGTCCCCGGCACCGTGTACAGCGTTGGATGCGTGCGACAGCAGGCCATGCTCCGGGGCGGTTTCGCTGCCCGACTGGGTACCCGAACCAGTCGAGGTTGCCTGCGATGCGCTGCCTGCGGCATCCGTGCCAAACGAGCCGGCGCTCCGGGCTGACTGCGTGCCGAAGGCAGAGGCTTGCTGGGCTGTACCCAGGCCGGCATTGGCCGAGCCCGCGGCCTCGCCCTCGGCGCTCGCCGACGCGTTGCTGGCTGCATTCTGCACGCGGTTCATCGCATTGCGGGTGTCGTGTTTGGCCGTCGAGACGGCTGAACGCGCCTGGCTGGCGGCCTGGCCTGCGGTGCCGGCCACGGCATCGCGCGTACCCGAAGTATCGATGGCGCCGGACGCGGACGAGCCCAGTTCCCCTGCGCCATCCAGCGCGGCGTTATTGCCATTGCCGTTGCCGGCGTTGGCGGCAGCCACGCCAGTGAGGCCGCCGGCAGCGCCGGCGACCGCCTGACCGTTCACCTGGCGGGCGGCTTGTGCGGCGGTACCCGTGGCCGAGTCGGCGGTCGCGGCGGCACGCTGGCGCAGGCGTTCCGCACGTCGCTCGGCCGCCCGCTGGTCGAGATCGGGAGTGCTGATGTTGCCCATGCCGCGCGCAGAGCCGTCGATGCGGCCGCCCACCTGGCCCATCGTGGAATTGATCGGGCCGCCCACACTCCCGGCGATGCCGCCGGCGAGCGAGCCGCCGCCCAGCACCTGGGCCTGCACCGGGGCCATCATGGCCAAGGCGAGCGCGCTGGCGAGCAGGGCGCTGTTGAGAGTCTTGTTGCTGAGAGTCGTGTTGCGCATGTGAGGACCTCCTGCCTGCGGCCGATCCGCGGCTTCCGAGGTCCTGTACGTTCGTGCCGGGAAGATCCTTCCCTGTCGGCGGGCTGCGGTTGGTTGCTGTTCAGATTCAGGGCGACAGCAGGCCATAGCCGCAGCGCGGGTCGCGGCCCGCGCTGCCGGGGCGCCGGGCTTCACCGATCAGGCGCTGCTGCACCTGCGCCGCGGCTCCCGTGCGGGGTGCGTCCAGCAGCTGGGCGGCTTTCCGCGCCACGATCGGCGCCGCAAACGAGGTGCCGCGCAATGCGTCGCGGCCGCTGCCGACCACGCCGGACGCGCAGAAGTCCACCTGGTCGCCACTGCCGGATTCGGGCAGCACGCGGTCGTGCGCGTCGACGCCGCCGACGCCGATCACGTCCGGGTACGCCGCGGGATACAGCGGCGGCGCTGCGGGGCCGTCGTTGCCGACCGCGCTGACCAGTACGTGGCCGCGCGCGATCATCGCCTGCACCGCGCGTGCAAGTACCGGGTTGTCGGGGCCGACCAGGCTGATGTTGACCACCGCCACGCGCTCGCGCGCCATCCATGCCAGCGCGTCCACTAGGTTCGAGGTGGCGCCGCCGACCGCGTCGCCGCACCACAGGTCGGCGGCATACAGCATGTCCGGGTCGCCGGCGACGAGGCGGGCGGCGACCGCGGTGCCGTGCTTCGACGGGTTCGCCGTCCTGCAACCGTGCTGTTTGATGCGTGCGTGTGCCAACGCGGGATTGGCCGGATCGACGCCGCCATCGATCAGCCCCA
This sequence comes from Rhodanobacter sp. GW835-FHT13D09, assembly GCF_058793995.1. NCBI lineage: Bacteria > Pseudomonadati > Pseudomonadota > Gammaproteobacteria > Lysobacterales > Rhodanobacteraceae > Rhodanobacter > Rhodanobacter sp. GW835-FHT13D09. Next base: position 122,335 of record NZ_JBXAGL010000004.1, on the reverse strand, counting down.
CGCGCTGCGTCGGTGCGCTGGACGAAGGGGCTGCCAAGGTCGCTGCACGGGCCGGCTCGCCGACGCCCGCGGGCAGATAGAGGTGCTGGTAGGTGAAGGTCGCATCGGGCGCAGCCTGTTGCAGGGCGCGCATGGCGATGGCCGTGCGGCGGCCGCGGGTATCGTGCAGCACCACGTAGTTCAGCCCCAGCGTCGCGTCCGCCGGCGTCTCGCGATCCACCGCGAAACCCAGCGCCTGCAGCGCATCGCGTTGCGCAGCCGAGAGGCCCATGGCGAGGAATTCGCCGCGCAGGATCGGCGCACCGCGGGGATCGACGTCGACGCGCCGGGATTCCCTGCGCAGCAGCAACTCCACCTGTAACTTGCGCGTGATGGCCAGCGGTCCGCGCAGCAGATCGTCGACGCTGCGCAAGGGCGAGGCCGGAACGACACCGGGCAGGTTCGTGCCGGGTACCTGCAGGTTGGGCAGGCCCTGCACCGGCCCGAGTACCTGCGCCCGTGCAGGCGTCGCGCCGAGCACGGCAAGCGCGATGGCCAGCAACGGGACGAGCATGGCGGGCGGGCGGTGCAATGGCATGGCCGGGGGCCTCGGGAGCGACGGGGCCGGATGCTAGCATGGGCCCGCTTTACGCCCTCGAACTGCGCCGATGCGGGCGAGGGAAGGAATCCTCCGGTTCGGACGTAGTGGAAGGTGATGCGTGAATGCGAGCGACGCCGTGCGCGAAGGGCTGATCCCGCTGTTACCGCGCCTGCGCCGCCTGGCGCGGGCGCTGGCGGGCCAGGCCGCCGATGCCGACGACCTGGTGCAGATCGTGCTGGAGCGTGCGCTGGCCCGCGCCGCGCAGTGGCGGCCGGACGCCGCGCTGGATCGTTGGGTGTTCGCGATCGCGCGCAACGCCTGGCGGGACGAGCTGCGCGCGCGCGGCCGGGCGCAACACCTGTTCGCGCCCGAGGAGGCCGGTGAAATGGCCGCCGACCGCGCCAGCGCCCAGCCCGCGCAGCAGCTGGAACTGGCGATGGCGTTGGCGGCATTGCCGCCGGACCATCGCGAAGTAGTGGCCCTGGTGCTGGTCGAGGGCATGTCGTACGGCGAGGCCGCCGAGCTGCTGGAGGTGCCGGTGGGCACCGTCACCAGTCGCCTGGCTCGCGCCCGCGCCACCTTGCAGGCCCATCTTGGGAAAGACGCATGAATCCGATCGACGACGATATCTTGCAGGCTTACGTGGATGGCGAACTCGACGCGTCCGCCGCGGCGAGCATCGACGCCGCGCTGGCGCACGACGACGTGCTGGGCCGCCGCGTGCGGCAGGCGCGTGCGGTGCGCGCGCAGCTGCGCGCAGCGTTCGATCCGGTGCTCGACGAGCCAGTGCCGGGGCGGCTGTCCGCCTTGTTGCAGCCGCCGTCCGCGCGGGCGGCGATACCTGCCGCGCCGCTCGTCGTGTCTGCAGGCGGGCACCGCACGGGCACCATACGCCGTCGTGCACCGCGCCGCTGGTTCGTGCAGGGTGCCGCGCTGGCCGCGTCGGTGGCGCTGCTCGCCGTGGCGTTGTGGTCATGGCGACCCGGCGGCGAGCTGGTGCGCATGCAGGGCAGCCAGTCGTTTGCCGCGGGCGCGCTGGAGCGCGCGCTCGACCATGCGCTGGCGAGCGAACCGGATGCGAATGCCCCGGTGGCGATCGGCCTGAGTTTCCGCAGTACCGACGGGCGCATCTGCCGCACCTTCCTGCTGCGTCCTGCGCCGGCGCGGGCCGGCCTTGCCTGCCACGGTGACACGGGCTGGGCGCTGCCTGTGCTCGGTGCAGCGCTTCCCCCGGAAGGCGGCGAACTGCGCCAGGCGGCGAGCGCCTTGCCGCCTGCGGTGCAGGCCGCGGTCGATACCCGCCTGCGCGGCAACGTCTTTGACGCGCAGCAGGAGCGCGCGGCGCGCGACGCCGGCTGGCGTTAGGCGCGCAGCCGATTGCCACGCGTCGTCCCGGGCCGGGACCTTCCGTAGGTCTGATCAGGTTGTCGTGACGGACAACGAGTCCTGGGCAGGATGTTGACCCGCACTTCGCATCCGCGTCGCTACCGTCAGGGCCGACGGCCCGATACGTCGGTATTGCATGCTGCCGGCAGCGGTCGAATGGCCGCCACATTTCGCCAGGAGGACCCATCCCATGTCCGATGAAAATGCGAAGACGCCGGCCGACCACATCGTCGATACGGTGGCGCAGCTCAAGGAGATGCGGCATTACTCGAAGAACAATGTGGAAACGCTGACGGCGGCATGGCTGCTGTTCGATGGCGAATTGTCCAGGCTCAAGCAGGCGGACAAGCTCGCCGACCTGATGGATCGCCAGGGACAGTTGCACGAGGCGCTGGAAGCGGTGATCGTCGACCTGGAAGAGGTGCTGGCGAAGATGCAGCCGGAGCCGGAGGAATAGTCCGCTGTGCGGCGATGGCATTGAAGAGTGCCTGTCAAGGCGAGCGCAAGCGCACCGGGCAGCAGCTGACCAGCCTGACGACGAACTGCAGTCGTTCATTGGCGCGGTGGACAAGCGGCTGCACCAGGCCGAGCAGCAGGATCGCAACCGCACCGTGGCGGAATGAAACAGAAGGCCCCGCGAGCGGGGCCTTTTACCGTGCTGCGCGAATCGGCGAAGCGGTTTACGCCTCGGCTTCTTCCTTGAACGCATCGACCGGGATGCAGGCGCACATGATGTTCTTGTCGCCGTAGACGTTGTCGACGCGGGCCACCGGCGGCCAGTACTTCTGCAGCTTCAGGCTGGCCAGCGGGAAGGCGGCCAGTTCGCGTGGGTAGGCGTGGGTCCACTCGCTGCCGCTGACCATGGTGGCGGTGTGCGGCGCGTTCTTCAGCGGATTGTCCTCGCGCTCCAGCTTGCCTTCCTCGATCGCGCGGATCTCGTCGCGGATCTGGATCATCGCGTCGATGAAGCGGTCCAGCTCGTAGCGCGATTCGCTCTCGGTCGGCTCCACCATCAGGGTGCCGGACACCGGGAAGCTCAACGTGGGCGCGTGGAAGCCGAAGTCGATCAGCCGCTTCGCCACGTCCTCGGCACCGATGCCGGTGGCGTCCTTGATCGGGCGCAGGTCGAGGATGCACTCGTGCGCCACCAGCCCGTTGCGGCCGGTGTACAGGGTGGGGTAGTGCGCTGCCAGCCGCTTTGCGATGTAGTTGGCGTTGAGCAACGCGACTTGCGTGGCTTTCCTCAGGCCCTGCTGGCCCATCATGGTGATGTACATCCACGAGATCGGCAGGATCGAGGCGCTGCCGAAGCTGGCAGCCGACACCATACCTACCTGTGCCTTGCGATCATCCTGATCGCCGCCGACAGGGATGTCGGCATAAGTGCGAGGCAGGAACGGTGCCAGGTGCGACTTCACCGCGCACGGGCCCACGCCCGGGCCGCCGCCGCCGTGCGGGATGCAGAACGTCTTGTGCAGGTTGAGGTGCGACACGTCCGAGCCCCACTTGCCGGGCTTGGCCACGCCGACCAGTGCGTTCATGTTGGCGCCGTCGGTATACACCTGGCCGCCGTGCTGGTGGACGATGTCGCAGATCGCGACGATGTCTTCCTCGAACACGCCGTGGGTGGACGGGTAGGTGATCATCAGCGCGGCGAGGCGGTCGCTGTATTTCTCCGCAGCGCGGCGGATGTCCTCGACGTCGACGTTGCCGTTGGCGTCGCACTTGGTCACCACCACCGTCATGCCGCACAGGTGGGCGGAGGCCGGGTTGGTGCCGTGGGCGGATTCGGGGATCAGGCAGATGTCGCGCTGCGACTGGCCATTGGCGCGGTGCCAGGCACGGATCGCCAGCAGGCCGGCATATTCGCCCTGCGCGCCGGAGTTCGGCTGCAGGCTCACCACGTCGTAGCCGGTGCATTCGACCAGCATCGCTTCCAGGCCGTCGATCAGCTCCTTGTAGCCCTGCGCCTGTGCGGCCGGGGCCAGTGGGTGCATGTTGGCGAATTCCGGCCAGGTGATCGGGATCATCTCGGCGGTGGCGTTGAGCTTCATGGTGCAGGAGCCCAGCGGGATCATCGTGCGATCCATCGCCAGGTCCTTGTCGGCCAGCGCGCGCATGTAGCGCAGCAGCTCGTGCTCGCTGTGGTGCGTGTTGAACACCGGGTGGGTGAGGAACGCGCTCTTGCGCGCGAGGGCGGCAGGCAGGGCGTCGGCGGTGGCGGCGTCCAGCGCATCGATGTCTGCGATGTTGCCGCCGAACAGGGCAGCCAGCGCGATCACGTCGGCGCGCGTGGTGCTCTCGTCGAGGCTGATGCCGACGCTCCCGCCGTCGATGCGGCGCAGATTGATGCGCGCCGCGGCGGCCCTGGCGTGCAGCGCGGCGGCATCCACGCCGGTGACGTGCAGGGTGTCGAAGAAATCCTTGCCCACGGCGGCACCGGCCTGGCGCAGCGCGGCGGCGAGGATCGCGGCCAGGCGATGCGTGCGGCGGGCGATGCGGACGAGGCCCTTGGGACCGTGGTAGACCGCGTACATCGAGGCCATCACCGCCAGCAGCACCTGCGCGGTGCAGATATTGGAGGTGGCCTTCTCGCGGCGGATGTGCTGCTCGCGCGTCTGCAGGGTGAGGCGGTAGGCGGCCTTGCCTTCGGTGTCGATCGACACGCCGATCAGCCGGCCCGGCATCGAGCGCTTGTACGCATCGCGGCAGGCCATGAACGCGGCGTGCGGGCCGCCGAAGCCGAACGGCACGCCGAAGCGCTGCGAGTTGCCCACCACGATGTCGGCGCCCCATTCGCCGGGTGCGGCGATCAGGGTCAGCGCGAGCAGGTCGGTGGCCACCGCGACCAGACCGCCGCGCGAGTGCACGGCGTCGGCGATGGCCTGGTAATCATGGATGCCGCCGAAGGTGTCGGGGTACTGCAACAGCACGCCGAACGCCTCGGTGCCGGCGGCGTCGGCGTCTGCGCCGACCACCAGCTCGATGCCCAGCGGTTCGGCGCGCGTGCGCACCACTTCCAGCGTCTGCGGGTGCACGCCGTTCGACACGAAGAACACGTTCGACTTCGACTTGCACGAGCGCTTGGCCAGGGTCATCGCCTCGGCCGCGGCCGTGGCTTCGTCCAGCAGCGAGGCGTTGGCGATCTCCATGCCGGCGAGGTCGGCGCACATCGTCTGGAAGTTGATCAGCGCTTCCATGCGGCCCTGCGAGATCTCCGCCTGGTACGGCGTATAGGCGGTGTACCAGGCGGGATTCTCCAGGATGTTGCGCAGGATGACGTTCGGCGTGAGGGTGCCGTAATAGCCCTGGCCGATGAAGCTGCGGAAGACCTGGTTGCGGTCGGCGATCGCGCGGATCTTGGCCAGCGCTTCCTCTTCGGTGACCGCCTGCGGCAACGCCAGCGGAGCGGCGGACTTGATCGAGCCGGGAACGATCGCGTCGGTCATCGACTCCAGCGAATCGTGGCCGATCACGTGAAGCATCTGCGCGATCTCGGCGTCGTCCGGACCGATGTGGCGCTCGATGAAGGCGCCGTGGTGTTCGAGGTCACGCAGGGAAGGGGAGGAGTTGTGGCTCATGGGTGGGCATCCGAAGACTCGCGTGCCGTGCCGCACGCGGGGCGCCCCTCTGTCCTTTTGCCTGAGAGTTTGGAAGCGCGGTGGCCGCGTTTCGTGCCCCTTCGGCGCCGGATTCAACCGGTCTCTCCAGAGTGTTTGCGCGTGGTGGTATGGGAGCCTGAGCGATTACGGGCGTTGCGTCTTCGGCAGCGGCACGTGCCCGGTCTTCGGGCCGCCCGCTTCTCCCACCATGCGTTTACCGCGCCGATTATACAGGCGGATCCGGGGCGTGTTGCAGCCCGTGGACGCGGTTCAGGGAACCCGCTCGCCGGCCCGCGCTATGCTCGGACACTCCCATCCCCGACCGCCCGAGCCCCATGATCCGTATCGGCGAAATCGACCACGTGGTGTTGCGTGCCATCGACCCCGTGGCCATGCAACGCTTCTACTGCGAGGTGCTCGGCTGCCGCGAGGAACGGCGGCAGGACGAGATCGGCCTGGTGCAGCTGCGCGCCGGTGCCTCGCTGATCGACCTGGTGGCCGTCGACGGCAAGCTCGGCCGCCATGGCGGCGCCGCACCGGGCGGGGAGGGTCACAACATGGATCACCTGTGCCTGCGCGTGGAGGACTACGACGAAACGGCGATCCTGGCGCACCTGAAGTCGCATGGCGTGCGCATCGGCGAGCTGGGTTCGCGCTACGGCGCGCGCGGCGTAGGCCCGTCGATCTACCTGTACGACCCGCAGGGCAACATGATCGAGCTGAAGGGGCCGGCGGTCGCCTGAAAAAGCCGGCGGGCGGTGCCCGCCCTACGACGCGCGATCTTGCAGGGTGGGCACTGCCCGCTGGCCTTCCGACTTCAATCAGGCTCGGAAAAGACGAAAGCCCGCATTGCTGCGGGCTTCGTTTACAATTGGTGCCCAGGAGAGGACTCGAACCTCCACGGAGTTGCCCCCGCTAGCACCTGAAGCTAGTGCGTCTACCAATTCCGCCACCTGGGCAGGTGTCACGTCGCTCGGCGAGCTGCGTGAGCCGCGTAATTTAGGCATCTGCCGACGGGTTGTCAACACTTTTTCACATCCGTTCATGGCGACGTGGCATTCTCCGCGGCGCAAACATCACAAGGATCCTGAGTGACCAGAAAAACTCCCCCCCGTTCCGGGAATCCCGGCGGCACGCATTCCGCGAAGGAGCCCGCCAGGCGGGCACCGCGGGCCGCCGCTGCACCGGACAAGCGCAACAAGGCTGCCGCCGCAGGCGCCGTGCGCGATCCGAATGCAGATCGCGAGGCGCAGCGTTACGCGCACCCGATTCCCAGCCGCGAGGCGATCCTCGCCCTGCTGGAGGAACGCGGTGAACTGCTGACCGAGGCGCGCATCGCCGAAGCGCTGGATCTCCACGACGAAACCGACCTCGAGGCGTTGCGCAAACGGCTTGCCGCGATGGTGCGCGACGGCCAGCTGCTGCTCGGGCGGCGCGGCGGCTACGCGCCGACGCAAAAACTGGACCTGATCGCCGGCGTGGTGCTGGCCAATGCCGAGGGCTATGGCTTCCTGCGCCCGGATGAGGGCGGTGACGACCTGTACCTGTCGCCGCAGCAGATGCGCGCGGTGATGCACGGCGACCGCGTGCTGGCCAGCGTGGTCGGCATCGACCGCCGCGGCCGCCGGCAGGGCGCCATCGCCGAAGTGCTGCAGCGCCGCTCGCCGCGGCTGGTCGGCCGGGTGGTGATCGACAACGGCGTGACCCTGGTGACGCCGGACGACCGCCGCCTCGTCCAGGACGTGATGATCAAGCCGGGCAAGGAGCAGGACGCCCGCTCGGGCCAGATCGTGGTGGCCGAGATCACCGACCCGCCGACGCCGCAACGCGGCCCGATCGGCGAGATCCGCGCGGTGCTGGGCGAACGCCTGCAGCCGTCGCTGGTGGTGGAGATGGCGATCGCCAGCCACGACCTGCCGCACGAATGGCCGGCCGCGGTGCTGCGCGACGCGGCGCAGGTGGAGTCGGCGGTGACCGTCGCCGAGCGCGAGGGCCGCACCGACCTGCGCCAGCTGCCGCTGGTGACGATCGACGGCGCCGACGCGCGCGACTTCGACGACGCGGTATACGCCGAACCCAGGCGTGGCGGCGGCTGGCGGCTGATCGTGGCGATCGCCGACGTCTCGCACTATGTGCAGGTCGGCAGCGCGCTGGACAAGGAAGCGTTCGAGCGCAGCACCTCCACCTACTTCCCCGGCTTCGTGGTGCCGATGCTGCCGGAGACGCTGTCCAACGGCATCTGCTCGTTGAACCCGAAGGTCGAACGGCTGTGCATGGTCTGCGACATGCTGGTCGACGCCGAGGGCAACGTGACCAGGTCGAAGTTCTACGACGCGGTGATGCTGTCGCACGCGCGGCTTACCTACGACAGGGTGTGGCAGGCGGTGGGCTTGCGCGAGCAGGACGCGCGCCACGAGGTGGCCGACGTGCTGCCGCAGCTGGAGAACCTGCATGCGCTGTACAAGGCGATGGCGGGCCAGCGCAAACGCCGCGGCGCGATCGACTTCGAGACGCCCGAGGTGAAGTTCCGCCTCGACCAGACCGGCGGTGTCGAATCGATGGGCGCCACCGAACGCAACGACGCGCACAAGCTGATCGAGGAATGCATGATTGCCGCCAACGTGCAGGCGGCGCTGTTCCTGGAGAAGAAGAGGATACCCGCACTGTTCCGCGCGCACGAGCCGCCGCCGGCGGAGAAGTACGAGGACCTGCAGCAGTTCCTGCGCGAGTTCAAGCTGCGCATGCCGCCGGTGGACGAGGTGACGCCGGCGGATTTCGCCGAGATCCTGCGCATGGTGCAGGATCGCCCCGAGCGCGAACTGATCCAGAGCGTGCTGCTGCGCGCGCAGAGCATGGCGGCCTACCAGCCGGACAACCGCGGCCACTTCGGCCTGGCGCTGCAGGCCTATGCGCACTTCACCTCGCCGATCCGCCGCTATCCCGACCTGCTGGTGCATCGTGCGATCCGCTATGCGCTGACCGGCGGCAAGCCGGGCGACTACACCTATACGCCTGCCGGGATGGCGGCGATGGCGATCCACTGCTCGCAGCGCGAGCGTCGCGCCGAGGAGGCCGAGCGCGATGTGGATGAGCGCTTCAAGTGCGCATGGATGGAGAAACACATCGGCAGCGAGTTCGACGGCGTGGTCACCGGCGTCACCTCGTTCGGCCTGTTCGTGGAGCTGGACGAGTCGAAGGTATCCGGCCTGGTGCACATCAGCCAGCTGATGAACGACTACTACCACTTCGACGCCACCCGCAAGCTGCTCAAGGGCGAGCGCACCGGGGCGCAGTTCCGCCTGGGCGACCACGTGCGCGTCAAGGTGCTGCGCGCCAGCCTGGAGGATCGCAAGATCGACTTCCGCCTGGTCTCGCCGCGCACGCCGGTCGCGCCGCCGTCCGCAGGGGGCAAGGCCTACGACTACGCCGCCGCGGGCGAGCGTTATTCGCTGCCGAAGAAGGCCGCGGCCAAGGCGCCTGGCATGTTCGGCCGCGCCGCGAAGGCGATCGGTCGCGCATTCGGCCGCAAGGAGGCCGTGGCCGAAGCGCCGGCACCGCGCAAGGCCGCGCCGGGGGATAATCCGCCACCCTCGCATGCCGGCGCTCGCCCGCATGCTGGTGCGCAGCATCCGCGCAAGGCCACCGCCACCACGCGCGGGCGGGGAGCGGCGCCGGCTGCACCGGAGCCCAGGAAGCAACGCGGCCGCAAACCGAAAGGCAAGTCATGAGCGAGAGCTGGATCGTCGGCATCAATCCCGTCGAGGGCGCGTTGAGCAACGACGCCGAGCGCGTGCGTGAGGTACTGGTCGAGAACGGCCAGCGCAATGCGCGCGTGCTGGAGCTGGCCGAGCGCGCGAGGAAACTGGACATCCCGGTGCGGCACCGCCCGCGCGACGAACTGGACAGACTGGCCGGCGAAGCGCGCCACCAGGGCGTGGCGGCGCGTTACGAGGCGGCGCCGGCGGCGCACGAGAGCGACCTGGTCGGCCTGCTCAAGCGGGACAGCGGCGACTCGCTGGTGCTGGTGCTCGACGGCGTCACCGATCCGCACAACCTCGGTGCCTGCCTGCGCAGCGCCGCGGCGGCGAAGGTCACCGCGGTGATCGTGCCGAAGGACCGTGCGGTCGGCCTCACCCCGGTGGCGCGTCGCGCCTCGGCTGGCGGCGCCGACCGGGTGCCGCTGATCGCGGTGACCAATCTGGCGCGCACGCTGCGCGAGCTGAAGGACGCCGGCGTGTGGATCACCGGCCTGGCCGGCGACACCGACACCACCATCTACGGCGTCGATTTCAAGGGGCCGGTGGCACTCGTGCTGGGCAGCGAAGGCGAAGGCATCCGCCGGCTCACCCGCGAGTTGTGCGATTTCGTGGCGAAGATCCCGATGCCGGGTGCGATGGAAAGCCTCAACGTTTCCGTCGCCACCGGCGTCGTACTGTTCGAGGCGCTGCGCCAGCGGGGGGCAAAACGATGAATTTCTTCTGGTACGACTGGGCCGGTTACCTCGGCGTGGCACTGGTGCTGCTGGCGTTTTTCCTGCTGCAGGAGCGCAAGTTGCAGGGCAGCGGGCTGGTCTACCAGCTGATGAACGTGCTGGGCGCGATCGGCGTGATGCTGTCGCTGGGGTTCGGCAACTTCAACCTGTCGGCGTTCGTCATGCAGGTGGCCTGGCTGCTGATCGGCAGCTACGGCATCGTGCGCGGCATCCAGCGCCGTCGCGAGACCCGCGGGCTGCCGTGAACCCGCCGCACGGGGACGACCCCGTGCGCCTTTCCATCGCGGGGACGGCCCTGCAGCAAACCTTAGGAGCGTCATCATGGCGTGGATCTATCTGCTGCTGGCCGGCCTGTTCGAAGTGGTCTGGGCAATCGGCCTCAAGTACACCGGGGGTTTCACCCGGCTGTGGCCCACGCTCGGCACGCTGGCGGCGATGGCGGTCAGCATCGTGTTGCTGGCGACGGCGGTGAAGACGCTGCCGATCGGCACCGCGTATGCGATCTGGACCGGCATCGGCGCGGTCGGCGCGGTAGCGTTCGGCGTCGTGCTGTTCGGCGATCCGGCCACGCCGCCGCGGCTGCTGTGCGTGGCGTTGATCCTGATCGGCATCGCGGGCCTGAAGCTCACCGCCGGCTAGCCGAAGCCCGATCCCGTAGGGCGGGCATCGCCCGCCGCTCCCGGGAAATCATTCGACTGCAAAAGCCGGCGGGCAGTGCCCGCCCTACGGGCGGCGTACGTTCCGGTCATTCGCCGAGCTTGGTGATTTCCGGGTTCGAGGTGAGGTCGCGCTTGCTGCGCTGCTTGTCCAGCGGCTCTCCGGTGACCTGGAACCAGACGTTCTCGGCGATGTTGGTGGCGTGGTCGCCGACGCGCTCGATGTTCTTGGCCATGAACAGCAGGTGGGTGCACGGGGTGATGTTGCGCGGATCTTCCATCATGTAGGTGAGCAGCTGGCGGAAGTAGCCGGTATAGGCCTCATCCAGCACGGCGTCGGCCTTCCACACCTGGTAGGCGCGTTCGGCGTCGCGGTCGCGATAGGCCAGCAGCACCTCGCGCACTTCCTCCGCGGCCAGTTCGGCCAGGTGGCGCAGTCCGCCGACCGGCGCCACCGGCGCCACCATCGACAGCGGGATCGATCGCTTGGCGACGTTAGCGGCGTAGTCGCCGATGCGTTCGATGTCGGAGGCGATGCGCAGGGCGGCATACACGTTGCGCAGGTCGCCGGCCATCGGCGCGCGCAGCGCCAGCAGGCGCACCACGTCGTGGCCGATCTCCTGCTCCATCTGGTCGATCGCGTCGTCGTTGCCGACCACGCGCTGCGCGGCGCGCTCGTCGCGCCGTTCGAGCACGTCGATGGCTGCTTCCAGCTGGGTCACCGCCAGTTCGCCCATGCGCACGATCTCGCCGGTGAGCCGGGCCAGCTCGCTGTCGTAACTCTTGATGATGTGGTCTGTGCCGGTATTCATGGTGGGGTCCTGTGTGATCAGCCGAAGCGCCCGGTGATGTAATCCTCGGTCTGCTTCTTGCCCGGCTTGGTGAAGATCCTTTCGGTCCGGTCGAACTCGATCAGCTCGCCCAGGTACATGAAGGCGGTGAGGTCGGAGACGCGCGCCGCCTGCTGCATGTTGTGGGTGACAATGACGATGGTGAACTGGCTTTTCAACTCCTCCACCAATTGCTCGATACGGCTGGTGGCGATCGGGTCGAGCGCCGAGGTCGGCTCGTCCAGCAGCAGCACCTCGGGCTTCAGCGCGATCGCGCGGGCGATGCACAGGCGTTGCTGCTGGCCGCCGGAGAGGCCGAGCGCGTTCTGTTTCAGCTTGTCCTTCACTTCGTCCCACAGCGCGGCGCTGCGCAGCGCCTGTTCCACCCGTTTCTCCATGTCCGCCTTCGACAGCTTCTCGTGGTGGCGGATGCCGTAGGCGACGTTCTCGAAGATCGTCATCGGGAACGGCACCGGCTTCTGGAACACCATGCCGACCTTGCTGCGCAGGCGATTCAGCGAGTAGCCAGGACCGAGGACGTCCTCGTCATCGAGCAGGATCCGGCCCTTGGCCTCCTGCTTCGGATAGATCGCGTAGATGCGGTTGAAGACGCGCAGCAGGGTCGACTTGCCGCAGCCGGACGGACCGATGATCGCGGTGACCTGTTTTTCCGGGATATCCATGTCGATGCCTTTCAGCGCATGGAATCCGTCGTAGTAGAAGTGCAGATCGCGCACGATGAGCTTCGGGGCCAACGTCGCTGCAGCCGTCTCCGGCGCCGAGCTCATGGCGAGAGCGGAATCAGTCATGGGATACCTTGGTGCGGAAGAGGATCAGGCGGGAAGCCAGGCTGAGCAGCAGCACGAACATGGTGACCACGAACGCGCCGGCCCAGGCCAGCGCATGCATCGCCTCGCCCGGGTCGTTGGCGTACTGGTAGATGATCTGCGGCAGGCTGGACATCTTGTCGATCGGGTTGAGCGCCATGTAGTTGTTGCCGAACGCCGTGAACAGCAGCGGCGCGGTCTCGCCGCTGATCCTGGCCAGCGCCAGCAGCACGCCGGTGATGATGCCAGAGCGCGCGGCGCGGATCAGGATCTGCAGGGTCAGCTTCCATTGCGGCACGCCCAGCGACAGCGCCGCCTCGCGCAGGGTGGATGGCACCAGCCGCAGCATCTCGTCGGTAGTGCGCACGATCACCGGCAGCGCGATCAGCGCCAGCGCCACGCCGCCGGCGAAGCCGGAGAAGGTGGTGTTGCCGTGGGTGAGGGCAGTACTCGGCAGCACGATGATGGTGTAGACGAACAGGCCCATCACGATCGACGGCGCCGACAGCAGGATGTCGTTGAGGAAGCGGATCGATTCGCCCAGCCGGGTGCGGTCGGCGTATTCGGCCAGCCAGGTGCCGGCCAGCACGCCGATCGGGGTGGCGATGGCGATGCCGATGAAGTTGATGATCAGGCTGCCCACCATCGAGTTCAGCAGGCCGCCGTCCTCGCCGTAGGCGGTGACCTTGGTGAACAGTTTCAGGTCCAGTGCGCCGATGCCCTGGCGCAGTGTTTCCCACAGGATCCAGGCCAGGAAGGCCAGGCCGACCAGGGTGGCCAGCATGCTCAGCGTCATCGCGACCGCGTTGGTGAGGCGGCGGCGCAGGTACAGCGCGCTCATCAGCGACCTTCCTTGCTGGCCAGCCGGCGCAGCATCAGCCGGGCGATCAGCAGCACGATGAAGGTGACCACGAACAGCAGGAAGGCCAGCGCCATCAGCGCGGACTTCTGCAGGCCCGCCGCCTCGCTGAACTGGTTGGCGATGGTCGAGGCGATCGAGGCGCCGGGGTCGAGCAGCGAGGCCGACAGGTGCATGGCGTTGCCCAGCACGAAGGTCACCGCCATGGTCTCGCCCAGCGCGCGGCCGAGGCCGAGGAAGATGCCGCCGATCACCGCCGAGCGGGTATACGGCAGCACGATGTCCCAGGACACCTCCCAGGTGCTGGAGCCGAGCGCGTAGGCGGATTCCTTCAGCCGGGTCGGCACGGTCTGGAACACCTCGCGCATCACCGAGGAGATGAACGGGATGATCATGATCGCCAGCACGATGCCGGCGACCAGGATGCTGGCGCCGAACGGATAGTCGCTGCCGAACAGCTTGCCGACGAACGGCACATGCCCGGCGACCCACGACAGCTTGCCGTCGTCGGGCTTGTTGCCGAGGTTGCTGGTCAGCCACGGCTTGACATGGTCGGCGAAGAACGGGGCGAAGATGAACAGGCCCCACATGCCGTAGATGATCGAGGGGATACCCGCCAGCAGCTCGATGGCCGAGGCGACCGGGGTGCGCATCCAGGCGGGCGCGACCTCGGAGAGGTAGACCGCGATGCCGAAGCTGATCGGCACCGCGATCAGCAGCGCAATGAACGAGGTGGCGACGGTGCCGTAGACCGGCACCATCGCGCCATAGACATCGTTGCCCGGATCCCATTCCGAACTGACCAGGAAGTGCCAGCCGAACGTGCCGAACGCATCACGGCCGCCCCACAGCGTGGCGCCGGCGGCACCCAGCAGGGAGGCCAGCACGATCAGCGCGCAACCCTTCAGCAGCCAGCGGAACAGCCGTTCGTTGCGGGCATCGCGGCGACTGCGCTGTTCCAGGATGTCGGTGGACATGATGGATGCTTCGATGGCTGGCATGGCGATCCAGTAGGAGGGATGAAAAATCCGACGCCCCCGACGGCAGGGCCGGCGGGGGCGTCGGCTTTCTTGCTTTACGTTATCAGTGCTTGAACTCGGACGCCCAGTACGCCTCGATCTGGCTGACCAGCGCTGCCGGCAGGGGCACGTAGTCCAGCTCGCTCGCGGCCGCCTGGCCATGCTCCAGGGCGGACTTGAAGAAGTCGAAGGCGACCTTGCTGTTGGCGGCGTTCTTCGGCGACTTGTACATGATCACCCAGGTGGTGGCGGTGATCGGCCAGGCCTGTTCGCCCGGGGCGTTGGTCATGATCAGGTTGAAATCCTTCGCATGGGCCCAGTCGGCGGTGGCAGCCGCGGCGGCGAAGCTTTCGGCGTTCGGCGAGAGTACCTTGCCGGCGGCGTTCTTCATGTTGACCCAGCTGATCTTGTTCTTCACCGCGTAGGCGTACTCGACGTAGCCGATCGAGCCCTTGATCTGGCGCACGTACTGCGACACGCCCTCGTTGCCCTTGCCGCCCACGCCGGTCGGCCACTCCACGGCCGTGCCGAACTTCACCTTCTCGGCCCATTCCGGGCTGACCTTGGACAGGTAGTTGGTGAAGTTGAAGGTGGTGCCCGAACCATCCGAGCGATGCACCACGGTGATCTTGCCGGCCGGCAGGCTCACGCCGCCGTTCAGTGCGGCGATCTTCGGGTCGTTCCAGTTGTTGATCTTGCCCTGGAAGATCTCGGCCAGGGTGGCGCCGTCGAGCTTGATCTGGCCGGCCTGCACGCCGGCGATGTTGACCACCGGCACGATGCCGCCGACCACGACCGGGAACTGGCCCAGGCCGAACTTCTTGAGGTCCTCGGCTTTCAGCGGCGCGTCGGAGGCGCCGAAGTCGATGGTGCCTTCCTTGATCTGCGCGATGCCGGCGCCGGAGCCGACCGACTGGTAGTTGAGGTGGTTGCCGGTCTTCTCGGCGTACGCAGCCGACCACTTGGACATGACCGGGTAGACGAAGCTGGAACCGGCACCGGTGATGTCGGTGGCGTTCGCAGCTGCGCCGAACGTCGAAGCCACCGCCAGTGCGGCGACGGCAGCGAAGCGAAGCGGGGATTTATGGTTGATCAACACGGTGGCTCCTTGGGTGAGGTCGGATGCAACCCGGTCATTTCAGGCTCTGCGTGTTGCCATTGAATGAAATGAATGTTGCAGCCAAATGACAAACTGTCATCATTTCCGGTCGCCCGGCCGTGTTCAGGCCGCGTCGAGGCCGGCGTGGACCTGCTCGATCAATTCCAGCTGGCGCCAGCGATTGACCACGCTGCAGAACAGCTCGGCGGTGCGCTCGGCGTCGTAGACCGCTGAATGCGCCTCGCTGCTGTCGAAGGCATGGCCAGCCGCCAGCACGGCCTTGCTCAATACGGTCTGGCCATAGGCAAGGCCGCCGAAGCTGACCGTGTCGAAGCAGCTGAACGGGTGGAACGGGTTGCGCTTGTGCCCGGTACGGCGCACCGCCTGGTTCAGGAAGCCAAGGTCGAACGCGGCGTTGTGGCCAACCAGGATCGCCCGCTGGCAGCCGGCCTCGCGCACCGCCTCGCGCACGACCTTGAAGATCAGGCCCAGTGCCAACTGTTCGGCCAAGGCGCCGCGCAACGGGTTGCCCGGGTCGATGCCGGTGATCTCGAGCGAGCGCGGATCCAGATTCGCCCCCGGAAACGGCTCCACATGGGTGGACACGGTGGGCTGCCGGTGCACATAGCCGGCGGCATCCATGGCCAGCGGCACAGCGGCGATCTCGAGCAGGGCATCGTGCTCGGCGTCGAAACCGCCGGTCTCCACGTCGACCACCACCGGCAGAAAACCGCGAAACCGGTCGGCCATGCGCGGAATATGGTTGTTTTCGGGCTTGTCCATCCATGAAGCATATCAGCCGGTGCATGGGCATAAGCCGCATGCCTGCGGGGAATGCCGGGGGAGTTGTCTTTAATTTGTCATCAAAGAAGCATCCAACCGTAAAGAAGCCTAGGCAAACTTTTAACGAATCGCTGGCCAACCGTCAGGTCGAAGGGGCGATCGAGATGTTTTCCACCAAACTTGCGGAGAATGACATGCGTTCCAAACTGATTGCGGTAGCGATTGCCGCCGGCCTCGGCGTCACCAGCTTCACCGTCGCTGCGGCGCCGGCACAGAAGTCGCACAAGTCGCACAACAAGACCACCACGGCCCCGGCTACCAGCAATGCCGAAGTCGAGACGCTGAAGGCGCAGCTTGCCGCGCTGCAGTCCAAGGTGGAGGAGCTGGAACAGCGCACCGATGCGCAGTCCGAGATCAACGTCAGCACCGGCCAGGCGGTGGAGAAGGCCTCCAACGTGACCGCGTCCAGCGACAAGAAGCTGGCGGCGCTGGAGAAGGCGATCAACAACACTTCCATCTCGGGCAAGATGTTCTTCGACTTCACCAACATCAGCGACAAGAACAGCGACAAGGGCAAGACCAACAAGTCGGGCACCGGCATCGACGTCAAGCGCTTCTACTTCGGCGTCACCCACAAGTTCAACGACGTGTGGTCGGCCAACCTGACCACCGACTTCAACTACGCCAGCGCCATCGGCCAGACCAGCGTCTACATCAAGAAGGCCTACGTGCAGGGCAAGTTCGACGACGCCGCCGTGCTGCGCATCGGTTCGGCCGATCTGCCGTGGGTGCCGTTCGCCGAGAACTACTACGGTTTCCGCTACGTCGAGAACACCCTGATCGACCGCCTGAAGTACGGTACCTCGGCCGACTGGGGCCTGCACATGGGCGGCGACCTGGGCGCCAGCAAGTCGCTCAACTACGCGGTGTCCGTGGTGAACGGCGGCGGCTACAAGAATCCCAGCCGCACCAAGGGCGTGGACGTCGAAGGCCGTGTCGGCTTCGTGCCGTTCGACAACATGGTCGTGGCGATCGGCGGCTACAGCGGCCATCTGGGCAAGGAAACGCAGAACATCAGCGCGGCGCATACCGCCCAGCGCGGCGACTTCATGGTGGCCTACGCCGACAAGTCGTTCCGCCTCGGCGCCGAGTACTTCACCGCCAAGAACTGGAACAACGTGCTGAGCCCGCAGGCGGACAAGGCCAATGGCTACTCGGTGTGGGGCAGCGTGCTGGTCGCCGACGGCCTGACCCTGTTCACCCGCTACGACAACGCCAAGCTCAGCAAGGACCTGGACCGCAAGGCCAAGGACGTCTACTACAACCTCGGCCTGGAGTACCAGGTGACCAAGGGCTTCAAGCTGGCCGGCGTGTGGAAGCACGAGAAGGCCGACAAGTCGGTCACCACCCCGGTGCCGCCGCACGTGCAGAACGTGAAGACCAACGAGATCGGCGTGTTCGGCGAGGTTTCGTTCTAAAACCGTCACATTGCCGCGGCATACTGCCTCCAACCGGACGGCAGCCGGCTACGGTTATCGCAACGGAGTTCCACCCATGGACGGAAAACGGCGGGCATTGCCCGCCGTTTGCTTTTCCGCGACCCGAACCGTCTGCCGTCAGCGCTTGTGAAGAAAACCACTTCCTGTGGTTTTCTTCCGTCGCGAGTCCGGCACATGTCCGGACTCGCTCACGCGAATCGGGCACTTTCGTGCCCGATTCGCGTCCGGCCATCCATGGCCGGGTTTCGAGGTTGAATAGTCACAACCTCTCAGCGCTGATCCAGCGTCGCCCCGGTCAACAGGCCGCGTGCCAGCATGCTGCACTGGCGCCGGTGCAGCAGCAGTTGCCACTGGCGTCCGCCGACCTGCCGCCACAGCACCGCCGAGCGCACCGCCGCCAGCAGGCTGGTGCGCACCTTTTCCACCACGGCGGGCTGCTGCAGCTGCAGCGGGTTGCCGCTGACCATGACACGCGGCTTGAGGATCGACAGGGTGGAGGCGTACACCTCGGCCAGCCGGCCGCAGACCTGGCTGGAATCCACGCCGAAATGATCGACCTGGCGTTGTGCGGCGAGGATGCCCTGCTGGAGCTTGTCGCGCAGGTCTGCCCGGGCTGACAGGCTGCGTTCCAGCCGCATCACGGTCACCGCCATGCGGGTCATGGCCATGTCGCGGTCGCTTTCGTCGAGCTGGGCGATCAGGCTGCGCAAGCCGAGCCGGACGTTGGAGATGCTGCCGTACACGCCGACCACCGAAGGCGCGTCGATGCGGAACACGCTGGCCACGCTGGCCTCCATCGCGCCTTCGTCGCAACGGCCGTCATTGGCCAGCTGCTGCGCCAGCGCGCAGGCCTGGAACAGGCCGGCCAGGGCGAGCACGCGTTCTTCAGTCACGGAAAAAGTTTCAAACACGGGGCGATGATTCTCTTGCAGGGTGCGGGGTGGAAGGGATGAAGGGCGGCAGCAGGCCGCCGTAGGGTGCGTCGGTGGCCGCGATCACCGCGCCGCCGAGGCAGACCTCGCCATCGTAGAGCACCACCGACTGCCCCGGCGTCACCGCGCGCTGCGGTTCGTCGAAGCGGATCTCGAGGCCGCAGGGTCGCACGTCGACCGTGCAGGCCTGGTCGGACTGGCGGTAGCGGGTGCGGGCGGTGCAGCGGAAATGGGCGGATGGCGCCGCGCCATCGATCCAGCCCGGCGTCTCCGAGTGCAGCCGCTGCGAATACAGCCAGCGGTTCTCGCCGCCCTGGGCCACGTACAGCACGTTTGCCGCCACGTCCTTGCCCACCACGTACCACGCCTCGCCGCCGGCGCCGTGACGGCCGCCGATGCCCAGCCCGTTGCGCTGGCCCAGGGTGTAGTACATCGCGCCCTGGTGTTCGCCGACCAGTTCGCCGCCGGGGGTGCGCATCTCGCCGGGGCGGGCCGGAATGTAACGGGAGAGGAAGTCGCGGAAGTCGCGCTCGCCGATGAAGCAGATGCCGGTGGAGTCCTTCTTCGCGTGGGTCGGCAGGGCTGCCGCGCGGGCCAGTTCGCGCACGCGCGATTTCTCGAGGCCGCCCAGCGGGAACAAGGTGGCGGCCAGCTGCCGCTGGCCCAGCGCGTGCAGGAAATAGCTCTGGTCCTTCGCCGCATCCACCGCACGCAGCAGGCGGTAGCGGCCGTCCACGCAGTCGACGCGGGCGTAATGGCCGGTGGCGATCCTGTCGGCGCCAAGCGCGTGGGCTTCGTCGAGGAAGGTCTTGAACTTGATCTCGCGGTTGCACAGCACGTCGGGGTTCGGCGTGCGGCCGGCACGGTACTCGGCGAGGAAGTGCTCGAACACGCCGTCCCAGTACTCGGCGGCGAAATTGCGCGCGTGGAACGGGATGCCGAGCCGCCCGCACACCGCCACGGCGTCCTTGCGGTCGGCATCGGTGGTGCAGGGACCGGAGCGGTCGTCCTCCTCCCAGTTCTGCATGAACAGGCCCTCCACCTCGTAGCCGGCCTGCTGCAGCAGCAGCCCGGCGACCGAGGAATCGACGCCGCCGGAGATGCCGAGCATCACCTTCACGATGCGCCGCCTCCGGGCAGGTGGCTCAGCACGTCCAGCGGCAGCCGCCGGCCGGCCAGCCACTGGTCGATGCTTTGCAGGATCATCGGACTGCGCAGGCGGTCGCCCAGGGCGGCGATCTCGGTCCGTGTAAGCCAGCTGGCACGGCAAATGTCGGCATCCAGCGGGCGCGCCGGGTCGTGACTGATCGGGCGGGCGGCGAAACTGAAGCGGATCACCGCATCCCCGTGCTCGGTGCTGCGCCACTGGTGCACGCCGATCAGGTGCTGCAACTGCACGGTCCAGCCGGTTTCCTCCAGCGTTTCGCGCAAGGCGGCCGCCAGCAGCGTTTCGCCATCTTCCAGGTGGCCGGCCGGCTGGTTCCAGGCGAGCCGGCCGTTGACCCGCTCCTCGACCATCAGGTAGCGCTCGCCATCGGCCACCACGCAGGCGACGGTGACGTGCGGTCGCCAGATCTCGGCGGGGGCGGGGAAGTCGGCCATGTCGGGGGAACGCCGGGGCTGGAAAAGGTGTCATTGTGCCATCACCTTCCATGCCGCACCGTCGCGGGTGGATCCGGCGCCGCGGCGTATACTTTGACCCAGAGTTCATACCACGACCCACGATGGCCCACGAACCCGAACATGAGCACGATAGCGGCCGCGGCCTGGCGCTGGAAACCGCGAAACCGGAGGTGGCGCGGCCGCCGCTGTTCCAGGTGCTGCTGCTGAACGACGACTTCACCCCGATGGATTTCGTGGTCGACGTGCTGCGCACCTTCTTCAACCTGGACCAGGAGCAGGCGGTGCAGGTGATGCTGCACGTACATACCCGCGGGCGGGGCGTATGCGGCGTATTCACCCGCGAGGTGGCGGAGACCAAGGTAACCCACGTCAACGAGTATTCACGTTCCCATCAGCACCCGTTGCTGTGCACTATGGAAAAGCTCTGAGCGCCCCCATTTTGTGCTGATCGCGGCGCCGCAGGCCGCTCAACCATTGCAAGCGGAGACGATCCGAATGTTCAGCAAGGATCTGGAAGTCACCATCGGCCAGTGCTACAAGCAGGCCCGCGAACAGCGCCATGAGTTCATGACGGTGGAGCACCTGCTGCTGGCGTTGACCGAGAACCAGTCGGCGCTCGGCGCCCTGCGCGCCTGTGGTGTGGACCTGCCGCGGCTGTCGGCCGACCTGGTGCGTATCATCAACGAAACCGTGCCGGTGCTGCCGTCCGGCGACGAGCGCGATACGCAGCCCACGCTGGGCTTCCAGCGCGTGTTGCAGCGCGCCGTCTATCACGTGCAATCCTCCGGCCGCAAGGAAGTCACCGGCGCCAACGTACTGGTGGCGATCTTTGGCGAGAAGGATTCGCACGCGGTGTATTTCATGCACCAGCAGGAGATCACCCGGCTCGACGTGGTCAACTACATCTCGCACGGCATCGCCAAGATCGGCGACGAACCGGCCGCCGGGGTCTCCGGCGGCGAGCGTGAGGGCGAGGAGGGCGGCGAGCCGAAGGGCAACCCGCTGCACGAGTTCGCCAGCAACCTCAACGAGCTGGCGCTGGAAGGCAAGATCGACCCGCTGATCGGCCGCGCCGACGAGATCGAGCGCACCATCCAGGTGCTGTGCCGCCGGCGCAAGAACAACCCGCTGTATGTGGGCGAGGCCGGCGTGGGCAAGACCGCGCTGGCCGAGGGCCTGGCCAAGCGCATCGTCGACGGCGAGGTGCCCGAGGTGCTGGAAAGCGCCACGATCTGGTCGCTCGACCTGGGCGCGCTGGTGGCCGGCACCAAGTACCGCGGCGACTTCGAGAAGCGCCTGAAGAGCGTGATCGCGCAGCTGAAGAAGCAGCCGGGAGCGATCCTGTTCATCGACGAGATCCACACCATCATCGGTGCCGGCTCGGCGTCGGGCGGCACCATGGACGCGTCGAACCTGATCAAGCCGATGCTGGCTTCCGGCGAGCTGCGCTGCATCGGCTCGACCACGTTCCAGGAATACCGCGGCGTGTTCGAGAAAGACCGCGCGCTGGCCCGCCGCTTCCAGAAGATCGACGTGGTCGAGCCGACCGTGGCCGACAGCATCGAGATCCTCAAGGGCCTGCGCTCGCGCTTCGAGGAGCATCACCACGTGGCGTATACCAACGAGGCGCTGAAGGCGGCGGTGGACCTGTCGGTGAAGCACATCCCCGACCGGCTGCTGCCGGACAAGGCGATCGACGTGATCGACGAGGCCGGCGCACGCCAGCGGCTGCTGCCGGAAGAGCAGCGCACCGGCCGGGTCGACGTCGGCGAGGTCGAGTACATCGTGGCGAAGATGGCGCGGATCCCGGCCAAGCAGGTGTCGGCGTCGGATCGCGACGTGCTGAAGAACCTCGAGCGCAATCTCAAGATGGTGGTATTCGGCCAGGATCCGGCGATCGAGGCGCTGGCCGCCTCGATCAAGATGGCCCGTTCCGGCCTGGCCGATCCGTCCAAGCCGATCGGCTGTTTCCTGCTCGCCGGCCCGACCGGTGTCGGCAAGACCGAGGTCACCCGGCAGCTGGCGATGCAGCTGGGCATCGAGATGATCCGCTTCGACATGTCCGAGTACATGGAAGCGCATTCGGTGTCGCGGCTGGTCGGTGCACCCCCGGGCTACGTCGGCTTCGACCAGGGCGGCCTGCTGACCGAGGCGATCACCAAGCACCCGCACGCCGTGCTGCTGCTGGACGAGATCGAGAAGGCGCACCCGGACGTGTTCAACATCCTGCTGCAGGTGATGGACCGTGGCGTGCTGACCGACACCAACGGCCGCGAGGCGAACTTCAAGAACGTGGTGGTGGTGATGACCACCAACGCCGGCGCGGCCATTGCCGCACGACGCAGCATGGGCTTCATCGAGCAGAAACACGAGTCGGACGCGATGGAAGTGATCCGCCGGATCTTCACGCCGGAGTTCCGTAACCGGCTGGACGCGATCATCCAGTTCGGCGCGCTCGACTTCGAGCACATCCTGCGCGTCGTCGACAAGTTCCTGATCGAGCTTGAGAGCCAGCTCGGCGAGAAGCGCGTGAGCCTGGACGTGGACGCTGACGCCCGCCGCTGGCTGGCCGAGCACGGCTTCGATCCGCAGATGGGTGCGCGGCCGATGGCGCGGGTGATCCAGGAGAAGGTGAAGCGTGCGCTGGCCGACGAGCTGCTGTTCGGCAAGCTGGTCGATGGCGGCGTGGTGCACCTGAGCGTGGCCGACGGCGAGCTGAAGGTCGAGTGCAAGGCTGCCGGGAAGCTGCCGGCGGTGGTCGAATAACCACCGCGGGAAAAACGGCGAGGCAAAGCAAAGGCGGCGCATTGCGCCGCCTTTGCTTGTCCGACACCGCCGCCCCGTTGCCGCATCGCCGCGCGCAGGCGCAGCCGGGCTACTTCATGCGGTAGGTGATGCGTCCCTTGCTCAGGTCGTACGGGGTCATCTCGATCTTGACCTTGTCGCCGGTAAGGATGCGGATGTAGTGCTTGCGCATGCGGCCGGAGATGTGGGCGATGATGACGTGCCCGTTCTCCAGCTGTACACGAAACATGGTGTTGGGCAGGGTCTCCTGGACCGTGCCTTCCATTTCGATGACGTCGTCTTTGGCCATGTGTTCCGGGGTTCACGCGCAGCCGTCATGGCCGCGTAAGCCGTCGATTATGCCACGGATGGAGGCCTGGTCAAAGAATCGTCAGCACGGATCGGCGGATCGAGCCGGATCGGCGTCAGGCGAAATGCTCATCCAGCTTGCGCCGGATTTCCTGCTCGATGGTGCTCTTCAGCGGCGCCAGCAGCAGGCCCAGCTCGGCCCTGACCTGGATCGCGTCGCTGCCGACGGCAATCGAGCCGCTGACGCCGGGACGGGAAAACAGCAGGGTGTCGCCCTGCCAGCGATCGTCCGTGCCGAATTTTTCGCGCATGCGCGCGGCCACCCGGTCGACCACGGCGCGGGCCTCGGCAACCGGCAATTGATGCGGGTGGTGGATATCGATCCTGGGCATGGCGGACTCCGGCGGAAACGACGCATCTTAATGCCTGGAGCGCGGCGGACCGCATGCTAGAGTTCCACCGTCCATCGACCGGCTCATCCATGCGTATCGAATTTCCCAATGCGGCCCGTGAGGATTTCCATTGGACGCAGGCGCAGTTGCGCATCGGCAGTGCGGCCGACAACGACCTGGTGCTGGCCGCCGGCCAGGCGGCGCCGCAACACCTGCGGATCCAGCAGGATCGCCGCGGCTGGGTGCTGCAGGTGCTGCCGCCGGCCGATCGCATCTACGTCAACGCCCGGCCGGTGCGCGAGCGCGCCCTGCTGCGTGCCGGCGACGTGGTCAGCGTGGGCGATTGCCGCATGCTGCTGCGTGCCGACGAGGACCCGGCACTGCGCCCACCGCTGAGCGTGCCCGAACAGGGGCGCTGCACGGTGGCGCTCCGCGCCGTGGCCGGCCCGCTGTCCGGACGGGTGCTGCCGCTGCGGGACAGCCTGGAGTTCGGCCCCCACGGCGATTGTCCGCTCGAGTTGCCGCAGGGCGATGCCATCGCCTTGCGCATTTCCTGGCACGAGGGTCAGTTGCTGCTCGAAGTCATCCAGCCGTCCGCACAGCACTTGCTGCGGGTCAACGGCGTCGCCGTGCAGCAACTGGCCCTGCAGCCCGGCGACCAGCTTGGCGTGGCGATGCACCGTTTCGTGGTGGATGGACCGGGCATGGAGCCCGAGCCCGAAATCACGCTGCCCGAACCGCTGTCGCAACACCTGCCCGAAGAGGCCGCCGGGCCCAGTGGCGAGGTGTGGTGGCTGATCGTCACCGCCGCCGTGCTGGCGCTGGGCATCGCCCTGGTCCTGCTGATCCGCTTCTGAGAGCCTGCGCCGAGGGTTGACCGCGCCGTGCTGCGCCGCGCCATAATGCGCGAACACCATCGACAGGACGCAAGCGCACGTGAGCAGAGTCTGGAATTTCAGCGCCGGCCCAGCGGCACTACCGCTGGCAGTACTCGAACGCGCCCAGCGCGACATGCTGGACTGGAACGGCAGCGGCGCCTCGGTGATGGAGCAGTCCCACCGCGGCAAGCGCTTCATCGCGATGGCCGCCCAGGCCGAGGCCGATCTGCGCGAGTTGATGCAGGTACCGGCCGACTACGCCGTGCTGTTCCTGCAGGGCGGCGCCACCCAGCACTTCGCGCAGATCCCGATGAACCTGGCCGGCGCGGGCGACAGCGCGGATTACGTCGTCAGTGGCCACTGGAGCGCGAAGGCAGTCAGCGAGGCCAAACCCTACGTGCGGGTGAACGTGGCGGCCAGCAACGAGCCGGACGACTACCTGAAGCTGCCCTCGCGCGGCAGCTGGCGGCTCGACCCGGGCGCTGCCTACGTGCACTACACGCCGAACGAGACCATCCACGGCGTCGAGTTCCACGACATCCCCGACGTCGGCGGCACGGTGCCGCTGGTGGCGGACCTGTCCTCGAACATCCTGTCCGAGCCGCTGGAGGTGAGCCGCTTCGGGCTGATCTATGCTGGCGCGCAGAAGAATATCGGGCCATCCGGCCTGGTGCTGATGATCATCCGCCGCGACCTGCTGCAGCGGGCCGGCCGGCCGATGGCGCGGATCTTCCGCTACGCCGAGCACGCCGCCGCCGATTCGATGCTCAACACGCCGAACACCTGGGGCTGGTACGTGGCCGGGCTGACCTTCCAGTGGCTCAAGGAACAGGGCGGGCTCGGCACGATGGCGGCGCGCAACCGGGCCAAGGCCGAACTGCTGTACCGGGCCATCGACGGCTCTGGCGGCTACTACCGCAACCCGATCGAGCCGTCAGCGCGCTCGCGCATGAACGTGCGTTTCACCCTGCACGACGCTGCGCTGGACACGGCATTCCTGCAGGAGTCGGAGGCAGCGGGCCTGCTCGCGCTGAAGGGCCACAAGGCGCTCGGTGGGATGCGCGCCTCGCTGTACAACGCGGTGCCGCTGGAAGCGGTCGAGGCGCTGGCGGCGTTCATGCGGGATTTCGCGCAGCGACATGGCTGAGAGGTTGTGAGTTTTTCAACCTCTCAGACCGGCCACGGCGAGGGCATGGCGAGGGCATGGATGCCCGAGTGG
The DNA here is from genome assembly GCF_058793995.1 of Rhodanobacter sp. GW835-FHT13D09. Classification (NCBI taxonomy): domain Bacteria; kingdom Pseudomonadati; phylum Pseudomonadota; class Gammaproteobacteria; order Lysobacterales; family Rhodanobacteraceae; genus Rhodanobacter; species Rhodanobacter sp. GW835-FHT13D09. Next base: position 96,566 of record NZ_JBXAGL010000004.1, on the reverse strand, counting down.
AGGCAACGCAGGAGCGGTTGCCCGATGCCCGAGTTGAGGCGATGCCGGGGGCAGTTGCCCGAGGGCCGGGCATGAAACAGTCACGCCAGTGACTGTTTCATGTGAGCGAGTCCGGGCGTGTACCGGACTCGCGACAGAAGAAAACCACAGGAAGTGGTTTTCTTCACAAGCGCTGAGCGCACGAAAGCGGTATTTTCAGGCAAGATGCCGCTTCATCATTTGGACTTCCATCCATCCAGGCGGCTGTACGCATGACCGACCCGAAGACCCCGTTGAGCGAGATGCGCGAGCGCATCGACAGCATCGACCGGCAGATCCAGCAGTTGATTTCCGAACGTGCCAGGCACGCGCAGACCGTGGCCAAGGTAAAGGGGGAAGGGCTTTCCGCGATCGACTACTACCGCCCCGAGCGCGAGGCGCACGTGCTGCGCATGGTGGTGGACCGCAACCAGGGCCCGCTGTCCGACGCCGAGATGGTGCGGCTGTTCCGCGAGATCATGTCGTCATGCCTGGCCCAGGAAGACCCGCTGAAGATCGGCTTCCTCGGCCCGGAGGGCACCTTCAGCGAGCAGGCCGTGCGCAAGCACTTCGGCCACGCCGCCTATGGCCTGCCGCTGGGCAGCATCGAGGAGGTGTTCCAGGAAGTAGCCGCCGGGCACGCCGACTTCGGCGTGGTGCCGGTGGAGAATTCGGGGCAGGGCATGATCCAGGTCACCCTGGACATGTTCCTCACCTCCGAAGCCACCATCTGCGGCGAGATCGAGCTGCGCGTGCACCAGTGCCTGCACTCGGTGAGCGGCCGCCTGGAGGACGTGCGCAGGGTCTACGCCCACGCGCAGTCGTTGCAGCAGTGCAAGACCTGGTTGCGCATCAACCTGCCCGAGGTGGAATGCATCGCGGTCGCCAGCAACGCCGAGGCCGCACGGCTGGCCCTGCATGCCGATGATGCGGCCGCGATCGCCGGCGAGACGGCGGGCAAGGTCTATCGCCTGAAGGCCGTCGCCCAGGGTATCGAGGACCGCGCCGACAACACCACGCGCTTCCTGGTGATCGGCCGCTCGCTGTTCCCGCCGTCCGGCAACGACCGCACCTCGCTGCTGATCACGGTCAACGACAAGCCCGGCGCGCTGTACGACGTGCTCAGCCCGTTCGCGAAGCACGACGTCAGCCTGAACCGGATCGAGTCGCGGCCGGCGCATACCGGCAAGTGGCAGTACGCGTTCTTCATCGACGTCTCCGGCCACATCGACAGCCCCGCGCTGCAGGCGGCGGTGCAGGAGATCGGAACGTCGGCGGCGACCGTCCGCGTGCTGGGCTCCTACCCGGTGGCGCTGCCTTGAGCGGCCGCCTGGACTGGAGCAGCCGGGCGAGCGGTCCGCTGCACGGCAGCGTGCGGGTGCCTGGCGACAAGTCGGTGTCGCACCGCGCGCTGATGCTGGCGGCGATCGCCGAGGGCGACTCGCGCATCTGCGGCTTTCTCGAAGGCGAGGACACCCGCGCCACCGCCGCCGTGCTGGCGCAGCTCGGCGTGCGCATCGACACGCCGTCGTCCGGCGAGCGCGTGGTGCACGGCGCGGGCCTGCACGGCCTGCGTGGTACGGCACAAGCGCTGGACTGCGGCAACGCCGGCACCGGCATGCGCCTGCTGGCCGGACTGCTGGGGGGACAGGCGTTCGACAGCACCCTGATCGGCGACGCCTCGCTGTCGAAGCGGCCGATGCGCCGGGTCACCGGGCCGCTGGCGCTGATGGGTGCGCTCATCGACACGCACGACGGCCTGCCGCCGCTGCACGTGCATGGCGGCCAGCCACTGCAGGGCATCCGCTACGAGCTGCCGGTGGCCAGCGCGCAGGTGAAATCCGCGCTGCTGCTGGCCGGCCTGTATGCGGCGGGCGACACCGAGATCATCGAGCCGCACCCGACCCGCGACTACACCGAGCGGATGCTGGCCGCGTTCGGCTGGCCGATCGCGTTCGCGCCGGGCCGGGCGAAACTCTCCGGCGGCCATGTGCTGCGCGCCACCGACGTGGAGGTGCCGGCCGATTTCTCCTCGGCAGCGTTTTTCCTGGTCGCCGCGAGCATCGTGCCCGGCTCCGAGTTGCGCCTGCCGGCGGTGGGCCTGAATCCACGCCGCACCGGCCTGCTGCAGGCGCTGCGGCTGATGGGTGCGGACATTGCGGTCGAGCACCAGCGCGAAGCCGGCGGCGAGCCGGTGGGCGATCTTGTGGTACGCCACGCGCCGCTGCACGGCGTCGAGCTGCCCGAGGCGCTGGTGCCGGACATGATCGACGAGTTTCCCGCGCTGTTCATCGCCGCCGCAGTGGCGGACGGTACGACGGTGATCCGCGGCGCAGCCGAACTGCGGGTCAAGGAATCCGACCGCATCGCCACCATGGCCGCCGGCCTGCGCACGCTCGGCGCGGCGATCGAGGAAACCCCGGACGGCGCGATCATCCACGGCGGCCGACTCGGCGGCGGCACGGTGGAGAGCCACCTCGACCATCGCATCGCGATGAGCTTCGCGGTGGCCGGCCTGGTCGCCGCCGGAACGGTGCGGATCAGCGACTGCAGCCACGTCGCCACCTCGTTCCCCGGCTTCCTCGAGCTGGCCAACGGCTGTGGCTTCGCGCTTCAGGCTGCGCCGTGAATCGGCGGTGCGCCACGTTGCGCTAGGCTTGCCGCCTGACCCCAAGGATCGTCCATGTCAAACGCGGTGCCCCCGTTCATCGTCGCGATTCCCGCCCGCTATGGCTCGACCCGCCTGCCGGCCAAGCCGCTGCGTGCGATCGACGGCGTGCCGATGGTGGTGCGGGTGGCGCAACGCGCCCTGCAGGCCGGCGCCAGCCAGGTGGTGGTGGCGGTGGACGACCGCCGCATTGCCGACGCACTGGCCGGCCTGGAAGGGGTGGACGTGTGCATGACCCGCAGCGACCACGCCTCGGGCAGTGACCGGCTGGCCGAGTGCGCGCAACACTACGGCTGGGCCGCCGACAGCATCGTGGTGAACCTGCAGGGCGACGAGCCGTTCGCGCCGGCCGCCGGCATCCGTGCGGTGGTGCAGGCGCTGGCCGGCGACGACGCGCCGATGGCGACTTTGGCCACGCCGATCATCGACGCCGAGGAACTGTTCGATCCGAACGTGGTGAAGCTGGTGCGCGCCGCCAACGGCCGCGCGCTGTACTTCAGCCGCGCGCCGCTGCCGTGGGCGCGCGATGCGTTCGCCATCGACCGCAATGCGTTGCCGTCCGGTTCGCCGTTCCTGCGGCATATCGGCATCTACGCCTACCGGGCCGGCTTCCTGGACCGCTACAGCCGTTTGCCGCGCACGCCGCTGGAACAGACCGAATCGCTGGAACAGCTGCGCGTGCTGGAGCATGGCCACGCGATCGCGGTGCGGCTGACCCCGGAACCGTTCCCGCCGGGCATCGACACCGATGCCGACCTGGTGCGCGCGGAGCAGTGGTTGCGCGCACGGCCATGAGCCTCCATCTGCATGGATCATCGCCGCTAGAATGACCCCATGCAGTCCGCGCAACCGCTCCCCTTCGACGGCAAGGCCTTCGTCCGCACATTGGCCTCCTCGCCCGGCGTCTACCGCCACTTCGACGCGGCCGGCGAGCTGCTCTATGTGGGCAAGGCGGGCAACCTCAGGAAGCGCGTCGGCAGCTATTTCCTGAAGCCGCGGATGGAACCGCGCATCGCGGCGATGGTGGCGCAGATCGCCCGCGTCGAGATCACCGTCACCCGCACCGAGGGCGAGGCGTTGCTGCTGGAATCGCAGCTGATCAAGTCGCTGAAGCCGCGCTACAACATCCTGCTGCGCGACGACAAGAGCTACCCGTACATCTACCTCTCCAGCGGTGAGGACTATCCGCGGCTGGCCTTCCACCGCGGCGCGAAGAACCTGCCCGGGCGCTACTTCGGGCCATACCCGAGCACCTACGCGGTGCGCGAGAGCCTCAGCCTGATGCAGAAGCTGTTCAAGGTGCGCCAGTGCGAGGACAGCTACTTCCGCAACCGCACGCGGCCCTGCCTGCAGTACCAGATCGGCCGTTGCAGCGCGCCCTGCGTGGGGCTGATCAGCGTGGAGGACTACCGCAACGACGTGCGCCACGCCGAGATGTTCCTGGAAGGGCGCAGCAACGCGGTGATCGACGAACTGGCCGAGGCGATGGAGCAGGCCAGCAAGGCGCTGCAGTTCGAGCGCGCGGCGAAACTGCGCGACCAGGTGGCCGCGCTGCGCCAGCTGCAGGCGCAGCACCACGTACAGGGCGCCAGCGCCGACATGGACGTGATCGCCTGCCGCATCGAGGCGGGCCTGGCCTGCGTCAGCGTGCTGTTCTTCCGCAACGGCATCAGCCTGGGCACGCGCGATTTCTTTCCGCGGTTGCCGCTGGATGCCGAGCCGGCCGATGTGCTGGCGCAGTTCATCGCGCAGTACTACCTGGACCGGCCGGTGCCGCGCGAGCTGATCCTGGGCGAGCCGCTGGCCGACCAGGAGATCCTCGCCGAGCTGCTCGGCCAGCAGGCCGGCCATGCGGTGGAGCTGAAGTCCAGCGTGCGCGGCGAGCGTGCGCAATTCCTGCAGATGGCCGAGCGCAATGCGCAGGCCTCGCTGACCGCGCGGCTGGCCAGCCGGCAGACCCTGGGCACGCGCTTCGACGATTTGCAGAAGGTGCTCGGACTGGCGGTGTCGCCCCGGCGCATCGAGTGCTTCGACATCAGCCACACCCTGGGTGAGCTGACTGTCGCCTCGTGCGTGGTGTTCGGCCCGGAGGGGCCGGAGAAATCGCACTATCGCCGCTTCAACATCACCGGCATCACGCCCGGCGACGACTACGCGGCGATGCACCAGGCGCTGACCCGGCGCTTCCGCAAGGTGGCTGAAGGCGAGGGCGCGCGTCCCGACGTGCTGCTGATCGACGGCGGCGGCGGCCAGGTGGCGCAGGCGCTGGATGTGCTGAAGGAACTTGGCGTCGACGGTATCGAGGTGGTCGGCGTGGCGAAGGGGCCGGGGCGGCGCGCCGGCGAGGAGACGCTGGTGCTCGCGCGACTTGAATCGGGAAGTCCCGGGCGCGAGCTGCATCCGGGCAGCGCATCGCCCGCACTGCACCTGGTCGCGGCGGTGCGTGACGAAGCGCACCGCTTCGCCATCAGCGGCCACCGCAAGCGGCGCGAGAAGGCGCGCGAGCGCAGCGTGCTGGAAGACGTGCCGGGCATCGGCGCACGCCGGCGTTCCGCACTGCTGAAGGCGTTCGGCGGCATGCAGGGGCTGGAGCGCGCCGGCGTCGAGGAACTGATGCAGGTGAAAGGCATCGACCGGGGCCTGGCCGAACGCATCTACGCCAGCCTGCATGGCTGAACATCGGCGCACGCCTTCACTCGGCACTGGCGTGCCCTCGTGCGAGACTGCCTCAAATCCCTGGAACGAATCATGCGCATCAACCTGCCGACCTGGCTGACCCTCTTCCGCGTTGCCCTGCTGCCGGTCATGGTGGCGGTGTTCTACCTGCCGTTCCCCGGCCACAACATCACCGCGGCGATCGTGTTCCTGCTGGCGGCGGTCACCGACTGGCTGGACGGCTACCTGGCCCGGCGAATGAACCTGACTTCGGCGTTCGGCGCGTTCCTCGACCCGGTTGCCGACAAGCTGATGGTGGCGGTGACCTTGTTCCTGCTGGTCGAATCCCATCGCGGCGGCTGGTCCGGCATCCTGATGGCGGTGACCGCGGCGGTCATCGTGGGGCGCGAGATCAGCGTGTCGGCGCTGCGCGAATGGATGGCCGAGATCGGCATGCGCGCTACCGTCAAGGTCGCCTTCATCGGCAAGCTGAAGACGGTGATGCAGATGATCGCCCTGGTGGTGCTGATCGTGCAGCACGAGAAGGCCGCCGAAGCGCTGCGGTTGTACCACATCGGCGAGGCGCTGCTGGTGATCGCCGGCGTGCTCACGATCTGGTCGGGCCTGCATTACCTGCGGGCCGCCTGGCCGAGCCTCCGTGCCGACGGGGTATCGGGCGTGCGGCATGGTTGAGCGCGTCCAGGACGACGTGGCCCGGGCTTGACGATCTGCATTCACGTATTAGAATGCGCGGCTCCGATGCG
>NZ_JBXAGL010000004.1:0-90364 GCF_058793995.1 Rhodanobacter sp. GW835-FHT13D09 | reverse complement strand
GCGGGAATAGCTCAGTTGGTAGAGCACGACCTTGCCAAGGTCGGGGTCGCGAGTTCGAGTCTCGTTTCCCGCTCCAGTTTGCAGACAAAGCCCCGGCTCGTCCGGGGCTTTGTCGTATCGGCGCGCACGCCGCATTTCGTGCTGGAACGGTGTCGAGGCTATTCACAAACGGCTTCGTTCTGCTATGATTCGCGGCTCCGATGCGGGAATAGCTCAGTTGGTAGAGCACGACCTTGCCAAGGTCGGGGTCGCGAGTTCGAGTCTCGTTTCCCGCTCCAGTTTTCACGCAGAACCTCGGTAAGCCGGGGTTTTGTTTTTTAGAGGCAACCTGCGATCATCATGGTCGCGATACACCAAGCAATGGCCAGGTGGCAGAGTGGTCATGCAGCGGACTGCAAATCCGCGTACGCCGGTTCGATTCCGACCTTGGCCTCCATTGCGCAACCGGCTGCCAGCCAGCCCTCGAGACCCGCCGCCGGCGGGTTTTTTGTGGCCGGGAAACGCCGGCCACCCGCGGCGAGGCGAATGGACACTTCCGGCCCATGCATGCCGTGCAGCAGGACGGAAAATCGCACTCCGGCCCGGTTTTTTGCGGGTTTTATCATTCAAACCCGTTGGCGGCATCACCGAATTCCCCTACATTCAGCGTGCCGCGAGGCATACGAACCATCCATCACCATTTGACGAGGGGAAAAACCCATGGCAAAGACGCAGAAAGCAGCCGCCAAGAGCAAGCCGGCACCGAAGGCCAAGGCCGCTCCGGCCGCATCCAAGCCGATCAAGGAAGTCCTGAACAAGTCCAGCCTGGTGGCGCACATTACCGAAGCCAGCGGCGTGCTGGCCAAGGACGTGCGTGCGGTGCTCGCGGCGCTGGAAGGCGCGGTTGCCGGCTCGTTGCACAAGAAGGGCGCCGGCTCGTTCCAGCTGCCCGGTCTGCTGAAGATCACCGCGGTCAGCGTGCCGGCCAAGCCGAAGCGCAAGGGCATCAACCCGTTTACCAAGGAAGAGCAGTGGTTCGCGGCCAAGCCGGCGTCGACCAAGATCAAGATCCGCCCGCTGAAGAAGCTGAAGGACGCGGCAGCCTGATATTGCCGGTTCCTCGGCGCCTGCCATCGAAGGTGCGGCGGCTCGTCCGCCGCACTTTTTTTGTGGGCGATGCAGGGTATGGAACGAAGTGGTGCGCCTGCGCCCGAGATCGAACTCCGGCCACCCTGTCCCGCACGGTGCGGGACTCACGCAGGCTATCGCGCTGGACAGGACCGGCCGTACGCCGCAAGGCTGCAGTCATGGCAGCGGCGGGGCAATTCACCACCGCACACGCCACCCGGCCGCCGAAGCTCGGGAAGGTCGGCATGACCCGTGAGGCTGGCGACTGGCCGAAAGTGTCGACTGGTTGCCTGCCGTATTCAGAACCGGGATCTGATTACCGGCCGACCTTTTGCCGCATGCGGCGCGGCGGACCGTCGAGATGAAGCAATAACCAAAAATATCGGCCTTGGCGCCGCGCGTGTTGAAGCCAGTCTCGCGCGCACTGATGGATGCCGGGAAGAGGGCGCGACGATGTTGGCGTCGCCGAGGACGCGCTTGAGCCCTGGGAGCCCCATTTCATGCAGAGGGGCTCGGGGTCGTCCTTGATCGACACGAAGCCGTGCAGGTTTTCATCAGGCGAAATTTTTCCCGTCATCGGCCGACGCAGCTGCGTTCTTGATGAAGTCCTGCATCTCAATCGAGCTCGCCGCGGAGAGCGGCCATGCGATGTTCGCGAAGTCGCGTGCGCAGTCGCCGAGCCGTGCCGCAATCACCAAGTTCATGGACGCCCGAGTTCTTTCAGCCGTGATCGGTGAGCGAGAGCATCGGGCCGCCCCGAGTGGCCTCGGAGTCCGATGATTCCACGGACCGCAGCGCCGGAACCGCATTCCAGCCTTGTTTCCTCGTGGTCGAGGCGCTTCGTGCTTGAGCGCGCTTGCGTATCTGGTGAAGTCCGGTCGGACCTGATTCGCATCTTGCTGCAGGGCAGGTCGTGTATTGCGGAGGGTGGCTGATATCGATCAGGCAACTTCAGGCAAGTGCTTCAGGATGAAATGCATTGCTTTCAGAAAGAAATGAATCGGCTTGGTGCCGTACGGCGAGAATCCCGTAAGGTTCTGATTTTACGAAATAAAAAAACTTGGCACGCAAGCTGCTTAGTAGGGGAAGTTCCGCCACATCAGGCGGAGTGGACCATCAGTGCATATTGCACTGCACAAACCAAGAGGTCAAGCGTGTCTTCCCGAATCAAGGTGATCATTCCGATTCCCATGGGCGTCGAAGGGGTTGCGGCGCGTGCTGCCCAGTTGCCCGCTGCCCTCGTGCTACCGGGCTTCGAGCCAGAATTCGTTTCCGTCGTGAAGGGCGCCGCGCTTGGCGACAGCGCCTACGACACGCTGTTGATGGATTTCGCGGTCGCCGAGGCCGGCCTGCGTGCGCAGCACGAGGGCTATGCGGCGGTCTGAATCGACACCGTCAGCGATTCGGGCCTTGCGGCGCTACGTTCGCGCCTGGACATCCCGGTGATCGCGCCTGGGCAAGCGGCCTTCCATACCGCCTGCATGCTAGGCAAGAAGTTCAGCGTCCTCACGATGTGGGACGAGTGGTTCCCGCTCTACGAGAAGACGCTGACCGAATACCGGCTCTGGCCTCGCGTCGCCTCGTTGCGCTCGATCAAGACGCGGCCTGACCTCGAAGAGTTGTTGGCCGGCAAGGAAGAGGTCGTCTTCAAGAAGCTCGAGGCGGAGTCGCTGCGCGCGATCGAGGAAGACGGCGCCGACGTGATTGTGCTCGGCTCGACCACAATGCACCAGTCGCATGCCTACCTCGCCGAACGCCTGCCGGTGCCCGTGATCAACCCGGGCCAGGTGGCCTACAAGCTCTGCGAGATGTTCCTGACCCTCGGCCTTCGTCATAGCAAGAAGGCTTATCCCGCGCCGCAGGCGCCAAACGACGCCGTCTACCACGGCTTCGCGAATTGACCCAAGGAGAGTACCCGCATGTCCAAGCTCACCCGCCAGCAACTGGTAGCCCTCGGCGTCGAAAGCTACTTCGGCAACGTCGACCGCAAGAACATGGATGCCGTGCTCGCCTGCTGCCACAGCGACTGCGCCGTGACGATCCAGACCGACCACCTAACACATTCGGGCATCGACGGCATCCGCCGCATGTTCGAGAACCTGTTCGCCGGCTACGAGGAAATCTGGCACGGCGATTTCGAAGTCACCGCCGACGAGCAGAACCAGACCGTGTCGATGCGTTTCAACGTGCGCCTGGTCGATGCGAAAGGCCAGGAGACACGGCTCAGCAACTGCAACTTCTTCTACGTCGAGGGCGGGAAGTTCCGCCGCTATTACGTTTTCATGAGCGGCGACAACGTCCTGCGTTGAGGGGGTACGGCGCTTGAACACGAACGCACGGACGAGAGCAGGAACACGATGAGCAAGGCCTTGGAAGGAATACGCATACTCGATCTGACCCACATGCTGTCGGGTCCCTATGCCGGAATGATACTGGCCGACCTCGGTGCGGAAACGATCAAGGTCGAGCCGCTCACCGGCGAAGGCACTCGTGCACTGCTGGCGCGCGATCCGAAGCATTCGCTGCATGGCATGGGTGCATACTTTCTGACGCTGAATCGCAACAAACGCAGCGTTTGCGTGGACCTGAAGCATTCGCAGGGCCTCGCCGTGTTTCACGATCTCGTGCGCGTGTCCGACGTTGTCATAGACAATTTCAGCGCCGGCGTGACCGCGAAGCTTGGCATCGATCACGCGCACCTGAGCGGGATCAACGAGCGCATCATCACCTGCTCTATCTCCGGCTTCGGCCAGGACGGGCCCAACTACCTGCGCCCGGCGTTTGACCAGGTGGTGCAGGGTATCGGCGGTGGGATGTCGATCACCGGAGAGAACGCTGAGCAGCCGATGCGTTCGGGTATCCCGATCGGCGATCTCGGCGGCGGCATGTTCGCCGTGATGGGCGTGCTGGCCGCATTGCAGGCGCGCTCGCGGCACGGCCGCGGTCAGCATGTGGACATCAGCATGCTCGACTGCCAGATCAGCATGCTGAACTACATGGCGACGATGCACCTGATGAGCGGCGAGAACCCGGAGCCGCTCGGCAACGGCCACTTCGTCCACGTGCCATACAACACGTATCGCACTGCCGACGGATTCATCATCGTGGCGGTGATCTTCGACAGTTTCTGGGAGCGCCTGGTCGAGCTGCTCGGCGCCGAGGAGTTCCGGAATGCGAAGTACCGGCATCAACCGGGCAGGCTCGCCAACAAGGCGGCGATCGACGCAAAACTCAACGAGATCTTCGCGATGAACTCCACTGCCTACTGGGTGGAACAACTTGGTTCGGCACGCGTACCGTGCGCCCCCGTCAACCGCTTCAGCGAGGCGCTAGCCGACCCGCAAGTGCTGCACCGGCGCATGGTGGTCGAGATTCCTCACCCAGAAGGTGGCGCCGTGCGCGCGCCGGGCAATCCGATCAAGTTGTCGGTCGACGACGGCGACGACTACGGTGCACCACCGCTGCTCGGGCAACACACCCGTTTCGTCCTGCTCGACTTGCTCGGATACGACACGGCGCGGATCGATTCACTGCACAGTGACAAGGCGGTGGGATGACATGGCCACCGATCGCGTCACTGTCAACGAAGTCGGGCCGCGCGACGGTCTGCAGAGCCAGGCGCGCACGCTCGACGGCGACGGGCGCCTGGCGATGATCCTGGCGCTGGTCGAGGCTGGCCTGCGCAGCATCGAAGTCGGCAGCTTCGTCTCGCCAAAAGCAGTGCCGCAGATGGCCGGAACCGGCGAGCTGTTTGCGCAACTGCCGAGGCGCGGCGAAGTGCGCTATTCCGCGCTGGTGCCGAATGTGCATGGCTACGAGCTCGCGCGCGGGGTGGGCGTCGGGACCGTTTCGGTCGTGCTGTCGGCCACCGAGACGATGAACCGGCGCAACATCAACATGGGTCTCGACGAGGCGACTGCCGCCTGCGCCGAACTGATGGCGCGCGCTGCCGCTGATGGGGTCGAAGGCTGGGCGTATCTCGCCGTCGCCTACGAGTGCCCGTTCGAGGGCCCGACGCCACCAGCGCAGGTCGAGCGGCTGGCGGCACGCATGCTCGACGCCGGCGCACGCAAGCTGATCATCGCCGACACGATCGGCGCGGCGAATCCAGCGCGGGTACGCCACTTGGTCGGGGGCCTTGTGCAGGCTGCCGGCGCAAGGCGCGTCGCCTGCCACTTCCACGACACACGAGGCATGGCGCTGGCCAACGTGTTGGCTGCGCTGGAGGGGGGCGTGCGCGATTTCGACAGCTCGATCGGCGGCCTCGGCGGTTGCCCATTTTCGCCAGGGGCGAGCGGCAATGTCGCGACCGAAGACGTGGTGCTGATGCTCGAATCGATGGGACTGCACACCGGCATCGACCTCGATGCGCTTGTCGCCGCGGTCGAGCGTGCCAGTGCATTGCTCGAAAGCCCGCTCGGCGGGCACGCATTCCACTGGTTGCGCCGACGCGCCGGTCTGGCAAGGGGAGATGTGCATGTTTAATCGCATTTCCAGCGTGGCCGCGCGACTTTCGCCCTGGCTCATCACCGGAGGCCTCGCGTACGCAGCGCTCTTCGTTCAGGTCGAGGGCGCGACGGGAACGATGCGGCAGCCATTGGTCGAAAGCCGCGATCTCTTCTTCGGCGGAGCCGCCGCCGACGGCCGCCTCTGGTTCGTGGGACAGGCAGGCGCCGTCCTCTCAATGGATGAGCAAGCCCGCCACTGGGAGCGCTCGCAGCTTCAGCCGGCCGCGAATCTGCAGGGCATCGCGGCATCCGATGCGGGTGTGCTCGTCGCCGTCGGCAATGGCGGACGTCTGTGGGTTCGCGACAGGGGAGGTCGGTGGACATCGCAATTGTTGCCGGTCGGCGAAGTCGGCAACAAGCTGATCGACGTCGCCTTCCTGGATGGCCGTTTCTGGGTCGTCGGCGAGATGGGTGCGCTGTTCCGCGGGGACGCGGACGGTGCGAACTGGACGCGCCTGCGCGACGCAGCCGATATCGCCTTCAACCGCGTACGACCCGGCCCAAGCGGCTCGGTCTGGGTTGCCGCGGAATTCGGCCACTTGCTGCACAGCCGCGACGGCGGGGCCTCGTGGAGCAGCGTACAGCTCGGCAACGAGAGCCTTCAATCGATCGCGTTCGCGGGTGAAGAGGGCGTCGTCGTCGGCAATCGTGGCCGAGCCTTCCACAGCATCGACGGCGGCGAAAGCTGGCAGCCGGTGCCGGCTTTCACGACCGAGCATCTCTACGATGTGATTGCGCGGCAGGATGGCTGGCTGGTAGCGGGCGATCGCGGTGCCTTGTTTTCGGCGTCGCGCGCCGCCGCCCATTGGCGGCTGCTGGCACCGGAAGGATCGGGCAAGCGCTATCGCACGGGCCTGCTGGCGATGCAGGAGGGCGATGTCCTGATCGGCAGAGGCATCGGCCTGCTCGACAACGATGGCAACTACCGGGCATGGCCGGCGGAGGCGGCACGATGAAAAAGTTTATCGATCTCGCGAGTGCGGTCTCGTCGTTCTCGATCCGTAACCGTGCCGTCGTCTGTGTGGTCATCGCGCTGGTGACGCTGTTCTTCGGCGCCTGCCTCACGCGTCTTGACGTGCGTACGCGCTTCGGCGACATGGTTCCGCATGACCACCCCTACGTGAAAGTGCACCAGAAGTATCAGGAGAGCTTCGCCGCGAGCAATCGTGTGACGATCCTCGTGCGTTCGCTTGACGGTGACATCTTCAGGCTGCCGGTGCTGCGGGAAATACAGCGGATCACCTACGAGCTGCAGAAGGTGCACGGCGTCAATCCGCTGCAGATCACCTCGCTCGCCTCGAAGAAGCTCAAGCGTGTCGATGCGTCCAGCGAAGGCATCGAGACGCGCCCGATGATGTGGCCGGATCTGCCGAAGACGCAGGCCGAGGTCGATGCGTTGCGCCAGGCCGTATTGAACAACCCGATGGTGTACGGACTCTACGTCGACACCGAATTGAAGTCGGCATTGATCCAGGTCGACTTCTACGATCAGTTGGTTGATTACGGAAAGATATTCCCGCAGGTCCAGGCGATCCTCGATGCATCGCCCGCGAAAGCACAGGTCAGCCTGCACTTGGTCGGCGAGCCGATCCTGTATGGCTGGGTCGCGCACTACCTTGGGGAGACAGTCGCGATCTCGCTGCTGTCGCTGGTCTCGATGCTCGTGCTGCTGTTCGCCATCAGCCGCACCTGGCGCGGCATGCTGCTGCCGCTGCTCGCGGGCCTCGTTTCCGCGACATGGGCGCTTGGCATCGGCAGCCTGCTCGGCTACAACTTCGATCCGCTCGTGATCGTCGTCGCGTTCATCATCACGGCGCGCGCGTTCTCCCATTCCGTGCAGCTCATCACGCGCTTCGACGACCTTGCCGTCGGCGAATCGATCGAACCACGCCGTGCGGCCGAGCAGAGCATGCGCGAGCTGTTCCGCCCCGGCATGCTCGGCCTGTATGCCGATGCCGGCGCGGTCCTCTGCGTGATACTCACGCCGATTCCGTTGATGCACAAAGTGGCGATCATCGGCGCGATCTGGGTCATGACGATCTCGATCTCCGCGGTGATCCTGACGCCGGTGCTGCTGTCGTGGGTGAAGCGCCCCGATCGCTACATCCACCCGCTGCGCCTCGATGCTGTGCTGAGCGCGTTCACGAAGCCAGCGACGTGGGTCGCGACGAGCCGCGTGCGCTACGCCGTTGCACCGGTCATGCTGGTGTTGCTCGCCGGCCTCCTATTCGAGGCGACGCACATCACCGTGGGCGATGCCAGCGACGGCTCGCCGATCCTGTGGCGCGACTCCTCATTCAATCGCGACAGCGCGCTGATCAACGGCCTGTATCCAGGATCGGAGCAGATGTTCGTCGCGGTCGAAGGGAAGACGCCCGATGCATTGAAGCAACCGGAAGTACTCGACTGGATGCAGCGCTTCTCGCGCTATATGGAGCGCCAGGCCGGGATCGGCGGCAGCATCTCACTGGCTGACATCGTAGTCGAGATCCGCCGCAACCTGCACGAGGGGAACCCGCGTTATCGCGAGCTCGGCGCCGACGCCGGCGAGAACGGCGAACTCGTCAGTTTCTACATGCAGGGTGCCGACCCGGACGATCTCAACCAGTTCAGCGACGTGACGTTCCGGAACGGCGCGGTCACGCTGTTCTTCCGTGACCACAAGGGCGAGACGCTGCGGCAAGCGATCCACCACGGCAAGCAGTTCATCGCCGACAACCCGATGCCACAGGCCGAGGCGAAGCTGGCGGGTGGGGTGCTCGGCATCACTGCCGCAGTCAACGAGATTCTGCTGCGCGACCAGATCGAGGCGATCGCGCTGGCCTTCCTCGTCGTCGTGCTGTGCTGCCTCGTCGTCTATCGATCGTCGGTCAGCGGCATCTTCTTCATCGTGCCGGTACTGATCTCGAACGTGGCGACGTTCGCCTATATGGCCTGGCACGGCATCGGCATGAGCATCAGCACGCTTCCAGTCGTCGCGCTGGGCATCGGGCTCGGCGTCGATTACGCGTTCTACATCGTCGACGCGATCAAGGAGCACCTGGAGAAGCATCCGGAGGCATCGCCGGCGGACGCAGTGCGGCAGTCGCTGGGATCGGCCGGTCGCGGCGTGATCCTGACTGCGTTGACGCTCGCCGCCGGTGTGCTGCTCTGGTCCTGGTCGTCGTTGCGCTTCCAGGCGGAAATGGGAATTCTCATCGGCCTCTGGTTGATGGTCTCCGCCTTCACTTCACTGTTCGTCATGCCTTCGCTCGCGCTGGTGTTCAAGCCGGATTTCATCTTCGGGAATCCTGCCCGCAACGACGCGTCGAGCGCGGAAACCGGTCGTCTGGAACCACACATCCAAAGGGGGATCGCATGAACAACGCACGTCGCGCCTTGAATTCAAGTCCGCGAAAACTGTACCTGGCCTGCACGTCAGCGCTGTTGGGTCTGGGCATGTCCATGAATGCACATGCCAGTGATGGATTCTTCGATGATTGGGAAGTCAGCGGTTACCTGCGCGGCCATCTGTCGATGAACCTGCAGAATCCGTATCTGGCCGATCCGGCCAACAACGGGGCTCCGAAAGGCGACTACAAGCACGACTTGTCGATGGCGCGCGGCACGCTCAAGTTGAACCTGTTCAGGGATTTCGGCAACTCGAAGGTCAACATCTCGCTGCGCGGCTCGCGGGAGTACGAGACGAGCTATCTGAAGGACCTGCAGAGGGTCGCCGACCAGTACGCCGCGACCGACTTGTTCAGCAATCGCCGTCGCTCCAGCGTCGACCTGATGGACGACGTCTACAACCGGGCCGAAGTGCGCGAGTTCTGGTGGCAGACCGACCTGCGCGAGGGCACCACGATCAAGCTCGGCAAGCAGCAGGTCGTGTGGGGCGAAACGGATTTCTTCCAGTCGCTGGACGTCATCCACGGTTACGACTTCCGCTGGCGCTCCTTTCTCGAGGCCGAGAACGAGGAACTGCGCAAGCCCTTGTGGATGGCCAACGTCGTGCAGCGCTTCGATACGGTCGAGGGCAGCCTGCAGTTCGTCTACATCCCGGGGCGCATGAATCCGGCCGATCAGCGCGGCAACAGCTACGATGTCGAAGGCGGCCGTTGGGCGAACACGCCGAACCGCGGCATTACCTTCGCCGCGGCACCGTTCGGTGCCGACGTGCCGTACAACTACGACCATCGCGACGCGCGCATGGACGATGCCGCGCTCGGTCTGCGCTGGAAGGCGATCGCCGGCAAATGGGAGTATTCGCTGGGTTGGTTCCAGGGGCCGTCGCAGGTGCCGGTCATCAATCCCAATCCCGACAACCCGCTCGGCGTCGGCAACGCAGCGAGCGGTCGCAGCTTCCTCGGCGCTTGGCATGGCGAATATCGCTCCGATCGAAGCTCGACCGTCGGCGAGCTGATTTTTCCACAGATCAACGTGTTCGGCGTCACCGCCAACCGCTATCTCGAACGGGTCGACTCGGTGTTCTCGGTCGAGGCGTCCTACATCCCGGACAACACTTACAACGTCGGCGTGCAGGCGGGCGAGGCGGGTGGCTGCGCGTTCTTCCCCGGCTTCTGTGGCGTCGTCGAACGCGACGCCGTCAAGTTGATGCTGCGCATGGACAAGCAGGTCAACCTGACTTCACTCCTTGGGACCAGTCGCCCATCGTTCCTTTCGGTGCAATTGTTCGATACCTGGATCACCGACTACGACCGCAAGGACGAGATCGTGAACCTCGCCGGTTTCGGCGGTCGCGCCAAGGAACACTCGACGATCCTGACCGCGATCCTCGCCATGAACTACCACGGCGACCGCATCAATCCGACGCTCGCCCTCGGTACCGACCTCAGCTACGGCGGCGGTTTCGTCATTCCGGGCGTCGAATTCGCCTACGGGAACCATTGGCGCATCAAGGCCGAGGCCGACCTGTTCTTCAATCGCACCCACCAGAGGCGTGCGCTGACCGGCTTCAACGACACAAACCTGTTCGGCTACTTTGCCGGCAACAACCAATTGTCCGTCCGCGTGACGTACCAGTTCTGAGGAGCACCGCGATGAGAAATCTCGTTTCCACCTTGTTGCTGACGATCCTGTCCTGCGCCGTGACAATGGTCCACGCGGCCGAACTGAAGCCCGGCACGGTGCTGGAGGCATCGAACCTCGCCTCCCATCTTTCCGATAGCTTCGAGAATCACAGGATCTCCGATCTGCTGACCGAGCGCATGCAGAAACTGATTCGCGACGAGGGACTGAAGATTACATTGAAGGCTTCACAGCCGGTCGAGTTGGGCCGCGACTACCTCAAGGCGACGCAGGACAACGCCGGCAAGGCCAAGTACAACCACGACACCCGTATGGTCGAAGGCTGGGTCAGCGGCATTCCGTTCCCGAAGGTCGAGGCCAGCGATCCCGATGCCGCGGCGAAGCTGATCTGGAATCACCACTACGCGCAGCCGATCAAGAATCTGCAGGACTACCCGAAGTTCGCGTACCTGTTCATCGGCGAGAAGAGCGGCCTGGAGCGCCGTCAGGAATGGGCATTCCAACGCTACTACATGAAGGGCCGCCTCGGCGTGGAGCCGGTGGTCGAGGGTGACGGTTCGGTCCTGACCAAGACGCTGCTGTACGCGACCTATCCGAGCGACATCCGCGGCCTGGGCCTGTTCACGGTGCGCTATGACTCGCCGAAACTCGAGGACTCGTGGGCGTACTTGAAGTCCGTGCGGCGCACGCGGCGCCTGTCCGGCGGCACCTGGATGGATCCCATCGGCGGCACCGATCAGCTCAACGATGATATCGAGATATTCAACGCGCATCCGAGTTGGTATGCCGATTACAAGTTGATCGGCAAGCGCTGGATTCTCGCCGTCGCCAACTCAACGATGAAGACTTGGGATCCGAAGGCCAGCGGTAGTGCGGAATTCCCCATCATCGATCTCGACGGCGCGCCGCACTGGAATCCGAAGGACGGCTGGGAGCCGCGCGAGGTGTGGGTCATCGAGGCCATCACGCCGCCTGAGCACCCGTACAGCAAGAAGGTACTGTACATGGACACGCAGTTCCCGCGCTTCTACCAGGCTGAGGTCTACGACCGCAAAGGCGATTTCTGGAAGTGGATGAACTACCACTTGAAGACGATCAGGACCGAAGACGGCGACAAGGGGATCATTTCGGCGGCCGGCTTCACGATCGACTACCAGCGTCGCCACGCGACCGTGTTCATCCTGGCCGATTCAGCCAGACTCAACACGCCCGGCGTCAAGGCCGAGAACGTGAATCTCGGCGAACTCGAGAAGGCGGCGCGCTGAGGCGCGTCAGCAACGGAACGATCAATACCAAGGCGCCGGCTCCGGCCGGCCGTTGAACGGAGAAGCCATGAGTTATCGCTTGGGTGTGGATGTCGGCGGCACGTTCACCGACCTGCTGCTGATGGACGAGTCGAGCGGCGAGAGCTTTATCGCGAAAGTGCCTTCGACGCCATCCGACCCGTCGGTGGCGGTATTGGACGGCATCGAGAGGATTTGCCGCAGTTCGGGAGTGGAGCCTTCAAAAATCCATTCGGTGATGCACGGCACTACGGTGGCGACGAACGCGATCCTGACGCGCCGCGGCGCGCGCGTCGGCCTGGTGACGACGCGCGGCTACAAGCAGGTTCTGCACATCGCGCGCTCGTTCGTGCCGGGCGGCCTCGGCGGCTGGGTTGTTTTCAACAAGGGCGAGCTGCTGGCGCCGCTGGAGCTGACAATCGAGGCCGACGAGCGCATCGACGCGCGCGGCGAGGTGGTGCGTGAACTCGACGAGGACGGCGTGAGTAACGGCCTGCGCATGCTGCGCGACGCCGGCGTCGAGGCGCTGACGGTCAGTCTGGTCAACGCCTATCGCAACGCCGCGCACGAGCAGCGCATCGCGCGGGTCGCCGCCGAGGTCATGCCTGGCGTACCGGTGTCGCTCTCGTCGGAGGTCGTGCCCGAGATGCAGGAGTACGAGCGTACCGAGACCACTGTCGTCAACAGCTACGTACGGCCTCAGGTCGCGCACTATGTGCAGCACCTGCAGGAGGAACTGCAGCGGCGGCTGCGTCCTGATATCCGCCTTGCGATCCTGCGTTCGGACGGCGGTCTCGCGACCAGCCAGTCGGCCGCGCAGGCGCCTGTCAACATGTTGCTGTCCGGCCCGGCCGGCGGCGTCGCCGGCGCGATATGGTTCTGCTCGCGCGGCGGCTATTCGAAGGTGCTGACCTGCGACGTCGGCGGCACCTCGACCGATGTCGCGCTGATCGACGACGGCCACGCGCGCGTGCGCCGCGAGACGCGCGTCGGCGACATCGCTGTGCGTGCGCCGTCGGTCGACGTGCGCACGGTCGGCGCCGGCGGCGGCTCGATCGCGTTCGTGCCGGAACTAACGCGCGCGCTGCGCGTCGGACCGGAGAGCGCCGGCGCGGTGCCGGGGCCGGCAGCCTACGATCGCGGCGGCACGCAGGCGACCGTGACCGATGCCAACGTGGTGCTCGGCTACCTGCCGGCGACGCAGAAGCTTGGCGGCGACTTCCGGATGCGCCACGATCTCGCTGCGGCGGCGGTGCAGAAAGTCGCCGATGCGATGGACGTGTCGCTGCTCGAAGCGGCCGAGGGCATTGTGCGCATCGCCAACGAGCGCATGTACGGCGCGCTGCGTCTGATCAGCGTCGAACAGGGCTACGACCCGCGCGACTTCGCGTTGTGCGCGTTCGGCGGCGCCGGGCCCTTGCACGGCAATGCGCTCGGTATCCTGATGAACGCGTGGCCTGTGATCGTGCCGCCGGGGCCCGGCGTGTTGTGCGCCTATGGTGATGCGACCACGCGCATCAAGGACGAGGCCTCGCGCTCGCTGGTACGACGCCTCAGTGAGGTCACGGCGGAAGAAGTGGCCGATGCACTGGAACAGCTCGGCGACGCCGTGCGCGCCTCGCTCGCCGGGCAGGACATCACGCCCGATCAGCAGCAGGTCAACTGGCAGGCCGACGTGCGCTACCAAGGCCAGGCGCTGCTGTTGACGCTCGAGATCGATCCGGCGCACGTTCGCGCGCACGGCCTTGACGGACTGGCGAAGGCGTTCGATGCCGAGCACGAACGCCAGTTCACCTTCTCGCTCAGCGAAGCGCACGAGCTGGTCGGCCTGCGCGCGATTGCGCGTGGACCGCGGCCGTCGATCGCCGACAAGGCCGTCGAAGGTTCCGGCCTCGATCTGCAGGCGGCCGTCATTGGTGCGCAAACGATCCACTACGCTGGCCGCGATCACGAAGCGACCGTCTACGACCGCGCGTGGCTCGCGCCGGAGCGCCGCATCGACGGACCGGCGATCGTATTCGAGCTGGATTCGACGACCCTGATCCTGCCCGGCCACCACGCTATCGTCGACGAGATCGGCAACCTGCTGATCCGCCCCGGATCCCAGGAGATCGCGGCATGAGCGCACGCATCATTCAAGCCAACCAGGCGCCGTTCCGTCGCGTCGACGTCGACGGCATCACCATTGACATCGTCGAGAATGCGCTGGCCAACGCGCGCACCGAAATGGACGCCGTGTTGTTCCGCACTGCGATGAGCCCGGGCATCCGCGAGCAGGGTGATGCGTTCCCGATCATCGCCGACTGCAACGGCAAGATGCTGGTCGGACAGTTCGGCTCGTTCATCGCGGGCCTGCTGCAGGCCTACGACGGCACGGTCGAGGAGGGCGATGTTTTCCTGACCAACGACCCGTACCTGTGCAACGGCGCGGTCAGCCATCTGCCAGACTGGCTGGTGCTGATGCCTATCTTCAAGGACGGCCGCCTGATCAACTACTCGGCGATGTTCGGGCACATGTCCGACGTCGGCGGCAAGGTGCCGGGCAGCCTGCCGACCGACGCGCGTACGATATGGGAGGAGGGCATCCGTATCCCGCCGGTCAAGCTGTATCGCCGCGGCGAGCTCAACGCCGACATGCTCGATGTGATCCTGCACAACGTGCGCATGCCGCGCTGGAACCGCTCCGACCTCAACGCGATCGTGGCCGGCTGCCGCAGCGCAGGGCGCCGTTGCGTCGAACTCGCCGGGCGCTTCGGTGATGATGTTTTCTACAGCGCGCAGCAGTCGATGCTCGAACGCACGTATCGCGCGATGAGGGAAGTGATCCAGCGCGTGGTGCCGGAAACGCGCCAGGTATTCGAGGACTACATCTGCGACGACGGCGCCGGCCTCGGTCCGTACACCGTGCGTTGCGCGCTGTGGCGAGAGGGCGGGAAGGCGATCTTCGATTTCGCCGGAACCGACCCGCAGGCCAACTCGTCGGTGAACTTTTACCTCAACGAGGAGATGTTCAAGATCTTCTTCGGCGCACTGACGATCAGCCTGTTCGATCCGGCGATCCTGCTCAATGACGGCTTCTACGATCTCGTCGAGGTGCGCATCCCGCAGGGTTCGATCCTGAAGCCGAACTTCCCGGCGCCGCTGTCGTGCCGCACGCATCTGCTCGGGCGCATCTTCGACGTCATGGGCGGCCTGCTCGGCCAGGGGGCGCCGCAGGCGATGAACGCGGCCGGTTTCTCCGACTCGCCGCACTTCATGTACTCCGGCTATGACGCCGCCGGCGAATGGTTCCAGTTGTTCCAGATCGGCTTCGGCGGCATTCCCGGCCGCCCGGTCGGCGACGGTCCGGACGGGCATTCGTTGTGGCCGGGTTTCACCAACGTGCCGAACGAATTCATCGAAGCCTATTTCCCGCTGCGCATCGAAACCTACGAGACGATCCGCGATTCCGGCGGTGCCGGCCTGCATCGCGGCGGCAACGGCCTGCGCGTCGCCTACCGCTTGCTCGCCGACGGCGAGGTGTCGATCCACGACGACCGCTGGCTGACCCATCCCTGGGGCGTCAACGGCGGCGAGCCTGGCCAGCGCAGCCGCAAGGAGCTCGTGCGTGGCGACGGCAGCCGCCAGATCCTGCCGTCCAAGTGCGACCGCATCGAGGTCAAGGCCGGCGACCTGCTGCTGTTCGACACGTGGGGCGCGGGCGGTTGGGGCGATCCGTTGCAGCGTGATCCGGCCAAGGTGCTGGCCGATGTGCGCAAGGGCCTGGTCAGCGTCGAAGGCGCGCGCCGCTACGGCGTTGTCATCGCCGGCAACGCGGTCGACGAGGGTGCGACGCGTACCTTGCGCGTCACGCTGGAACAATCGCGTGAACCGATCGCGCTGTTCAACCGTGGCGGCACCCTCGACGAGCTGAAGCAGCGCTGCCTCGCCGAAACCGGCCTGCCGGCGCCGGCGACTCCGGTGTGGGGCTAGTCGCGTGAGGGCGCGCTGGATGTCGCTGGTCGCGGCGCTACCGCCGATGATCTGGGGCAGCACGTATCTGGTGACGACCCAGTTCCTGCCGCCGGGCAAGCCGTTGACGGCGGCGGTGCTGCGCATCCTTCCGGTCGGTTTGGCGATGGTGCTGGCGACGCGCTACTGGCCGCAGCGGGCGCACTGGCGGCGGCTCGTGCTGATCAGCCTCTTCTGCATGTCGCTGATGCATTGGCCGCTGTTCGCCGCCGCGTATCGCCTGCCCGGCGGAATGGCGGCGCTGCTGGTGTGCACCCAGCCGCTGCTGGTGGGCGTGCTGGGTTGGCTCTGGTTCGACCAGCGCACGAGTGCGGGCATGCTGGCGTGCGCGGCGGTCGGATTCCTTGGCGTGCTGCTGGTGTTGCTGTCGCCCGGACGCATGGTGTGGGATGGCATCGGCGTCGCCGCCGCTTCCGTCGCGGCGGTCAGCATGGCCATAGGCACCTTGCTCGTGAAGCGCTGGTGCTTGCCGATCCCGCTGGTTCCGTTCGTCGGCTGGCAGCTTCTCATCGGCGGCGCGCTGCTGCTTCCGGCGACGCTATTGACGGAAGGTCTGCCGGCTGCGATCGGCGCCGCGAGCTGGGGCGGCTACCTGTACCTCGCCTTGGTCGGGACGGGTTTGACGTACCTGCTCTGGTTCCATGCGCTGCGCGCGCTCGATCCCGTGCGTATTTCGATTTTCCTGCTGCTCAGCCCGGTCTCCGCGATGTTCCTGGGCTACGTCGTGCTGGGGCAGGCCTTGACTCCCCTGCAACTGGCCGGCGCCGCACTGGTGTTCGGTGGGGTTTTTATCAGTCTGACCTCCCGCGGCTCCGCGCTTCGGGGTGAATCGACGAGGACGAATAGCCATGAGTGAAGCCAACTATCCCCATCTGTTTTCCCCGCTGACGATCCGGAACGTGACCTTGCGCAACCGGATCATGCAATCGGCGCACGCGATGGCGTTCAACGCGCGCGATGGAATCACCACCGAAAGGGACATCCACTATCACGTCGCGCGGGCCAAGGGCGGCATCGGATTGATGATCACCGGCAATCGGCTCGTGCATCCGACATCCAACACCTTCTGCCGCGGCTATCCGTACAGTTACCGGCCCGAGATGGTTGAGCGCGACCGGATGCTGACGGACGCGGTGCACCGGCACGGCGCGCGGATATTCGCGCAGCTCAATCATTTCGGCGTCATGGGCGAAACCCATGCGATGGACGACTATCGCGTGCTGTGGTCTGCGTCCAACATCAAGTCGCCGGTATTCGGCGAGATGGCCAAGGCTATGGAACGCTCGGACATGGACGAGGTGCGCGACGGCTGGGTGTTGTCGGCCGACTACACGCGCCAGGCGGGCTTCGACGGCGTGGAAGTCCATCTCGCCCACAGCTACTTGCTGCACCAGTTCCTTTCGCCGGTGTTCAACAAGCGCGACGACGAATACGGCGGCTCGCTCAAGAACCGGATGCGCTTCCCGCTCGAAGTCATCCGCGCGGTGCGCGAGCGCGTCGGCCCGGACATGATCGTCGGCATCCGTATCACCGCCGACGAGAAGGTTCCGGGCGGCCTCGACGTGGACGAATGGATCGAGATCGCCCGGCGCGTGGAAGCCACCGGCCTGATCGACTACGTCATGACGACTGCGGGCGCATACCAGTCGGCGACCTACATCATGCCGCCTGCCGACATTCCCGATGCCTGGCTGGTGCCGGCCATCGCGCGTTTCAAGCAGGCTTTGAAGATTCCGGTGTTCGCGGTGTCCGGCATCGGCTCGGCGCAGCTTGCCGAAGACATCCTGCGCCGTGGCGAAGCCGACATGGTGGCGATGACGCGCGCGCAGATCGCCGACCCTGAATTCGCCAACAAGACGCGACAGGGGCGCGAGGCGGAGATCACTCATTGCCTGCGCTGCAACCAGGGCTGCATCGCGCGCCTCTTCCACGGCTCGTCGATGGCCTGCCAGGTCAATCCGGCGACCGGCCGCGAGGCGGTATTCGGTCCCGACACGCAGCGGCCGGCGGAAAAGCCCGGCAAGTGGGTCGTGGTCGGCGGCGGCCCCGCCGGGATGAAGGCGGCCGAAGTGCTGGCGGCACGCGGCCATGCGGTGACGTTGTTGGAGAAAGGCCGGCAGCTGGGCGGGCAGGTGAACCAGATCGTGCGCTTTCCGCGGCGCGAAGCGTTCGAATGGATCGTCAAGGATCTTTCCGTGCAGCTCGGGAAACTCGGTGTGAACGTGCGCCTCGGCGTCGAAGCCACGGCTGCAAACATCCTGGCGCTGGCGCCGGATGGCGTGATCGTCGCGACCGGCTCCACTCCGGACCGCTCGGGCTACAGCGACATCAATCCGATGCAGGCGACGATTCCCGGCGTCGAGTTGCCGCACGTGTTCACCGTCGACGACGTACTCACGAAAGACGGCATCGGCAAGCGCGTCCTGATCCTCGACGAGCACGGCAACCGATATTCCTCCGGACTCGCCGAGCACCTGATGGCGCAGGGCAGCCAAGTGCACCTGGTCACGCGCTGGAACGCGTTGTTCCACAAGCTCGGGCAAACGCTCGATCAGCCGGTGGTCTATTCCAAACTCTTCGCCGGCGGCATGACCCACACGCTCAACAGCTGGGTGACCCACATCGATCCCGCCGGCGTCGAGGTCGTGAACCTCTATACCGGCGAGAAGCAGCGCATGGACGGATTCGACGCGGTCGTGCTGGCCGTGCGCCACCTGCCGCGCGAAGCGCTCTACTTCGATCTAAAGCAGGCGCATCTGAACGTGCACCGGATCGGCGATTGCGTGACGCCGCGCCAGACCGATCATGCGATCTTCGAGGGCTTCCTCGCCGGCCGCGAGATCTTCGACAACTGGCAGCGCTACATCGAGCCGGGCAGCCTGGAGGGCTTCGACAAGGCACGTATTGCCGCGCTGTGATGGCGCGACAGGCTGGGTTCGGACCGTTCGTTTCAGCAGAGGAAAATCCATGGCGCTCGATTCCCGAAGGCTCGGGCCGGCAACCCGCTACGCGCTGGTGCTGGTCGACCTGAGCATCGGCTTCACCGATCCGTCGCGCAGTCGCCTCGCGGCGCCATGCGACGGTGTGATTGCGGCGAACCAGCGGCTGCTCGCGCACTTCCGCGAGCGCGGCGATCCGGTGTTCTACACGACCGTGATGTACGACGCGCCAGAACAGGCACGCGTGTTCCGCGCGAAATTGCCGGCGCTGAACGACCTCGCCGCCGGCTCGCCGCTGGTCGAGATCGATGCGCGCGTCGCACCGCGGCCCAGCGAAGCCGTGATCATCAAGCGCGCGGCCAGCGGGTTCTTCGGCACCGACCTCGCGCAGCGCCTGCGCCAGAGCGTCGTCGATGGCGTCGTCGTCACCGGCCTGACGACCAGCGGTTGCGTCCGCGCGACCGCCCTGGATGCGCTGCAGAACGACTTGCGCGTGCTGATCCCGCGGGAGGCAGTCGGCGATCGCGACGAGGCCGCGCACGAGGCGAACCTGCGCGACCTGCAACTGAAATATGCCGACGTGGTGGCGCTCGATGCGTGCCTGGCATTGCTCTGCGCTTAGCGTGGTGGTGCTGCTCGGCGCATGCGCGAACGGGGGTGGCGCGCGCCCCCGTTCCGCCGAGCCTTCGGCGCCGTGCCGCGACTACGTCGCCGCGTGGGTGGCCGGCTTCCGCGGCAACGTCGCGCATCTCGACGGCGGGGCGGATTCGGAAACCGCGTCGTTGCGGCTCGCGCGCGAGCGACTCGCGCGCGAAGGCATCGAAGAGGCGGCATGCGAGCGGCCGTATTGCATCATCCTGCCGCTCGGCGACGGTCGACTGGACAGCTGGTGCGGCTATCGAAGGCCGGACCCGAGTGGCAAGGAACTGTATTTGTGGATTCCCTACCGATGACTTCGCGGACGTATTCCCGGTGACCGCACGCACGCTCTACGACAAACTGTGGGACAGCCATCGCGTGGCCGATCTGGCGGACGGCTCGAGCCTGCTTTACATCGACCTGCACCTGTTGCACGAGGTAACGTCGCCGCAGGCGTTCTCGAACCTGCGTCGGCTCGGGCGTGCGCCGTGGCGGAAGGAAGCGGCACTGGCGACGCCGGACCACAACGTGCCGACGGTCGCACGCGAACTCGGTCTCGCCGGCTTCGACGATCCGATCGCGCGACAGCAGGTCGACGTGCTTGAGCGCAATTGCCGCGATTTCGGCGTGCCGTTGTTTCCGCTCGGCGACCTGCGCCAAGGCATCGTGCACGTCGTCGGCCCGGAACAGGGTTTGACGCTTCCCGGCATGACGGTCGTCTGCGGCGATTCGCACACCGCGACGCACGGTGCGCTCGCCGCGCTCGCACACGGCATCGGCAGCAGCGAGGTCGAGCACGTGCTGGCCACGCAGACGCTGCGCAGCCGCAAGTCGAAGAACATGGCGATCGTGGTGGAAGGCAGGCTCGGTGACGGCGTCGTTGCCAAGGACCTTGCGTTGCACGTGATCGGACACATCGGGACGGCAGGAGCGACCGGACATGCGATCGAGTTCCGTGGCAGCGGTGTCGGTGCGCTCTCGATGGAGGCGCGCATGACACTGTGCAACATGAGCATCGAGGCCGGCGCGCGTGTCGGCTTGGTCGCCTTCGACACGGTGACGCGGGACTACGTCGAGGGCCGGCCGTTCGCGCCGCAAGGCGCGCAATGGTCGCAAGCCTTGCGCCAGTGGGAATACCTGCACTCCGACGACGGTGCACGTTTCGACCGCCTCGTCGAGGTGAGCGCGAGCGACGTCGCGCCGTGCGTCACCTGGGGTACGTCCCCCGAGATGGTCGCACCGATCTCGGGCCGCGTGCCGGAACTCGACGAAGCGCGCGACGACGTGCAGCGCAGCAATTGGTCGCGCGCTCTGGCCTACATGGGCCTTGATGCGGGGCAGGCGATCCGCGGCACGCCGGTCGACAAGGTGTTCATCGGGTCGTGCACGAACGCGCGCATCGAGGACCTGCGCGCCGCGGCGCGCGTGCTGCGCGGGCGTCGCATCGATCAGCGCATCAAGCTGGCGATCGCGGTGCCGGGGTCGGGTCTCGTCGCCTTGCAGGCGGAGCACGAGGGACTCGACGAAGTCTTCCTCAAGGCAGGTTTCGAATGGCGCGCGCCGGGGTGTTCGATGTGCATCGGCCTGAACGTCGACCGCCTCGCGCCCGGCGAACGCTGCGCGTCCACCTCCAACCGCAACTTCGAAGGTCGGCAGGGGCGCGGAGGGCGCACGCATCTGATGTCACCGGCGATGGCCGCCGCCGCCGCCGTAGCCGGCGAACTGATTGACGTGAGGGAACTCTGATGCAGCCGTTGGTCCATCATCGTGGCGTCATCATTCCGATCGACCGCGCAAACGTCGACACCGACATGCTGCTGCCCAAACAGTACCTGAAGAGCCTCGACGCGGCCGGTTTCGGCGATTTCCTGTTCGACGAGGAGCGCTATCTCGATCCCGGAGAGATCGACACGCCGATCGCGCGCCGCCGCCAGAATCCGGACTTTGTGCTTAACCAGCCGATGTACCGAACCGGCACCGTGGTCCTCGCGCAGGCCAACTTCGGCTGCGGCTCCAGCCGCGAGCATGCGGTCTGGGCATTGCGCGACTACGGCGTGCGCGTGCTGATCGCGCCCAGCTATGGCGACATCTTCCGCGACAACTGCTTCAACAACGGCTTGCTCGCGATCGTGCTGGAGAACGGCGAGGTGGATCGCCTGTTCGCGCGGGTCCAGGCAGGTGGGGCAGTCGAGGCCGAGATCGATGTGAGCGCCGCCACGCTGACCGTCGACGGCGTCACGACGGCATTTGCGCTGGAGGAGGGGCGCAAGCGCAATCTCCTGAACGGATTCGATCAGATCAGCGAGACGCTGGCGTTTGCCGATCGAATCCGTGCCTACGAGGATCGGCGCCGGCTGGCCGAGCCATGGGTCTTCCGGCAGGGGTGCAGTGACGCGGGCTAGGCGAAGATGTGGCATTGTCGTCTCGTTGGTCCCACATCCGTGCGGATGACCAAGGGGCGCCGCGCCTCGCAGGGCGTGGAACGAGCGAGGCTTTCACCAGGGAATTCGCATGGAGTTCACAAGCGTCAGTCGAGGCAAGCCGCGAATCTGCCTGATCGGCAATTCCAAGCTCAGCCAAATGGTCCACAGTCTGATCGGCGAGTTCGAGGCGGTCGCGCGCATCACGATCATCGACAACATCTTCAACGATGCAGTGAGAGCGGCACGTGAATTGATCGAGCAGCAGCAGGTCGATCTCTTCGTCAGTGCGGGCGCGAACGCGTTCTACCTTCAGGACACGTTGTCGGTACCGGTGCTCGGCCTGCGCGTAAGCTCTGCCGACCTTATCCAGGCGGTGCTGACGGCACGCCGCATCTCCCGCCGCATCCTCCTGCTGACCTACGAGCGCCAGAAAACCAACCTCGACGTGCTCAAGGTATTCGACGACATTGAAGTGACGCACCGGACCTATACGACGGCTGACGAGATCAAGGAGGTCTTCCACCAGTGCCGCGAAGACGGCTATGGCGTTGTTGTCGGTTCGAGCTACACCTGCGATCTGGCTGACCAGTGGGACATGGCCTCGGTACTGATCTACTCGCGCGAGTCGTGCCGCAACCTGCTGCGCAAGGCGATCCGCGTGGCCGGCCAGCACAAGCGACAGCGGCAGCAGGCCGCATTGGTGCAATACGTGCTGGATCGAAACCCGCATCCGGTGGTGTTTACGAATCTCGACGGTAGCGCGGTTGCCTGGAATGCGGCCGCGATCGCCCAGATTCCGCGCTTCGCCAAGCGCCGCTGGCTCAGCGGCTTGCTGGATCGCAAGATAATCGATGCGCCGAGCTTCCGTTCGGAACGCTTGCTGATCGATGGCCGGCTGTGCGCGCTCGACAAGGAGTCGTTCGAATTCGGTGGCGAGACGATCGGCCATGTGTACGGTTTCCAGTGGAGTCCGATCGCCGAATCGCAAGACGATCGCCGCCGCCTGATCTTCCGGTCGGAACGCATGGCGGAGGTTCGCAACCTGCTCGCGGTCTACGGGGCGACAGCTGGAACCGTCCTGCTGCACGGCGAAACCGGTACCGGCAAGGAACTTGCCGCGCGCTGCGTCCACGCTTCCGGTGAAAACGCGGAAGGGCCGTTCGTTGCGGTGAACTGCTCGGCGATTCCGGTGGACCTGTTCGAATCGGAACTGTTCGGCTACGCCGACGGCGCATTCACCAGCGCGAGGAGCGGCGGTCGCTCGGGCTTGCTTGAAACCGCCAACCACGGTTCGTTTTTCCTCGACGAGATCAATTCGCTGCCTCTGGCGCAGCAGGCCAAGCTGCTGCGCGTGTTGCAGGAAAAGGAGGTGACGCCGGTCGGGTCACGCCAGGCGATCGCACTCGACATCAAGTTCATCGCCGCGTGCAACGTCGAGCTCGCCGAGGAAATGCGCGCCGGTCGCTTCCGCGAGGACCTGTTTTATCGGCTCAGCACGTTCTCGATCCTCATTCCGCCACTGCGCGAGCGGCCAGAGGACATCGCTGCTCTGACAGCCCACATGGCCCAGCGGGAAATGCAGCGGTACGGGGTCGACGTGGATCTGGAGGTGCTGCTCGACGGTGTCGCTCCTTCGTTCCGCCGTTACCACTGGCCGGGAAACGTCCGCCAACTCGAAAACATCGTCGAACGGCTGGTCGTCTCGCACCGCATGTATCGCAACAGCGGTGCGGTCGTCGACGCCTTGCCGAGGATTGCGCCCGAGTTATTCGCCGTCGCCAGGCTCGATCCCGAATGCGAGGGGCACTTGCAGATGGTGGAACAGGAAGAGATCGATCGCGCGCTACAGATGTTCGGCGGTAATCGAAGTCGCGCGGCCGACTTCCTGGGCATCAGTCAGACGACCTTGTGGCGCAGGATCAAACGGCGCCGGATGGATCAGTAACCTGCGGCACCGCTGGGAAGCGGGGAACAAAAACTGCCCGGATCCGTGCGGAGCGCAACTTTCGTGCTGGTGCCCGAGGCCGGAATCGAACCGGCATGACCGTGAGGTCGAGGGATTTTCTTGCCACTTCGGCTTTCACCGCCGGCACACGCGCCGTTCGTGGTCTGGAGCACGCCTTCACCGTAGCCTTGTGGCCGTAGGTGCCCGCCGTCTGCTCTCTACACCTTCCCGAGCCTTGGGCCGGGGCTTGGCTCGGCGTTGGCTCGGGTGCCGAAGGCACCCAGGGCGTTCGCCGACTTTGACGGGTTTCACCTCGGGGGTTTCCCCCGGAGGGCTCAAATTGTTCAAGTCCCTTGTGTCTACCAGTTTCACCACTCGGGCGTAACGTAGAGCGTCGAATCTTGCAGCGTTTTTCCCCGATTCCCAGTGCGGCGGACCCGGCGCTGGGAAGTCCCCGTAGCCCTTGCTCCTGCCCGTCGCACATCCGGGCACAGCGTATGAAGGGGCCGCGGGTGGATGCATCGTAGCATGTGCCGTACTACTGCCTGGCTCAGAACAGGCTCTTGAAGATATGGATGCCGGCGCTGTACTCGCCGATGATCGTGCCTACGCTGACCAGGAAGAAGTTGAGCAGGGTGCGCGCCACGCGGTTTTTCCACCAGCCGCTCCAGTGCACGATGTCGTCGCGCAGGGTGTCGAAGTCGACCACCCGCGGGCGTCGCGCCCAGGCTTCGGCCATCGCGCTGATGCCACCGGCGGGGATGCCGGGGCGGAACGGCTTGATCGGCGCGGCGATGAAGGCGGCGACGACGCTGAGCGGATGGCCGCCGGCAACCAGCGCGCCGAGCGCGGCGAAGCCGCCGGTGAACAGTACCCATGCCATCAGCGCCTGCGTGCCCAGCGACGCGTTGCGGTGGAACGCCCAGGCGATCGCGGCGAACACCAGCAGTACCAGCCCGGCGGCCACCCATTTCGGCCAGCGTGCCTTCGGCGGCGAGACGGCAAGCTCGGCGACCTTGGCGGCCGGATCGCCCTGCTGGTCGCGCAGCAAGGTACACAGGCCCTTGAGGTGGCCGGCGCCGATCACCACCAGTACGCGGCGGTTTTCCGCACCCGCGGAGCGACCGGCTTCCTCGCGCAGGCGCGCGGCCATGAACGCGTCGCGCTCGCCGATCAGGCTGTCGTACAGCGGTTTCGAGCTGCTGGCGAATTCGCTGAACGCGCTTTCCAGCAGGTCGCCCTGTTTCAGCCTCTCGATCTCGCCCTGTTCGATGTTGTCGCGGTCGAACACGCTGGCCAGCAGGCCGCCGAGCAGGCCGAAGCGCTGCCAGAAACCCACGCTGCGCCAGGCGCGCTTGAGCGTGGTGCCGACTTCGCGGTCGATCAGCCACAGCGGCAGGCCGCGCCGTTCGGCGCCATCCATCGCGGCCTTCATCTCGGCGCCGGGCTGGATGCCGGACTGGTCGGCCAGGCGCCTCTGGAATGTCGACAGCACCAGGCTGGCGGCGACCATGCCGGCCTTGCCCTGGCGGATCACCTTGAACAGGTCCATCTGCTTGAACGCTTCCGGGTCGCGCATGCTTTGCGCGCGGCTGTCGCAGAGCTCCACCGCCACCGCGTCGAAGTGCTCGTGGTCCAGCAGTGCCTCGACCGCCTCCATGCTGCTGCGCGAGACGTGCGCGGTACCCAGCACCACGTATTCCACGCCGTCGCGCTGCACGCGCTCGATGGGCTGCCCCGCGAGCACGGCGGGCAAGGGCAGGGCGGGTTCGGGAACACTCATGCGCAGGGCGTGCCGGTCACGGGGAAAGTCCAAGCATGGGGACGCGCCCCGCGCGAAGCAAGTATTGAGGAGTGCGGCCATGGATGGCCGTCCGTGTGATGTTCGCGATCAAGGATGATCGCAAAAGTACGGCTCAGTCACGGAAGCGCTTGAGCAGGTCGGCGTAGGCGTCGATGCGGCGATCGCGCAGGAACGGCCAGATCCGCCGCACGTGCTCGCTGCGCGCCAGGTCGACCTCGGCCAGCAGCAGTTCGCGCCCGCTGGTGCCGGCCTGGGCCAGGAACTCGCCCTGCGGGCCGGCGACGAAGCTGGAACCCCAGAACTGGATGCCGGCGCCGACGCCCGACGGGTCGGCCTCGAAGCCGGTGCGGTTGCACGACAGCAGCTGCAGCCCGTTGGCTACCGCGTGGCCGCGCTGCACGGTGATCCAGGCGTCGCGCTGGCGGTCCTTCTCGGCCTGCACGTCGTTCGGGTCCCAACCGATCGCGGTGGGATAGAGCAGCAGTTCGGCGCCGGCCAGCGCCATCAGGCGCGCCGCTTCCGGATACCACTGGTCCCAGCACACCAGCACACCGAGGCGGCCGACCGAGGTGTCGATCGGTTCGAAACCGAGGTCGCCGGGGGTGAAGTAGAACTTTTCGTAGAACGCCGGATCGTCCGGGATGTGCATCTTGCGATAGGTGCCGGCGATCCGCGCGGAGCGGTCGAACACCACCGCGGTGTTGTGGTACAGGCCGGCGGCGCGACGCTCGAACAGCGAGGCGACCACCACCAGCTTCAACTCCTCGGCCAGCTTGCCGATGCGCGCCGTGCCCGGGCCGGGAATGCTCTCGGCCTGGTCGAAGATCTCCACCGACTCGTGCTGGCAGAAGTACGGACCGTTGTGCAGCTCCTGCAGCAATACCAGTTCGGCACCGGCCGCAGCGGCTTCGCGCAGGCCGGTCTCGATCGCGTCGAGGTTGGCGTCGCGGCTGCCGCGGTCGGTTTCCTGCAGCAGCGCGACCTTGAGGGTCTTGCGGGTCATCGGCGTGAATCCTCGGCACAGGCCAGGCCCGATAGTCTAGCCGATGCGATTCAGGCGATCCCTGCCGGCAGCTGCATGGTGATGCAGTGCAGGCTGCCGTTCTGCCAGATCAGCGGGCGGCACGGCACCTGCACCACGACCCGGCCCGGGTGCGCGGCGCCGATGATGCGCGCGGCTTCGTCGTCGGCCTCGTCGCCATAGGCGGGCACCAGCACGGCGCCGTTGACGATCAGGTAGTTCGCGTAGGACGCGGCGAGCCGGCGGCCTTGGTCGATGATCGGCTGCGCCCACGGCAGCGGATACAGCTGGTACGGATGGCCGTCGGCGGTGCGCAGCATCGCCAGCTCGGCGGCCATGCGCTGCAGTGCGTCGTGATGGGGATCGCCGGCATCGTTGCAGGCCTGGTACACGATGCGCCCGCCCGGGGCGAAGCGGGCGAGGGTGTCGATGTGCGCGTCGGTGTCGTCGCCTTCGAGGTAGCCGTGGTCCAGCCATAGCACGCGCTTCGCGTGCAGCCCGTCGCGCAGGATCGCGCTCATTTCCTCGCGCGACTGCTCAGGGTGACGCTGCACCAGGCAGCGCCAGGTGGTGAGGACGGTGCCGTCGCCGTCGCTCTCGATGCCGCCGCCTTCCAGCGCCCAGTCGATGCGCCTGTGCGTGGCATGGCCGAACACGCCGGCCTGCACCAGCCCGGCGACCAGTGCGTCGTCCTGCGCGGCACCGAACTTGCCGCCCCAGCCGGTGAAGCGGAAGTCGGTCAACTGGAAGCTGGCATCGCCGCCCTTCAGCGTGATCGGGCCGGAATCGCGCAGCCAGGTGTCGTCGTAGGGCAGCTCGACGAGGCGGATCCTGGCGAGATCCACGCCCGCATCACGCAGCTGCGACTGCACGTGCGCACGCAGCGCCGCATCCGCGACCACGACGATCAGCGGCTGGAACCGGGTCACCGCGGCGGCCAGCGCCACGTAGGTGGTTTCCACCGCGGCCAGCCGCTCGGCCCAGTCGGTGCCGGCGTGCGGCCAGGCGATCAGCACCGCGGCCTGCGGTTCCCATTCCGCCGGCAGGCGCAGGGAGTGGTCGGTCATGCTGGGCGTCTCATGCGGGAACAGGGCCGCGCATTGTACGACGCGGGAACCATGCACATGGGAACGCGGCCCGCGTCGCCACGGGCCGCGTCAGTCGGAAAACCGGCTCAGTTGGCGTCCGCCGGGTTGGTGTTGTTGCCGGCCGGCGTGTTGAGCACCGCGTGGATCACGTGGTTGTGCTCGAAATACACGATGAAGTTCGAGTATTCCCAGCGGTTGATCTGCGGATGCTTCTTGCTGTCGCCGCCGCGCGGCGACAGCTTGCGCTGCGGCGCGCCCCAGGTCTTCTCGACCTGGGCCATGCTCAGCCCGCGCGTGGGCAGGTTCATGCCCTTTTCCTGCTGCACGCGGTGGACCAGCAGGCTGTCGCCATGCGGGGCCCGCGACTGCGCCGCAGCCGCCGGTTGCGGCGTGGTCAGACCGGCACTTGCAGCCAGCGCGACGATCAACGGCAAACTGCTCGTGAACTTGACCATGGCTCCCCTCTCCATACAAGGCTGTATGCGGCGTCGTTTTAGCAGAACCGCCGGTACGGCGCCATGCCGACAGGCGTCGATTGCGATGGGTTCGGCATTCGGGCCGGGCGCGATGCAGGCAACCATCCCCGAGAGTAACCTCATCGCCGCTATCATGGGCGGCTGCGGGCGACGACCCGCCCGCTTCCGATCCAGGCTTTCCATGATTTCCTTCCGACATTTCGCCTTGCGCCGCGGCAGCCGCCTGCTGCTTTCCGACATCGACCTGGTGATCCAGGGTGGCTGGCGCCTCGGCGTGATCGGCCGCAACGGCTGCGG
Organism: Rhodanobacter sp. GW835-FHT13D09; assembly: GCF_058793995.1. Classification (NCBI taxonomy): domain Bacteria; kingdom Pseudomonadati; phylum Pseudomonadota; class Gammaproteobacteria; order Lysobacterales; family Rhodanobacteraceae; genus Rhodanobacter; species Rhodanobacter sp. GW835-FHT13D09. Next base: position 61,792 of record NZ_JBXAGL010000004.1, on the reverse strand, counting down.
CAAGTCCAGCCTGTTCGCCGCGCTGCAGGGCACGCTGGAGGGCGACGCCGGCGAGCTGGAGATGTCGGGCAAGCTGCGGCTGGCCTCGGTGGCGCAGGAAACCCCGGCGCTGCCGGATGCGGCGATCGACTACGTGCTGGGCGGCGACGAGGAACTGGCCGCGGCGATCCGCGACGAGGTCGAGGCCGGCGAGCGCGGCGACATGGAGGCGATGGCGAAGGCGCACCACCGCATCGAGGAGCTGAACGGCTACGACGGCCGCGCCCGCGCCGGCCGACTGCTGCACGGCCTGGGCTTCCCGCCGGAAACGCACGAGCGCGCGGTGCAGGAATTTTCCGGCGGCTGGCGCGGGCGACTGAACCTGGCGCGCGCGCTGATGTGCCCGTCCGACCTGCTGCTGCTCGACGAGCCGACCAACCACCTCGACCTCGACGCCGTGCTGTGGCTGGAGGAATGGCTGCGCCGCTACCAGGGCACCTTGCTCATCATCTCGCACGACCGCGAGTTCCTCGACGGCGTGATCACCCACACGCTGCACCTCAACGACGGCAAGGCCAGGCTGTATACCGGCAACTACAGCGCGTTCGAACGCCTGCGCGCCGAGCAGCTGCGCCAGCAGCAGATCTCGCACGAGCGCGAGCAGGCCGAGCGGGCGCACCTGCAGTCCTTCATCGACCGCTTCAAGGCCAAGGCGACCAAGGCCAAGCAGGCGCAGTCGCGGATGAAGCGGCTGGAAAAGCTGTCCGGCACCGAGGCGGTGCGCGCCGAGCGGCCCTTCAGCTTCCAGTTCCCGGCGCCGGGGCGGCTGCCCGATTCGATGCTGCAGCTGGAGGACATCGTTGCCGGCTACCCTCTGCTCCCTCTCCCCTCAGGGGAGAGGGCCGGGGCGAGGGGACACGGGCGAGGTGAAGATGGGGTAGAGCGCGCTTTGATGGGTTCCAGCGCAAGCACCGGCCCCTCACCTCACTCCTCTCCCCGGCGGGGAGAGGAGGTCAACGTCGTCCTGTCGGACGTGCGTTTTTCCATTGAAGCGGGCGAGCGCATCGGCCTGCTCGGCCCGAACGGCGCGGGCAAGTCCACCCTGGTGAAGACCCTGGTCGGCGAGCTGGAACCGTTCGGCGGCGAGCGCAAGGTGCACAAGGACTTGAAGATCGGCTACTTCGCCCAGCACACGGTGGAAAGCCTGCGCGAAGGGGCGAGCCCGCTCGACCATCTGCAGGACAAGGCGCCGGGCGTGGCCACCCAGGTGATGCGCGATTTCCTCGGCACCTGGAATTTCGCCGGCGACCGCGCGTTCGAGTCGGTGGACGGTTTTTCCGGCGGCGAACGCGCGCGCCTCGCGCTGGCGCTGATCGCCTGGGACAGGCCGAACCTGCTGCTGCTCGACGAACCGACCAACCATCTCGACCTCGACATGCGCGAGGCGCTGGCCGACGCGCTGGCCGATTTCGACGGCGCACTGGTGCTGGTCTCGCACGACCGCCACCTGCTCGGCATGGTCTGCGACAGCTTCTGGCGCGTCGCCGACGGCGAGGTGGCGCCGTTCGACGGTGACCTGGACGACTACGCGCGCTGGCTGAAGACGCGTACCAGCGCAGCGAAGAAGAACACAAGAAAAATTGAAGAGTGCGGGCAGGGAAGCCCGCTTTTTGATTCTCGCGCGCAGGACGCGCGCGCAAGTACAGCCCGCCGCCAGGGCGCCGCCCAACGCGAGAACGAGAAGGCCGCGCGCCAACGGGTGAAGAAGATCGAGATGCGCACCGCCAGCATCGACACCGAGCTGGCTGCGCTGGAGGCACAACTGGCCGACCCGGCCACCTACAACGGCCCGACCAGCGACATGATGCGGCTGGGCCAGCGCCAGACCGAACTGCGCGGCGAGAAGGATGCGCTGGAAACCGAGTGGCTGGCATTGGTCGAACAACTGGAAGCCTGAAGACATGTCCAAACCGGAGCGATCGCTGCAACTGTGGCTGCCCTCTTTGGCCCACGTCGAGCCGGCGCATCCGCTGCGTGCATGGCTGCCCCGCGCCGACCGCCTGCCGGACGGCGTCGTCGGCTACCTCAGCGGCCTGGGCGAACATTTTTCCGGCGTCGACGCCAGCGTGCCGGCCGCGGCGATCACCCGCGAGTTCATCGCCGGCGATGTGGGCGACGAGCTCTGGCTGGCGGCTGATCCGGCCTGGGTACAGCCGGACATGAACGGCGTGCGCCTGCTCGCCTGCGGCCGCATGGGCCTGGACATGGATGAAGCACGTGCGCTGGCCGAGCCGCTGCGGCCGGTGTTCGACGAGGCCGGCATGCAGCTGGAGCTTTCCACGCCGGACCACTGGCACCTGCGTCTGCCGGCCGATACGCCGCTGCCCGGCCTCGCCGCGCCCGAGCAGGCGCTGGGCGAAGACCTGGCCCAGCATCTGCCGCAGGGCGCGCAAGGACGCCGCTGGCGCGTGCTGCTCAACGATGTGCAAGTGCTGCTGCACCAGCATCCGCTGAACGCCGCGCGGCAGGCGCGCGGCCAGTCGCCGGTCAACAGCCTGTGGCTGTGGGGTGGCGGGCGCCTGCCGCCGCCCGCGACCAGCGAACTGGCGGGCGTGATCAGCGACGATCTGCTGCTGCGCGCGCTGGCCGCACGTGCCGGCATTGCCCAGCAGTCGCGCGCGGCCGAGGCGATCGCCCGCGGCGGGGCCGGTGGGCTGATCGACCTGCAGGACCTGCCGGCGCAGGAGATTGCCACGCGCTGGTGGCCGATGCTGCTGCCACTGCTCGATCGCCAGTCCGTCGTGCTGCATTTCGCCAGCGGCGAACGCTGGCTGCACAAACCCCGGCATCGCTGGCGCCTGTGGCGCGGGGCAGGGCGTTGAGCGTGCTTCAGCTGCGCCGGCGCGAAAGCAGGGGCGCGCCGCATGGCTGGCCGGATTCGGTGCACCCGGTGCTGCAGCAGGTCTACGCCGCGCGCGGCGTGCTGGAACCCGGTCAGGTCGAGCATCGATTGGCGCGAATGCTTTCGCCGCAGTTGCTGGGCGGCATGGCGCCGGCGGTCGAGCTGCTGACCGAGGCGATCCGCGACGACTGGACCATCCTGATCGCCGGCGACTACGACTGCGACGGCGCCACCGGCACCGCAGTGGCGGTGCGCGGGCTGCGCCTGCTCGGTGCGAAGCGGGTGGATTACGCGATCCCGAACCGCTTCGTGCATGGCTACGGACTGAGTGCAACGTTCGTGGCGTCGATGCAGCCCACGCCGCAGCTCATCGTCACCGTCGACAATGGCGTGGCCAGCGTTGCCGGCGTGGCGGCGGCGAAGGCGCGCGGCATCAAGGTCATCGTCACCGATCACCATCTGCCCGGTGAACAGTTGCCGGCTTGCGACGCGATGGTCAATCCGAACCTCGCCGGCGATGCGTTCCCCAGCAAGGCGCTGGCAGGCGTCGGCGTGATGTTCTACCTGCTGCTCGCCCTGCGTGCGCGGCTACGCGAGAGCGGGTGGTTCGCACGGACCGGGAAGTGCGCACGAGGAGAGGCGTTGTTTGAATCCCGCGATCAGGATGATCGCAACAGCACGGAACCCGATCTTTCGGGCTTGCTCGACCTGGTCGCGCTGGGCACGGTGGCCGACCTGGTGCCGCTGGATTTCAACAACCGCGTGCTGGTAGAGGCTGGCCTGCAGCGCATGCGCAGCGGCCGTGCCTGTGCAGGCATCAATGCGCTGGTCGAGGCCGGCAAGCGCAGCGTGGCCACGCTCTGTTCCACCGACCTGGCCTTTGCCGTGGGGCCGCGGCTGAATGCGGCAGGGCGGCTGGAGGACATGCGCCTCGGCGTGGCATGCCTGCTCACCGACGACGTGGCGCAGGCGCGCCGCCATGCCGGGCAGCTCGACGCGATCAACCGCGAGCGGCGCGACCTGCAGGCGTCGATGGTGGCCGAGGCCGAGGTGATGGTCGCCGGCCTCGGCCCCACCGACGCGGTGGGCGTGGTCCTGTTCGAGCCGTCGTGGCACGCCGGCGTGGTCGGCCTGGTCGCCTCCAAGCTGAAGGAGCGGCTGCACCGCCCGGTGATCGCGTTCGCGCCCGCCGGCATTGAAGAGTGCGGCGAGGGATCGCCGCCTTTTGATTCTGGCGCACAGGAAGTGCGCGCAGGTAACACCCAACTGCGTGGCTCGGCGCGCTCGATCCCCGGGTTCCACATCCGCGACGCGCTGGCCGCGATCGACGCGCGCCAGCCCGGCCTGATCGAGCGCTTCGGCGGCCACGCGATGGCCGCAGGGCTGAGCCTGAAGGTCGACGACTACCCGCGCTTCGCCGCCGCCTTCGACGCGATCGCGCGCGAGCTGATCGAGCCCGAGCGCCTGCAGGCAGTGCTCTACACCGACGGCGAGCTGCCGCCCGGTGCGGCCACGCTGGCGCTGGCCCGGCAACTGCGCGCCGCGGGGCCGTGGGGGCAAGCCTTCCCCGAACCGCTGTTCGACAACCTGTTCGAGTGCGTTGGCTGGAAAGTGATGGGTGAAGGCCACCTGCGCCTGCAACTGCGCGATCCGCGCGACGGCGCCGTGCACGACGCGGTGATGTTCAACGCGTACCACGGCCAGCCGCCGCCGCCGCGGCTGCGTGCGGCCTACGAACTGACCATCAACGATTGGCAGGGGCGCGAGACGCCGCGCCTGCTGCTGCGGCACATCGAGCCGGCCTGAGTCCGTTCCCAGATTCCTACCGCGTTTTCACATAGGGGAGGCCACACTGGCGATCCCCACCCGCGGAGAATGCCCGTGATCGCACAGATCGAAGGTTTGCCGGCCGGCACGCTGGGCTTCCGCGCCCACGCCCAGGTGACGGCGGCGGATTACGAGAACATCATCGTGCCCGAGGTCGAGGCGGCGTTCGCGCTCAACCGCAAGCTGCGCCTGCTGTACGTCACCGCCGATGACTTCACCGGGTTCGACCCCGGCGCGATGTGGGACGACGCCAAGCTGGGCATGCGCCACTTCAGTGGCTGGGATCGCGTCGCGCTGGTCACCGATGTGCCCTGGCTGCGCGGCACGGCGATCGCCTTCAGTTTCGCCATTCCGGCGCAGTTCCGCCTGTTCCACGGTGCGGACATCGAGGATGCCACGCGCTGGATCATGGCCCCGGGTGACAACTGACGCGCACGGCACTGGTGCCGGAAGCACTTGCCAAGCGCCGGCGAATCTGTTGAAGTTGCGTCATGCATCCCGTCGCCGCCAGCACCCTGAACTCCACTGCGCTTTCCGCGCGGGGCTTCGTGCTGGCCGGCAACAACAATAATCGCGCGAACAATAACGCCAACCGTTGGCGGGCCCGCGCGTAGCTTCAAGTCTCCACGAAAAATACGCGACGAAGGCCCGCCCAGTGCGGGCCTTCGTCGTTTTGGCGTGCGGCACGGAAAGACCGTGCTGTTTCTGAAAAATGCGGGCATGGATACCCGCTTTGACCCTCGCGATCAGGGACGAACGCAAATGGAGACATCAGATGTGTTCGATCTTTGGAATATTCGACCTGCAGCCGGGCGACGACCTGGCGGCGCTGCGCCGGCAGGCGCTGGAGCTGTCGCAGCGGCAGCGCCATCGCGGGCCGGACTGGAGCGGGGTGTTCGTCGACGCCGGGGTGATCCTGGTGCACGAGCGGTTGGCCATCGTCGACCCGGCCAGCGGCGCGCAGCCGCTGCGCTCGCGCGACGGCGCGCTGGCGCTGGCGGTGAACGGCGAGATCTACAACCACCGCGAGCTGGCATCCGGACTGGACTACGACTTCACCACCGGTTCGGACTGCGAAGTGATCAACGCGCTGTACCGCGCGCAGGGCAGCGACTTCGTGGGCAGGCTCAACGGCATCTTCGCGTTCGCATTGTGGGATGGCGCGGCGCAGCGCTACCTGATTGCGCGCGACCCGATCGGCGTGTGCCCTTTGTACTGGGGACACGATGCGCAGGGCCGGTTGTGCGTGGCCTCGGAGATGAAGGCGCTGGTCGGCGTGTGCGCGGACGTGGCAGCGTTCCCGCCTGGCCACATCTACGACAGCGCCAGCGGCGAACTGCGGCAATACTACGAAAAGCCGTGGCGCGACTATGCCGCCACGCGCGGCCATGAGGTGGCGGCGCCGGCCTTGCGCCAGGCCTTCGAGCAGGCCGTGCATCGGCAGTTGATGACCGACGTGCCCTACGGCGTGCTGCTGTCGGGCGGCCTGGATTCCTCGCTGGTCGCCGCCTGCGCCGCACGCTTCGCGCGCGAGCGGGTCGAGGACGACGACCGCAGCGAAGCCTGGTGGCCGCGCCTGCATTCCTTCGCGATCGGGCTGGAAGGCTCGCCCGACCTGGCTGCCGCCCAGGTCGCCGCCGACGCACTGGGCACCGTGCACCACGGCTTCGTCTACACGTTCTGGGAGGGGCTCGACGCATTGCCGGAGGTGATCCGCCACATCGAGACCTACGACGTGACAACCATCCGTGCTGCCACCCCGATGTACCTGCTGGCGCGGCGGATCAAGGCGATGGGCGTGAAGATGGTGCTGTCGGGGGAAGGCTCGGACGAGATCTTCGGCGGCTACCTGTACTTCCACAAGGCGCCTTCGGCGGAGGCCTTCCACGAGGAGACCGTGCGCAAGCTCGACGCGCTGCACAGCTACGACTGCCTGCGCGCGAACAAGGCGATGATGGCCTGGGGCGTGGAAGCGCGCGTGCCGTTCCTGGACCTGGAGTTCATCGACGTGGCGATGGGGCTGGACGCCGCGCGCAAGATGGCCGGCCACGGCAAGATCGAGAAGCACGTGTTGCGCGAGGCGTTCGACGGCGCCTTGCCGAAGGAAATCCTGTGGCGGCAGAAGGAACAGTTCAGCGACGGCGTGGGTTACGGCTGGATCGACGGATTGAAGGCGCACGCGGAGCAGGCAGTCAGCGACCGCGAGTTCGCCGCGGCGGCGGCGCGCTACCCGTTCAACACGCCGGCGACCAAGGAGGCGTACTTCTACCGGCGCATCTTCGAGCAGCATTTCCCCGGCGAAGCCTGCGCAGCCACGGTGCCCGGCGGCAAGTCGATCGCCTGTTCCTCGCCCGCCGCGCTGGCGTGGGACCCGGCGTTCGCGAACGCGGCCGACCCGTCCGGGCGGGCCGTGAAAGGTGTCCACGCCCAGGCGCTGGCGTGAATGCGGCCGGCTGATCGTAGGGCGGGCACTGCCCGCCGGCTTTTGACCGGTCATGGCTAAGAGCGGCGGGCACTGCCCGCCCTACGACGCGGGGGCGCCTGCGGCAAACGGGTCTGTTATTCTTGTGTGCTTGCCTCCAACAATGATTTCACCATGATCGAGACCAATCCCATCCTTGCGCAGATCGCCGACCTTCGTGGCCGCGTCGAGTCGCTTAGGGGGTATCTTTGACTACGCTACGAAAAGCGAACGTCTGGAAGAAGTAACCCGCGAACTGGAGAGTCCCACCGTGTGGGACGATCCGGCGCGCGCGCAGGAGCTGGGCCGCGAGCGCGCCCGCCTGCACACCATCGTCCACGGCATCGACACGCTGACCGCCGGGCTGAATGACGCCGGTGACCTGCTGGAGATGGCGATCGCCGACGGCGACGACGACACCGCGCAATCGGTGACCGGCGACCTGGCCAAGCTGGAATCGCAGGTCGGCAAGCTGGAGTTCCAGCGCATGTTCTCCGGCAAGATGGACGCGATGAACGCGTTCGTCGACATCCAGGCCGGCGCCGGCGGCACCGAGGCGCAGGACTGGGCCGAGATGCTGCTGCGCATGTACCTGCGCTGGTGCGAGAACCGCGGCTGGAAGACCGAGTTGATGGAGGTCTCCGGTGGCGACGTGGCCGGCATCAAGTCCGCCACGTTCCGCGTGGAGGGCGACTACGCCTACGGCTGGCTGAAGACCGAGATCGGCGTGCATCGGCTGGTGCGCAAGAGCCCGTTCGACTCGGACAACCGGCGGCACACCAGCTTCACCTCAGTGTTCGTCTCGCCGGAGGTCGATGACGACATCGAGATTGACATCAATCCGGCCGACCTGCGCACCGACGTGTACCGCTCCTCCGGCGCCGGTGGCCAGCACGTCAACAAGACCGAGTCGGCGGTGCGCATCACGCACATCCCGACCAATACCGTGGTGGCCTGCCAGACCGGCCGCAGCCAGCATCAGAACCGCGACACCGCGATGAAGATGCTGGCCGCCAAGCTGTACGAGCTCGAGATCCAGAAACGCAATGCGGAGAAGGACGCGCTGGAAGCCACCAAGTCCGACATCGGCTGGGGCAGCCAGATCCGCAACTACGTGCTGGACCAGAGCCGCATCAAGGACCTGCGCACCGGCATCGAGCGTTCCGACACCCAGAAGGTGCTCGATGGCGACCTCGACGAGTTCATCGAGGCGAGCCTGAAATCCGGCCTCGAGGCCGGTGCCAAACGCATCGACGCGTGACCTCCGCTTCCTTCCGCTCCACTCACTGACGAGGTGGCTCGCATGAACAGCAAGAAGATCTGCGCAATCCTGATCGCTTCTGCCGCGCTGGCGGCGTTCGGCGCGGCAGCACAGTCGCAGCAGGGCAGCGCCGGGCAAGGCATCAAGCAGGATGCCAAGGCGGTCGGCCATGGCGTCGCCGACGGCACCCGCGATGTCGGCCACGCGACCAAGCGTGTCGCCAAGAAGGTCGGCCACGGCGCGAAGGAAGCCGGCACCGGCATCGGCCACGGCGCGAAGAAGGCCGGCGTCGCCGTGGGTCACGGCGCGCGCGAAGGCTGGGACGCGACCAAGCACGCGGTCAAGCAGGTGTTCGGCAAGGACGGCTGACGCACGGCGGCGGTGCGGAGACACCGGCAGATCAAGTCGACAACCGCCAGACAGACGAGAAAGCGCCCGCCAGCCGGCAGGAGCGCAGGCAGCATTGGAATCCCCATGAGCGAAACGACCGATACCCTTCCCATCGACGAGAACAAGCCGGACGTCAACCGACTTGTCGCCGAGCGTCGCGAGAAACTCAAGGCGCTGCGTGGGCAGGGCATCGCGTTCCCCAACGACTTCAAGGTCGACAGTTTCGCCGGCGACCTGCAGGCCGAATTTGCCGACAAGGAGACGCACACGGCTGAAGTCGTCGACGCGCTGGCACGCCGGGTGAAGATGGCCGGGCGCATCGTGCTCAAGCGCGTGCAGGGCAAGGTCAGTTTCGTGCAGTTGCAGGATTTCAGCGGGCGCATCCAGCTGTTCATCCACCAGGGCACGCTGGGCGAGGCCTACGAGGCATTCAAGGGCTGGGACGCGGGCGACATCGTGGGCGCCGAGGGCGTGCTGATGCGCACCAAGACCGGCGAGCTCTCCGTCCGTGTCGACCAGCTGCGCCTGCTGACCAAGAGCCTGCGCCCGCTGCCGGACAAGTTCCACGGCCTGGCCGACGTGGAGCAGCGCTATCGCCAGCGCTACGTCGACCTGATCGTCACCGAGGAAGCACGGCGCACCTTCATGCTGCGCTCGCGGATCATCGGCTACATGCGCCAGTGGCTGGAAGCACCGTCGCGCCGCTTCATGGAAGTGGAAACGCCGATGATGCACGTGATCCCCGGCGGCGCCACGGCCAAGCCGTTCACCACCCATCACAACGCGCTGGACATCGACCTGTACCTGCGCGTGGCGCCGGAGCTGTATCTCAAGCGGCTGGTGGTCGGCGGCTTCGACCGCGTCTACGAGATCAACCGCAACTTCCGCAACGAGGGCGTGTCGACCCGGCACAACCCCGAATTCACCATGCTGGAGCTGTACCAGGCCTACGCCACCTATCACGAGATCATGGACCTCACCGAGGCGGTGATCCGCGATACCGCGCAGGCTGTGCTGGGCACCACGCAACTGGAATGGGACGGCGCGGCGATCGACGTCGGTCCGGCATTCCGCCGCTGGCGCATGGAAGACGCCGTGCTGGAGCACAACCCGGAGATCAGCCGCGAGGAGCTGCGCGACCGCGAGGCGATGGCCGCGCACGCGAAACGCCTGCACGTGCAGGTGAAGCCCGGCTACGGCTGGGGCAAGCTGCTGCTGGAGATCTTCGAGAAGACCGTCGAGCACACCCTGGTCCAGCCCACCTTCATCACCGACCATCCGGTCGAGGTGTCGCCGCTGGCGCGCGAGAGCGATACCGACAAGGGCATCACCGACCGCTTCGAGCTGTTCATCAACGGCAAGGAACTGGCCAACGGCTTCTCGGAGTTGAACGACCCGGAAGACCAGGCCGCTCGCTTCCAGGCCCAGGTCGACGCGAAGGATGCCGGCGACGACGAGGCGATGCATTTCGACGCCGACTACATCCGCGCGCTGGAAGTGGGCCTGCCGCCCACCGGCGGTCTCGGCATCGGCATCGACCGGCTGGTGATGCTGCTGACCGGCTCCGCCTCGATTCGCGACGTGCTGCTGTTTCCCTACATGCGCCCGGAGGCCTGAACCATGTGGTACGCGATCATCGGCACCGATCACCCCGGCTCGCTGGAAGCGCGCAAGTCCGCGCGGCAGGCGCACTTGGCGCGCCTGCAGCAACTGCAGGATGAAGGCCGCATGCTGCTGGCCGGGCCGTTCCCGGCGATCGACGCGGAGGACCCGGGCCCGGCCGGCTTCAGCGGCAGCCTGATCGTGGCCGAGTTTTCCTCGCTGACGGAAGCGCAGGCCTGGGCCGCTGCCGATCCGTACATCGCCGCTGGCGTCTACCGCGAAACCACGGTCAAGCCGTTCCGCAAAGTGCTGCCGTGAGCGCAGCGCCCGTCATCGAGCAGATCCGCGCGCGCCTGCAGGCCGCCTTTGCGCCTTCCGAGCTGGAAGTGCTGGACGAGGGCCACAAGCATGCCGGCCATGCGGGGGAGGGCAAGGGCCACTTCCACGTGCGCATCGTCAGCACCGCCTTCGCCGGCCAGTCGCCGATCAGGCGCCACCGGATGATCTACGCCGCGCTCGACGGATTGATGGACGAGGGCATCCATGCCCTGTCGATCGACGCAAAGTAAAATATCAACAAATACAATAATATAAACTGTATTTCTAAAGTAACACCACATTCAGGAATGCATTGCAGCGCCGCCCCGCGTTTGGCACAGTGCCTTGTCGCCCGACCTGCGCGGGCAAGACCGATGACCCCATGACGACCGCATGCGCCTGACCACGATCAAACTCGCCGGTTTCAAGTCCTTCGTGGACCCCACCACCCTGCACCTGCCGAGCAACATGATCGGCGTGGTCGGCCCGAACGGTTGCGGCAAATCCAACATCATCGACGCGATCCGCTGGGTGATGGGCGAGAGCGCGGCCAGCCGCCTGCGCGGCGATTCGCTGACCGACGTGATCTTCTCCGGTTCCAACACGCGCAAGCCGGTGGGGCAGGCCACGGTCGAGCTGATCTTCGACAACGCCGACGGCTCGATCCAGGGCGAGTACGGCCAGTACGCCGAGATCTCGGTGAAGCGCCAGGTCACCCGCGACGGCCAGTCCGCCTACTTCCTCAACGGCGCGCGCTGCCGCCGGCGCGACATCACCGACCTGTTCCTCGGCACCGGCCTGGGTCCGCGCAGCTACTCGATCATCGAGCAGGGCATGATCAGCCAGATCATCGAGGCGCACCCGGAGGAGTTGCGCACGCATCTGGAGGAAGCCGCCGGCATCTCCAAGTACAAGGAGCGGCGCAAGGAAACTGAGAGCCGCATCAAGGCCACCCGCGAGAACCTCGACCGCGTTAAGGACGTGCGCGACGAGGTGGACAAGCAGCTCGAACACCTGAACCGCCAGGCCCGTGCCGCCGAGCGCTGGAAGGCGCTGAAGGAAGAACAGACGCACAAGGAGGCCGAACTGCGCGCGCTGGAGTACCGCGGCCTGAAGAGCCAGCACGCGGGCGAGGGCGAAGTGCTCACCGCCGCCGAGATCGAGATCGAGAAGCAGCTGGCCGGCCAGCGCCAGATCGAGGCGCAGCTGGAAAGCGTGCGCGAACGCCATACCGACGCCAACGAGCACCTGAACGCGGTGCAGGCCGAGGTGTACAAGGTCGGCGCCGAGATCGCCCGGGTCGAGCAGCAGGTGCGCTACAACAAGGAGACCGCCGACCGCCTGCAGCGTGCCCACGGCGACGCCGAGCGCGAGCATGCCGAGCTGGCCGCGCACATCGCCACCGACCGCGGTCAGGTCGAGGCGCTGCGCCTGGCGCTGGCCGAAGGCGAGCCGAAACTCGAAGCCCTGCAGCAGCTGCAGGACGACACCGCCGAAGCCCAGCGCAGCACCGAGGCGAAGCTGGCCGACTGGCAGCAGCGCTGGGACAGCCATACCCGCAACGCCGGCGAATCCAACCGCGCGGCCGAGGTGGAGCGCACCAGGCTCAACTACCTCGATCGCCAGGCGATCGACCTGTCGCGCCGGCGCGAGGCGCTGGAAGCGGAGCAGAAGGCCACCGACGTGGCCGCGCTGGACGCCGCCGGCCAGCAGCTGATCGACGAACACGACACCCAGCGCGAACGCGTCGAGACCCTGGGCAGCCTGCTCGACCAGCACAAGTCCGGCCACGAGAAGGTGCTGGAGGAAGAGCGCCAGGTGCAGTCGGCGCTGAACGAGGCGCGCCAGCAGCTGCAGGCGGCACGCGGCCGCCATGCCTCGCTGGAGGCGCTGCAGCACGCCGCGCTGGGCCAGGAGGAAAGCGCCGCCAGCGGCTGGCTGGCACGGCTGGGGCTGGACCGCTCGCGCCGCCTCGGCGAATCGCTGCAGGTCGAGGCGGGGTGGGAAACCGCGGTGGAAACCGCGTTGAGCGGCTTCCTCGACAGCGTGCTGGTGGACGGATCACACGCGCTGGCCACCGAATTCGACGCGCTCCAGAACGCCGACGTGGCGCTGCTAGACGCCGCCGACGGCGGCGCCAACACCGCCGGCACGCTGGCCGCCCACGTGCGCGGGCCGGCGGCGGCGCTGGCGATCCTTGGCCATGTATTGACCGCCGAGTCGCTGGGCGAGGCGCATCAGCGCGTGGCTTCACTGTCCGCGCTGGCGCCGTACCAGTCGGTGATCACCCGCGGCGGCGAATGGCTGGGGCCGGGCTGGGCGCGGGTGCGCCGTGCGCAGGGCAGCCAGGTCGGCGTGCTGGCGCGCGAGCGCGAGCTGCGCCTGCTCACCGAGCAGGTCGCCACGCTGGAGGCGCAGCTGGAGGAGTCCAGCGAACGGCTGGATACGCTGCGCACCAGCAAGTTCGAGGCGGAGCGCGCGCGCGACGACGCGCAGCGCGAGCTGTACAACGCCCATCGCCGCCAGTCCGAGCTGGCCGGCCAGCTGCAAAGCCATCGCGGCAAGCTGGAAACCGCCCGTGCCCGCGCCGAGAAGGTCAGCGGCGAACTGGGCGATCTCGCGGCCCAGCTCGACGAATTGCAGAACCAGGCCCGCGAGGCGCGCGCGCGGCTGGACGAGTCGGTCGGCCTGATGGGCGACCAGGAAGACCAGCGCCGCGAACTGGAGAACGAGCGGCGCACGCTGCTCGAAGCGCGCGAAGAGGCGCGCATGAATGCGCGCGAGGCCGCCGAGCAGTCGCATGCGCTGGCGCTGGCGCTGGAGTCGAAGCGCTCCTCGCTGGGCTCGCTGGAACAGACGCTGGGCCGCATGGACGCCCAATTGCGCCAGATCGAGGCGCGCCGCAACGAGATCAGCGAACAGCTCGCCGCCGGCTCCGACCCGATCGCCGAACTCGAAGCCGAGCGGCAGGCTTACCTGGATCAGCGCCTGCTGGTCGACAGGCAGCTGGTCGAGGCGCGCCGCGCGCTGGAAGACTGCGACGTCGAATTCCGCAAGCTGGAGCAGCAGCGGCACCTGGCGGAGCAGGGCCTGGCCAGCCTGCGCGAGGGCCTCTCCGAGAAGCGCCTCGCCGCCCAGGCGCTGCAACTGCGCGCCGAACAGCTGGCCGAGGCGATCGCCGCATCCGGCCTGGCGCTGGAAACCCTGCTGGCCGAACTGGCCGAGAATATCGACGCGAACCAGTGGCGCGCGCAGCTCAACGAGATCGGCCAGAAGATCGTGCGGCTGGAGCCGGTGAACCTGGCCGCGATCCAGGAACACGCCGAGCAGAGCGAGCGCAAGACCTACCTGGACAACCAGCTCGCCGACCTCACCAGTGCGATGGAAACGCTGGAAGGCGCGATCAAGAAGATCGACCGCGAGACCCGCCAGCGCTTCAAGGAAACCTTCGACAAGGTCAACGCCGGCGTGCAGGAACTGTTCCCGCGCCTGTTCGGCGGCGGCCATGCCTACCTGGAACTGACCGGCGACGACCTGCTCAACACCGGCGTGTCGATCATGGCGCGGCCGCCGGGCAAGCGCGTGTCCAACATCACCCTGCTGTCCGGCGGCGAGAAGGCGCTCACCGCGGTGTCGCTGGTGTTCGCGATCTTCAGCCTCAATCCCGCGCCGTTCTGCCTGCTCGACGAGGTGGACGCGCCGCTGGACGAGGCGAACGTGGGGCGCTTCTCCGGCATGGTGCGCGAGATGAGCGAAAAGGTGCAGTTCATCTTCATAAGCCACAACAAGGCCACCATGGAGGCGGCCAGCCAGCTGTGCGGCGTGACCATGCGCGAACCGGGCGTGTCGCGGCTGGTGCAGGTGGACCTGGCCGAAGCGGCTAAACTGGCAGGAGCTGCCTGAGGATCCCATGATGACGCTGCAACCCGTGACCGCCCTTGCCTGGAACCCCGCCGTCGGCATTCCGCTGCTGATCGTCGGCGTCATCGTGCTGGCGCTGATCTGGTTGTTCGGCCAGCCGAAGAAGGAGCAGGGCAAGCGCCGGGGCGCGCCGGGGCCGCACGCCGCCGGCGAGCGCCGCGAACCCACGCTGGGCGGGCAGGGCGGCGGACCGGCCGTCGACGGGCCGTTCATCGGCGATATCCCGCCGCAGCAGGGCGAGCTGGATGTCGGCTTGCGCGAGGAACTCGAGCGGCTGGGCGCCACGCTCTCCGGCGAACACGCCAGGCCGCCGGCGCCGGCCGCCAGGCCGAGGACGCCGCCCAAGCTGGCCGATCACGTCGCCTCGATCATCGATGCCCTGCGCGCGCCGAGTTCCGCCGAGCCCGTGCCGCCGAAGGACGTTCCGCCCGTTGCCGAGCCGGCGCCTCCGCCCGCTGCGCCGGCGGCCTTCTCGGCGCCGCGTTCCGACCTCGGCCGGCGCCCGCCGCAGCTGCCGGTCGAGCGCATCGTCACGCTGTTCGTGGTGGCCCGCGAAGGAGGGCGCTTCAGCGGAGCCGACCTCGTCGTCGCCGCCGAAAAGGCCGGACTCGAATTTGGCGACATGGGCATCTACCACCGCCTGGTCGACGGCAAGCGCGAGCTGGGGCCGATCTTCAGCGTGGCCAACATGCTCAAGCCCGGCAACTTCGATCTGGCGCGGCTCGACGCACTGCAAACGCCGGGGGTGAGCTTCTTCATGACCCTGCCGGCGCCGTTGCCTGCACTGGACGCCTGGGACGCCATGCTGCCCACGGCGCAACGCCTCGCCGAGCTGTTGGACGGCCAGGTGCTCGACGAGGAGCGCAATGCACTGGGCCGCCAGGGCATCGCCCACATCCGCGACCAGCTGCGCGGCTGGGACCGCGACCATGAAGGCAAGGAAATCATTTTCGGGCGGTGACGCCCGGATCAGCCGGCCGTCTGACGGCGCGGCAGTTTCCAGCCCGGCCGGATGAAGTGACAGGTGTAGCCGCCGGGGTAACGCTCCAGGTAATCCTGGTGCTCCGGCTCGGCCTCCCAGAAATCGCCGGCCGGCGCCACCTCGGTCACCACTTTGCCGGGCCACAGGCCCGAGGCATCCACGTCGGCGATGGTGTCCTCGGCGACGCGTTTCTGGGTATCCGACGTGTAGAAGATCGCCGAGCGGTAGGAACTGCCGCGATCGTTGCCCTGCCGGTCCGGCGTGGACGGGTCGTGGATCTGGAAGAAGAATTCCAGCAACGTGCGATAGCCGATCCGCGCCGGATCGAACACGATCTCGATCGCCTCGGCATGGCTGCCATGGTGGCGGTAGGTGGCATTCGGCACGTCGCCGCCGCTGTAGCCGACCCGCGTCGAAACGACACCGTCCTGGCGGCGAATCAGATCCTGCATGCCCCAGAAGCAACCGCCGGCCAGGAGCGCACGCTCGGTCGTCATCGCACGTTCTCCACCTGGTCCAGGTAATCGCCGTAGCCTTCGGCTGCCATGTCGTCGCGGTGGACGAAGCGCAGCGAGGCCGAGTTGATGCAGTAGCGCAGGCCGCCGCGATCGGCAGGGCCGTCGGGGAAGACATGGCCAAGGTGGCTGTCGCCGTGCACCGAACGCACTTCGGTGCGGATCATGCCGTGCGTGGTGTCGCGCCGTTCGTTGACATTCGCCGACTCGATCGGTCTGGTGAAACTCGGCCAGCCGCAGCCGGACTCGAACTTGTCCGAGGAGGCGAACAGCGGTTCGCCAGACACCACGTCGACATAGATGCCCGGTTCCGCGTTGTGCAGGTATTCGCCGGTTCCGGGATATTCCGTGCCGCTCTGCTGGGTCACCCGGTACTGCTCGGGGCTCAGGCGCGACAGCGCATCCGGGTTCCTGATATAGCGGGACATGTCGAACCTCCTCCCATTTTGTCTCTCATCAACTCAACATGAATATTTGGTCGGTTTTCAGTCCGGAAACCCAACGACGTTGGATCCTGCAGTCATTTAGCTGTAGAGCACGGGCTTCTCCTAGAAGCCGACCCTGATGTCGTTTCATTTGACCTCAACCCTTTTCAAAAGACAGGGGGAGATCCCGACGGGAATTTTTATAGCGATGTCGACGCCGTGGTCAGGATGCGTTATCGAGGGTAGTGTGTTGCGCGGCGATCAGGCCCTGGTGGTGATGTCGGATTCAGCATCCTGCCGCCTATGGTTCCACCCTGCGGACAAGCTCGACTGGTACCGGCTGGGGCGGCTACAAGCTATACGCTCAAATTTCACCCGCTTGATCGCTCGGTTCAATCCCCCTCGCCTGTATCTCGCATGCATTTGATCCGGTAGGCGAGTTTTGCGCGACTGATGCCGAGCAGTTTCGCCGCCTGGGTCAGGTTGCCACCCGAGCGCTCCACCGCCATCCGGAGC
The DNA here is from genome assembly GCF_058793995.1 of Rhodanobacter sp. GW835-FHT13D09. Taxonomy (NCBI): domain Bacteria; kingdom Pseudomonadati; phylum Pseudomonadota; class Gammaproteobacteria; order Lysobacterales; family Rhodanobacteraceae; genus Rhodanobacter; species Rhodanobacter sp. GW835-FHT13D09. The sequence goes on along the minus strand of NZ_JBXAGL010000004.1, from coordinate 44,693 downwards.
AGGCCGTCCTCCAGTTCCTCGAGCCCGATGCCGGATTCCAGTACACGTTCGGCAATCGCGTCGGCGTGGCGAGGGGCATCGGCACCGATCGTGCCGGAGGCCTGCAAGTGCTGCACGGCTGCCGAGCCGGCGTGCGGAAAAAGATGATGCTCATCGATCGCCGCGTTGTCAGGTGTCAACAGCACGCCACGCTCGATGACGTTCTCCAATTCACGGATGTTGCCCGGCCATGCATAATCAACCAGGGACTGCACGGCCCGATCACTCAAGCCTCGGATCTGCTTGCCGACGGGGCGAGAAAATTTCTCGATGAAGCGCTCTGCCAGCAACTGGATATCCACACGGCGTTCGCGCAACGGCGGGATGGTAATGGGGAATGTGGCCAGCCGGTAGTACAGGTCGGCACGGAAATGACCCTCCTGCACGGCCTTGAGAAGATCGACGTTGGTAGCGGCGACAACCCGCACGTTGACGACCTTGACCCGTTCTCCACCCAGCCTCTCTATCTCGCCGGATTGCAGCGCACGCAGCAGCTTGACCTGTGCGCTGGGTGGCAAGTCACCGACTTCGTCAAGGAACAGCGTGCCGCCGTCGGCCCGTTCGAAGCGCCCGGCGCGGGTGCTCTGTGCATCGGTATAGGCGCCCTTCTCGACGCCGAACAATTCCGCTTCGATCAGGTTGTCGGGTATGGCACCACAATTGACTGCGATAAAAGGCTTGTCGGCACGTGGCCCGTTGTTGTGCAGCCAATGCGCGAAAACTTCCTTGCCGACGCCCGTTTCGCCCAGCAGCAGCACACTGATCTGGCTGGGGGCGGCGTTTTGGAGCAGGGCCATCGCATCGAGGAACTTCGACGACGCACCCACCAGCGGGCCCTCGTAGCGCGGCCGGGTGATGGACGAGCGCAGGTGCTCGACTTCCATCTGCAGGTCGAGCAACTCGTGCGCGATCGAATCGGGACGGAAATACTGCAGATAGTCCGGGTCGTGCCACTCTTCGGCCGGCTTGCCGACGATCCGGCAGCAGGGGTCGCCTTGTGCCGTGCATTCCACTTCCTTGAAGACGATGAAGCGGTTCATGAAAGCGCTGGTATAGCCGGACGCATACCCGATCTGCGACCAGCATTCCGGGTCGTCCGAATAACCGGATTCGCGCACGTGCGATTCGCATTCCCAGGAGTTCTGCCACAGGTACTCGCCATAGAAACGGCCGCGCTGTATGTCGATGTCCTGCCTGACGGTGGCGACCTTGACCACGCCTTCCAGCGCGTGCAGCAGTGGCCCAGTGCTGAAGCTCTCGACCTGATCGACGATGTCCGGGCGCAATTTGCGCGCCAGCTGCGCATCCCGCTGGCCGGAAACAAAGCCCATGCGCAACAGCAGGCCGCGCGCGCGCTGCTCGCCCAGGCTTTCCAGTAGCTCGCGTCGCAACGCGCCCAGCGCTCCCGTATGCAGAAGCACCATGCGGTTCTGGTCGAGCCAGATGAGCCCGCTCGACGATTCAAAACGAATCAACGATCGGAGCGAGGCAAGCAGGTCGCGGCGGGTGGAAGTCGCTGGCATTGGAACAATCGCAGAAAGGGGTGACGGGGAAAGCGCCGCCCAGGCTGCCTTGATGGTCTTTGCAGGCCTGGCCGTGGCATCCGGGATAGCTTGCACTGCACTGCAGCATGAGCAAATCGTCAAGCTGCGTTGCACCAATTGATCATTTACGCAAGGCCTGCCCGAGGCGGCCGCGGGCTCGATGGCGGCAAAGCGAGGTGTGAAGCCATTTGTGCGGGCTTGGCACGGCTATTGCTCTTATGACATTGCCAAGGCATTCGGCCTGCGCAAGGGGAGAACTGATGAATGCATCACCTCAGCGAGCACTCCGCCAACCAGCGACGACGGTACGCGTCACCGGAGGCATCGGGCAGCGATTCGTGCAGTTCGAGTTTTCCATGGGCGATCCGGACCTGACCGTGGAGCTGGTGATGCGCCCCGAGCAGTTCCGCGAATTCTGCGCCCGCCACCACAGCCGTTTCATGTCCGGCCCGGAGGGCGCAGCGGCGGATGCCGAGCGGCTGAAGTGGCGCTACGGCGAAGCCGGTGTCGAGAGCTGAACCAGTTGTCCGGCGTCATCGGTAAACGATCATAGGAGCTATTCATGCAGGTCGACATCAAAACAAGCGGCATCCAGCCGATACGGCAGACCTTTTCGCATATCGCGCGCCGGTTCGGGGCAGACAAGCCGGCCACGCGTTACCAGGAAGCGACCCTCGACCTGCAGCCGACGGTCAATTTCCACTACAAGCCGCTGTGGCAGCCCCAGTACGAACTGTACGACACGCGCCGCACCGCCATCGTGATGGCCGACTGGTACGCCTTCCGCGATCCTCGTCATTACTACTACGGCGTGTACGTCCAGGCGCGGGCCAAACAGCAGGAGGTGCAGGAGAGCAACTTCGAGTTCGTCGAGCGCCGCGGCATGCTGCGCGACGCCGCAGAAACGGATCGTGCGCATCTCGCTCGCCTGCTGGTGCCGCTGCGCCACTACGAGTGGGGCGGCAACATGAACAACTGCGCCGTGGTGGCCTACGGCTACGGTGCGGCCATCACGCAGCCCGCGCACTTCCACACCATGGATCGTCTCGGCCTGGCGCAGTACCTGACCCGGATTGGCTTGCTACTCGACGGCAACGGCACCGCCGTTATTGAGCAGGCCCGGGAGGACTGGCTGGGTGAGCCGTGCTGGCAGGGCATACGTGCCTGCATGGAAAAGTTGTTCGTCACCGCGGACTGGTTCGAAGTGCTGCTCGTGCAGAATTTCCTCTTCGATGGCCTGGTGTATCCGCTGGCCATGAGCCGCCTGGAGCAAGTGCTGGCACCGCAAGCGGCCAGCGGCTACGCCTTGTCCACGGAATTTGCCAAAAGCTGGTACGGGGAAAACGTCCGCTGGATGGACGCCAGCCTGCGCACTGCAGCCGCCGAGTCGCCAGCCAATGCGGCGCTGCTCAAGCAGTGGATCGAGCACTGGTTGCCGACGTTGATCGATGCCTTCCGGCCGTGGGCGTCGGCGGCGTTTGGCGAGCAGGCCGAGGCCGCCCTGGCCGAGGCCGCCGGTGAGCTCATCGCGCGTGCCGCGCAGGCCGGCATCGTCGTGAATGCCTCGTCACCATCCGTTTCGGCCGGGAGCACGCCATGAACAACAACGTCTTCATCGCCTTGCAAACCAGCGACGAGGCGCGCGCCATCATCGACGCGATCCTTGATGACAACCCTGCCGCCACACGTTCGGATTTTCCCGCCATGGTGAAGATCGACGCGCCGGGACGGCTGGTGGTGCGGCGCGAGTCCGTGGGCCAGCGGCTGGGCCGCGACTGGGACCTGCAGGAACTGCACCTCTGCCTGATCTCGCTGTCGGGAAACATCGACGAAAGCGACGACGAATTCTGCCTGGTCCGCGGCTGACGCGGCGCCCACACCACACTCCGTACTGAAGAGAGCACCATGAACAAGCGAGCCTCCGATATCGTGGCGAAAGGCGCAGACACCGCCAAGGCGGCCCCGCGCAAGCTGGGCCTGAAAGAGCGCTACAACCTGATGACGCGCGACCTTGGCTGGGACACCACCTACCAGCCGATGGACAAGGTCTTTCCGTTCGACCAGTTCGAAGGCATCAAGATCCACAACTGGGAAGGCTGGCAGGATCCGTTCCGGCTCACCATGGATGCCTACTGGAAGTTCCAGGGCGAAAAGGAACGCAAGCTCTACGCCATCATCGATGCGTTCCAGCAGAACAACGGCCATCTCAACGTCACCGATGCGCGCTACATCAATGCGCTGAAGCTGTTCTTCCAGGGCGTATCGCCGCTGGAATACGCCGCCAGCCGCGGCTATGCCTTGGCCGGCCGCAACCTGCGAGGGGTCGGTGCGCGGATCGCCTGCCAGATGCAGGCGATCGACGAACTGCGCCATGCGCAGACACAGATCCACACCATCAGCCACTACAACAAGTTCTTCAGCGGCCTGCACGAAAACGTCCACATGTACGACCGCGTCTGGTACCTGTCGGTGCCCAAGTCCTATTTCGAGGACGCGATGACGGCCGGTCCGTTCGAGTTCGTCACGGCGATCTCGTTCTCTTTCGAGTACGTGCTGACCAATCTGCTGTTCATGCCCTTCATGTCCGGCGCCGCATTCAACGGCGACATGGCCACGGTGACCTTCGGCTTTTCCGCGCAGTCGGACGAGTCGCGTCACATGACGCTGGGGCTGGAGATCGTGAAGTTCCTGCTGGAGCAGGACCCCGCCAACCTTCCCATCGTGCAGCGCTGGATCGACAAGTGGTTCTGGCGCGGCTACCGGCTGCTGGCGCTGGTGGCGATGATGATGGACTACATGCTGCCCAAGCGCGTGATGTCCTGGTCGGAAGCCTGGGAAATCTACTTTGAGAAGAACGGCGGCGCGTTGTTCGAGGACCTGTCCCGCTACGGGGTGCGCATGCCGAAATACCACGAGGTGGCGCAGAAGGAGAAGGCCCACCTGTCGCACCAGGTCTGGAGCACGTTCTACAACTTTTCCCATGCCGCGGCCTTCCACACCTGGATACCCGGCGACGGCGAGAAGGAGTGGCTCTCGGAAAAGTATCCCGAGACCTTCGACAAGTTTTATCGCCCTCGCTTCGAGCATTGGGACGGCCTGGCGAAGAAAGGCGAGCGCTGGTTCAGCGCCGGGCTTCCGATGCTGTGCCAGACCTGCCAGATCCCGATGTTGTTCACCGAGGTCGACACGGACCCGACGCGCATCTGCTTCCGCGAGAGCGACTACAAGGGCGCCAAGTACCACTTCTGTTCGGACGGCTGCAAGGACATCTTCGACTACGAGCCGGAGAAGTACGTGCAGGCATGGCTGCCGGTACACCAGATCTACCAGGGCAACTGCGGCGGCGCCACCGTGCCGGACGTGCTGGCCTGGTACCACTTCGAGCCCGGGGTGGACAACGGCGACCACGACCTGTCGCCCGACAAGGCCAATTGGGATCGCTGGACCGGTGCCCGCGGCGCGGACGCCGATTGAGGCAAGCCACCCAACCTTCCGAGGAGATTCGAGCATGGCCGTCCAGGCACTCGCACCCGACTATACCGGCGTCCCCCGCGACGCCGAGGAAAACTTCCACGGCAACCGCCTGCTCTATCTTCATTGGCGGGATCACCTGATGTTCTGCTCACCGTTTTGCATCCCGGTGCCAGCGGACATGCCTTTCGCCGTTTTGCGCGACGAAGTGCTGCCCGGCCTGTACGGCTCGCATCCGGATTTCGGCAGGATCAACTGGAAAAAAGTTCAATGGCAGCACGGCCAGGCTGACTGGAAACCCGATCCGGCCAAAAGCCTGGCGGAGAACGGTCTGCTGCACAAATCGTTGGTGCAGTTCTCTACACCTGGCTTGACCGGCATCGCCGGCAGCGGTTCCTAGGGAGATCGCGGCATGTCCTACCAGCTCACCATCGAGCCCCTGGGGCAGACCGTGGAGGTCGAGCAGGACCAGACCATCCTCGATGCCTGCCTGCGGCAGGGCGTGTGGCTGCCGCATGCGTGCTGCCACGGGCTTTGCGGCACCTGCAAGGTGCAGGTCGTGCGCGGCGAGTTCGAGCACGGCAACGCCAGCCCGTTTGCCTTGATGGACTTCGAGCGGGAGGAGGGCCAGGCGCTGGCCTGCTGCGCGACCCTGCACGACGACGCGGTGATCGAGGCCGATGTCGACGAGGACCCGGATGCGCTGTACCTCCCGCTGGAGGACCGCCAGGCCGAGGTGGTGCGGATCGAGGACCTGACGCCCACGGTCAAGGGCATCTGGCTGCGTCCGGATCGGCCGGTGTCGTTCCAGGCCGGCCAGTACCTCAACATCCACCTGCCGGGCGTCGAAGGGCCGCGTGCGTTCTCGCTGGCCAACGCGCCAGGCGAGGAGCTGATCGAACTGCACGTACGCAAGGTGCCGGGCGGTGCCGCCACGGGCTGGCTGCACGATGTGTTGAAGGCCGGCGACCGGCTGCAGCTGACCGTGCCGATGGGCCGATTCTTCGTGCGCAAGTCAGCCGGCTTGCCGGTGATCCTGCTGGCTGGCGGCTCGGGGCTTTCCAGCCCGAAATCGATGCTGGCCGATCTGCTGGCCGAAGATTTCGCGCACGACATCTGGCTGTTCCAGGGCGCGCGCGACCGCAGCGAACTGTACTTCGCCAGTCATTTCGAGCAGCTCGCGAAGGAGCATCCCCGGCTGCACTACGTGCCGGTGCTGTCCAACCTCGACGAGAGCGACCCTTGGACCGGTGCGCGTGGTTTCGTGCACGAAGAATTGAAGCGGCGCTTCAGCGACGACGGCGGCGCCAGCGCGGATTTCCGCGGCCACCAGGCCTACCTGTGCGGCCCACCGCCGATGATCGAGGCCTGCATCGCGACCCTGATGCAAGGGCGGCTGTTCGAACGCGACATCTATACCGAGAAGTTCATCACCGCAGCCGATGCCGCCGCGGCGGCACGGCGCAGTCCGCTGTTCCGGGCCTTGTAGGAGACGCCGATGCGAATCGATGCAGCAGCGTGCGAACACGAACGTGGCGACATGCCCGGCGGGATGGCGATATCCGCTACCGCAGCGTCACTGCAGTTGTCGGTGACGATTTCCTGCAGCAGGGAGAGCTATGCCTGCGGCCGGAACGAGAGCCTGTTGTGCGGCATGTTGCGGCTGGGCCGCAAGGGCATACCGGTGGGTTGCACCAATGGCGGCTGCGGGGTGTGCAAGGTGCATGTGGACTCCGGATGCGTGCGGCAGCTGGGCGCGATCAGCCGGGCCCACGTAAGCGCGGATGAGGGAGCGGCGGGTTACACGCTGGCCTGCCGCGTGGCGCCGGTGACCGACGTCGTGCTGGAAGTCGTCGGCGAAAAAGTACGTCGAAACCTGATGCGCGGTGCCGGTATCGCGGCATCAGTGCTTGACCATAATCGATGATGAGGAGAGCGAAATGGCAGTCATGAGGATAGGGCACATCAGCATCCGCGTCATGGATATGGATGCTGCGATCAAACACTACGAAAATGTGCTCGGCCTGAGCGTCACGCACACCGATGCGGCAGGCAACAAGTATTTGAAGTGCTGGGACGAGTGGGACAAGTACTCGGTCATCCTGACGCCGTCCGACCGGGCCGGCATGAACCATGTGGCCTACAAGGTCGAGCGCGACAGCGATCTCGACGATCTCGCGGCAAAGATCAAGGCCTACGGCATCAAGCTCAAGCAGCTTCCGGCCGACAGCCTGCCGGCCTGTGGCCGCATGCTCTCGTTCGAGTTGCCAAGCGGGCACGAGATGCGGCTGTTCGCCGAGAAGGAATACGTCGGCACCGATGTCGGCTCGGACAATCCCGACCCGTGGCCGGACAGTATCAAGGGCGCGGGCGCGCACTGGCTGGACCACTGCCTGCTGATGTGCGAGTTCAACCCCGAAAAGAACATCAACAAGGTGGCCGAGAACACCAAGTTCTTCAAGGAGGTGCTGAACTTCTTCCAGACCGAGCAGATCCTGGTCGGCCCCGATGGCGCCTTCCAACTCGCGTCCTTCCTGTCGCATTCCAGCAAGCCGCACGATATCGCCTTCGTTGGCGGCCCCACGCCCGGCCTGCACCACCTGTCGTTCTTCCTCGACTCCTGGCACGACGTGCTCAAGGCCGGCGACGTGATGGCGAAGAACCGGGTGCGCATCGACGTAGCGCCGACGCGCCACGGACTCACACGCGGCGAGACGATCTATTTCTTCGACCCCTCTGGCAACCGCAACGAGACATTCGCGGGGCTCGGCTACCAGGCCCAGCGCGATCGTCCCGTCACCACGTGGACCGAGGAGAACATCGGGCGCAGCATCTTCTACCACACCGGTGAGCTGACGGATTCCTTCGTCTCGGTTTACACATGACCGGATGAATGTGATGAAAGCCAGTTATACCCGCGCCAGTGTCACCACCGAAGCGGCGCAAGCCGCGGTGACGGCGGCGTTGCAGCATGCCGAACAGCTCGGCATCCGCATCAATGCGGCGGTCACCGACGAAGCCGGCGTGCTGATGGCCTTCCAGCGGATGCCGGGCGCGTTCCTGCATTCGATCGACATCGCGATCGATAAGGCCTACACCGCCGCCAGTTTCGGTTTCGCCACCGACCGCTGGATGTCGCTGCTCGACGGCGACCCGGCGCTGCGCATCGGAATGCCGCAACGCCCGCGTCTGGTGGTGTTCGGCGGCGGCCTGCCGATGTATGCGGGGGCGGTGCGGGTCGGCGGCATCGGTGTTTCGGGCGGCTCCGCGGAACAGGACGCTGCCTGTGCCCGCGCCGGACTGGCCTCGGCAGGCCTGTCCGAGGAGGCGCGATGAATCACGTTTCCCAACTTCCATCCACGAATTGGTTTCGACAATGAAAGAGTTTCGGCACTTCATCAATGGCGAGTTCATCGCCTCGGCCAGCGGCAAGACCTTCGACAATCGCAACCCGATCGACGGCACGCTGATTGGCGCCGTCTGCGAAGGCGGGCGACCGGAAGTGGATGCCGCCGTGGCCGCCGCGCGCGCGGCCATGAACGGTCCCTGGGGGCGCATGCCGGTCACGCAGCGCGTCGAGCTGATGTACAAGGTGGCCGACGAGATCAACCGCCGCTTCGAGGAATTCCTCGACGCCGAGGTCGCCGATACCGGCAAGCCGCGCAGCATGGCCAGCCATATCGACATCCCGCGTGGCGCGGCCAACTTCAAGGTCTTCGCGGACGTCATCAAGAATGTCCCGGCCGAAACCTTCGAAATGGCGACGCCGGACGGCGGCGCCGCGCTGAACTATTCGCTGCGCAAGCCGCGCGGCGTGATCGCGGTGGTCTGCCCGTGGAACCTGCCGTTGCTGTTGATGACCTGGAAGGTCGGCCCAGCGCTGGCCTGCGGCAACACCGTGGTGGTGAAGCCATCCGAGGAAACTCCGGCCACCGCGACCCTGCTCGGTGAGGTAATGAATGCGGTCGGCGTGCCCAAGGGGGTCTACAACGTCGTGCACGGACTCGGCCCGGATTCGGCCGGCGAGTTCCTGACCACGCACCGCGGCGTCGATGCGATCACTTTCACCGGCGAGACGCGCACCGGCCAGGCCATCATGGGGGCGGCTTCGAAGGGCCTGCGGCCGGTGTCGTTCGAGCTGGGCGGCAAGAACGCCGGTATCGTCTTCGCCGACGCGGACTTCGATGCGGCGGTGGACGGCATCGCACGCGCCGCCTTCGTCAACTGCGGCCAGGTCTGCCTGGGCACCGAGCGCGTCTACGTCGAGCGGCCGATCTTCGACAAGTTCGTTGCGGCGCTGAAGCAGAAGGCCGAAGCGATGAAGCCCGGCGTGCCCGGCGACAAGGCCACCGGTATCGGCCCGCTGATCTCGAAGGAGCATCAGCAGAAGGTGCTGAGCTACTACGCCAAGGCCAAGGCCGACGGCGCCACCATCGTCACCGGCGGCGGCGTGCCGAAGATGCCGGCCGGCCTGCAGGATGGTTCGTGGATCGAGCCGACGATCTGGACCGGCTTGCCCGAGACCGCGGCAGTGGTGCGTGAGGAGATCTTCGGGCCGTGCTGCCACATCGCGCCGTTCGATCGCGAGGACGAAGTCGTCGCGCTCGCCAACGACACGCCCTACGGCCTGTGCACCACGGTGTGGACCCAGAACCTCGGCCGCGCCCATCGCATCGCCGGCCAGATCGACGTAGGCCTCACCTGGATCAACAGCTGGTTCCTGCGCGATTTGCGCACGCCGTTCGGCGGCAGCAAGCAGAGCGGCATCGGCCGCGAAGGCGGCGTGCACTCGCTGGAGTTCTACACCGAGCTGCGCAATGTCTGCATCAAGTACGCCTGACCGCCATCCAGAGACCAACATGAACGCCCACAGCAATCCCGAAATCGGCCAGGACATCGTCGCCGCCGGCATCCGCACCAACTACCACGACCTCAACCGTGGCGCCGCCGGCGTGCCGCTGCTGCTGATCCACGGCTCCGGCCCCGGCGTCAGCGCCTTCGCGAACTGGCGGCCGGTGATGCCGACGTTCGCCGAGCGCCGTCGCGTGGTTGCGCCGGACATGGTCGGCTTCGGTTTCACCGACCGTCCCGCCGGTTACCACTACACGATGGACAACTGGGTCACCCACGCGATCGGCGTGATGGACGCGCTGAAGCTGCCGCAGGTGGATCTGGTCGGCAACTCCTTCGGCGGTGCGCTGTCACTGGCGCTGGCCGTCCGCCATCCCGGGCGCGTGCGCCGACTGGTGCTGATGGGGGCCGCCGGCGTGCCGTTCAAAATCACGCCGGGGCTGGACGAAGTCTGGGGCTACCAGCCTTCGTTCGAGAACATGCGCAAGATGATGGATCTGTTCGCCTACGACCGCGCGCTGGTCACCGACGAACTGGCCGAGCTGCGCTACCGCGCCAGCATCCGGCCCGGGTTCCAGGAATCGTTCTCGGCGATGTTCCCGGCGCCGCGCCAGCGCGGAGTGGATGCGTTGTGCACGTCGACGGCGGACATCCGTGCGCTGCCGCACGAAACACTGGTGATCCACGGCCGCGAGGACCAGGTGATTCCGCTGGCCAATTCGCTGACCCTGGCCGACTGGATTCCGAATGCGCAGCTGCACGTGTTCGGCAAGTGCGGCCACTGGACCCAGATCGAGCACTCGGCGCGTTTCGCGCGCCTGGTCACCGACTTCCTCGACGAGGCCGCCTGAAGCCATGGCCATGAACCTGCAGGATATCCAGAAGCACGGCGACGAGTTGTACGAGGCGCTGGTCGGGCGCCGCGCGGTGGCACCGCTGACCGACCGCGTGCCGGACATCGGCATCGACGACGCCTACCGCATCCAGCTGCGCATGATCGAGCGCCGCATCGAGAAGGGCGAGACGGTCGTCGGCAAGAAGATCGGCGTCACCTCCAAAGCCGTGCAGAACATGCTCAAGGTCTACCAGCCGGACTTCGGCCAGCTGCTCTCGGGCATGGTCTACAGCGAAGGCGAACCGATCCCGGTGGACACGCTGATCGCGCCCAAGGCCGAGGCTGAGGTGGCGTTCATCCTCAAGGCCGATCTCAACGGTCCGGGCATCACCGCCGCCGACGTGCTGCGCGCCACCGACTTCGTGCTGCCCTGTTTCGAGATCGTCGATTCGCGCATCCAGGACTGGAAAATCAAGATCCAGGACACGGTCGCCGACAACGCCTCCTGCGGCGTATTCGTGCTCGGCGGCACGCCGCGCTCGCTGCGCGGGCTGGATCTCGCGGTCGCCGGCATGGTGGTCGAGAAGAACGGCGACATCGTCTCGACCGCCGCCGGTGCCGCGGTACAGGGCTCGCCGGTCAACGCGGTGGCCTGGCTGGCCAACACGCTCGGTGCGCTCGGCATCCCGCTCAAGGCCGGCGAGGTGATCCTGTCCGGTTCGCAGTCGCCGCTGATGCCGGTCGTGGCCGGCGATTCCTTCCACTGCAGCGTCGGCGGCCTCGGCAGCTGCTCGGTGCGCTTCGCCTGAAGAGCTGACGTCATGACCCTAGACCAAGAAACCATCCGGAAGCTTGCGGCGTATCTCGAAGATGCCGAACTCAATGCGAGCGCCGTCGCCAAGATCACCGATGCGCATCCCGCGCTTGAATGGGACGACGCCTATGCCATCCAACAGGCGATCCGCGCCCGCAAGGAAGCACGCGGCCAGCGCGTCGCAGGGCTCAAGGCCGGGCTGACCTCGCGCGCCAAGATGAAGCAGATGGGCGTCGACACGCCGGTGTTCGGCCTGCTCTTCGACTACATGAGCGTCGCCAACGGCGGCGAGATCGACGCGTCGAAGCTGATCCACCCGAAAGTCGAAGCCGAGATCGCCTTCGTGCTCAAACAGCCGCTGCGCGGCCCCGGTTGCCATGCCGGCGCGGTGCTTGCCGCCACCGACTTCGTGGTGCCGGCGGTAGAGATCATCGACTCGCGCTACGAGAACTTCCGCTTCGACCTGACCAGCGTGATCGCCGACAACACCTCGTCCTCACGCTTCGTCGTCGGCGATGTCGCGCGCGGTGTCGAAAGGCTGGACCTGCGCACGCTCGGGCTGGTCATGGAGAAGAACGGCGAGATTGTCGCCATGGCCGCAGGTGCGGCGGTGCTCGGCCATCCGGCGGTCGCGGTGGCCGCACTTGCCAACCACCTGGCCAGTCGCGGCGAAGAGCTCCCGGCCGGCACTTTCATCATGAGCGGTGGCGCCACGGAGGCGATTGCGGTTGCCGCCGGGGATGCCATCCACGTGCGCTTCCAGGACCTGGGCAGCGTATCGATGCGCTTCGTTTGAGCCATGCGAGGAATAGGACAATGAAAAAGATCAAGTGCGCCATCATCGGTCCCGGCAACATCGGCACCGATCTACTCTACAAGCTGCGCCGCTCCGAGGTACTGGAGCCGGTCTGGATGGTCGGCGTCGATCCGGCGTCCGAAGGCCTGGCCCGCGCGCGCGACCTCGGACTCAAGACCACCGCCGAGGGCGTCGACGGCATGCTGCCGTTCGTGCATGGCGACGGCGTGCAGATCGCGTTCGACGCCACCAGCGCCTACGCGCACAAGGCCAACTCGGACAAGCTCACCGCGCTCGGCGTGATGATGATCGACCTCACGCCGGCGGCGATCGGCCCGTACTGCGTGCCGCCGATCAACCTGCAGAAGCACACCGAACAGCGCGAGATGAACCTCAACATGGTCACCTGCGGCGGCCAGGCGACTGTGCCGATGGTGGCGGCCGTGTCGCGGGTGCAAGCCGTCGCCTACGGCGAGATCGTGGCCACCGTGTCCTCGCGCTCGGCCGGCCCCGGCACGCGCCTCAACATCGACGAGTTCACCGTCACCACCGCCAGCGCCGTCGAGAAGGTGGGCGGCGCGAAAAAGGGCAAGGCCATCATCATCCTCAATCCCGCCAAGCCGCCGCTGATCATGCGCGACACGGTGTACTGCCTGACCGAGGAAGCGCCCGACGAACGCGCCATCACCGAGTCGATCCAGCAGATGGTGGGCGAGGTGCAGAAGTACGTGCCCGGCTACCGCGTCGTGCAGGGTCCGGTGTTCGAGGGCAACCGCGTCTCGATCTACCTGGAGGTCGAGGGGCTGGGCGATTTCCTGCCGAAGTACTCCGGCAACCTGGACATCATGACCGCCGCGGCGACGCGCACGGCGGAGATGTTCGCCGAACGCATTCTCGATGGCTCGTTGAGCCTGCAAGTGGCCTGAGGACCGCACCATGAATTCGAAAAAGACACGCATCACCCTGCACGACGTCACGCTGCGCGACGGCATGCATCCCATGCGCCACCAGATGACGCTGGAGCAGATGACCGCTGTGGCCACCGGGCTGGACCAGGCCGGCATCCCGCTGATCCAGGTCACCCACGGCGAGGGCCTCGGCGGCGGCTCGGTCAACTACGGCTTCGGCAAGCACTCCGACGAGGAGTACCTGTCCACGGTCATTCCACTGATGAAGCGCGCCACGGTGTCCGCGCTGCTGCTGCCGGGCATCGGCACGGTGACGCACCTGAAGAAGGCACACGACCTGGGTGTGCGCAGCATCTACATCGCCACGCACTGCACCGAGGCGGACGTGTCCGAGGAGCACATCACCGAGGCACGCAAGCTGGGCATGGACACCGTCGGCTTCCTGATGATGAGCCACATGAACTCGGCCGAGGGCTTGATCGGGCAGGCCAAGCTGATGGAAGGCTACGGCGCCAACTGCATCTACGTGACCGATTCGGCGGGCCACATGCTGCCGGCGCAGGTGCAGGAAAAGATCGGCGCGTTGCGCCATGCGCTGCGCCCCGAAACCGAGCTGGGTTTCCACGGACACAACAACCTCTCGATGGGGGTGGCCAACAGCGTGGCCGCGGTGGAAGCCGGCGCCAACCGCATCGACGCGTCCTGCGCCGGGCTGGGCGCGGGCGCGGGCAACACGCAGACGGAAGTGTTCGTGACCGTGTGCGACCTGATGGGCATCGAGACCGGGGTCGATCTGTTCGCGATCCAGGATGTCGCCGAAGACCTGGTCGTGCCGATGAAGAAAACGCCGCAACGCATCGGCCGCGATGCGCTGGCGCTCGGCTACGCCGGCGTCTACGGCTCGTTCCTCGGTTTTGCCTGGCGCGCCGAGGAGAAGTACGGCGTGCCGGCGCGGGAAATCCTGCTCGAAATGGGCCGGCGCGGGATGGTCGGCGGGCAGGAAGACATGATCGAGGACACGGCGTTCCGCATGGCGCGCGAGCGCGACGCGCGGAAAACCGGAGCCGCCGCATAGCGGCAGGCGGAGCAGCGAAGCTGCTCCGCACCTCCGGGGGGAGAAACGAGGCATATCGGGCACCGTCGTGCCATGCACGTCAAGGGTGGGGAAACATGCAACTCATAAAGATGAAACATCTGCGCATGCCGGTGCTGGCGGCTTTGCTCGCCGTCGCATTGGGCGCGTGCACAATGGCCGGCCATGGCGACGCCGCGGCGGCCGCCGAAAGCGCCAAACCGATTCGTCGCACCGACCAATTCAATGCGGTGGCGGCGACGGCGCACAGCCTGGTGGCCGGCACGCTTGGCGGCGCGCTGCTCGTCAGCCGGGACGCCGGCAAGACCTGGGCGAGGACAGAGCTTCCCCAGCCGGCTTCGATCGTCGGCATCAGCGCCTGTCCCGACGGCATGCTGGTGGCGTTGGACTTCCATCGCAGGGTCTGGGTGGATCAGGACGGGCAATGGGTGGCACGTCCGATCGACACCAAGATGGATCCCGTCGCGATGACTTGCGACGGCACGAATCGGCTGTGGGTCGTGGGCAGTCGCACCGGCATCGCTTCGAGCAATGATCAGGGCAAGACCTGGACGTCCACGGCGCTGGACAAGGACGCCATCCTGAGCGCAGTGCACTTCTTCGATCCGCAGCATGGCATCGCCGTCGGCGAGTTCGGCAGCGTGGCGGTGACGTCTGACGCTGGATCGCACTGGACGTTGTCGGCGCCGTTGCCGGCCGACTTCTATCCCTACGCCATGTATTTCAGGGATCGCGACCACGGCTGGGTCAGCGGCGTGGCGGGCGCGCTGTTTGGCACCTCCGACGGCGGCGCGACCTGGGCCGCCGTCGACAACCCGGCGAAAGCGCCGATCTATGCCCTGAACGGGGCGGGCGACGCAGCCTGGGGTGTCGGCGCAGACGGTCGGGTGATCCGCTGGCTCGCCGGCGCCTGGACCGCCGTCGATACCGGCGACGCGGGTACGGGCTCCGGCGAGCTGGCCGCATTGACATTGTTCCCGTCTGGCGGGGTATTCGTCGCCGGCGGCGACAAGCTGCATCGGCTCAGTCCGAACCACCAGGCCGATTGAGGGCGCCCATCATGAAAAAAATCCGTGACACCATTGCTGGAATCCTGATCCGTGGCGAACAGTGGCTGTTTGCCAATCCGAAGATTGTGCTTGGCCTGATCCTGCTGGTGACGGCGGTCTTTGCCAGCTTCCTGCCGAAACTGAGGATGTACACCGACTTCAACGATCTGCTGCCGCAAAGCAGCTCCTACATCCAGACCTACAACCGCATCAAGCAGAACTTCGGCGGCGCCAACCAGATGGTGATGGTGGTCCGCGCAAAGGATGGCTCCATCTTCAATCCGCAGGCGCTGGCGCTGATCTACAAGGCCACCCAGGGCGTGGACAGCCTGCCATTCGTCGACCACAACCAGGTGTCCAGCCTGGCGCATCGCACGGTGCGCTCGACCCATCTGGCCAGCGACGGCAGCATCGTCTCGACGCCGTACTACGATCCCCAGGATCCCGCCAGCAGTGCGGCCGCCATGCAGGCGCTCAAGGCGGATGTGGTCGAGAACCCCCAGGTCTACGGCCTGCTGGTTTCGCCTGATTTCAGTTCAGCACTGATCCGGGCACGGCTCAACGAAGGGGAGATCGACTATCCCAGCTTCATCAACGCGCTGGTGAAGCTGCGTGCCGATCTCGCGACACCGGGTTACGACATCTACACCACCGGCAACCCGGTGCTGACCGGCTACGTCTACACCTACCTCGACCAGATCATCGCCATCCTGTTCGGCACTCTGGCGCTGCTGGCGACACTGCTGATCCTGTACTTCCGGCGCTTCTACGGCGTGCTGCTGCCGCTGATCGGCATCAGCCTGTCGTCGATCTGGGGCCTGGGTTTCATGGCGCTGTGCGGTTTCAACCTGGAACCGCTGGCGATGCCGATCCCGTTCTTGATTGCGGCGCGGGCGACTTCGCACGGTGTGCAGCTGGTGGCGCGCTACTACGAGGAGTTCGAGCTCGTACACGACGGCAAGAAGGCGGCGCGCAACGCGCTGGATGCGCTGTTCCGCCCGGGCTCGCTGGCGATCATCGTGGATGCGTTGGGCATCGGCGTGCTGGTGCTGGCGACGGTGCCGTTCGACCACAAACTGGGCCTGTCGGCAGGATTCTGGGCGCTTTCGGTCATCTTCACCGTGCATTTCATGGTGCCGCTGGCGCTGACGGTGTTGCCCGCGCCACGCAAGACGCAGAACAAGAATCATGCGATCCGGACTGCGCTCGGCGCCTTCATGGCGCGCACTGGCGGCAACCAGCGCGGCGCCGTGACGATCCTCGGCGCGATGGTGCTGCTGTTCGTGGTGGGCGGCTACTACGCCGCGCATGTGCAGATCGGCGACTCCGAACCCGGTTCGCCGTTGCTGAAGCGCAATCACGACTACAACCTGTCGACCAAGGCTATCAACACCGCGTTTCCCGGCTCCGAGGAACTGCATGTGCTGGTGCGCACGGACAAGCCCAACGGGCTGAAGCAGCCACAGGCCATGCATGCCATCGAGTCGCTGCAGGCCGACATGATGCTCGATCCGGACACCGGCGGCACCAAGGCGTTGCCGCTGGTGGTTCGTCAGGTCAACCGCCTGACCCACTACAACGATCCCCGCTGGGCGCAGATTCCGCATGACGCGCGCGAAGTGGGCGGCCTGATGTTCGCGTACATGGCGTCGAGCCCTGTCCCCGGCGCGCTCAAGGAGTTCGTCAACCCGGCCGGCGATGAAGCCGACGTGGTGTTCTATTACAAGGACCACCGCGCGGTGACCATCGACCGGGCGATGGCGCAGGCGCGCCGCAGCATCGCCGCCATCGCCCCCGGCGTGGAGGGGCTGTCGATGGAACTGGCGGGCGGCATCATCGGCGTCACGGCGGCAGCCAACCAGGCGATCGACCGCGACAACGTGGTGATCATCCCGCTGGTCATGCTGATCGCCTTCCTGCTGGTGACGACGTACTACCGCTCGCTGCACGCCGGTGTGCTGATGGTGGTGCCGATGCTGTTCTCCACCGTGCTGACCTATGCGTACATGGGCTGGAACAATATCGGCATCGACGTCAACGCGGTGCCGGTGATCGCCGTCGGCGTCGGCGTGGGCATCGATTACGCGGTCTATTTCATGGACCGCATCCGCGAGGAAATGGCCCGCGTCCATGACCTGCGGCGCGCGGTGATCGAGGCGTTCAGCACCACCGGCTACGCGGTCAGTTTCACCGCGGTGACGCTGGTGGCCGGAGTTGCCTTGTGGATCTTCATGTCGGACCTGCGCTTCCAGTCCGATGCGGCGCTGTTGCTGTCGTTCATGCTCGTCCTCAATGCGCTGGCGGCGATGTTCATCGTGCCCGCCTGGTGCCTGGTGTTCCGCCCGCACTTCGTCACTCACGCCAGCGACAGCGATTGGGAGATCCACCAGCACGCCGATCAGGAAACGTGCGTCACGCGGGAGGCGCCCGGGGAGGCGCAATTCGCGGAATCAAGAACCGCGTGAAGTCCACGCAAACCTACATAAGGGGAGGGGTACCAATGAAGGTGAAATTGAAAGCCAAACAAAGCAGTAAGATCCTTGCGATCGCAGGCGCGTCCCTGTTGTCGTTGCCGTGCCTTGCTCGTGCGCAGTCGTCTTCGACGGGCTGGATCGTGCACGGGTATTACGAGAACGAAACCCAGTTCCGCGGCCAGGACTACACCGGCAACAGGGTGGGGCTGTCGAAAGAGCGCAACACGTTCCAGCTCGCCCTGGACAAGAAATTGTCCGATCAATGGAAATTCCACGCCACCTTGCGCGGCACCTACGACGGTGTCTACCGTCTCAACGACAAGGAATACGGCGACAAGGCCGGCGGGCCGATCGTATTGCAGAATACGGCGTCGCCCGTCTTCGCCGGCATCCCCGGCAACCCGTTCCCGAACCTCTCGCAGGCATTCGTCCCGCATGGCGGCGGCATCAACCAGGCCGAGGCGACCGCGTTGGGGCTGCCTCCCACGAATGCCTTCGGGATCAATTCCACCAACCCCAACGCGGCCAACTACAACCCCAACCAGGGCATGCAGGTGCTGGGCCAGCGCTGGCACTCGACCACGGGTGGCGGCGTCGAGTTCGGCGTGCCGGTACGGCCCTGCAACGTGGATTCGCGCGGTTGCGCCAACTTCGGCGGTTACGGCAACCTGAGCAGGCACGACCTGGAGTTCCCGGAGTTCAACAATCGCTTCGACTTCCTGCGCGAGATCTACGTCAGCGGCAACATCCCGCTCTCGTCGACACAGTCGGTGTTCGTCAAGGTCGGTCGTCAGCAGGTGATCTGGGGGCGGACGGACCTGTTCCGCGTGCTCGACGTGATCAACCCGGTGGACTATTCGCGCAACAACATCTACGACGAGCTCGAGGATGCGCGCATCCCGATGCTCATCACGACGGTCGAATACCGCATGGGCGCGTCGTCGTGGTTCCAGGAATCCAATCTGCAATTGGTCTGGAACATGGAAAAATTCCGCCCCAACAATCTCGGCCAGTGCGGTACGCCCAACGCGATCCTGGATGCCGGTTGCTTCTTCCGCGGCATGAAGAACCTGTGGGACAACGGCGGCACCGTCTCCAACTTCGCTTCGGTGCCACCCGGCACGCCGGGCATGTACGCGGCCACCGACTTCGGCCCGCACCAGATCGGCATCCGCAACGTGAACATGCCCGCGTGGACGCTGAAGAACTCCCCGATCGGCCTGAAGTTCGAAGGCGTCTCGGCGGGCGGCACGCTGGGCTTTTCGCTGAACGCGCTGACCTACCGCTCGCAGTTGCCCAGCCTGCACTCGATCAACGGCGCAGCGACCAACGCCTTCACCGGCCAGCCGGGCAACACCGCGTCGCCGATCCCGGGCATACCGGTGCGGAGCCTGATCGCGTTCGACATGGTGTTCCCGCGGATCAATCTGATCGGCGGCTCGCTGGACTATCAGTGGGAGTGGGCCAAGTCGGCCGTGCGCTTCGAGGGCGCCTACACCACCGGCGAGGAGTTCTCCAACACGCTGAGGCCCAATCTGTACTCCCGCAACCCGGTGTTCCGTTCGGTGCTCGGCATCGACCGGCTCACCTTCATCCCCGGCATCAGCGGCCGCCAGGCCACGCTGATTTCCGCCCAGCTGTTCTTCCAGCACATCTTCGACTACCAGCGCGGCCAGAGTCCGCTCGGGCCGACCGGCATCCCCGACTGGAAGAACGACCTCACCTTCACCCTGCTGATCAAGCCGACCTACATGAATGGCCGCCTCAGCCCGCAGTTGCTGTTCGCGCATGACTGGAAGGCGAACGCCGGGACCATTTCCCCGTCGGTGAACTGGCTAGTCAACAACCATCTGAGCCTCACGGCGGGCGCGCTGCTGCACTACAACGACCTGAGCCGCTACAACTTCGACGATTGCCGCTCGTGCAATCCGTGGGCGCCGTTCACCACGTACACCGGCGCGAACCCTCCGCAGGCATTCACCGACGGCTCCTACGGCCTGGGCGGCATCGAGCCGCTGGGACGGTTCCGTGCCGGGCCGCTGGGCACGGCGGGCAAGGAAAACCAGCTCTTCGTGAAGCTGCGCGCCAGTTTCTGAGCGGCAGGCGGAACCCATGAACACCACATTCTCCAGGAGAGGCGTCATGAACAACAAACCACTCGCATCCGTGCTCGCCGCGTTGCTGGCGCTGTCCTCGGTGGCGGTCATCGCTGCCGAGCAGGGCAACAACTACGTCGAGAACAACAGCCCGACCGGCGATCCGGTCGTGGATGCCTCGTTCAACCCTTACGCCAAGGGCATGCCGACCTTCCCGGGCTACACCCCGGGCGTGGTCATCGACAAGGACAACGTCGAAACCTACAAGGGCATGCTGGACCCGGCGATGTACACCTACATCAAGAACGGCTGGTACAAGGTGCAGACCAAGCCGACCTTCTCGGAGCTGCTGACCAAGAGCTTCCGCGACGCGACCAAGGCGAGCTACAAGAACGTCAAGCTGGATCCCAAGACGCTGCAGCTCGAAGGCTACGTTTCCGGCCGGCCGTTTCCGCAGGAGCCTTCGCTGGACGACCCGCAGGCGGGCTTGAAGCTGGCCTGGAATTTCCTGCATGGGGTGAACTGGGGCGACAACGGCACGATCAACCCGTTCTACTGGCAATACCGGAACATGAAGACGGGGCAGGTGGAGCGCGTCATCGACTTCCAGTTCAACTTCCTCAACTACAAGCACCGGTTCGAGGACGCGCCGATCCCGGAGGTCACCCCCAACCCCTCCGACCTGTACCGCGGCATCTACGTCAAGGTGCTGAGTCCGGACGACGTGCGCAATACGCAGTTGCTGATCCAGCGCTACGACGACGACCGCAAGCAGGACGACGCCTATCTGTACCTTGGCTTCCAGCGGCGCGTGCGGCGGTTGCCTACCGGGCAGACCACGGACTCGTTCCTCGGCTCGGATCTGATGATCCAGGACTTCGAGGGCTACAACGACCGCGTGGCGGAGATGAAGTGGACCTACAAGGGCGCCAAGGACATCCTGATGCCGTTGTACCGCCACAACGAGCTGAAGCTGTCGGACGAATTCCCGCAGCCGGACGGCTACAAGTTCGTCGCGTTCGGTGGCCAGGGCGGTTGCTTCCCGGAGATCACCTGGCAGCTGCGCAAGACCTACGAACTGGAGGCCGTGCCGGTCAACAACGGGTCGCCGATCAGCAAGCGCCTGTTCTTTGTGGATGCGCAGACCGGTGCGCTGTCGCGCACGCTGATCTACGACCGCAAGGGCAATCTGTGGAAGAGCTTCATCATCGGCAAGACCGATCCGGACCACCACCTGCCGATCAACAAGCATTCGGGCATCCCGATCGACGACTCGTTCTCGATGGTCGACCTGGAGGCGATGCACTGCACCACCGGCCACTTCAAGGGCCAGATCTCGTACAAGCTGAATCCGCCCAGCCTGTTCCAGGTGCAGAACATGCGTGATTCGGGAGGCGGTGACTGACGCCCTCCGCGGTTGTGGCGGAGGTCGTGCGCGACCTCCGCCTGGTTTCCGGAAGAACGCTTCCGCGCGTCGACATGCTGGCCGGATGCGGCGGGAAGATTTCCACCGTAACGAGCGCGGCAGGCCGGCGATCACGTGATCATGCGGACGGCAATCGTCGAAGTCCGACCTTATCCTGTCCGAGTTGCCGGCGAGCCGGGTGCCTGGCCGTCATGGAGATGAACGATGCAAGCGGTTGATCTGCAGATTTTCTTCAACTTTCGCAGCCCCTACTGTTACCTGGCCTCCAAGCGCATGTTCGACCTGCTGGACGAGTTCCATGTGAACCTCGTGTGGCTACCGCTGGGCGGCTGGAGCGGCCGGTCGCCGCCGGAGCGCGCCAAGCTCAAAGTGCCCCTTGCGCGGCAGGATGTCGGCCGCTTCGCCCGGCGCATGGGCATTCCCTACAACCCGCCGCCCAAGACCACGGACCCGACGCGCGCCGGCGCGGTTTCCCTGCTCGCACAGGAACAGGGGCGGTTGCGGCCCTATGTGATCGAGGTCATGCGTGCGGAATGGGCCGAAGGCCAGGACATCGGCGACCTGGACGTATTGCTGGCGGTGGCGGAACGTGTGGGTCTGGATCGACGCGCTGCGGCCGCCGCCGCCGACGATCCGGTTCGCCACGAGGTGCTGGAAGAAAACTGGAGGAGGGCACAGGAGCACGGCATCTTCGGCGTGCCCACCTTCATGGTCGGCGAGGAGATCTACTGGGGGCAGGACCGCATCGATTTCGTGCGCGAACATCTGACCGAATTGCGCCTGGCCCGCCTCTGAATCGATGGCAGCATCGATAGCGCATCGGAAATCCTGCTTTTCGTGAAGCGGCGGCACTGCCCCGAATCACGTAACGAGCGGTGGAGCGAGGTCGCCGGTCAGGTCGCCTTGTCCCGCCGGGATCGATCATCCGGACGTGTGCAGCATCGGCTGCATGATTCGACAATCAAAGGTTCTGCAAGCAACAGGGGAGGGTTTGGCATGCTGGACATCGATATCTCCAAGCTTGAGCAATTGGTCGCTGATTTGCGCAGCATGCTCAAGGACGGCCTCATCGCCACCGACATATGGGTGGCCGACACCGGCCTGTCGCTGGTGGGCCACAACCAGCAACCGGCTGCCGTCGCTTTATTCAATCAGGTGACCGACGAGATCAGCCGCATACTCGGTGAATCGGGTTTTCCCTTGCTGGATCGCTACTTCCTGGTCGATCTCAAGGACGACAATTCGGTGTTGATTCTTCGCCACGGTGACGATCTGCGGCAGGGGCTGTTGCTGAATTCGCGCAAGGCCAATATGGGCATTGTGTTCAGCATCGTCATTCCGCGTGCGCTCGAAGCCGTTGCCAAGGCGCGTAGCTAGAAAATCCCGCCAGTCCGCTCGATCCCTCGGCTTGACCCGGCACCGGCGCGCCGCAGTCTGGGAGTTTGTGGGTTTTTCAAACTCGAAGTCCGGCACGGATGGCCGGTCGCAAAGCAGGCATGCAAGTGGCTGATTTACGGAGGTGCGTACGGACATGCGCCGGACGCGCCGATGAAGATTTCCACAGGAAGGGGAAATCTTCACAGGCTCCGGGCCCCTGGTTGTCTGCCTGGCCGAGCATCCGCGTGCAGGCAACACAAGCTGCGGCATCCGTATCCGGGCGGATGGCGGCCCTCGAAGAATCTTCCGCGCGGCCGCTATCCAACCTCCGACGGCATGTGAACGATTTGATGAATTATTCCGTTTGGTCATCAACCAGGGACGCGCCAGGAACCAAGGCCTTCATGGCAACGCTGCGCCTGACCTCCTTGCCATGGGAATGGACTTCGTCATCTGCACAGGCGCAATGGTGGATCGTCGACAGCGCGGCCGAGGCTGATATTGCCGCTCTGGCCGAGCGCTATGATCAGGTCAGCCACAAGCCGAAAGTGGCTTTTATCGCCAGGCTCCTGAGCCAGATGCCTCGCTCGTCGTGGACGTTCTTCAAACCGCCGCTGCGCACGCGGCTGGTCCTCGACTGGGTGGATCCGCACGCCGCCACCCTGAGGGCGCTGCCCCAGGTACCGGTCCCGCCTGATCGCCATGCCGACCCCGACGCCGCTGCCTCGCCGTGGCGCAATAAACGGCTGCACCTGCTTCGATGGCCCAATGTCAGCCGCTACGGCAACCGCCTGCGCCTTACCATCACCTGCTCGCATCTGCTCAGGGCTCCGATCTGCTACGAGCAGGCGCTGCAATGGGGAGCCACGGCGACGGTACTCGACCAGTTGCTGGCTGACGCCCACCGTGACGGCTTGCTGGAAGTGGACACCGACGCGCCCGCCACACAGCCGGCCGAAACCAGTGCCGGCGAAACCGGCGACGAGCGTCTGCATCGAGGCCTGATCAAACGCGTGCTGGCCCGGTTTTCAACGAAATGAAACGGCTGATGGACCCAGAGGATGTCCTGGCCTATTCAGCGCAGGCGCCATCGGCCTGTATGCCCGCAGAGCACAGGCGTGACGTCGCACGCGGGGAGAGGCCGTGGTCGGACCCGGCTTCGAGGAGCGAGGAAGGCAGCCTGGCCGTCTGTCCCCGGCGCTACGCGCGCCTTCAACTACACCCTTGCGGAAAGACAGACAAATGAAGGTTGTACTGGGTTACCAAACCGAGCATAGGGTGGTATTCGTGGGCCCCTTCGGAGTGGGCAAGACCACCGCGCTGCGTGCGGTCTCGGACATTCCCGTGACCAGCACGGAGATTGCCAGCGACGAAACCCGGATACTCGGAAACCAGGACAAGACCACCACCACCGTGGGGCTTGATTACGGTGAATGGAGCCTTGCCGGCGACGAGCGCGTGGGCTTGATCGGGGTTCCCGGTCAGCAACGCTTCGAGGCCATGTGGGACTCGCTGTTGCCCGGCAGCTCGGCGGTCGTGCTCTGGCTGTATGGCAATCGCCCCAGCGCCCTGGCCGACGGCCGCTTCTGGCTCGAGGTACTGGCCGCGCGCAACGCCTTGTCGCGGTTGGCGGTGGCCGTGACCCGGCTGCCCGACGATAGCCCGGACAGCGCACTGGACCCGTACCGTGATCTGACCGGCGAGTTTCACCCGCTGGCGCCGGTGATCACCGCCGATCCGCGACAAGCCGACAGTGTGCTGCAAGCCATCATGGTGGCACTCAGCACGCCATGTCCGTCAGTGTCCGCCGGCGTTGCCTAGTGTCTCCGGGTCCGGCCAACTCACCGTTGGCGGCGGCATCGGCCGGAGCTTCGGGCAGTGCCCCGCCGCCTGCATCACCCCTTGAAAGGAGATGGACCATGGAATCCGCAGCCCTCGGCCGGTTTGTCTTGCCAGTCATGGAAGAAATCCCCCAGCGCATTCCCAATCTGAGCGCGGCAGTGCTGTGCACGCCGGACGGCTTCAACGTCTGTTCCCTCGGGGTCGACGAGCAACAGGTAGGCAAGCTGGCGGCGCTGTCCAGCTCGCTGCTGTCGATCGGCGATGCCGCCATGTGCGAGTTGCGTCCCGAACTGGGCAGCCGGTCGATGGATCTGCTGACGGTGCAGGCCGGTCGCTTCCAGGTGCTGGGCATGACCGTGCGCAAACAGCGCCGGCCGCTGATCCTGATGGCCGCGGCCGAAGGCACCGCACTGGGCGTGATGATCGTCGGCCTGCAATATGTAGCCGGCAAGATGGAACGCCTGCTGGACGGCAACGCGTCTTGAATCCGCGCCCCTTCACGGCCCGGCGATTTTCGGACCGTCTGAAACTTGGGAAGATGGCTTTCCTGGAGAGAGGAAGTCGTGGGAAGGAGCCGCTTCCCAGTTTTCAGAAAAGGCGGGGAGAGGAGTCAATCCCGCTTCTGCCGCATGAGATTTCCCTCTTCGGCCAGGAGCTGCTCATGACAATGAAATTCCTGCGTGCCCGGTCGTGCCGTTCCGACAGGGTGACGTCCCCCGTGCCCGAGTTGCATCGAAGCGTGGCGCCGGTCGCCGGTGCCACGCTCTTCGTCGGTCAACGAGCCGCGGATCGAGCGACACCCGCGTGATTCCAATTCCAAGCCAATGCCACCCGATGGCTTCGCGTCGCGGCCGGCTTGTCCCTTCTCGCTTCGGGAGAAGGTGGCGCGTAGCGCCGGATGAGGGTACGGCTGCGCGCAGAGCGACACCGAGGCCGGGCCGCACGATGAGGCGACTGCGTACCCTCACCCGCCCTGCGGGGCGCCCTTTCCCGGAGGGAGAGGGGATTGCTTCGCCGGGCTCCGGGAGGTCACTCGGATGCATCATCATCGATGCAGAAATGGAATGGCTTCTCTCCGGCACGGCTGCACATGCCTCTGCTTCCCGCTTCCCGCTTCCCGCTTCCTGCTTCCTGCTTGTCGCCCGGCGCGACAGCGCCCTTGAAGGATATTTCCCATGCACATCGATCTCTCCGCTCGCACCGCCATCGTCAGCGGCTCCACCGCTGGCATCGGCCTGGCCATCGCCAAAGGACTGGCCGGCACTGGCGCACACGTCGTGGTCACCGGTCGCACGAAAACACGCGTCGATGCAGCGCTCGCCGCGATCAGGAAGGAACTGCCGCAGGCGAAGCTCGGCGGCGTCGCTGCCGATCTCGGCACGGTTGCGGGCGTGGACGCACTGATCGAGGCGGTGCCGGAGGCAGACATCCTGGTCAACAACCTCGGCATCTTCGAGCCCAAGGCCTTCTACGACATCCCGGACGCCGACTGGCAGCACTTCTTCGAAGTCAACGTGATGAGCGGCGTGCGCCTGTCGCGGCACTATGCGCAGGGCATGGCCAGGCGCGGCTGGGGGCGCATTCAGTTCATATCGAGCGAGTCGGGCATGCAGATTCCAGCCGAGATGGTGCACTACGGCGTGACCAAGACCGCCCAGCTCGCGGTATCGCGCGGCCTGGCCGAAACCCTTGCCGGTACCGGCGTCACGGTCAACTCGATCCTGCCTGGCCCGACCTTGTCTGAAGGCGTGAGCGAATTCTTCGGCAAGATCGCCGCCGAGCGCGGCGTGCCGCAGGCGCAGGTGGAAAGGGAATTCATCGCCACCCACCGTCCCGCCTCACTGATCAAGCGTTTGGCTACCGTGGAGGAGGTGGCCAGCCTATCGGTGTATCTCGCTTCGGAACAGGCTTCGGCAACCACGGGTGCCGCCATGCGGGTAGATGGTGGCGTGGTGCGCTCGGTTGTCTGAGTAAACCAGCGATGCGCCAGTGTTCAACTGCAGGCTCGTCCACTTCGGTAGCCTGACGGGATGCGCGCTGCGCGGGCAGGGTGATCAGGGTGGGTTATCGCGGCTAGTGAGTGTCCGCCCAGAGTTCCGTAGACGCTCAGGACCTTCGTTGCGCGTAGCGCCGCTCGAACTCCACAGGTGACAGGTCGTCGTTTGAACCATGCCGTCGTATCGGGTTGGCGGCTCGATGGGTCGCGAGTTGCCACGACCACTGCTTCGGTAATCGGCGCGCGTATCACCTGAGGTTTTGCCCGGGGGCTCGATGAAGTAGACCGCCAACTGCACGGCAGTGGTGCAAATCAAAGAAAACCGCGCGGCAGATGGTGCATATCGCGGGCCGGACAGCTCCAGAAAATCCGCTGACCCGCGTTTTCCCGTCGATGCTCACGCTGGCATGCATGTTGCTTCGCAATATTCCGAGCGAACCAGAGATGCGTTTTGCACGGCAACGTGCAGAAGGCGATCCGTAAATCTTCGATCGGAGAAACTCATGTCGGGCAAGGCGACACGGATCGAATTGTTCCAATGGCGCACGCCCCAGATGCGTGCGTTCCATCTGAGCTGGCTGGCGTTCTTCGCTTGTTTCTTCGCGTGGTTCGCGGTGGCTCCGCTGATGCCGCTGCTGCGGGAAGATCTCCGACTCAGTTCTGACCAGGTGGCGAATGTCACCATCGCCGCCGTGGCGATGACCATCCTCGGACGCCTGCTTGTCGGCCCGCTGTGCGACCGGCTGGGACCGCGACGCACCTATGCTGGACTCTTGCTGCTGGGCTCCATTCCGGTGTTCGGGATGATGTTCGTGCAGGGCTATGTGTCGCTCCTGATCGTGCGCCTGGCGATCGGCGCAGTCGGCGCAGGCTTCGTGATCACGCAGTACCACACGTCGGTGATGTTCGCGCCCAACGTGGTGGGTACAGCAAACGCAACCGCGGCCGGCTGGGGCAACGCGGGCGGTGGCGTCGCGCAGGCGGCGATACCGCTGGCGCTGGCGGGTGTGCTTGCGCTCGGCGTGGACCACCGTCTCGGTTGGCGCATCGTCATGCTGCTGCCCGGCGTGTTGATGGTGATCGTGGGCGTGCTGTATTGGAAGTTCACCCAGGACAGCCCGGAAGGCGATTGCCGCGGACCGAGCGTAAACGGCGGTGCTGCAGGCCAAGGCAAAGCGGGTGGCTGGATGGCGTTTCGCCAGGCGGCCGGCAACTACCGGGTGTGGGCGCTGTGCATCACCTATGCGGGCTGCTTCGGCATCGAACTTTTCGTGCATGGGGTGGCGGCTTCTTACTACGTCGACCACTTCGGGCTGAGCCTGCATGGCGCGGGCCTGGCCGTCGGCGGATTCGGTCTGCTGGCCTTGTTCGCACGGGCCATGGGCGGCATGGCGTCCGATCGGCTGGCACGCAGGCGAGGCCTGGCGTCCCGTGCGCGACTTCTGTGCGCGCTGATGTTCTGCGAAGGCGTCGGGCTGCTGTGTTTCTCGAACACGCAAGGCGTGGCCATGGCGGTGGCGACGATGCTGGCTTTCGGCCTGTTCATGCACATGGCGTGCGGGGCAACCTATGCGCTGATGCCCTTCGTCGATCGCAAGGCACTGGGTGGCGTGGCGGGCATCATCGGTGCCGGCGGCAACGTCGGCGCTGTTGCGGCCGGGTTCCTGCAGAAATACATCGGCTCGGTGCAGCACACCTTTGCGGCGCTTGGCGGCTTCGTGATCGCCGGTTCCCTGTGCGCACTCGCTGTGCGCTTCAGCCGCGAGCACGTGGCCAGCGAGGAACACCTGTACCAGGAGGCCTTGCGGCAGAACGTTCTGCTGCAAGCGAGAGGGCTGTCGGCGGATCCCACGGGGAGGGCATCGATATGACGACGCGACTAGTCGTGGTGGGCAACGGCATGGTGGGGCACCGGCTGCTGGAAGAGCTGGCGACCCTGCAGCCGCCGGATCTGGAGATCACCGTGCTCGGCGAGGAGACGCGGCCGGCCTACGACCGGGTGCACCTGTCGGAGTTTTTCTCCGGCAAGACCGCGGCGGAGCTGTCGCTGGTGACACCCGGGTTCTTCGAGCAGGCCGGAATCTGCTTGCGGCTGGCGACCCGTGCGACCGGCATCGACCGCGCGCGGAAGCGCGTGACGACAAGCGATGGTGACGAACTGCCCTATGACAAGCTGGTGATCGCCACCGGCTCCGCGCCGTTCGTGCCGTCGATTCCGGGCGGCGACCGCCCCGGTTGCCTGACCTACCGCACGCTGGACGACCTGGATGCGTTGTCGGAGTGGGGCGGCCGGTCGAAGCACGGCGTGGTGGTCGGCGGTGGCCTGCTCGGGCTGGAGTGCGCCAAGGCGTTGCGCGACATGGGGCTGGAAACGCACGTGGTGGAATTCGCCGCGCGCCTGATGGCAGTGCAGGTGGACGACAGCGGCGGGCAGATGCTGCGCAAGGCGATCGAGGACCTCGGTCTGGTGGTGCACACCGGCCGGAACACCCAGCGGATCGTCGACGGCGCCGCGCGGCGCCATCGCATGGAGTTCGCCGACGGCAGCCATCTGGAAACCGACCTCATCGTATTCTCCGCCGGCATCCGCCCGCGCGACGAGCTGGCCCGGCAGAGCGAGCTGGGCGTGGGCCAGCGCGGCGGCATCATGGTCGACAACTTCTGCCGCACGCGCGACCGTGACGTCTACGCCATCGGCGAGTGCGCGCAGTGGGGCGGCAAGGTGTTCGGCCTGGTGGCGCCGGGCTACGACATGGCGCGGGTGGTGGCCAAGCACATTTATGCGCTGCAGGCCCGGCGCCCGGCGCCCGACTTGCCGGAATTCGCCGGCGCGGACATGTCCACCAAGCTCAAGCTGATGGGCGTCGACGTGGCCAGCATCGGCGACGCCCACGGTGCCACGCCGGGCAGCTTCAGCTACCAGTTCAGCGACGAGCGCCGGCAGGTCTACAAGAAGCTGGTCGTGTCCGAGGACGGCAAGCGCCTGCTCGGCAGCGTGCTGGTGGGCGACGCGGCCGATTACGGTTCGCTGCTGCAGATGATGCTCAACGGCATGGAGCTGCCGGAGTCGCCGGAGACCTTGATCCTGCCGTCAGGCGATGGCAAACCCAAGCCGGGATTGGCGGTCGATGCGTTGCCGGCGTCGGCGCAGGTGTGCTCGTGCAACAACGTCAGCAAAGGGCAGCTGTGCGAGGCGGTGGCGGCCGGCGCCGCCTCGCTCGATGCACTCAAGCAGGCGACGCGGGCCGGCACCAGTTGCGGCGGTTGCATGCCCCTGGTCACGCAGATCATGAAGGCGGAGCTGGTGCGCGCCGGACTGGCGGTGGACAACCACGTGTGCGAGCACTTTGCGCATTCGCGGCAGGAGCTCTATCACCTGGTGCGAGTCGAGCGCATCCGTCGCTTCGACGAGTTGCTGGCACGCCATGGCCACGGCCTGGGCTGCGACATCTGCAAGCCCGTGGTGGCCAGCATCCTGGCTTCCTGCTGGAACGAGTTCGTGCTGCAGCAGGAACACGCTTCGTTGCAGGATTCCAACGACTACTTCCTCGCCAACATCCAGAAGGATGGCACCTATTCGGTGGTGCCGCGCATGGCCGGCGGCGAGGTGACGCCCGACGGACTGATCTCGATCGGCCAGATCGCACGCAAGTACGGCCTGTATACCAAGCTCACCGGCGGCCAGCGCGTGGACATGTTCGGTGCCCGGCTGGAGCAGTTGCCGCTGGTCTGGGAGGAGCTGATCGCGGCAGGCTTCGAATCCGGCCATGCCTATGGCAAGTCCGTGCGCACGGTGAAGTCTTGCGTGGGCTCCACCTGGTGCCGCTACGGCGTGCAGGATTCGGTGCGCCAGGCGATCGACCTGGAGCACCGCTACAAGGGGCTGCGCTCGCCGCACAAGCTGAAATTCGCCGTGTCCGGCTGCACGCGCGAATGCGCCGAGGCGCAGAGCAAGGACGTCGGCATCATCGCCACCGAAAAGGGCTGGAACCTCTATGTGTGCGGCAACGGCGGCATGAAGCCGCGGCACGCGGAACTGCTGGCCGGCGACCTCGATACGGAAACCATGGTCCGCTACGTCGACCGCTTCCTGATGTTCTACATCCGCACCGCCGACCGCCTGCAGCGCACCAGCGTGTGGCGCGACAATCTGGAAGGCGGCATGGATTACCTGCGCGCGGTGATCGTCGACGACAGGCTGGGCATCGGCGCCGAGCTGGAGGCGGAGATGCGGCTAGTGATCGACAGCTACGAGTGCGAATGGAAGCGGGCGGTGAACGACCCGCAGGTGCGCAGCCGCTTCCGGCATTTCGTCAACAGCGAGGCCGGCGACGATCGGGTGGCCTTCGTGCCGGAGCGTGGCCAGATCCGACCCGCCACGCCCGAAGAGAAGCGCAGCCGGCTGGCGCGCATCCCGGTTGTGGTCGAGACGGAGTGAGACGATGAGCAACGGTGCAATGATGGATGAGTGGACCTGCGTGTGCCGGATCGACGAGATCGTGCCTGGCACCGGCGTGTGCGCGCTGGTGGATGGCGAGCAGGTGGCGGTGTTCCGCCTTGCAGACGACACGATCCATGCGATCGGCAACATCGACCCCGAATCGGGCGCGGCGGTGCTGTCGCGCGGTCTGGTTGGCAATCTCGGCGAACGGGTGGTGGTGGCTTCGCCGATCCACAAGCAGCACTACGATCTGCGCAGCGGCGAATGCCTGGAAGAATCGGCCTTGCGCGTGCCGGCGTGGCCGGTGCGCCGCGATGGCGACCGCGTGCTGGTCAGGCGCGAGGCGGCACCGAGCCGCCGCGACGCAGGCGCTGACGACACATGAGTGCGGCAGTGGCCACCACGTGCCCCTACTGCGGCGTCGGCTGCGGTGTACTGGCGCGCGTGGGCGATGCGGGCGCAACCCGCGTCGAAGGCGACCCCGCGCATCCGTCAAATTTCGGCCGCCTGTGCGTGAAGGGCGCGGCGCTGGGCGAAACGACGGACCTGCACGGGCGTCTCCTGCACCCGCAATTGCGCGCGGCTGACGGCAGCTTTCGCCGAGTCGGCTGGGACGCGGCGCTCGACTGCGTGGCCGACGGCTTCCGCCGCGCAGTCGATCGGCATGGCCCGGATGCCGTAGCGTTCTACGTGTCCGGGCAATTGCTCACGGAGGACTACTACGTCGTCAACAAGCTGGCCAAGGGTTACCTGGGCACCGCGAACATCGATACCAACTCGCGCCTGTGCATGTCCTCGGCGGTCGCCGCGCACAAGCGTGCCTTCGGCGAGGATCTGGTGCCGGGCTGCTACGAAGACCTGGCGCAGGCCGAACTGGTGGTGCTGGTGGGCTCCAACACGGCGTGGTGCCACCCGGTGGCATTCCAGCGCATCGCCCAGGCGAAGGCGGCAGGGGCGAAGCTGGTGGTCGTCGACCCACGCTTCACCGCCACCTGCGAGTCGGCCGACCTGCACCTGCCGATCAAGCCGGGCACCGACGTATGGCTGTTCAACGGCCTGCTCGCCTTCCTGTTCCGGCATGGGGTGATGGATGTGGGCTTCGTCGACGCGCACACGGACGGCATGAACGCCGCACTGGCGTTGGCCAGCGCCGAGGCCGGCGACCCGGATGCGGTGGCGCGCATGTGCGGAGTGAAGCCAGCCGACCTGCTGGCGTTCTACCGGCTGTTCGCGCGGCACGAACGCGTGGTCAGCCTGTTCTCGCAGGGCGTGAACCAGTCCACCAGCGGCACCGACAAGGCCAACAGCCTCATCAACTGCCACCTGCTGTCCGGGCGCATCGGCAAGCCGGGGGCGGGACCGTTCTCGATCACCGGGCAGCCGAACGCGATGGGCGGGCGCGAGGTCGGCGGGATGGCCAACATGCTGGCGGCACACATGGATCTGCACGAGCCGGCGCACCGGCAGATCGTGCAGGCCTTCTGGGCTTCGCCGCACATCGCCGTCGAACCGGGACTAAAGGCGGTGGCGCTGTTCGACGCGGTGCGGGAAGGGCGGATCAAGGTGCTGTGGATCATGGGCACCAATCCGGTGGTCAGCCTGCCCGATGCCGACCGGGTCCGGCAGGCGCTGCAGGGCTGCGATCTGGTGGTGTGTTCCGACATCGTCGAGCGCACCGATACCAGCGTGCATGCGCATGTGCGTCTGCCGGCGCTGGGCTGGGGCGAGAAAGACGGTACCGTGACGAGTTCGGAGCGGCGCATCTCGCGCCAGCGCCGGTTCCTGCCGGCGCCGGGCGAGGCGCGGGCAGACTGGCACATCGTCTGCGAGGTGGCAAAACGCCTGGGTTTTGCCGAAGCCTTCGACTACGCCGGGCCGCACGAGATCTTCGTCGAACACGCGCGGCTCACCGCGTTCCGCAACCACGAGCCCGTCGTCGGCGGTCAGCCGGCGGCGCGACGGCAACTGTATCTGGGCGGGCTGGCTGCGCTCGATACGTCGGCCTACGACGCGTTGGCGCCGGTGCAGTGGCCGGTGCGCGAAGACGGCAGCGGCACGGCGCGCCTGTTCGAGGATGGCCGCTACGCGCATGCCGATGGCCGGGCGCGTTTCGTCGCCACTCCCGGACGCCTGCCGGCCCACGCGCCGGACCGCGAGTATCCGTTGCTGCTCAACACCGGCCGCATACGCGACCAGTGGCACACCATGACGCGCACCGGCAAATCGCCAAGGCTTGCCGGCCATCTCGGCGAGCCGTTTGTCGACATGCACCCGCACGATGCGTTGCGCAGCGGCGTGCGCGAGGGCGAACTGGCGCATGTGGTCTCGCGCTGGGGGGCGATGGTGGCGCGGGTGCGCCATGGCGGCGGCGTCCCGGCTGGCCAGGTGTTCGTGCCGATCCACTGGAACGACCAGTTCGCCTCCGATGCGCGCGTGGGCGCGCTGGTGAGCCCGATGGTCGATCCGGTCTCCGGCCAGCCGGAGTTCAAGCACACGCCGGTGCAGGTGGAGCCGTTTCCGGTGCGCTGGTACGGTTTCGCGTTCGGACGCCGCCGGCTGCCGACGGCGGAGCTGAGTTACTGGGCGTTGATCCGCGGCGAGCAGTTCTGGCGCTACGAGATCGCGCACCGTGAACGGCCGGGCGACTGCGGCACGTGGGCCAGGGCCTGGCTGAATGCCGCCACCGCTGCCGAGTGGCTGGAATACGAGGACGCCGATGCCGGGATCTATCGCGCCGCGCTGTTGCGCGAGGATCGACTCGAAGCCTGCGTGTTCCTTTCCCCGCGCCCCGGCTTGCTGTCGCGCCGGTGGCTGGCGCAGCTGTTCGGCAAGCCGCGGCTGGAGGATGCCGACCGCGCCGGCCTGCTTGCCGGCGAATCGCCGGATGCGGACGGCGATCCCGGGCCGGTGGTGTGCGCC
The DNA here is from genome assembly GCF_058793995.1 of Rhodanobacter sp. GW835-FHT13D09. Classification (NCBI taxonomy): domain Bacteria; kingdom Pseudomonadati; phylum Pseudomonadota; class Gammaproteobacteria; order Lysobacterales; family Rhodanobacteraceae; genus Rhodanobacter; species Rhodanobacter sp. GW835-FHT13D09. Next base: position 10,722 of record NZ_JBXAGL010000004.1, on the reverse strand, counting down.
TGCTTCGGCGTCGGCCGCAACACGATTTGCACGTCGATCCGCGAGAAGAGCCTGGATACACCAGTCGGCGTGACGGCCGTGCTGCGCGCGGGCGGCAACTGCGGCTCGTGCATTCCGGAGATCCGTCGACTGATCGCCGAAGCACACGCCGGGAGCGAGGCATGAACGACATCACGGCAAACCGGAGCCCGACAATGAAGCTGTATCCCCTCTTCGCGGATTTGCATGGGTTGCCGGTACTGGTGGTCGGCGGCGGCGGCGTGGCGCGGCGCAAGGCCGAGGCTCTGCTCGGCGCCGGCGCGCAGGTCACGGTGGGTGCGCCACGACTGGACGCGGAACTCGCCGCCTGGGCCGAAGCGGGGACGATCCGCTGGCAGCGTGGCGAATTCGTGCCCGGTTGGCTCGACGGCATGTGGCTGGTGATCGCCGCCACCGACGACCGCGGATTGAACGCCGAGGTGGCCGCCGCCGCGACCGGGCGGCGCCTCTTCGCCAACGTGGTGGACGATGCCTCGCATTCGCGCTTTCACGTGCCCGCGGTGGTGGATCGCTCGCCGCTGGTGGTGGCCGTCTCCACCGCCGGCGCGGCACCGGCACTGGCGCGGCGCGTGCGTGAGACGCTGGAACGCGTGCTGGACCATGGACTCGGCGCGCTGGTGGCGCTGGCACAGCGCCAGCGTGCGCGCATCGTGCGCCGGCACGAAAACCTTGCCGACCGTCGCGCCTTCTACGACTGGCTGCACGATGGCCCGGTGCTGCCGCTGCTGCGTGCAGCGCGTGGGCAGGAGGCCGAACAGGTGCTGCTCGCTGCCCTGCATGGCGACCGGCCGCCACGGCGCGAGGGTTCGGTGACGCTGGTCGGCGCCGGCCCCGGACATCCCGGTCTGCTCACCCTGCAGGCGCTGCGTGCGCTGAACGAGGCGGACGTGGTGCTGCACGACCAGCTCGTGGGCGAGGCGATCCTCGCGATGGTGCGGCGCGATGCCGAACGCATCGACGTGGGCAAACGCTGCGGCGGCCGCCAGGTGGCGCAGGAGCGGATCCATCGGCTGATGCTGGCACACGCGCGCGAGGGTCGGCGCGTGGTGCGCCTGAAGGGCGGCGATCCGTTCGTGTTCGGCCGCGGTGGCGAGGAGCTGGCGTTTCTGCGTCGCCATGGCGTCGCCTGCACGGTGGTGCCTGGCGTCACCGCCGCCGTGGCTTGCGCCGCCTTTGCCGGCATCCCGCTGACGCAGCGCGGGCTGGCACAGTCGGTCTGCCTGCTGACCGCGCACGGCAAGGCGGGCAGCGACATGCCGGACGTGCATGCGCTGGGTCAGCGTGGGCAGACCCTGGCCGTCTACATGGGCGTCGAGCGGGTCGACGCTCTTACGGTGCGGCTGCTTGCCCACGGTCGCGCCGCGGACACGCCGGTGGCCATCGTCGAGAACGGCAGCCTGCCGCAACAGCGCGTGATTGCCGGCGTGCTGGCCGAACTGCCGGGGCTCGTGCGGGAACACGCGGTAGGCTCGCCGGCGCTGCTGATCGTCGGCGAGGTCGCGGCCTGTGCAACTTCGCAGGCATGGTTCGGCGAACTGGTCGACGCCCGTGTCGGGCAGCTCGTTGCCGAACCGATGGCGGACCTCGCGTGATGGACGCGTTGCCGGTCAGCCGCGGGGCATCGCGATGAGCGTCGGCGGCGAGCCCAGATTGCCCCTGGCAGGCAAGTGCATCGCTGTGCCCGAGTCGCGCGAGCTGAATGTGTTTGCAACCCTGCTCGAACGTCGCGGCGCCAGCGTGTTGCGTTGTCCGCTGGTGGACATCCTCGATGCGCCCGATCCGGTGCCCGTGCTGGATTGGCTGCGCCGGTTCAACGCGGGCGGCTGCGACGACCTGTTGCTGTTCACCGGTGAGGGGCTGAGCCGTCTGCTCGACGCACTCGACCGGCATGCACCCGCCGAGCGGGTCGACTTCATTGCACGCCTGGCGCAGGTGCGCATCGTGGTGCGCGGCCCGAAGCCGGCACGCGTGCTGCGCGAACTGGGGCTGCGGCCGGAGCGGATCGCCGAGCCGGCCACCACGCCGGGCATGATCGCCTGCCTGCGCGAGTTCGACTTGCATGGCCGCCGCGTCGGCGTGCAGCTGTATGGCAGCGAACCCAATGTGCCGTTGATGACCTTCCTCGCCGAGGCGGGAGCGCTGGCCTTGCCGGTCGCCCCCTATCGCTATGCCGACGACGCCTGCGACGCCGATGTGCTCGCCTTGATGCGGCGCTTGCAGCAGGGCGAAGTCGACGCGATCGCGTTCACCAGCCTCCAGCAGGTGGAGCGCTTGTTCCGGCTTGCGAGCGGCCAGGGGCAGGGCGAGGCGTTGAGTGAGGCTTTGCGGCGAACGGTCGTGGCTGCCGTCGGGCCGGTCGTTGTCGAGGCGCTGGCGCGGCGCGGCGTGGCGGTCACGGTCGTTCCGATCGATCGCTATTACCTTAAGCCGCTGGTGCAGGCGCTGATCGATGCCTTGTCAATCTGAGCGAGGTCAGGTTCCGTGGAAATGCACTCGGCATTACACCCCAGTCCCGTACCGGAAGGGAGCACGGACAGGGTCCCGCTGGCCGACCATCATGGTCGCCGCTTTCCCTACCTGCGCTTGTCCATCACGCCAGCCTGCAACTTCCGCTGCCGCTACTGCCTGCCGCACGGCTACCACGCCGAAGCGGGCGTGGCCGGGCCGCTGACGCTGGACGAGATCGCGCGCCTGCTGCGCGGTTTTGCCGAGCTGGGCATGCAGAAACTGCGCATCACCGGCGGCGAACCCGGCGTGCGCCGCGACCTCGCCGACGTGCTGCGCACTGCCGCTGCCGTGCCCGGCTTGAAAAAACTGGCGATGACCACCAACGGCACGCTGTTGTCCAGGCGCCTGCACGCGTGGATGGACGCGGGGCTCAACGCCATCAACGTCAGCGTGGACAGCCTGGACCGCGCGGCCTTCGCGCGCATCACCGGGCACGACCGGCTGGATGACATCCTGCACGGCGTGGACATGGCGCTGGACGCGAAGCTGCAGACGGTGAAGCTCAACGCCGTGCTGCTTCGCGGCGTCAACGACAACGAACTGCCGCGCTGGCTGGACTACCTGCGCGACCACGCGGTGGGCCTGCGCTTCATCGAGCTGATGCAGACCGGCGACAACCTGGCCTTCTTCCGCGACCACCATGTACGCGCGGAGACACTGGAAGACGAACTCCGCGAATGCGGCTGGCAGGCCTTGCCGCGCGCCCTCGACGACGGCCCCGCGCGCGAGTACGCCCACCCCGACTACGCCGGGCGCATCGGCATCATCGCGCCGTATTCACAGGGTTTCTGCGCCAACTGCAATCGTCTGCGCGTCACCGCCACCGGCGACCTGCGGCTGTGCCTGTTCGGCGAGTTCGGCATCCCGTTGCGCCCGCTGCTGCAGAACGACGGTCAGCTCGACGCGCTGGTGCGCACCATTGGCGGCCGGATCGGCCACAAGGAGCCGGGCCATTCCCTGCACCTGGGCCGCACCGGCATCACGCCGCATCTTGCATCCACCGGAGGTTGATCCATGCCCGTGCGCGACGAACGCCCGCATTTCCACATGGCCGACGTGCGCAGCAAGCGCGCCACCGCGCGCCGCGCGGTAGCCGTGGGCGAACTGGACGCCGGCAGCGCCTGGGACGACATCGTCGAACGACGCCTGCCCAAGGGCGACGCGATGGTGATGGCCGAGATCGCCGGCCTGCAGAGCGCCAAGAACACCGCGCAGCTGATACCGCTGTGCCACCCGTTGCCGCTTGAACACATCGCGGTGCGTTGCGAACCGGTACCGGCACGCCGCACCATTCGCGTCTATTGCGAGGTGGCCACCTGCGCCCGCACCGGCGTGGAAATGGAGGCGCTGGCCGGCGTCAGCGCCGCCCTGCTGACCTTGTACGACCTCACCAAGCCGGTGCAGCCGGCGTTGTCCTTCGGCAACGTGCGCCTGCTGTTCAAGGAAGGGGGCAAGAAAGGTTTGTGGTTTCATCCTGACGGTATCAGCGAGGCCGAGCGCGAGCATTACCGACCGCGCGCCACGCCGCGTCTGGAAGGTGTGCCGGCGGCCGTCATTACCTTGAGCGACCGCGCCAGTCGCGGCGAGTACGCGGATGTTTCCGGCCCGCTGCTGGTGGAGCGGCTGCGTGCGTTGGGCGCCGAGGCAGGCCCAGCCGAAGTGCGTGCGGACGAAGCCGAGCCGCTCGCCGCGCGCCTGCGCGAACTGGCCACCGCCAAGGTTCGTCTGGTGCTGTGCACCGGCGGCACCGGCCTGTCGCCCCGCGACGTCACGCCCGAGGCCCTGGCCGTGCTGGACGCGCGCCGCGTGCCCGGTATCGGCGAACTGTTCCGCGCCGAAAGCAGCCAGCACACGCCGCTGGCCTGGTTGAGCCGCGCCGAGGCGGTGCTGCTGGGCGACATGCTGGTGATCGCGCTGCCCGGCAGCGCCAGGGCGGTGGCGCAGGGCATGGATATCCTCGCGCCCATCCTCGCGCACGCGCTGGCGATGGTCACCGGCGAGGGGCACGCATGAGCCACGACCTGCTCGATCCGGCAGAGGGGCTGCGGCTGATCCTCGCTTGCTGCACGCCGTTGCCCGCGCAGGAGGTTCGCGTCGTCGTCGCCATCGGCCGCGTGCTCGCCGCGCCGGTGATCGCGCCCGGCGCGTTGCCGCCGTTCGACAACTCGGCGATGGACGGCTATGCGCTGGGTGGTGGCGTCGATCCGCTCGTCGCCGGCAGCGAATGGTCCATCGAAGGCGAGCAGGCCGCCGGCGACGGTGTGCGCGGCAACGCGCGCGGCGCATGGGAAATCATGACCGGCGCGCGCCTGCCCGATGGTCTGGATCGGGTGATTCCGTTGGAACAGGTCGAATTGCTGAAAGCACCGCCGCGTATCCGTCTGCTGGCGGACGTGGCACCGGGCCAGAACGTGCGCGCTGCCGGTTCCGACGTGGCGGCGGGCGAGGTCGTGCTCGCCGCCGGCACGGTAATCGCGCCGCAACACCAGATGCTGCTTGCGGCCTTGGGCGTGGGGCGTGCAAGTGTGGTCGAACGCCCGCGCGTGGCCGTGCTGTGCACTGGCCGTGAGCTGGTGGACGATGCCGCGCAGTCGCTGGCGCCGGGACAGATCCGCAATGCCAATGGCCCCTTTCTTGCCACGCGTCTGCCGCTGGCTGGCGTCGAACTCAGCCATATCGAGACGGTGGGCGACGAAGTGGAAGCCTTCCTGGCTGCCTTCGCGCGCGCCAAGGCAGCCGGTGCGCGCGTGGTGATCTCCACCGGCGCGGTGTCGATGGGCCGCTACGACTTCGTGCCGCAGGCACTGGCGCGCCTGGGTGCCGAAACGATCTTCCACAAGCTGGCGATCCGTCCCGGCAAACCCTTGCTGTTTGCGCGCCTGCCTGACGGCACGCTGTTTTTCGGTCTGCCCGGCAACCCGATCGCGGTGGCGGTGGGGCAGCGCTTCTTCGTGGAACCAGCGCTCCGGACCCTGCTCGGCTTGCCGCGCGAGACTCCGTGGCGCATGTCGCTGGCCGCCGATTACGCGAAGAAGGCCCGGCTGCGTTTTCATTTGAAATCACGCGTGACGCTGGACGCACAAGGCCGCCTCGCCGCCCGCGTGTTGCCGGGGCAGGAGTCTTACCGCATCCGTCCGCTGGCCGAGGCCAACGCCTGGGTCGTGGTGCCGATCGAAGCCGGCGCACTCGCGGCCGGCACGCTGGTGGATGTCTACGGTGCCGGCCATCTGGAAAGTCCCTACATCGACAGGGGGTGATGCATGAAAATCCGAATCGCGCTGTACGGTGCGCTGCGCGAAGCCGAAGCCAGCGGTCATGTCGAGCTGGAGGTGCCCGCCGGCAGCCGCATCGCTGAGTTGCGCGACCTGCTGGCAACGCATTTGCGCGAACACGCGCCGGCGATCCCCGCGGGGCTGGTGTGCCGCTCGGCCTTCGCCAGCACCGAGGAGATCCTGCACAACCACCGCATGGTGTCCGAAGGCGTGGAACTGGCGGTGCTCCCGCCGGTGAGCGGAGGCTGAGATGGACGATCTGCACGTCGCCGTGGTGGAACGCCGCGTGGCCGCGCTGGACGTGGCCGCGGCGCTGGATTTCGTGGCCGATCCGCGCTTCGGCGGCATCGCGTGTTTCGTCGGCCGGGTGCGCGAGCACAACCTGGGCCGTATCGTCACCGGGATCAGCTACGACCTGTTTCAGCCGCTGGCGCTGCGCATGTTCCAGGCCATCGGCGAGCGAGCGCGCGCCGAGGTGGCGGCGCCGCTCAAGCTGTGGATTGCCCACGCGCAAGGCCGTCTTGGCATTGGCGACCTTGCCGTGGTGGTCGCGGCTGGCACGCCACATCGAGACGAGGCGTTCCGTGCCTGCCGGCTGGCCATCGAAGCAGTGAAACACGAGGCGCCAATCTGGAAGCAGGAACACTACATCGACGGCGACAGCGCCTGGAGCGAAGGTTGTTCGTTGTGCGAGGAGCAGCACGAAGCCGATCACGCGCAAGCCAGCCATGCCGGAAGCGACCATGGCCACCGTCACTGACCGACCTCCATGCATCGGCGTGGTACTGGCTGGCGGCCTGTCCACGCGCATGGGCCGCGACAAGGCCATGCTCGACTGGCACGGCCGGCCATTGATCGAGCGCCAGATCGACGCACTGCGCGCATCCGGCGTGGATGATGTGCGCGTGAGCGGCGATCGCCCTGACTACCGCGGCATTGCCGATGCGCAACCGCAGCTTGGCCCGCTGGGCGGTCTCGCCGGCGTTGCCGATGCGGTGACGGTCGGCGTCGACCTGCTGGTGGTACCAGTGGACATGCCGATGCTCAGCGCCGCCTTGCTGTACCGGCTGCGCAGGGAGCATCCGCAAGCGCGTGGCCTGCGTTGCGCCGGCCACGTGCTACCGCTGCGCCTGCACCTGGACGAAGCATGCCGCGCGTTCGTGCGGACCTTGTTGAAGCAGCGCGAGCCACACCGTCGCTCGCTGCGCGCATTGCAGCAGGCGGTGGGTTGCGAGGAGCTCGCGCTCGATCCCGTCGAGGCATCGCAACTGCTCGACTGCAATACCGAAACCATCTGGAACGAGGTGAGTCGATGAGAGTGCAACAGCAACAACAGTCGTTGCGCCTGCGTATCAACGAGGCGGAACTGGCGGCGTTGCTGGCGGGCGGCACGGTAGGTAATGAAACGCGCTGGCCCGACGGCCATGTCGAACGCCACCAGCTCGTGCTGGCTGCGCAGCACGGCTGGCAACGCAGCCCCGACGGCTGGCGCGTGGCGCTGGCGGATGCGGCCGTGCGCGAGCTGGCCACGCGCCTGCCCAGTCGCGACGGCTTGCAGTTCGAACTTGTGGTGCCCGGAGGCGCCACGCTCAGCTTGCTGTTCGACGTGGACGTACGCGACAGCGTGCGCCGGCGCCGCGTCGATCGGGAGGGCAGGGCATGAGCGCATGGCGGTGCTTCGCGGGCTGGCTGATGCCGTTCCTGTTGCTGTCCGCCATGGCCGTGTCGGCCAGCGATGCACCGGTGCTGCGCGTGGCCTACGCCGGCTCGATGGGCGCGGTGATGGATCAGTCGCTCGGCCCGGCTTTCGGCAGGGCGCACCATGCCGGCTATCAAGGCATCGGCCAAGGCTCCTACGCGCTGGCCCGGCTGCTGGCTGGAAAGCAGTTGCAGGCTGACGCTTTCGTGGCGATCACGCCGGGCCCGATCGAAGTGATGCGGCAGGCCGGCCTGGTGGATCATGCGGTGCCGGTGGCCAGCACGCGCATGGTGGTGATCTACAGCCCGCGCAGTCGCTTCGCCGCCGACTTCGCGGCTGCCGCGAAGGGCAGCCGATCCTGGTACGAGGTGCTGCGCGAACCCGGTCTGCGACTGGGCCGCACCAATCCTGCGGTCGATCCGCAAGGCGCCAATGCACTGCTCACCCTGCAGCTGGCGGCGCGCTATTACCACCAGCCCGACCTGCTGCGGAAGGTGGCCGGCGACGTGCAGAACCCGCGACAGATCTTTGCCGAGCCTTCGCTGATGTCCCAACTGGAAGCCGGCCAGGTCGATGCCGCCATCGGCTACGCCAGCGCGGCGTTCTCGCACCATCTGCCGGTCATCGACCTGCCTGCGCAGATCGACCTGGCACAGCCGGCCATGCAGAAGGCGTGGTATGCGCAAGCCGGCTTCAGCCTGGCCAACGGCAAGCGGGTCGCGGTGCAGCCGCTGGTGTTCTACGCCGCGGTGCCGGCCGATGCGCAGCAGCCCGCACTCGGCCGTGCCTTCGTGCTTTTCCTGCAAGGCGCACAAGGGCAGGCGATGCTGCGCGAGCACGGCTACGACCCGCCGCACGGACCGGCGCTGTGATGCACGCCATGCGACCACGCTTGCCAACGTTCGCAGCTGGCCTGGCACTGCTGCTGCTGGCTGCACCGTTCGCGGGTCTGCTGCTGGCCACCGACTGGCGCCACTTCGGTTTCGCTCATGGCGACGGCGGTGCGGTGGCGGTGTCGCTGGGCTACAGCCTGGTCGCCCTGCTGTTGATTGTGGCGTTGGGCACGCCGTTCGCCTGGTGGCTGGCACGCCATCGCGTGCGCGGGCAGTGGCTGATCGACGCGTTGCTGCTGCTGGCCCTGCTCACGCCACCGTTGGCGATGGGCCTGTTACTGACCACGATCTACGGTCACTATGGGCCGGCTGGCCAGCTGCTGGAGCGTGCCGGTCTGGTGCTCACCAATTCGCCGCCAGCCTTCGTGATGGCGCAGTTCTACGCCGCGCTGCCGTATTACGTTATCGCTGCGCGCGCCGCGTTCGAGGGTGTGCCGCGCGAGCTGGAGCAGATCGCGCTGACGCTCGGCCATTCGCCGACGCGCTGCTTCTTCCAGGTCAGCTTGCCGCTGGCGCGGCTGGGCCTCGCCGCCGCGGTGGCGCTGGCCTGGGTGCGTGCGCTGGGCGAATTCGGGGTGGTGCTGATCGTGGCGTACTACCCGCAGGGCATCCCGGTGAAACTGTGGGTGAATCTGCAGGAGATCGGACTCGATGCGGTGTATCCGCTCTTGTGGGTGTTCTTCCTGACGGCATTGCCGCTGCCGCTGGTGCTTGGCCTGGCCGTGCGCGGGCGCTTGCCGTGATGCGCATCGACTACCGCATCGAACACCCGGTGACGTTGCACGCCCGCTTCGAGGTGGCCGGTTTCACCGTACTGCTGGGCGCCAGCGGCGAGGGCAAGTCGCTGCTGCTGCGCGCGATCGCCGGATTGGCGCCGGCACGTGGCGAGCCGTTCGATGGCTTGCCGCCGCAGGACCGCGCGGTGGGCTACCTGCCGCAAGGACACACGCTGTTTCCGCATTTGCGCGCGTGGCAGAACGTGGCTTTCGCGCTGCGCGGTCCGCGACGGCGCGAGCAGGCCATGCAGCTGCTGGAGCGCGTAGGCCTGGCCGCGCTCGCCGAACGCTATCCCGCCGCGCTGTCCGGCGGCCAGCAGCAACGCGTGGCGCTGGCCCGCGCGCTGGCGCGACGGCCGCGCCTGCTGTTGCTGGACGAACCGACTTCGGCGCTGGACCCGGCCACCCGCGACGACGTACTCGCCGAGTTGATCGCGGAAATCCGTGCGGCTCGCATTCCCGCGCTTGCGGTCAGCCACGATCCCGCGCTTGCCGCGGTGGCCGACCGGCTGGTGCTGATGCATGAACATCGCATCGTGCAGACCGGCACGCCAGCGGAAGTGCATGCGAAACCGGCCAGCGGCGCAGTGGCACGCTTGCTCGGATACCGCAACGTGTATTGTGGAAAACTCGCTGGCGTGGGGAGCGCACAACGACTGCTGTGGCAGGAAGCCGGAGTCGAGCTGCCGGTATGCACGGAGCTTCCCGATGGCAGCGCCGTGGACTGGCATATCGCGCCACAGGCGGTTGAGCTGCACGATCTATCTGCGGTGTCCTCGGAAACCGTTGCGGTCAGCATGGAGATGCGACAAGTAGGAGCAGGTGGTCATTACGTGGGTCTACGCTGCGGGAAGGCACTGCTTTGGGCTGAGCTGCCATTATCACGAGACGTGCCTGAGGCGTTGCACCTGCACCTGCCGGCGGCAGCGATTCGCTGTTGGCCGCGTGGATATCCCCACTAGGGATGCTCTGATCTATTCCCCGTCTGCGGCATCATAGCGACGAGCCCCAGGAAACCCATCCCCGATGAAGCAGCGTTCGTTCGCGTCGTTGAGTTTCGACGTCAAGAAGAAGCCAACCCGCCGAGAGAAATTCCTTGGCGAGATGGACAAGGTGGTGCCGTGGGAGGCGCTGCTGGCGCTGATCGTGCCGAGCTACCCCACGGCGGGCCGTCGCGGACGCCCGCCGATGCAGCCGTCGGTGATGCTGCGCATCCACTTCATGCAGCAGTGGTACGCGCTGAGCGACCCGGCGATGGAGGATGCGCTGTACGAGATCGAGTCGATGCGGCGGTTCGCGGGGCTGGAGCTGAACGAGGATGCGATTCCGGACGAGACGACGATCCTGAAGTTCCGCCGCTTTCTGGAACAGCACGGCCTGGCGGTGAAGATCCTTGAAACGGTCAATGCGCATCTGAGCGGCAAGGGCCTGCTACTGCGCCAGGGCACGATCGTGGACGCCACGATCATCCAGGCACCGTCGTCGACGAAGAACAAGGACAAGCAACGCGACCCGGAGATGCACCAGACCAAGAA
>NZ_JBXAGL010000003.1:366617-390502 GCF_058793995.1 Rhodanobacter sp. GW835-FHT13D09 | reverse complement strand
AACCCAAGTCCGTAAAGTGGAAGTACTTCGACCCAACACGGCGTATTACTCCCAATTCAATCGTTACGGCCCACTAGCGCCGGCCGGGAGGGCAACGCGCGCTGACCGGTTCCGTCGCCCTGCTGCGTGGAGGCATGCAGATCGGCGATACTGCGCACCTGCGGTTCCGCGTCGGCTTCCGGCGGCTCCGGGACCAACGCCGATTCACTTCGTGGCATACGCCGAGCCAGCCCTGGCATGCAAAAGAAACCGATCTTCTTCGACCCCACCGGCCGACGTGCCATCCATGTCTCGCGGGTGGTGCTGCTCGCCGGCGTGCTCAGCACGCTGCTCGCGGCGGCCTGCGCGATCAGCCTGTTCGTCTGGCCGAGCATGGCGGGGCTGCACATCGGCGAACACAACCGCACCCGGCATGCGCTGGCCAACGTGAAGGCGGCCGATCCGGAGCTGCTGAAGCCGGCGGCGAAACTGGCCGCCGAAGTGCGCGCCCGGCAGAAGCTGCTGCACCCGCCGCGCACGCGCACCGGCAAGGCCGCTTCCGCGCATGCGCCGCCGCCGTCGCTGGACAAGCCGGCCGGCCGGCCGCTGGCGATCGGCTTCTACGTCAACTGGGACGACAGCAGCTACGCCTCGCTGAAGCGCACGCTGCCCACGCTGGACTGGGTGATCCCGACCTGGATGAGCATCAGCGGCCCCGACATGGCGCTGCACACCAGCGTCGACGCCAAGGCGCTGAACCTGATCCGCTCGAAAAAGCCGTCCACGCCGATCCTACCGTTGCTGCAGAACGCGGCGAACACGCAGTGGGACGGGCCCGGCCTGGCCCGCATGCTGGCCGATCCCGCACTGCGCCAGGCGCGCATCGCGCAGATCGTGGCGTTCCTCGCCGCCAACCGCTTCCAGGGCGTGACGGTGGACTTCGAGGAAGTGCCTACCGAGGCTCAGCCGGATTTCAAGGCGTTCCTGTCCGAGCTCAGCGATGCATTCAGCCCGCATGGCTGGGGCATCGTGCTCTCGGTGCCGTTCGATGAAGCCGGCTGGGACTACACCGGCTATGCCGGCATCGTCGACTTCGAGCTGCTGATGGCGTACGACCAGCACTGGGCCGGCAAGGACGCCGGCAGCATCGCCGGCGCCGACTGGTTCGAGCAGACGCTGGACAAGCGCATGAAGGAACTCGACCCCGACCACACCATCATCGCGATCGGCAACTACGGCTACGACTGGTCGCACGGCAGGAACGCCGAAACGCTGACCTTCCAGGATGCGATGGATCGCGCCTCCGATGCGCAGGCCGACGTCACGTTCGACCCGGACACGCTGAATCCGCATTTTTCCTACAGCGAGGACGACGGCAGCGCGCACCAGGTGTGGTTCCTCGACGGCGTCACCGCCTACAACCAGATCCACGTCGCCGACGACTACCAGCCCTACGGCTACGCGCTGTGGCGTCTGGGCTCGGAGGATCCGTCGGTATGGTCGGTGCTGGGCCGCCCCTACGGCGCCGCGGCACCGCCGGAGCTGCGCACGATCGGCCAGGGCGAGGACATCGACATCGAGGGCCAGGGCGAGGTACTGGAGGTCGTCTCGGAGCCCTCGCCGGGCGCCCGCACCCTCGACCTCGACAAAGACGACGGCAGCGTCGTCGACGAGAGCTACACCGCCCTGCCCAGTTCCTACGTGATCCAGCGCGCCGGCACCCTGCCGCACAAGATCGCGCTGACCTTCGACGACGGCCCGGACCCGGAGTGGACGCCGCAAATCCTCGACATCCTCAAGGCCAAGCAGGTACCGGCGACGTTCTTCATCATCGGCGCGAACGCCGAGATGTCGCCCCGGCTGGTGCAACGCGAGATCGCCGAAGGCCACGACGTCGGCAACCACACCTTCACCCATCCCAACCTCGGCGACAGCCCGCCCGGCATCGTGTCGCTGGAACTCAACGCCACCCAGCGCCTGTTCGAGGCCCTCACCGGCCACTCGATGCGGCTGTTCCGTGCGCCCTATTTCGGCGACGCCGAACCGACCACCGCCGACGAGCTGGTGCCGATCGGCATCGCGCAGAAGATGGGCTACATCTCGGTCGGCCTGCACATCGACTCGCAGGACTGGCAACGGCCCGGCGCGGACAAGATCGTCGACAACGTGCTGACCCAGGTCGCCGCCAGCAACCCGGAGCGCACCAGCCAGGTGGTGCTGCTGCACGACGCGGGCGGCGAACGCTCGCAGACGATCGCGGCGCTGCCGCGCATCATCGACGGCCTGCGTGCCAGGGGATACGAGTTCGTCACCGTGTCGACGCTGGCGGGGCTCACCCGCGAACAGACCATGCCGCCGCTGCCGCCGGGTTCGCTGTCGCGCTGGGCCGACCGCTCGGTGTTCCTCGCGCTGGGCTGGCTCGGCCACCTGATCCGCTGGCTGCTGGTCGTCGCCATCACGCTGGGCGTGGCCCGGCTGCTGCTGCTCGGTGGCCTCGCCCTGTTCAACCGGGCGCAGGAGCGCCGCCGCGCGAAGCCAGCGCTGCCGGACGATCCGCCGCTGGTCTCGGTGCTGATCCCCGCCTACAACGAGGAGAAGGTGATCGCCAGCTCGATCGGCCGGATCCTCAAGAGCCGCTACGCCAACCTCGAGGTGATCGTGGTCGACGACGGCTCGGTCGACGCCACCTCCGCGGTGGTGCGCGAGCACTATGCCGACGAACCGCGCGTGCGGCTGATCACCACGCCCAACGGCGGCAAGGCGCACGCCGTGAACACCGCGCTGCACGCGTCGAAGGGCGCAGTGGTGGTGGCGCTGGACGCCGACACCCAGTTCGAGCCGCACACCATCTCCCACCTGGTGCGCTGGTTCGCCGACCCGAAGGTCGGCGCCGTCGCCGGCAACGCCAAGGTCGGTAACCGGATCAACCTGATCACCCTGTGGCAGGCGCTGGAATATGTCACCGCGCAGAACCTGGAACGCCGCGCGCTGGCCGCGCTGGGCGCGATCACGGTGGTGCCGGGCGCGGTCGGCGCCTGGCGGCGCGAGGCACTGGAACGGCTCGGCGGTTTCCCCGCCGACACGCTGGCGGAGGACCAGGACCTCACCATCGCGGTGCAGAAAGCCGGCTACCACGCCCTGTTCGACGCCGAGGCGATCGCCTGGACCGAAGCACCCGACACGTTCCGCGGCCTCGCCCGGCAGCGTTTCCGCTGGGCCTACGGCACTTTGCAATGCCTGTGGAAACACCGCGACGCCACCTTCAACCCGCGCTACGGCGCGCTGGGCACGGTGGCGCTGCCACAGGTGTGGCTGTTCCAGATCCTGTTCTCGGTGGTGTCGCCGCTGGTCGACCTGGTGCTGGTGTGGCAGATCGTCAGCACCAGCCTCGACTACCTGCAGCACCGTGCCCAGTTCGACGACACCAACCTGCTGCGCATGCTGGCGTTCTACGCCGCCTTCATGGCGGTCGACCTCGGCGCCTCGGCACTCGCCTTCGCGATGGAGAAGAAGGAACGCTGGAGCCTGTTGTGGTGGCTGGTGCTGCAGCGCTTCGGCTACCGCCAGCTGATGTACTACGTGGTGGTGCGTTCGGTCTGGACCGCCATCCGCGGCCCATCGGTGGGCTGGGGCAAGCAGGAGCGCAAGGCGACGGTGAACGCCAGCGAGGAATTGAAATCGTGAGCGGCGACTGCGGATCCTAGTTCGCCAGCGGCTCGGTCAGCGTGGGCCGCTGCACGCTCAACGCGGTACCCGCCGCCGCCACGATGATCGCCCCGATGGCCAGCCACTGCAGCAGGCTGAGCCGCTCGCCCAGCAACGCCACGCCAGCCACCGCCGCGACGGCCGGCTCCAGGCTCAGCAAGGTACTGAACGTGCGCGCCGGCAGCCGGGTCAGCGCGACCATTTCCAGCGAATACGGCAACGCGGAGCTGAGCACCGCCACGCCCAATGCATACGGCAACAGCGCCGGCGACAACAGCGCGCTGCCGGCATGCGCGACGCCGAACGGGATCGCCAGCAAGGCGCCGATCGAGGTGCCCAGCGTCACTGCATCGGCGCCGTGGGTCGCCCCCGCCTTCTTCCCCAGCACGATGTACAGCGCCCAGCCCACGCCGGCGGCCAGCGCGTACATCACGCCCACCGGATCGAGCGTCTGCACCTGCCCACGCAGCGGCAGCAGCAGGGCCAACCCGGCCACCACCAGCCCGATCCAGGCGAAATCGAGCAAGCGGCGCGAACCGAACAGCGCCAGCGCCAGTGGCCCGGTGAATTCCAGCGCCACCGCGATGCCCAGCGGGATCGTGCGCAGCGACATGTAGAACACCAGGTTCATCGCCCCCATCGAGAGGCCATAGCCCCACAGCGCACGCCAGTCACGCCGGCCAATGCCCTGATGGGCGCCGGACCGGCGCCACGGCCGCCGCCACAGCAGCAGGATCAGCGCGCTGAGCCCCAGCCGATAAGCCGTGGCGCCCTGCGCGCCGACCTGCGGGAACAGATGCTTGGCCAACGACGCGCCGCACTGGTACGAGACCATGCTGATCAACAGCATGCCGATCGCCAGCGCGAGCGGAGCAACGGTGGAGCGTGGTGACATGAGTGCGGCCATGGCGGGAGACCCCGCCATGATGCGCGAAGACTCGGGCGGAGCCCACCATGCCAGCCCTCCCGCCGCCGCCATTGCTGACAGCGCCTGACAGCAATGCGCAGCGCGTGCCGGCATCCCTCATTCAGCCGTCGCCGCGCATCCGCATCGTCAGCCCCTTCAGAAAGTTGCGCAGCAGCTGGTCGCCGCACAGCTTGAAATTCTTGTGGTCGGGCTGGCGGAACAGCGCGCTGAGTTCCGGCTTGGAGACCGGGAAACCGGCGCTTTCGAGGATCTGGTGCATGTCCACGTCCTTCAGCTCGAACGCCACCCGCAGCTTTTTCAGCACCACGTTGTTGGTGACGCGCTTCTCCGGCGGGCGCGGCGGCCGGCTCTCGTCCTTGCCGCGGCGATGGAACACCAGGCCGTCGAGGAACAGCGCCAGCACCTTGTTGCTGCACTCGGCGTAACCGGGCTCGTCGTCCTTCTTCAGGAGCGCCTGCACGTCTTCCTTGCCGAGCGGAGAGGCCGCATCCGCGAGGTGGATGATCTCCACCACCCTGCCGTCGCTGAGGTCGAGCATGTAGCGGATGGCGCGCAATACGTCGTTGTTGATCATGGGGTCCGGTCGGTCCTGCGGGGGGCGCCATGCTACCGCACCGGCCCCACGTACCCGGTGAAGCCGGTCGGCGCACCGCGCCTACCGATGCCCGGCGGTTTGCCTTAACCTCGCCACCCATGGATGCTGCGGTCGCCCCCGATACGATGCCGATACCGGCCTGCGCGTGCGCCGAGCTCGCCGCGGTCGAGACGCCGCATGTGCATCACCGCGGCGCGCCGCATCACTTCCTGCCGCGCGAATCCCGTGACCGGATGTATCCACCGCCGGAGTTGCCCCCGAAACGGCCCGAGCCATGAGCGGAACGCTGTCCACGCTGGCCCAGCCGTGCCGCCACCAGGAAGAGATCAGGAAGAGCCGCTTCCTCGCGCAGGCCGCTCCGGTCGAATCCACCGAGCGCGCTCTGGCGTTCGTGCGCGAGGCGGGCGACCCCACCGCCACGCACAATTGCTGGGCCTACCGCATCGGCCAGGATTACCGCTTCAACGACGACGGCGAACCCGGCGGCACCGCCGGCCGGCCGATCCTGCAGGCGATCGAGGGACAGGCAATGGATCGCGTCGTGGTGCTGGTGACGCGCTGGTACGGCGGCATCAAGCTGGGCGCCGGCGGCCTGGTGCGTGCCTACGGCGGCACCGCGGCGGAATGCCTGCGCCGCGCCGGGCGCGTGACTATCGTGGCGATGGCGCGACTGGGCCTGCACTGCGACTTCGCCGAGCTGGCGCTGCTCAAGGCGCGGCTGGCGGAGCTGGGTGCCGAGGTCGAGCAGGAGCGTTATGAGGCCGACGGCGTCGCGCTGCAGCTGCAGCTGCCGCAGGATCGAGTGGCCGCCGCCCAGGCGCGCGTGCGCGACCTCAGCCGCGGCCGCCACGAGGCGCGCGTACTGGATTGAATCCGCACCCGGCCGGTGCCACCGCGCCGCACGATTGAATCGCCGGCGGCGGCCCCCATGTGTTTCGGGATTCCGTCGCGGCGAGCACCATGAGCACACCCCAGACACCCGATGCCCGATCGCCGCGCCGCATCGGCGCGCTCCGCGAACTCTGGCCGTTCCTGAAACCGCACCGCGCCCTCGCGTTCGGCTGGCTGCTGTTCCTGGCGCTGTCCTCCGGCGCCTCGCTGGTGCTGCCGATGGCGTTCCGCCACATCATCGACCAGGGCTTCGGGCATTCCAGCCAGGCGGTGATCAACCAGACCTTCGTCGCCCTGTTCGGCGTGGCGCTGGTGCTGGCGTTCGCCACTGCAGCACGCTACTTCTGCATCACCCTGCTCAGCGAGCGGGCGCTCGCCTCGCTGCGGCAGACGCTGTATGCGCACGTGATCCGGCTCGACGTGGGCTTCTTCGAGAAGAGCCGCGTGGGCGAGCTGCTGTCGCGGCTGAGCGCCGATACCGAAGTGGTGCAGGCGCTGATCGGCTCGGGCGTGTCGGTGGCGCTGCGCAGCGCGGTGATGCTGGTGGGCGCGGCGGTGGCGATGGTGTGGACCGCGCCGTCGCTGGCCGGCCTCACCGCGCTGGTGATCCCGGCGGTGATGCTGCCGATCCTGGTGTTCGGCCGCCGTGTGCAGAAATTGTCGCGGGCCAGCCAGGACCGCCTCGCCGACGCCGCCGCGATCGCCAACGAAACGCTCAACGCCTCCACCGCGGTGAAGGCGTATGCGCGCGAGGACATCGAGAGCACCCGCTACGGCGGCGCGATCACCCGCGCACTGGCCACCGCGCGCCGGCGCATCGGCATGCGCGCACTGCTGACCATGGCGGTGATCGTGCTGGTGTTCGGTGCGATCACGCTGGTGCTGTGGGCCGGCGCACGCCACGTGCTCGCCGGTACCCTGGGTGCCGGCGTGCTGGGCCAGTTCGTGCTGTACGCGGTATTCGCTGCCGGCTCGGTGGCGGGCCTGTCCGAGGTATGGGGCGACGTGCTGCGTGCGGCCGGCGCGATGGAGCGCATCGGCGAACTGCTCGCCGAACGCGCCGACATCGTCGACCCGCCGCAGCCGCGCGCGCTGCCGCAACCGATGCGCGGCGAACTGCGCTTCGACGGCGTGACCTTCCACTACCCCACCCGCCCCGACACGGCGGCGCTGCACGACTTCACCCTGACCGTGCGCCCCGGCGAGACGGTGGCCCTGGTCGGCCCCTCCGGCGCCGGCAAGAGCACGGTGTTCGCCCTGCTGTTGCGCTTCTACGATCCGCAGAGCGGCAGCATCCGCATCGACGGCATCAACCTGCGCGAAACCACCCTGGCCGGCTTGCGTGGCGCGATCGCGCTGGTGCCGCAGGAAACCGTGATCTTCGCCGGCAGCGCCGCGGACAACATCCGCTTCGGCCGCCAGGACGCCGGCGACGACGAAGTACGCGAAGCCGCCCGCGCTGCCGAGGCGCACGAGTTCATCGGCGCGCTGGACCACGGCTACGACGCCGAACTGGGCGAGCGCGGCGTGCGCCTGTCCGGCGGCCAGCGCCAGCGCATCGCGATCGCCCGCGCGATCCTGCGCGACGCGCCGCTGCTGTTGCTGGACGAGGCCACCTCGGCGCTGGACGCACAGTCCGAGGCCGCGATCCAGCAGGCGCTGGCGCGGCTGGAACAGGGCCGCACCACGCTGGTGATCGCCCATCGCCTCGCCACCGTGCAGCGCGCCGACCGCATCGTGGTGATGGACGGCGGCCGCATCGTGGCGCAGGGCACGCACGAGAGCCTGCTGGCCGAGGGCGGGCTGTACGCGGAGCTGGCAAGGCTGCAGTTCGTGGCTTGACGAGGCCCCACCAGAAAAGCCGGTTCCGTAGGGCGGACACCGTCCGCCACAGCTTTGTGCCTAGATGCGGCGGACGGTGTCCGCCCTACGGAGCCGTGCCGCCCGACACCGTCGGAATGGCTCAACCCGCCAGCGTGGCGTTGTCGATCACGAAGCGGTACTTCACGTCGCTCTTCACCATGCGGTCGTAGGCCTTGTCGATCCGCTGTGCCGTAATCATCTCGATGTCCGCGACGATGCCCTTCTCCGCGCAGAAATCCAGCATCTCCTGGGTCTCGGCGATGCCGCCGATCAGCGAGCCGGCGATCGCCCGGCGCTTGAAGATCAGGTTCGCGATGTTCGGCGTCGGATGCGGGTGCTCCGGCACGCCGACCAGCACCAGGGTGCCGTCGCGCCTGAGCAGCGAGGTGTACGCATCCAGCGAGTGGCTGGCGGCCACGGTGTTGAGGATGAGGTCGAAGCTACCGACTTGCGCGCGCATCTCGCCCTCGTTGCGCGAGACCACCACATCGTCCGCGCCCAGGTCCAGCGCATCCTGGCGCTTGCTTTCCGAAGTGGTGAACGCCACCACGTACGCGCCCATCGCATGCGCGATCTTCACACCCATGTGGCCCAGCCCGCCGATGCCGACCACGCCGACCTTCTTGCCCGGGCCGGCGTTCCATTGCCGCAGCGGCGAATAAGTGGTGATGCCCGCGCACAGCAGCGGCGCGACCGCCGCCAACTGCTCCTCCGGATGGCGAATCTTCAGCACGAACTTCCGGTCCACCACGATGCGCTGCGAGTAACCGCCCAGCGTGTGGCCGGGCGCATCCTTGGTCGGGCCGTTGTAGGTGCCGACGAAACCGTTCTCGCAGTACTGCTCCAGCCCTTCGTCGCAGGACGCGCAATGCTGGCAGCTGCCCACCAGGCAGCCCACGCCCACCGTGTCGCCGACCTTGAAACCGCTCACCTCACTGCCGACGGCGCTGACGTGGCCCACGATCTCGTGGCCGGGCACGCAGGGATACAGCGTGCCACCCCATTCGGAGCGCACGGTGTGCAGGTCGGAATGGCAGACGCCGCAATAGACGATGTCGATCTGCACATCCTGCGGGCCGGGCGCGCGGCGCTCGATATCGATCGGCTGCAGCGGCTTGTCGGCGGCATGCGCGCCGTAGGCTCTGGTCGTCATGGCGTTATCCTCGCTGGGAATGGGGAGCGGGGAGTGAAGGAATGGGGTCGGGATGCCGAACCTACAAGGTATTCTCCGCCAGTCACTTTCCCGCTCGGTGCGTCGAAGCATTCCGCTCCGCATCCACCATACGTTTGACGGTGGCCACGAATTCACGCCGCGCGGCGACCAGTGCATCGGAAGTCGCATGCGGCCACGCACCCACCTGGGCGATCACCAGCTGGCGCGCGGGATCGACGTAAACCATCTGGCCGAAGATGCCGATCGCCGCATAGCTGCCGTCGGTGTCGGTCCACCATAGGTAGCCGTAGCCGCGGTCGGGATCATCGACGCTTTCCTGGCGGCGAAGGGCGCCATCCAGCCACGCCTTGGCGATCACCGGCTTGCCCGCGATGCGGCCGCCGTCGAGCATGAACTGGCCCAGCCGTGCGTAGTCGCCCAGCGTGGCCGACAGGCCGCTGCCCCCGGTGTCGCTGCCGTCGCATTCGTCCTTGATCCAGTACGCATCGGCGGCCATGCCGTACGGTTTCCAGATCGCCTGCGACAGGTAGGCCGCCAGCGAGCGGTGCGTGGTCCGCTGCACCAGGATGCCGAGCAGGTCGGTTTCCGCGGTGTTGTAGTTCCAGTGCTTGCCGGCAGGCCACTGCCGTGGCTGCTTCGCCAGGTACGACAGGATATGCGCGCGGCTGTCGACACAGGCGTGGAGATACATCTGTGCCACATCGGACTTCGCATCGGCGTAGTCCTCGTTCCAGCGCACGCCGGAGGTCATCGTCAGCAACTGCTGCACCGTGACATCCGCGTAGGCGCTGCCACGCAATTCCGGGATGTAGCTGCCCAGCGTGTCGTCCATGCTGCGGATATAGCCCTGCTGCAGGGCGATCCCCAGCAAGGTGGAGGTGACCGACTTCGCCACCGAGAACGACTCCCAGCGCTGGTCCGGCCCGAAGCCCAGCGCATAGCGTTGCAGTCGCACGCGTCCATGCTGCAGCACCATCACCCCGGCGAGGTGGTGCTGGTCCATGTAGCTGGCCAGAAACGCCGCACCCTCCTGCCCGGCGACTTTCAGCGTGCGGCCCTGCGGCAACGCATGGACATGCGTGCCGTGTTCGGCGCGATCGCTGGGAAACCGCTCGTACATCTTGCGGAACTGCGCCTCGCGCTGCGCCTGCGGCCAGAACAGTACCGCCTCGCGCTGCTGGCCGATGGTGGGTTTGACCGGTTCATCCGCGGCTGCCGGAAACGCGACGACCAAACAAAGTGCGGCGGAGAGCAGGCGAGTGCGAATCGCTGAAACCATGGATGAGCCTGGATCGGGTGAAGGCGAGACCACAATGATATCGGCCAGCGCGCGCGGGGAGCGACCCGCTACAGTTCGATGCCGAAGTCAGCGGAGTGCAGGTAGATATTCATCGAACCAACCAAGTAGTCATGAACCTTCCGGATGTGGCTCGGAAGGTCGGCACTGAGGTTGCCGTGATCGTCAGCCGGATAGGATGCCAGAGACAATATTAGGCGCTACGCGTGGCTGCCTCTAAATTGTCCCTGACACCTTTCCGCTATCCCTTTCCGCTATCAAGTCGACCACAGGGTGAAACATGCCCTGTGGTCGACTTGATAAACTACTTCAGACGCGACTTGAAGTCATTGCAGGCGAGTTGGTACGTGGAGTTCGTTTTACCAACTTTCTGCGGATCATAGTTCGCCATCGCAATGAAGCCGTGATACACCTGCATGAACTTCCTCAAGTTACTAGTCAGGAATTTCTTCGGATCTACTCGCCAAACGACTTCGCCGTCCTTGTATTCCATCAGTTCGCGCAGCGCCCAAACTACCGGCGCGATGAACCCCTCAGGGAAATCGAACTTGACCTCTTTCTGATAGTACTTCGCTCTCGGCGGGACCGCCAAATACTTCTTCTCGCGAGGGTTGTATTTACCTGGTTCAAAAATGCGTACGCTCGAGATACGACCAAATCCGGGAGATACGTCGTTATACGCCTCAGGAAAGAGTGTATAAACGTGGTCGAACAATGCGGGGATATCGTGCATGATGCCGATTGCGCTTTTTACCGCTGGATTCGTCAACTCGCGAATATCTCCCTTTGTCTTCTGGCTGACGTTGTCGCTCTGCATGAGCGAATTGAAAGCCGTAACGCAGTACCCTTTGTTGCGATAGATATTCACTGGGTTGAAGGCGGTTACCTCCGGCAGGCTCAGCTCCTCCGGCAAAACCGACAATGGAATCCACGTGAGTGCAACCAAATCGCGTGCCTTGATACGACCTCCGTCGTTCGTTTTCCACTCCACCTCCTCAACCAAAGGAGGGTCAAGTGCAGCACGAAGGGCGTCGTAGTATCCAGCCTTGTTTGCTTTCGTTTCGTCAGTCAGCTGTGCGTTATTATTACGTGCTTGGGCAATTTCGAGAATTGCACCTTCGTATGCGTCCCGACCCTCTGCTGAATCCTGCGGATAGATAATTTCGGTAGGAATGACAAACACAAGCTCCTTCTTTACCTCATCGATTTCACTGCGGTACTTAGACCAGACGGGGGACACTTCTTCCCACCTTCGCACCGACCTCAACGCCTTCTTGGCCTCTTTCTCACCAATTGCCTGACGAATGATAAAAAGCGCAATAGCAAGCATGTTATGCCCACCATCGAGGACGCCTTCAATATCCTCATCGTTGAATGAGAGCTCGAACCTACTACGTTCCAGTTCCCTGCAATTTGCGGAGGCAAGCAAAATCCCCTTCGACTTGAACGGAAACAGGTCCGGAGAAGTCTCGAGGGTTTCAGTAATAGCGTCGGTGACTGCACCGGTCTTTGCTTCACGCGGGTTTGCATGCAGATCCGCCACATCAATGAGGCGAATCATACTATCCGCGGTAATGGTTCCTTCGATGCGCTGCAGACTATAACGCTCGCTGCGGCAAGCTTCATCGAACTTCAGAATTACAGTGTGACTCTTCATTCTTAACTCCTTGCGGCTTCGTTGAGATACGAAACTCGGAACAAGGAGTCGGCGGTAAGCGCAATGCA
Organism: Rhodanobacter sp. GW835-FHT13D09; assembly: GCF_058793995.1. NCBI lineage: Bacteria > Pseudomonadati > Pseudomonadota > Gammaproteobacteria > Lysobacterales > Rhodanobacteraceae > Rhodanobacter > Rhodanobacter sp. GW835-FHT13D09. The sequence goes on along the minus strand of NZ_JBXAGL010000003.1, from coordinate 378,345 downwards.
AATGGCACTGTTATCAACCAGCCGACTTCTCAGTCGAGCCTCATCCGTCGTCCCATCCGGGACTTCCTGCCATCCGGCAGGTATGCCTTTTTCAAGGCCGGATTACGCTAGCACGTTAAAAAAATGCTGTCAATTACCAAATAAGATAAACAGACGAAACAGGGGAGAACAACCGCTCCCAACGCTCGTCAGCTGCTACGCAGCCCAGCTTGACCCTCAAAGCTCCACACAATCAAACCGCCGATCCGCATCCACCTCCGCCTCATAGTCCACATCCGCCCGGTCAAACCCGAACAGCTTCAAGAACTCATGCTTGTAGCCGTCGTAGTCGGTGATCTGGCGGAGGTTTTCGGTGGTGACGGTGGGCCAGACGGTCTTGCAGGCGTCCTGCACGACGTCGCGCAATTCCCAGTCGTCCAGACGGATGCGGCCTTCGTCATCGGTCGGCGCCGCCTTGCCATCGGCGCGATAGAGACGATCGTGAAACAGGCGGTTGACCTGTTCGATCGGGCCTTCGTGGATGCCCTGCTCTTTCATGATCTTGAAGGCGATGGACACGTACAGCGGGATCACCGGAATGGCGGCGCTGGCCTGGGTGACCACGGACTTCATCACGCCGACGTAGGCTTCGAGGCCAGGATGGCGGCTGCGCAATTGCTTCGCGGTGTCGTCCAGGTGCTGCTTGGCCTGGCCGAGCGTGCCGTGCCAGTACATCGGCCAGGTGATCTCGGTGCCGATGTAGCTGTAGGCGATGGTCTTGGCGTGCTCGGCGAGCACACCGGCGCCACTCAGCGCGTCGATCCACAGCGCCCAGTCCTCGCCGCCCATCACGGTGACGGTGTCCTTGATCTCCTGCTCGGTGGCCGGCTCAATGGTGGCTTCGATCACCGTGTCCTTGTTGGTGTCGACCGAGGTGTTGGTGAACGGCTCGCCGATGGTCTTCAGCGCCGAGCGCACCACTTCGCCGGTGTCGGGCAGCTTGCGCACGGGCGAGGCCAGCGAGTAGACGACCAGGTCGATCGGGCCACCCATCTCGTTCTTGATGATCTCGATGGCGCGGGCGCGGGTCTCGTGGGCGAACGCGTCGCCGTTGATCGACCTGCTGTACAGGCCGGCCTGCTTGGCGGCCTTGTCGAACGCGGCGGAGTTGTACCAGCCGGCGGTGCCGGTCTTTTCCGCGCTGCTGGGCTTCTCGAAGAACACGCCGAGCGTGGCTGCGCCGTAGCCGAACGCCGCGGTGATCCGCGAGGCGAGGCCGTAGCCGGTGGAGGCGCCGATGACAAGCACGCGCTTCGGGCCGTTGCCCGTGTGAGCAGCCGCCCTGGTGACGGCGATCTGATCGATCACGTTGTGCTCGCAGCCGACCGGATGGGCGGTGACACAGATGAATCCACGCACTTTGGGGGTGATGATCACGCGACGGCTCCTGCTGGCAGATTCGCAATCCGTCATCTTAACCAAGCCGGGGCGCCATGCGCTGCCGTAGGGAACCGCAGGCCTACGCGCCTGCAACGCGGCCACCAGGGCGCGCACTTCCCTAACGTCGCTGCGCAGCTCGCCGCCTTCCATCCCGGCCAGCGGGGCGCGCCAGTGCCGCATGGCGGACGGCAGCTGGCATTTGGCGGAGGCGTGGAATTCGCGGGCACCAGTGGCGGCGACCAGGGCCGCGATGTTCTTCGCGGTGATGCCGGCGCCCGGCATCACCGCGAGGCGCCCGTTCGCCTGCACGACCAGGTCGCGGATCAACGTGGCGCCTTCCGTGGCGCTGGCCTGCAAGCCAGAGGTCAGCACGCGCTCGCAGCCCAGCGCGACGACGTCCTCCAGCGCGCGCACCGGGTCGCGGCTCATGTCGAAGGCACGGTGGAAGGTGACGCCCAGCTTGCCAGCCGCGGCGACCAGGGCACAGCAACGCGGCATGTCCACCTTGCCCTCGGCACCGAGCACGCCCAGCACTACGCCTTCGCAGCCCAGCGCCACGCACGCTTCGATGTCGCGCTGCATCGTCTCGCACTCCAGCTCGCTGTACAGGAAGTCGCCGGCGCGCGGGCGGATCAGCACGTACAGCGGGATGCGCAGGCGATCCCTGGCCAGCGCGATCTGCGCGTGCGACGGCGTCAACCCGCCCAGTTCCAGCGCGGTGCACAGTTCGACCCGGTCCGCCCCGCCCTGCTGGGCGGCCAGTGCGGAGGCGACCGAGTTGGCGGCAATTTCCAGGATCACGAGTAGCTCGTGGTGTAGACGCTGGGCGACGGGATCAGGGCGTCCTGCTTATGCGCATCGCACACGGCATACGAGAAACCATGCTGGATCGCATACGCGCCCGCCTCGCCCGCGCGGTTCATTGCCAGGAAGCCGACCTGCAGGGTCTTCGATGCCTCCGGGCGCTTCTTCACGATGCGCATTACCGCCTCCCTGCACGCTTCCTGCGGCGAGCGGCCCTGGCGCATCAGTTCGACGACCAGGAAGCTGCCGGCATTGCGGATCACCTCCTCGCCGACGCCGGTGGAGGTGGCGCCGCCGACTTCGCCGTCCACGTACAGGCCGGCGCCGATGATCGGGCTGTCGCCGACGCGGCCGTGCAGCTTCCACGCCATGCCGCTGGTGGTGCAGGCGCCGGCGAGGCGGCCCTGCGCATCCAGCGCCAGCATGCCGATGGTGTCGTGGTTGTGTGCGCCGCCGGGCATGCCGGTGCGGCCGTAGTCGTGCACTTCGCTGTTGATCGACGGCTGGTAGTGCGCCGTCTTCTGCCACTCGTGCCAGGCCTTCTCGGCTTCCGGCGTGAGCAGGTTTTCCTTCCTGAAGCCCTGCTCCAGCGCGAACTGCAGCGCACCGTCGCCGACCAGCAGCACGTGCGGCGTGCGTTCCATCACGCGCCGTGCCACCGAGATCGGATGCTCGATGTATTCCAGCGCGGCCACCGCGCCGCAGTTGCCGTCGGCGTCCATGATGCTGGCGTCGAGAGTGACGCGGCCGTCGCGGTCAGGGTAGCCGCCCTTGCCCACGCTGTGGTTCTTCAGGTCCGACTCGGGCACCTGCACGCCGGCTTCGACCGCATCCAGCGCACGGCCGCCCTTGCCCAGGATCGCCCAGGCCGCCTGGTTGGCGGCAATGCCGAAATCCCAGGTCGAGACGACCCGCACACTCGATGCCTTCGGTGGCCGGGCCACCGTCCACGCGGCCAGCCGGTCGCCCCACGCGAACATCGAAGCCGAAGCCCCCAGCAGGGAGGCCTTGAGGAAACGCCTGCGGTCGGTCACTGCCTTCTCCCATGCCTGAAAACAAAAACCCCGCACAGGATGCGGGGTTTCGTTCTTGCTTTACAACATTGGCCGGGCTGATCAGGCGACCGCTTCGACCGCCGATGCCTGGGCGCCCTTCGGACCTTGGGTCACTTCGAACTTCACGCGCTGACCTTCCTGCAGGCTGCGGAAGCCCTTGCTAGTGATCGCCGAGAAATGGACGAAGACGTCCGCACTGCCGTCCTCGGGTGCGATGAAGCCGAAACCCTTGGCATCGTTGAACCACTTGACCGTACCGAAACTCATTTGAGCGAACCTCTGGATCCATGGAATGGGTGCGCCAGGAACTGCACCGAACCGTCGTTCTCCCCCTGGGCTCGCCCGCCCCCGGCCAGAGAAAAGTAGCAATATGTGAAGGCCCAGTGCAATACGAAAAAACCCGGCCGGTCCACAAATTCGCCGTGGCGCTCAGCTTTGCAGCATCGCGCCGAGGATGCGCGGTACCTCGGCGGTGGCCGCCGCCAGGTGCGCGAAGATCTCCTCGATGCTGATCTCGGCCTCGTCGCCGCAGCCGGCAGCGAAGTTGGCGACCAGCGCCAGGCAGGCGTACTCCAGGCCCAGCTCGCGCGCCAGCGCCGCTTCGGGCATGCCGGTCATGCCGACCAGATCGCAGCCGTCGCGCTTCAGCCGCGCGATCTCCGCGCGTGTTTCCAGCCGCGGCCCCTGGGTGGCGCCGTAGCAGCCGCCGCCGATCACCTCGACGTTCGCGGCGCGCGCCGCCGCCAGCAGTTGCAGGCGCAACGCCTCGGTATACGGCTCGCTGAAGTCGATATGCTTCACCTCGGCGCCCTCGACGTCGCAATAGCTGGTGTAGCGGCCGTGGGTGTAGTCGATCAGCTGGTCGGGCACCACGATCACCCGCGGCCCCATGTCGCCGCGGATGCCGCCCACCGCGTTGACCCCCACCACCCGGCGTGCGCCCAGGCTGTGCAGCGCCCACAGGTTGGCGCGGTAGTTGACCCGGTGCGGCGGCAGCGTGTGGCCCTCACCGTGGCGGGCCAGGAAGGCGATGCGCTTGCCGGCGAAATCGCCGGTCACGACATCACCCGATGCCGCGCCGTAGGGCGTATCCACCACCTGCCGCGTGGTGTTTTCCAGGCCCGGGAACTTGTACAGGCCGCTGCCGCCGATCACGGCAAGGTCGATGGAGGCGTGGTCAGGATGAGGCATCGTGGTGATCCGTTGCAGTCTGGAGTTGAAGGGCGCACTTACTCCCTCACCTGCTTGCAGGGGAGGGTTGGGGTGGGGTCGCTCTTGATCTCCAAGTCAAAGGCAAGAGCTCTACCCCCCTCCCGACCTCCCCATGCAAGCAGGGGGAGGAGCGAAACCCTATTCCGCGCTCTCGGCCTTCAACGCATAGATCCCCGGCAGGTTGCGGCCCTGCTCGTAGTAGTCCATGCCGTAGCCGAACACGTAGCGGTCCGGCAGTTCGACGCCGTTGAAGTCGGAGGCGATGCCATCGACCAGGCGGTCGTGCCGTTTGGTGCACAGGCTGGCGATCAGCACGCGCTTCGCCCCGCGCCGGTAGCAGTCGTCGCGCACCTCCTTCAGCGTATGGCCTTCGTCGAGGATATCGTCGACCAGCAGCACCGTGCGGCCGGCCAGCGGCACCGCCGGCTCGCGCAACCAGTGCAGCTCGCTGCCACTGGTGGCGCCGCGGTAGCGGGTGGCGTGCACGTAGTCGAATTCCAGGTCGGTGCGGATCGCCAGCGCGAGCTGACCGGCGAAGATCAGTGCGCCGTTCATCACGGTGAGGAACACTGCGCGCTCGCCGTCCAGCGCGGCATCGATGCGCCGGCCGATGTCGGCGATCACGCCGTCCAGGGTGTTGCGGGCGTACAGCAGTTCGGACTGTGCCAGTGCATCGGCCAGGGGTGGGATCGGAGTATTCATGCGATTCCTCGGTCGGCATGCAGGGCCGTGATGCGCGCGATGAAGCGGTCGCGCTGCGGGTTGTCGGTGAGGTTATCCCAGCTGGCGCCGATGGCGCCGCGCAGGGCGGCCAGTCGCGGCGGTACCGGCGCGGCGGCGGCCGGCAGCGCGGCGATCGCTTCGTCCACCACCTCGGGGAAACAGGTCAGCACCAGGTCGCAGCCGGCGTCCAGATGCGCGCGCACCCGTTCGCCGACGCTGCCGGCGGCGCCGGCCGCGGCCATGCTGATGTCGTCGCTGACCACGGCGCCGGCGAAGCCCAGTTCGCCGCGCAGGATCTGCTTGATCCACACTTTCGAGTAACCCGCCGGGTGGCTGTCCACCGCCGGGTAGGTGACATGCGCCATCATCACCGCCTCGACCCGCGCCTCGATGCACTCGGCGAACGGCAGCAGGTCGTCGCGGCGGATCGCGTCCAGGCTGCGCGGATCGATCGCCTGTGCCTTGTGCGTGTCGGCGGCGACCGAGCCATGTCCCGGGAAATGCTTGAGCACCGCCGCCATGCCGCCCAGATGCATGCCGCGCACGTAGGCCTGGGCCAGTTCGGCGGTCGCCGCCGGATCGGCATGGAACGCGCGCAGGCCGATCGCCGCATTGCCGCGGGCCAGGTCCACCACCGGCGCGAAACTGAAATCGACGCCGCTGGCGCGCAGCTCGCTGGCCATCACCCAGGCGTGCTCCTCGGCCAGGCGGACTGCCTCGCCGGGATCGCGGTCGTACACCGCGCCGATCGCCGCCAGCGGCGGCAGCCGGGTGAAGCCGTCGCGGAAGCGCTGCACCGGGCCTCCCTCCTGGTCGACCGCGATCAGCAGGTCCTCGCCGCCGGCCTCGCGGATCGCCTCGCACAGCGCGATCAGCTGCCCGCGCGAGGCGTAGTTGCGCACGAACAGCAGCACGCCGGCCACGCCGGGCGCGCGGAGCCAGCGCTGCTCGTGTTCGGCCAGTTCCAGCGCGGCCACGCCGATCATCAGCATGCGGCATCCTCCGCGGCGCGTTCCGCCGGCGACCACCGACGGTACGGATGCGCGATCAGGTTGGCGTTGTAGTAGCGCGTCAGCGCGCTCACCTCGCGGCCCAGCCACGAAGGCCGCGGAAACGGCGCATCGACCGCCGGCAGCTCGACTTCGGCGACGACCAGGCCATGGTTGTCGCCCTTGAACTCGTCGACCTCGAACAGCACGCCGTCGACCCGCACATGGTGGCGGGTCTTCTCCAGCACGCCATCGCACAACGCGGCCAGCAGGCTCCTGGCGTCCTCCACCGGGATCGGGTACTCGAATTCCGCCCGCGCGATACCGGGCGTGGCGGCCTTGATGTTGAGCCAGGCCCGTTCGCCGGTCAGCCGCGCGCGCACCGAGGCACGCGCACTGCCGTCACGCAGCGCCTTCGCACCAACCAGATAGCCCTGCGCGATCGGCTCGCTGCGCTCGACGGCGGCGCGCCAGTCGTCGTTGGCCAGCAGGAATTTTCGTTCGATCTCGATAGGCATGAAGGTCGGGAGTGAGTGGAAAGGAGTGAGAAGTGAGAGGGAGCAAAGGCAAAGCGCCTGGCTAGCCTGCCCCGCTTGGTCCAAGGTGGCAACAGCATGCCGCGCCACGCAGTGGCTTTCTCTCGCTTCTCACTCCTCTCCACTCACTTCTCGCTCCTCACCGCTCGAACAGCGCGATGGATTCGACGTGCGAGGTATGTGGGAACATGTCCATTACCCCGGCTGCGGCCAGCCTGAAGCCGTGCCGCTCGACCAGGATGCCGGCGTCGCGCGCCAGCGAGGCGGGATGACAGGAGACGTAGACGATGCGGCGCGTCTGCTTGTGCGGCAGGTATTCCAGCACCTTGTCCGCGCCGGCACGCGGCGGATCGAGCAGCAGCTTGTCCCATGGCTGCTTCGCCCAGTCGGCGGTGCGCTGGTCCTCGAACAGGTTCGCGACGTGGAAGCGTGCGTTGGCGATGCCGTTGCGCGCGGCATTCTGCGCCGCCCGCTCGACCAGGCCATGCTCGCCTTCCACGCCTGCCACCTCGGCCACGCGGCGTGCGATCGGCAGGGTGAAATTGCCGAGGCCGCAGAACAGGTCCAGCACGCGGTCGGTGGGCTGCGGATCGAGCAGTTCCATGGCGCGCGCCATCATCCGCTGGTTCATGCCGGCGTTGACCTGCACGAAATCGAGCGGCTGGAACTCCAGCTCGACGTCGGCGAAGCGCGCGTCGCCGCTGGCGATGCGGAAGGCCAGCCGCGGGTTTTCCGGCCACACCGGATGCACGCTGCTGGTGCCGCCCGGCTGCAGGTAGATCGCGAAACCGTGCTGCTGGCCGAATGCGGTCAGCGCACTCTGGTCGCGTTGGCTCAACGGCTGCATGTGGCGGAACACCAGCGCCATGACGTCGTCGCCGGCGGCGAACTCGATCTGCGGGATGTCGTCGACCGCATCCATCGTGCCGAGCAGCTCGGCGAGCAGGCCCACCTTCGGGCCCAGCGCCGGATGCATCACTTCGCACTGCTGGATCTCGGTGACGAAGCGCGGGTTCTGCTCCTCGCGGAAACCCACCAGCACGCGCCCTTTCTTCGCCACGTTGCGCACCGACAGCCGGCCCTTGCGCCGGTAACCCCACGGCTCGGCAGTGAGCGGCGGCAGCCACGCCTGCGGCGCGACCTTGCCGATGCGTTCGAAGTTTTCCGCCAGCACGCGCTGCTTGGTCCCGATCTGCGTGGCCGCGTCCAGATGCTGCAGCGAGCAGCCGCTGCACTCGGCGAAATGGCGGCAGCGCGGCTCCACCCGGTGCGGCGAGCGGGTGATCAGCTCGACGACTTCGGCTTCGTCGAAGTGGCGATGGCGCTTGCGCAGCCGGGCCAGCACCTGTTCGCCCAGCAGCGCGCCGCTGACGAACACGGCCTTGCCGTCGACCCGTGCCACGCCGCGGCCATCATGGCCGAGGTCGGTGATGTGGGCTTGGAAAGGCGTCGACGAAACGGAATTGGATCGGGACATGAGTCGTAAACGGAAGGGGCCGTGCCGGCTGGCCCGCGATTATCCCAGATCGGCCCCGTTGACGCCCACGGCTACTTCTTCTGCCAGGCGCCGGATGCGTTCTGGTAGTACCAGCCTGCGTGTGCCTTCTCGATCCAGCTCTTGGCGAACGTGGCGCGGATCTGCGCCTCCCATTCCGGGTGGTTGTTGGCATTAGCGACCTCGCGATACAGCGCGGCGCGGTCGCGGTTCTCGTCGGCCACCGTGGCATTCGCCTGCGCGCGCTGGCTCAGCGGCACCTTGGCGGCATCGCGCATGGCCACCATGCCGTCGCGGGTGAAGCCCGCCGCGCCGCTGTCGAGCAGGTCGCCCAGCGCACCCTGGAAGCGCCCCTGCATGCGCTGGCTGATCGCTTCGGTGGCGGCGGTCTGGATGCGGATGTCCGGCGTGTCGGCGGCATGTGCAGCCGGTACCAGCAGGTCGAGCAGCATCGCCGACGGCTGGCCATCCGTCGCAGCAGGCTTGGACTGCTTCGGCGCTGGCGCGGGATTGGCCCCCGCGTTGTCCAGCACCTTGCCGATGAACTGGTCGGCGGCCTTCTGCGCCGCCGCCTCGGGGAAGTACACGTTGATGGTGACGCAGCCGACCAGCGCCACGGCCAGTGCGGTCAGGACGACGTAGACGAGCTTGCGCATGACGTTGCTCCCGGTTTGACGACGAAGTTTGACGACGGGGGTCGAGGGTGGCGTTCAGCGAACTTCCGGCGCCGTCCCGTGCACCGCTTCCTGCAGACGCCGCACCAGGGTCGGCCAGTCGACCCTGGTCTGGTGGCCTATCACCTGCAGTCGCGGCAGGCCGCTGCCTTCGACCATAGTGTAACCATCATCGGTGGTGTCCAGCCCGCCCATCTGGCACACGGCGCCTCGCAACGTGCAGTCGAGGCCGATGCGCTTGTAGCCAAAGGTCTTGAACAGTTTCAACATGGCACCCTGCAGGCCCGCGGCGATGCCGCCGCCACCGACCGTGGTGAGGTTGTTCACGGCGCGCTGGCTGATCCGCCCGCCCTGGCTGGCGCGCAGGCTTGCCTCGAACGCCACCGGGCTCCAGTTGACCAGCCGCAGGTTGCGGATCGAACCGTCCAGCGGCCCGGTGATGTTGCCGAAATCGAACACGCTGGTGATCGCCGCCAGATCCAGCTGCTGCATCGCGATGTCGCCGGTCAGCACCGGATTCGCCCCGAATGGCTGCTGCAGCGAGAGCCGGGTGATGTCGACGAAGCCGCCGAACAGGTTGGCCGACAGCCCGCCCTGCAGCTCGAAGCCGTCATCGATCCAGCGCAGCGATGGAACCGCGCCGCCGAGCGTGCCGGGGAAGGCCGGCCAGCCCATCGCCTGGCTGAAGGCGCTCATGTCCACCCCGGTCAGCGCCAGCGACGCCGCCAGCCGCTGGCCTTTCGCCGCCGCCGGGCGCCAGTCCAGCTCGCCGATCCGCAACTGGCCCTGCAGTACCGGCATCTGCAGCGGCTGCAGCAGGCCGAGCGTGCCGTTGCGGCTGCGCCACTGCGCCTGTGCGGCACCGAGGGGAACGCGGTAGAACTGCAGGCGGCGCCAGCCGAGCGTGCTGGCCGGACGGTCGCCGTCGGCCACCCAGTCCAGCCCGCCCTGCAGGCCGTCGATCGCCAGATGGCCGTCGGCATCGGCCAGGTCCAGGCCATCCGTATTGAACGCAAAGCCGCGCAGGCCTTCGGGGCGCAAGTCCAGGCTGCCATTCAACTGGCCGCGGATACGCATGTTGCGCAGGCCCAGCGTGCCGAGCCAGGCCTCGCCGTAGCGCTGGTAGGCGGCGGGAAAACTGGCGTGCAGGCGCTCCAGCCGCAGTGTCCTCAAGCTGCCCCTGGCGTCGAAGCCCAGTGCGCCGTCGAGCTGCAGGGCGTCGGCATCGTTCAGGCGCAAACGGCTCAGCTCGATCGCCCCGTTCTGCGCGCTCGCGCGCAGGGCGAGCTGCACCGGATGATCCGGCAGCTTCGCATACAGCGGTCCGAGCAACAGTTCGCCGCCGTGCAGGCTGGTGTCCAGGTCGACCCGGGCCGGGCCGCCGGTGGTATCGAGGGTGAAGCGCCCGGTGCCGCCCAGGCCCTGCCCGGCCATGGTGCCGCCCGGCGTGTCGAAACCGACGCCGCGCAGGGTGAACTGGCCGGACGACTGCAGGCCGGGGCTGCGCAGGTCCAGCGCCAGTTCGGCATCCAGCCGCCCGCCGGTGGGGCGGCCCGACCATACCGTGCCGAGCAGGCCCTGCAGCCATCCGGCGGGAAGGTTGTAGAGGTTGATCTGCGCGTGGGTCGGCTGGTCCAGCGGGAACGCGCTCCGGGCATGTGCCTTGCCCTGCCGGATGTCGACCTGCAACGTATTGGCCGCCTCGCTGAGCAGCACGTTCACGTGGGCATCGCCGAGCGCGCCGCCGGGGGCCCCGGCCAGGCGCATGTTGCCGTCCATGATCCAGCGCAGCCGCGCATCCCGCTGCAGGTTGCCATCGAGGTTCAGGGCCAGCCGCCGCCAGCCCATCGCCGGCACGTCCGCCTGCTCTGCGCTCAACTGCAGACGCAAGCCACCGGCCGCGTCCTCGCCGAGGCGGACGCTTACCCCCTGCAGGCGCAGGCCGGGCACGCTGATCGATTTCGCCGTCAGCAGCACGTCCGCCCGTGCAGGCAGCACCCAGCCTAGGCCCAGCAGCAGGCAGCAGAGCAGCAACAGATGGCTTGTGTTTGAACGCATGTGGCGCCATTCTGCCAAATCAAGCTGAACGACATGGATTTTGTCATGACCAGCCACCTTGCCGACCCCGATCCGGACCCGATCGACCTCGCCCGCCCACGCGTGCTGGTAGCCGACGACGACCCCGGCAGCTGCCGTTTCCTGTGCGACGGGCTCGATTCGCTGGGCGCCCGCGCGCAGGCCTGCATGGACGGTCTGGTGGCGCTGCAGCTCGCCCGCACCGAGGCCTTCGACCTGCTGCTGCTCGACTGCCGCATGCCGGGCGCCGGCGCACGGCAGATCCTAGCCGCGTTGCGCGAAGACCCGCTGGCGCATTCGACGGAAGGCCTCGCCGTCGCCACCACCGCCGAGCTGACGCCGGACGGTCGCCAGCCGCTGCTCGACGCCGGTTTCAGCGAGGTGCTGGTCAAGCCTTGCGGGCTGGCGGAGCTGCAGCGCGTGCTGGCCCTGGTACAGCCGGAGCGCGACGAGGCCTCCATGCTGGACGACCGCGCCGCACTGGACACCACCGGCGACGCCACCACCATGCGCGCGCTGCGCCTGCTGCTGCGCGAGGAACTGGCCCTGCTCCGGCAGGAACTGGACCCGCTGAGCCGCGATCGCGACGGCTTCAGCGAGCGCCTGCACCGGCTGCGTTCGTCCTGCGGTTTCTGCGGCGCGGCCGCGCTGTCGCGGTAGACCGTGCTGCTGCAGCAGCAGGTTTCGCGGAGGTGCGCCCCGTCTGCCGCCCTCGCCCGCCTTCCCCCCCTCCCCCCCGTGCAAA
>NZ_JBXAGL010000003.1:125566-366607 GCF_058793995.1 Rhodanobacter sp. GW835-FHT13D09 | reverse complement strand
ACGTTCTCACACAGCAGCGCTCCCCTCTCCCCCCCCCCCCCCCGGCCGCCCTGGCCCGCTTCCGCACCGTACTCCAGGCGACGCTGCAGGCGCTGGACGACTAGGGCCGCCGCGACACGGCCATCGCCAACACCCGCCAGGCGCGCAGTTCGCCGCCGCCGAGATGGAAGCGGATGACCTCGCGCATCATGTCGCGCAGATCCTTCAGGCCGCCGCTGCCGGGCATCTCGTCCCGTTCCAGCGCCAGCAGGTCGCTGCCGCGCAGTGCGTGCGGACTACCGGCGGCGCAACGCACCGCGCCCTGCTCGACCACGTAGCGGTAGCATGCTGCCGGTTCGATCGCCTCGCCGCTGTCGGCGTCGTGCCGCAGCTGCAAGCCGTAGCCGATCGCTTCGAGCAGGTCGCGCTCGAAGCGGCGCAGGCTCCACGCCAGCGATTCGCCGGCAGTCAGCCGCGCCAGCGTCCGCGCGTAGGCATCGAACAGCCGCGGGTGCGGATCCTGCCGCCCGGTCAGACGTACCACCAGCTCGTTGAGATACAACCCGGCCAGCCCGGCGTCGCCCGCCAGGCGGGCCGGCGTACCCACCGCCTCGACCGCGGTCAGCGTGGCCAGCTCGCCGCGCAGCAGCAGATCCAGCGCCAGCGGCTGGAACGGCTCCAGCTGGGCCCGCCGCAGGCGCGAGCGCTCGCCGCGCACGCCGCGCGCCACCACGCCGAGCCGGCCATGCCCGCGGGTCAGGCATTCCAGCAGCAGCGACGTCTCGCGGTAGGGACGCGCGTGCAGGACGTAGGCGGGTTGCTGTTCGATGCGCATGGCTGGTGGGCGGGGACTCGGGAATCGAAAATGGAAAACAGGAGCAAGGCCGCGGTCGCGACGATTCCCTATTCCCTACTCTCTATTCCCTCAATCGGTATAGCCGAACTTCTTCAGCATGTTCTCGTCGTCGACCCAGCCTTCGCGCACCTTCACCCACAGCTTCAGGAACACCTTGCGCTCGAACATGCGCTCCATGTGGCGCCGCGCGTTGCTGCCGATCGCCTTGAGCTGGGCGCCGCCGTTGCCGATCACGATCGCCTTCTGGCCGTCGCGCTCGACCCAGATCACCGCGTGGATCTCGGCGATGCCGTCGGGGCGGTCGCTGAACTGCTCGATCTCGACCGTGGTGGCGTACGGCAGTTCCTGGTCGAGTCGCAGCATCAGCTGCTCGCGCACCATCTCGGCGGCGAGGAAGCGCTCGCTGCGGTCGGTGACCTCGTCCTCGCCGAACACCGGCGGGCGCACCGGCAGGCGCTTGAGGATCGCCTGCTCCAGCTCCTTCAGGCCCTTGCGCTTGAGCGCACTGACGTAGTGGATCTCGTCGTAGCTGTGCTTCGCCGCCAGCTCGGCCACGAACGGCAGCATCGCCGACTTGTCCTTGCTGAGGTCGACCTTGTTGATCACCAGCAGGCGCGGCGTCGACTGCTCGACCAAGGCGGCGTAGAGCGCCTCGTCCTCGTCGGTCCAGCGGCCGGCCTCGACCACCTGCACCACCAGGTCGACATCGCTGATCGCCGAGCGCGCGGCGCGGTTCAGGCTGCGGTTCATCGCCCGCTTGGCGCCGCGATGCAGGCCCGGCGTGTCGACGTACATGATCTGCCCGGCCTCGCTGGTGTTGATGCCGAGAATGCGGTGGCGGGTGGTCTGCGGCCGCGGGCTGGTGATCGACAGGCGAAAGCCGATCAGCGCGTTGAGCAGGGTCGACTTGCCCACGTTGGGCCGCCCGGCCAGCGCAACCGTGCCGCAGCGGAAATTCCCGTGCGGCATGCTGCCGGCGGCGGAGTCCAGTTCTTGGTTCATGACGCGGGTTGCTCGACGGGTCGGATGGCAAGTGTAGTGCTTAAGCCGGAGGCGGCACGCAGACGGTGCCGGCGGCGAAGCAAGGGGTCAGAGCTTGTGAAGAAAACCACTTCCTGTGGTTTTCTTCAGTCGCGAGTCCGGTACACGCCCGGACTCGCTCACATGAAACCGTCACTGGCGTGACTGTTCCATGTCCGGCCATCGGGCAACCGTTCCCTGCGTTGCCTCAACTCGGGCATCGGGCAACCGCTCCTGCGTTGCCTCCACTCGGGCATCCATGCCCTCGCCATGCCCTCGCCGTGGCCGGCCTGAGAGGTTGAATAGTCACAACCTCTCAGGCGTCGCGCTGCTGTTCCAGCAGCCGGTTGAGCACGGCCTCGGCCGCATCCTGCTCGGCGGCGCGGCGGTTGCCGCCGCGGGCCTCCCCGGTGAACGCCATCGGCTCGGTGACCGTGCAGCTGACGTCGAAGCTCTTGGCGTGGTCTTCGCCATGGCTGGCGATCAGCTCGTACTGCGGCAACGGCAGGCCCTTGGCCTGCAGCCACTCCTGCAGCCGCGTCTTGGCATCCTTGGAGGAGCGGCGCAGGGCCGCGATGCGCTCGACGAACAGCCCCCTCACGGTTTCGCGACAGGCTTCGAAACCGCCATCCAGGTACACCGCAGCCACCGTCGCCTCGAACGCGTCGGCGAGGATCGAGTCGCGCCGGAAGCCACCGCTCTTCAGCTCGCCGGGGCCGAGCTTCAGCCCGTCGCCCAGCGCCAGTTCACGCGCCATCACCGCCAGCGCCTGGCCGTTGACCAGTTGCGCCCGCAACCGCGACAGCTCGCCCTCGCTGGCTTTGGGGTGCACCTCGTACAGCATTTCGGCGACGATCGCGCCGAGCAGCGCGTCGCCGAGAAACTCCAGCCGCTCGTTGTTCGGCTTGCCGAAGCTGCGGTGGGTCAGCGCCAGTTGCGCCAGTGCCGGATCGCGGAAGCGGTAGTTCAGTTCCGACAAATCACTCGCCCACGTTGCCCTGCAGCGGCACGCTCTTGTCGAAGTGCAGCAGGAAGTCGATGTTGTACATGAACGGGATCTGCTTGTCGTAGGCCACGCGCAGCTGGCTGGCGCCGCCACTGTTGCGCACGATGGTGACGTCCTTCGGCTGGATGGTGGCGTCGTCGACGTACTGGAAGCCCATCTTGAATATCAGGCTCCGGCGGATGTCGTCCAGCGACTTGCCGTTGGTGCCTTCGGTGGCGACCTGGTTCATCGCCTTCACCACGCCCATGTATTCCGAATACGACGGCGCCAGCTTCATCGCCATGTAGGCCAGGAAGGCCACGAAGGCCATGACGATCAGGAACCCGATCAGGGTGATGCCCGATTGCTTCGATTTCATAGTCCCCTCGCTAGTGCCGCCGGTGCGGCGTGCCTGTCTGTGGTTGGTCCGGGTGCGGCGGGCTGGTCTCGCCGGCGTGCCGATTATGCCTGCGGATTCTCCCACTGTCGGCTGCTTCGCGTGCGCGGCGGTTCGATCCCGTCACGCTTTGGCAAACGCCCCGGCGCCACTGCGGCCTCAGTGGATCACCGTGCCGATCCGCGAAAAATCCACGCCGCCGGTGCCCCAGCCCTTCCAGCTCATCCAGATCAGGAACGCCTTGCCGGCCAGGTTCTGTTCCGGCAGGCAGCCCCACCAGCGGCTGTCGAGGCTGTCGTTGCGGTTGTCGCCCATGACCAGATAGCACCCCGCGGGCACCTTCGAGGGCACCCGGTCGTTCGGGATCGAATTCGGCGTGGTGTAGGCCGGCATCCGCGCGATCATGTGGTTGACCTTGCCCAGGTGCTCGGTCCACACCGTGGCGCCCATGTTCAGCATGATCTGGTCGACGCTGCGCTGCGGGTTGCCCACGTACGGGCCGATCTCCTCGGCATTCACGCGCTGGCCGTTGACCAGCAGGTCGGCGCCATGCACCTCGATACTGTCGCCCGGCAGGCCGATCACCCGCTTGATCCAGTTCTGCTGCTGCACCGGCGCCTGGGGGTCGCTGCAGCTCATGTCGCCGCTGCGCACCAGCCGGCCGCCGTCCTGGCACAGGTAGCCGGGGAAGCGGAACACCACCACGTCGCCTCGCTTCGGCTCGCCGAGTTCGACGAACTTGTTGTTGAACGCGGGCATGCGCAAGCCGTAGGCGAACTTGTTCACCAGGATGAAATCGCCCACGTCCAGCGTCGGCATCATCGAGCCGGACGGAATGCGGAACGGCTCGGCCACGAACGAGCGCAACAGCAACACCACCAGCACCACCGGGAACAGCGAGCGCGACCAGTCCACTGGGGCCGGGTCGCGATACTCCTCGCCGGCGGCGTCCAGGCGCGCCTTGCGCCGCTTGTACAGAAACAGCCGATCCAGCCCCCACACCACGCCGAACAGCACGGTGAGGGCAAGCAGGATGGCGGAGAAATCGAATTCCATGCAGAGCTCCGTTGGAGCCGGGAGCGGGAAACCGGTAGTCGGGAACCGAAGCGGCCAGCTTTGCGATTCCCGACTACCGGTTTCCGATTTCCGGCCTTGCTATTTGTCTACTTTCAATACGGCCAGGAAGGCTTCCTGGGGGATTTCCACACGACCGACCTGCTTCATGCGTTTCTTGCCTTCCTTCTGCTTTTCCAGAAGCTTCTTCTTGCGGCTGACGTCGCCGCCGTAGCACTTGGCCAGAACATTCTTGCGCAGGGCTTTCACCGTGGAGCGTGCGATGACCTGCGCGCCGATCGCAGCCTGGATCGCCACGTCGAACTGCTGGCGCGGGATCAGGTCCTTCATCCGCTCGACCAGATCGCGCCCGCGCCGGTCGGCATGGCTGCGGTGCACGATCAGCGAGAGCGCGTCGACCCGGTCGCCGTTGATCAGCACGTCCACGCGCACGAACGGGCCGGCCTCGAAACGATCGAAGTGGTAGTCCATCGAGGCATAGCCGCGCGAGACGGACTTCAACCGGTCGAAGAAGTCCAGCACCACCTCGGCCAGCGGCATCTCGTAGCTGATCTGCACCTGGGTGGCCAGGTACTGGATCGAGCGCTGCACGCCGCGCTTCTCCTCGCACAGGGTGATGATGTTGCCGATGTAGTCCGGCGGAGTGAGGATGTTGGCGACGATGATCGGCTCGCGGATCTCCTCGATCTGCGGCGACGGCGGCAGCTTGGCCGGGTTGTCCAGCGGCAGGGTGGTGCCGTCGGTCTTGAGCACCTCGTAGACCACGGTCGGCGCGGTGGTTATCAGGTTGAGGTCGTACTCGCGCTCCAGCCGCTCCTGCACGATCTCCATGTGCAGCATGCCGAGGAAGCCGCAGCGGAAGCCGAAACCCATCGCTTCGGAGGATTCCGGCTCGAAGAACAGCGCGGCATCGTTCAGGCGCAGCTTGTCCAGCGCCTCGCGCATTGCGGGGTAGTCGTCGGCGGCGACCGGAAACAGGCCGGCGAACACGCGCGGCTGCATGGTCTGGAAACCGGGCAATGGCTTCTCGGCCGGCTTCGCGGCCAGGGTCAGCGTGTCGCCCACCGGCGCGCCGTGCACATCCTTGATCGAGGCGTTGATCCAGCCCACCTCGCCGGCGCCCAGCTTGTCCAGCTTCTTGCGCTTGGGCGTGAACACGCCCACGTCGTCCACTTCGTGCACGCGCCCGGTGGACATCACCAGCAGCTTGTCGCCCGGCCTGATCTCGCCCTGCATCACGCGTACCAGCGACACCACGCCCAGGTAGTTGTCGAACCAGGAGTCGATGATCAGCGCCTGCAGCCGGTCGGTATCGCGCGGTTTCGGCGGCGGGATGCGCGCGACGATCGCCTCCAGCACCTCCACCACGTTGAGGCCGGTCTTGGCGCTGATCGCCACCGCGTCGGTGGCGTCGATGCCGATCACCGCCTCGATCTCGCCCTTCACCTTCTCGATGTCGGCGGTGGGCAGGTCGATCTTGTTCAGCACCGGCACCACTTCCAGGCCCATCTCCACCGCGGTGTAGCAGTTGGCGACGGACTGCGCCTCCACGCCCTGGGCAGCGTCCACCACCAGCAGCGCGCCCTCGCAGGCAGCCAGCGAGCGGCTCACCTCGTAGGAGAAGTCGACGTGGCCGGGAGTGTCGATGAAGTTGAGCTGGTAGGTCCTGCCGTCGCGCGCCTTGTACGGCAGCGACACCGACTGCGCCTTGATGGTGATGCCGCGCTCGCGCTCGATCGGATTGTTGTCCAGCACCTGCGCCTCCATCTCGCGGTCGGCCAGGCCGCCGCAAAGCTGGATGATGCGGTCGGCCAGCGTCGACTTGCCATGGTCGATGTGGGCGATGATGGAGAAGTTGCGGATCAATTCCATGGAGCGCTGGCGGCCTGTCGGGCTTGGGTCTCGCCGTCACGCACCATGCGTGACGGCGCATCGCGATGACGCGACGCTAACCCCGCATTATCGCATGGAACCCGTCGCCGCCACCGGTCCGTGCGGCGCAGTCGCAGCCCGCTCACGGGAGCGACCGTGCCGCGACCGGGCCGCATGAATACGCCAGCCGCCGGGCCGCCTACTTGCCTTCCGGTACGGTCAGGCCGATGAAGCTGCTCTGCTCGCCGCGGCGCACCAGCAACAGCACGGTGCTGCCGGCCTTCACGTTCTTCGTGGCGGCCTGGAACTCGGCCACGCTGCCGATCCTCTGCTGGTTGACCATGGTGATCACGTCGCCGGCGCGCAGGCCGGCCTGCGCCGCCACCGATCCGGTGATGTCGCTGATCACCACGCCCTCGCCGGGTTTCAGCCCCAGCTGCTTGCGGGTATCGCCGTCGAGCGGCTCCACGGCAAGACCGAGCGCAGCCGAGCCGTTGCTGCCCGGGCCTGGCGCAGCGCCCTTGCCGCCCACCGCATCGCGGTCGCGCGACGCCTCGCCGATGGCGACCTCGAGCGCCTGCCGCTTGCCGTTGCGCAGGATCTCCACCGGCACCCTGGTTCCCGGCTTGGTCATGCCGACCAGCGGCGGCAGGTCCGAAGCCTGCTGCAAGGTTCGTCCGTCGTAGGCCAGGATGATGTCGCCGGGCTGGATGCCGGCCTTGGCGGCGCCGCTGTCCGGCGTGACCTCGACCACGGCGGCGCCTACGCCGTTGTCCAGGCCGAATGCCTTGACCATGTCGTCGTCGACCGGCTGTACCATCACCCCGAGCATGCCGCGCGAGACGTAGCCCTTGCTCTTGATCTGCTGCACCGCGTTCATCGCCACGTCGATCGGGATCGAGAACGCCACGCCGGAATAGGTGCCGGTGTTGGAGTAGATCTGCGAATTGATGCCGACCACGCGACCCTGCAGGTCGAACAGCGGGCCGCCGGAGTTGCCGCGGTTGATCGGCACGTCGGTCTGGATGAACGAGGTGTAGGGCTGGTCGCGCTGGCCCAGGTTGCGGCCCACCGCGCTGACGATGCCCTGGGTCACGGTGTAGTCGAAACCGAACGGCGAGCCGATCGCGAGCACCCACTGGCCAGGCTTGAGGCTGCGCGAATCACCGAGGCTTACCGCCGGCAGGCTGCCGCCGGCATCGACCTTGAGCAGCGCGATGTCGTAGGTCGGGTCGGTGCCGACCACCTTGGCGGTCAGCGTGCGCCGGTCCTGCAGGCGCACGGTCACTTTGTCGGCGTGATCGACCACATGGTTGTTGGTGAGGATGTAGCCGTCGCCCGAGATGATGAAGCCCGAGCCCAGCGAGGTGCGCTTCTGCTCCTGCGGCGACGGCATCATCGGCATGCCGAAGAAACGCCGCAGGATGTCGGCCTGTGGATCGTCCGGCATGCCCTGGCCGGGCATCGCCTGCCCGACGCCCCGGCTGCCGCCCTGCCGCTCGCCGTTGTAGCGGGCCTCCACGTGCACCACGGCCGGTGCGTTCTTCTGCACGATCCCGGTGAAATCCGGCAGGCTCGCCGCCGCCGGTGCCTGCGCCTGCACGCTACCGATGCCGACGACACCGAGCAGCGCGCAGCACGCCAGGATGCGCAAGATGGAATGGTTCATGACTCCTCCTTGGTGGTGATTTCAGCCGGCTGCGGCGCAACCCGCACGCGCGCGGACCCGCCACACGGCGGCCCGATGGTCTGGGTGGAAACAGGCATGGCGGGCTGCCGCGGCGAGGCACACGCGGGCCCGCCTCACTGCGCGACGGCGGAAGCCTGGCGCGGATGATCCGGCGCGACCTGCTGCTCCGGATCGAGCAGCAGCAGGTAGCTGCCGTCGTTGTTGTCGAGCGTGCGATAGCGGCGCAGCGGCGGGTAGTCGGACAGGCGGCGCGCATACGACGATTGGCCCTGCACGAACGGCGCACCGAAGGTGGCCGACGCCTGCTGGCTGAGCAGGCCGGCGGAATTGCCGCTCAGCCATGGCGGTACCGTGGCCGGCGCCACGGGCCTGCCGGCCGATGCGGCGACGGCGACAGTGCTGGCAGCCTGCCGGGTGGTCGCGGCCATCGTGCGTTCGGCATCGCCGGTCGGCTGGCCGATCATCAGGGCGGCGGCGGCCACGCTGGCGGCGATGGCGCCGCCGGTCGACCAGCGCAGCCAGTGGCCGCGCCGGGTGGCGGCCGCCGGCCTGGATTCCCGCTCGATCGCCAGGCTCACCCGCGCGGCGAAACCGGTGCCCGCCATCGGCGGCAACCGCCGGCGCAGACAGTCACGGGCCACGTGGTAGCGGCCCCAGGCCTGCTGCAGGGAGGCATCGTGATCGAGCCGACGCAACAGGAAGCGCAGTTGCTCCTTCGACAGCTCGCCATCGACGCCTGCGGAAAGGCTCTCGCGGAACTGCTGGTCCGCGCCTGCCTGGTTACTGCTTGCCTGGTTCATGTCTGATCCTCGCGGTCCGACAACAGGGGCCGCAGCTTCTCATCGATCGCCTCGCGCGCCCGGAAGATGCGCGAACGCACCGTGCCGATCGGGCAGCCCATCGCTTCGGCGATTTCATCGTAGCTGAGGCCATCCACCTCGCGCAGCGTGATGGCGGTCCGCAGTTCTTCGGGCAACGATTGGACAGTGGAAAACACGGATTGTTCAATTTCCTGGCGCATCAGTTCGCGCTCGGGGGTGGCGCTGTCGTGCATGCGCTCGGCGCCGGCCATGAACTCGGCGTCGTCGGCGTCGATGTCGCCCGACGGTGGGCGGCGGCCCTGCGCCACCAGGTGGTTCTTGGCGGTATTCACCGCGATCTTGTACAGCCAAGTGTAGAACGCGCTGTCGCCGCGGAACGAACCGATTGCCCGCCAGGCGCGGATGAACGATTCCTGCGCGATGTCCTCGCACTCGGCATGGCTCCTCACGTAGCGGGAAACCAGTCCGATCACCTTGTGCTGGTACTTGCGCACCAGCAGGTCGAAGGCCCGCCTGTCCCCCTGCTGGACCCGCTCGACCAACGCGCGATCCAGTTCGTTTTCACCCGTCCGGGCCGTATCCGTCGTCAATGCCGTCATCCGCTGCGGAGCTTGTTTGAACTGAACGCGGCGCTCAGACCGCAGTCCGGCACCCGAGTTCAGTTTGCGTGGGATCGCGCCTCCACCATAACGTACAGCCTGTTGGCTGGTTGTCATGTCCGACGGGCGCCCCGGACCCGTGACGGGCCAGGTCAGTTATGGGGACGCCCACCGCCCGCTCAAGCCGGCTCGGCCACCCGCGCCTCCAGCAGGCGCTGGCGCTCGGCCAGCAGCTTGTCGAAGCTGACCGGCTGCAACGGGCGGCAGAACAGGTAGCCCTGCAACTCGTCGCAACCGTGCTCGCGCAGGAACTGCAGGTGCTGTTCGATCTCCACGCCCTCCGCCACCACGGCGCGTTTCAGGCGATGGGCCATCTCGATCGTGGCACGCACGATCGCCTCGTCATCGGGGTCCACGCCGATGTTGCGCACGAAGCTCTGGTCGACCTTGATGCGGTCGGCCGGCAACCGGCGCAGGTAATCCAGCGACGCCGCACCGGTGCCGAAATCGTCGATCGCGATGTGGCAACCCAGGTTGTGCAGCCCGTGCAGGTTCTCGACCAGATTCGGCACGGCCTTGATGCTGATGCTTTCGGTGACCTCCATCTCCAGCAAGGCGGGGTCCAGGTCGGTTTCGCGCAGCACCCTGGCCACCGTGTCCAGCAGCTGCGGCTCCATCAGCTGCACCGCGGACAGGTTCACGCCGAGGCGCAGGCGCAGGCCGTAGCGCTGTTCCCACTCCTTCGCCTGGAGGCAGGCCGTGCGCATCACCCATTCGCCGATCGAGACGATCAGGCCGGTTTCTTCGGCCAGCGGGATGAACACCGCGGGGCTGATCATGCCCAGCTCGGGATGCTCCCAGCGCACCAGCGCTTCCATCCCGACGATGTCCTCGCTCTTGGCGTCGACCTGCGGCTGGTAGACCACGCGCAGCTCGCCGTTGCCTTCGGCATGACGCAAGCGGGTCTTCAGCGCCATGCCGTGCTGCAGCGCGTACTCTGGGCTGACTTCGTAAATCTGGAAGTTGTTGCGACCCTGGTGCTTGGCCGCGTACATCGCCTCGTCGGCATGCTTGAGCAGGGTCTGCGTGTCGCCGGCGTCGTCGGGGAAGAAGCTCAACCCCATTGACGCGGTCACCTGCAGCTCGGTGCCGTCCTCGAGGTACAGCGGCGTCTCCATCACCTGCACGATCTTCTCGGCCACGCGCAGCGCATCGTCGTTCTTCACGATGTGCCGCAGCACGACGGTGAACTCGTCGCCGGCATAACGCGCCACCGTGTCGGAGGCACGGATGCTGCCGCACAGGCGCTGGGTGACCGTGCGCAGCACCTGGTCGCCGGCGGCGTGGCCGTGGGTGTCGTTGATCGCCTTGAAACGGTCGAGGTCGACGAACAGCACGGCGAAGCACTCGCCGTTGTGGGTCGCCTCGCGGATGACCGTGTCCAGCCGGTCGTTGAACAGCAGCCGGTTCGGCAGGCCGGTCAGCGCATCGACCAACCCCTCGGCGCGTCCCTGTTCGCGGGTGCGCCCAAGCTCCAGCATCTGCGCGAAACGGGCCGCGGCGCAACGCAGCACCGGCTCGATGATGCCCATCTCGCCGAAACCGCGGCGACTGCCGGCCAGCATCGCGCCGAGCACCGTGTGGCGTTCGTCGTACAGCGGCAGGCCGGCGAAACCGGCCAGTTCGAGCTGTCGCAGCAGCGGATCGACCTGCGCCAGCCGCTTCGCATCGGTGCGATACAGGATCGGCTTGCCGCCCAGCACGAGCTGCAGCGAACTCTGCATCTGCGCCGGCGGCCATGTCGAATCGTCGCCGTTCCACAGCTGCAGCATCTGGGTCGGCGCATCGGCGCCGTCCTGGCGCGCCGACCACACGGCCAGGTAGTCCAGCCCCAGCTCATCGAACAGCATGCGGCCGGCTGCGCTCTGCGCGTCGACTCCGCTGGTGGAAGCGAAAATGCGCGACAGCAGTGACAGCGCCGCCTCGGCGCGCAGGTCGGCGCGGTCGCTGCGGAATATCAACGCCAGCGCGTCGCTCCCGGCATGCCGGATCCGCCGCACGCTGGCCTGGCCGGTGTCGACGCCCTGTACCGATTTGCGCTGGCAGGGATACCAGTTGCGGTTGGCCTCGGCCAGCGCCTGCTCGGTCGCGATGCCTTCGAAACGCAGCACCTCGGCCAGCGCCAGCCCCTCCCACTGGCTGGCATGCATGCGGCTGTGCCGGGCCACCGTGGGACTGACCTCCAGCAGGCGCTGGCTCTGCGCGTCGACGATCAGCCACTCGCTGTCGCCTTCCTCGAAGACATAGCGATAGTCGTCGGCGGCGTGCGGCACGGCGGGCACCGCCTTGCGCACGCCCATACCGGCGGCTTGCGAGCGGCGCCAGCGCGGCACCAGTTCGCTGCCGATCTGCGCGGCGGAAAGCCAGTCGGCGATCCCGGCCGGCAGGTCGGAGGGGCCGAGCGTGGCCTCTTCGGCCAGCACCAGGATCAGTGGCGTGTCGGCGCCGCCAGGCAGGCGGCGCAACTGCTCGCAGCTGATGCGCGCCTGCTGCTCGTCGCCGGCCAGCACCATCACCATCAGTTGCAGCGGCGGCAGCGGCGGGCGCCCTTCCAGCAGGATCGCGGCGTGCGACACGTCGCGCGCGCTGTGGATCTGCGGATAGCCCGCCTGGTCGAGCGCATCGAACAGGCTGCGGCGCAATTCGCGCTGGGCAGCGACCACCAGGATGCCGGAATTCATCTGCGTGCGCGCCTCAGAGCCTGTTCATCATCTCAGACCAGCCAGCGGCCGTCGCGCAGGCGCAGGCGCCGTGGCTTGCTGTCCTCGCTGCCGAGATGTACGGCCAGCTCCCCCAGATGCTCGACCAGCGCCACCGGCGCGTCGATCAGCACGACGCGGCGCAGGTATCCCTTGGGCGCACGGGCCAGCTGGCGCAGCAAGGTGGCATCCATCGCCGACAGGGGAAGCTCGAGCCCGAGCAGGAAATACACCCCGAAATGCATGCTCTGCTGCATGTAGCGCAGCGCGTTGCCCAGCCGCTGGCAGTCCGGCACCCGCACCTGCGCGTCGCGCAGACTGCTCAGGCCGGTATCCGGCTGCCACAGGTACACCGCCTGTCCGGTATGCCGGGCAAGCGCGCGGAACTGGTCGATCATGGCGTGGACATCATTGCTGTCCAGCACGACGAGGCCGCTGGGGGCAGCCACGATCCGCTCGAAAATCTCGGTGCCGGCTTGCGGCGGGGCGGAGGCCATTGCGAAGGTCATTACGTCCCCGTCCTGCGGTTTCGGCGGTAATGCGGTGGTGAAGCCGATCCGCCGGCGATCGGCGGCGGGGATGGCCAGGCGAGGCCCGGTTGCAGCAAGGCTGATCGAGGCATGGCGAAACGCTCCACTATCCAGCCCTGTCACATGATCCTGACGCCCTGCCGACAGCCGTGGCCGGGGATTTTTCCGATGACGGCCCGATTTCACACCGGCGCTGCCGCAGCGGTCAAGCGCTTGCGTCACATCTCGCAATCAAGGCTGCGGAACGGTATGGTTCAAACCTCCCCCACCACGCCTGTACGCCCATGTTCGAAGGACTGCGCTTCAAACACTGGAAGACCAGCGAAGGCGATGACGGCATCGTCACGCTGACCCTCGACCGCGCCGGCAGCAGTGTCAACGCCATCTCCCGCTCGGTGCTGGACGAACTCGAACAGATCGTCGAGCGGCTGGCGATCGAGAAGCCCGCCGGCGTCATCATCCATTCGGCCAAGCCTTCGGGATTTGCCGTGGGTGCCGACATCAAGGAATTCGTCGAGTACGCCAAGCATGACACCGTGCTGGAGAACATCGAGCACGGCCAGCGCGTCTACGAGGCGCTGGCGCGGCTGCCCTGCCCCTCGGTGGCCGCCGTGCACGGCGCCTGCATGGGCGGCGGCACCGAGCTGATCCTGGCCTGTCGCCAGCGGATCGCCGCCGACGACGACAAGACCCGCATCGCGCTGCCCGAAGTGATGCTGGGGATCCATCCCGGCTGGGGCGGCACCGCGCGCCTGCCGCGCCTGATCGGCGCCACCGAGGCGCTGCCGCTGATGCTGACCGGCAAGTCGCTGTCGGCGAAACGCGCGCTGGGCCTGGGCGTGGTCGACCGGCTGGCCCGTCCCGAGGAGTTGCTGGTCGAGGCGCGGCTGCTGCTTCGCCACGCCGCGGCGCGCCCGTTCGCACGGCGGGCCAAGGCCTGGGCCAGCAACACCTGGCTGGTGCGGCAGATCCTGGCGCCGATGATGCTGGGGCAGACCTCCGCCAAGGTGCGCAAGGAGCACTACCCGGCCCCGTTCGCGCTGATCGACGTGTGGAAGCGCGGCGGCTCGAACATCCAGCAGCGGCTGAAGATCGAGGCGCGCTCGGTGGCGAAGCTGGCGAAGACGCCGACTGCGCACAACCTGATCCGCATCTTCCTCCTGCAGGAACGACTGAAGGGCCAGGGCGGCGGCGTCGAGCACGGCATCAGGCACGTACACGTGGTGGGCGCCGGCGTGATGGGCGGCGACATTGCCGCGTGGGCCGCGTTCAAGGGCTTCGAAGTGACCCTGCAGGACCGCGAGATGAAGTTCATCCAGCCTGCGCTGGATCGCGCCCGGGCGCTGTATGACAAGAAGCTGAAGGCGCCGGAGAAGGTCGAGGCGGCGATGCGCCGCCTGCGCGCCGACGTCGGCGGCGCCGGCGTGGCTTCGGCGGACCTGGCGATCGAGGCGATCTACGAGAACGCGGAGGCGAAAGAGGCGTTGTACGCCGGCATCGAATCGCAATTCCAGACCGACGGCATTCTCGCCAGCAATACCTCCAGCATCCCGCTGGACGAACTTCGCAAGAACCTGAAGACGCCGCAGCGCTTCCTCGGCCTGCACTTCTTCAATCCGGTGGCGCAGATGCCGCTGGTCGAGGTGGTGCGCCACGACCGGCTCGATCCCGGCGTGGAGAAGCGCGCGCTGGCGTTCTGCAAGGCGATCGGCAAGCTGCCGGTGGCGGTCAAGGGCACGCCCGGCTTCCTGGTCAACCGCATCCTGATGCCCTACCTGCTGGAAGCGATGCTGCTCTACAGCGAAGGCGTGCCGGGCCCGGTGCTGGATCGCGAGGCGAAGAAATTCGGCATGCCGATGGGTCCGATCGAGCTGGCCGACACCGTCGGCCTCGACGTCTGCGCCTCGGTCGGCCGGGAGCTGGCGCCGTTCCTGGGGCTGGAGCTGCCGCCGGGGCTGGACACCAGGCTCGAGGCGGGCAAGCGCGGCAAGAAGGACGGTCAGGGCCTGTACGTATGGCAGGAGGGCAAGCCGTTGAAGCCCGAGGTCGACAAGGAGTACGTGACGCCGCCCGACGTGCAGGAGCGCATGATCCTGTCGATGGTCAACGAGGCGGTCGCCTGCCTCGCCGACGGTGTGGTCGACGACGCCGACCTGCTCGACGCCGGGGTGATCTTCGGCACCGGCTTCGCCCCGTTCCGCGGCGGCCCGATCCAGTACGCACGCAGCGAAGGCGTGGACAAGCTCAAGGCCAGGCTCGAACAGCTGGCCCGGCGCTACGGCGACCGTTTCAAGCCGAAGAGCGGCTGGGAACTTGCGGCCATGGCACAAACGACGGATCGCTGAAACATGGGGCCGGCAGCGCTCGCCGGCTCCTGCTCCACGGCGACGTTGCCGTCAGCAACACGCATGCGGCGGGTAGTGCCCGCTGCCTGCTCCGGCATCACCACATCAGGTCGTCGGGCACACCATCGTCGCCCACGCCGGCGGCATCCGGGTCAATCAGCAGCGCCACCAGATGCGCATCGATGTCACGCACCTGCTCGGCGATCCCGCGGCTGACCAGCAGGTAGCGGCCACCCTGCTGCACCACGCCGAGCCTGCCGGTATTGAGCGCCGCCATCTGCTCGGCGTCCACATGCACGCGGCGGATCTTGCCGCCGTATTCGAAATGGCGTGGCTGGTCGGCCTCGGCCTTGTTCAGCGCCTTGCCGTCGAGCAACTGCTGGATCTTCTGCTTGCGCTCGCGGCGCAGCCTGGCCTGTTCGGCCGCCTCCTGCTCGACCCGCCTGCGCTCGCGCGCCTCGGTCTGCGAGCGCAACGCATAGGCCTTGGCCAGGTCGATATCCTGCTGGCTCTTCCGCTGGTCCGGGGCGGACGGCTTGCCGCCCTTGCGCGCCGGCTTGCCTGACGGCGGCGGCGCACGTTTCGGTTCGTGCGCCCGGTTCTGCTGGACCTGTTTGACGATGCCGCTCTTGAGCAGCTGATCGCGCAGGGAGTCGGCCATGCGGGTATTCCGTAATCGGTGGGACAGGGATCGGTCGGGCAGGCAACAGGGTCGGGTCAATAATGCGGCGGCGGTGGCTCGTCGTGCGGGTCGTCCGCCTGCGC
The DNA here is from genome assembly GCF_058793995.1 of Rhodanobacter sp. GW835-FHT13D09. Lineage (NCBI taxonomy): Bacteria > Pseudomonadati > Pseudomonadota > Gammaproteobacteria > Lysobacterales > Rhodanobacteraceae > Rhodanobacter > Rhodanobacter sp. GW835-FHT13D09. The sequence continues at coordinate 350,915 of NZ_JBXAGL010000003.1, read as the reverse complement.
GGTGCGCAGCGAGGCCATCTCGCCGCGCAGATCGCGCAGGGCGCGCTCGAGCGCGGCGATCCGCTGCGACTGGTCGGCATCGGCCGTGGTCAGCGCCTGCACCGCCTCGTCGATGAAGGTCAGCCTGACCTCCATGTCGTCCAGCCGCCGCGCGAGCGCGTCGTTCGCGTGGTTCATCGCGGCAACCGCAGGCTGCGGCCTCGGCCGATGCCGTAGTAGGCCAGCCCCGCCTCCTCCACCACGGCCGGATCGTACAGATTGCGCCCGTCGAACAGCGCCGGCTCCGCCAGCGCGGCGCGGATGGCGGCGAAATCCGGGCTGCGGAACGCCTTCCACTCGGTGACCACGGCCAGCACGTCGGCACCGTGCACGGCGTCCATCGCCTGCTCGCACAACACCAGGTCGTCGCGCCGGCCGTACAGGCGCTGCGCTTCCTCGCCCGCCTCAGGGTCGAACGCCCGCACTTTCGCGCCGGCCTGCCACAATGCCTCCATCAACTGGCGGCTGGGCGCCTCGCGCATGTCGTCGGTGTTCGGCTTGAACGCCAGGCCCCACAGCGCGACCGTCCTGCCCGCCAGGCGGCCGCCGAAGTGCCGCGAGACCAGTTCGAACAACTTGTCCTTCTGCCGCCGGTTGACCGCCTCGACCGCACCCAGCAGCCGCGCATCGTAGCCGTGGGCATGCGCGGTGCGCTCCAGCGCCTGCACGTCCTTGGGAAAACACGAGCCGCCGTAGCCGGCGCCCGGATAGATGAAGTGGTAGCCGATGCGCGGATCCGAGCCGATGCCCTGGCGCACCAGCTCCACGTCGGCGCCGACCCGCTCGGCGATATTCGCGATCTCGTTCATGAAGCTGATCTTGGTCGCCAGCATCGCGTTGGCGGCATACTTAGTCAGTTCGGCCGAGCGCTCGTCCATCACCACCATGCGATCGTGGTTGCGGTTGAATGGCGCGTACAGCTTGCGCAACAGCGCCACCGCGCGTTCGCTGGAGGCGCCCACGACAATCCGGTCGGGCCGCATGCAATCGTCTACCGCCGCGCCTTCCTTGAGGAACTCGGGATTGGAGACCACATCGAACCCGACGTCGACCCCGCGCGCAGCCAGCTCGGCCGCGACGGCCTCGTGCACGCGATCGGCGGTACCCACCGGCACGGTCGACTTGTTCACCACCACGGCGTAGCGGTCCAGGTGCCTGCCGATGCTTGCGGCCACCGCCAGCACGTACTTCAGGTCGGCGCTGCCGTCCTCGTCCGGCGGGGTGCCGACGGCGATGAAGATCAGTTCGCCGTGCGCGATCGCCGGTGCCGCCTCGGTGGTGAAATCCAGCCGACCGCCGGCATGGTTGCGCCGCACGATGGCTTCCAGCCCGGGCTCGTAGATGGGAATCTCGCCGCGCCGCAGGCGCTCGACCTTGGCGACGTCGATGTCGACACAAAGCACGTGGTTGCCCATCTCTGCCAGGCAGGCGCCCGTGACCAGGCCGACATAGCCGGTGCCGAAAATGGTGACTTTCATCATCGTGGTGGCGATTCTCTGGGCGTCAACTGCCTATTGTAGCCGCGCAGAGCTGCCGCACGCCGCCGCCCGCGGCAAAAATGCGAAAGGGCGCGAATCGCTTCGCGCCCTTTCGTTCCGCCATGGCCCTGAATCGGCGCTGGTGGATTACTTCTCGGCCGGAGCGCCGGCCGGCGTCGGGCCGGTCTTGACCAGGCTGACGTCGAAGATCAGCGTGGCATTCGGCGGCATCGGCGGCTGCGGCTCGGCGCCATAGGCCAGCGCGGCCGGGATGAACAGCTTGTAGTGGCCACCCACCTGCATCAGTTGCAGGCCCTCGCGGAAGCCCGGAATCACGCCGGCCAGCGGGATCTTGGCGGCACCCGGCGGGTTGTGCTTGGCGGAGGCGTCGAACACCTGGCCGTCGACGAAGCTGCCGGTGTAGTTGATCTCGACCGTGTCGTTCGGACCCGGGCGGGCGCCCGTGCCCTGGCTGAGCACCTGGTACTGCAGGCCCGACGCCGTGGTCTTCACACCCGCAGCGGTCTTGTTCTTGGCCAGGAAGGCATCGCCCTCGGCTTTGTTCTTGGCGGCGAGCTTGGTCATCTCGGCCTGGTACTTGGCCTGGATCTTGGCCATGAAGGCGTCATGCACCTGCTTGGCCTCGGTCTCGCTCATGGTCGGCTTCTGGCCGGACAGAGCCGCCTTCACCGCATTCGCCACCGCGGTCGGATCCAGTTCGTCGCGCATGATCGGCGGAACCTGGGAAGCAATCTCCCAACCCACAACGTAGCTGGCCTTGGCCTTGTCAACCGTGCCAGCGGCGCCGGCGGTCTGGGCGGCGACGCCTGCCGTCATGCCCAGCGCAACGGCCATCGCGACCGCTGTCAGCGTGGGACGCAGAAAGTGCTTCATTCGTAACTCCCTCAAGTATGGATATGCCGGCGTTGCCGACCGGGCCTCCCCGATGGAGGCAGGCCCCGCATTGTGCGGCGCTTGCCGGGACTTGGCAACGATCTTGGGCTACGACCATGAATGGCGGCAAAGGTTCAGCGCCCTGCCCGGGAAGGTTCACGTTGGCCCGGAACCGCCTGGGGGAGGTTCCGGTTTCTCCAGGGTTTCCTTCAGCGCCGCCTGCAACCGCGCATGGATCCGCACCAGGCCCCGCCACGACACCACGGCCAGCACCACCCCGAGCACCACCAGGGTGACTGCGATGCCGCGCGGCGGCAGGATGGCCGAGCCGAGCGCACTCACCAGCAAGCCCAGCGCCAGCAGGGTCGCCAGCGGAATCACCCGCGCCAGCACGTTGCGGATACCTTGTGTGTACGAACCAGCCAACCGCTCGCGTATGCCGATCTCGGCCAGCAACATGCCGAGCGCCTCCGCCTTGCGGTAAACCGCAATCAGCATCGGCAGCGAAAGGAACAACGCACAGGCCCATATCAGCGTATGGCGCAGGTCGCGGTCGATGCCGAACCGGGTGAACCAGCTCCAGTTGTGCGCGTTGAGATAGGCGCCGATCACGAACAGCGTCACCACCAGCAGCACGTTGACCGCGATATGCCACAACAGTCGCCGGAAGACCGCGGCCAATGCACTGTTCTCGTTGACCGGCATCAGATTTTCCAGCCAGCCGCTGTAACTGGCCGCCAGCAGCCGCACCGAACGCGGAGTGATCCGGCGCAGGCGGTCGGCCAGCCTGTCGGCCGAGCGGTTCAGATACGGCGAAGCCGCCATGCACACCACCGAGACCGCCACGGCGATCGGATAGAGGAAATCGCTGATCACGCCGAGCGAGAGGCCCAGCGTGGCGATCACGAACGAGAACTCGCCGATCTGCGCCATGCTGAGGCCCGCGCGGAACGACGTGCGCGCCTCATGCCCGACCAGGAAAACGCCCAGGCCGCACGCCAGCGTCTTGCCGACGATCACCAGCGCTGCGATCGCCAGCGCCGGCAGCGCGTACTGCCACAGCATCGCGGGATCGATCTTCAGGCCGATCGCCACGAAGAACAGCGCGGCGAACATGTCGCGCAGCGGCTCCACCAGTGGCAGCACGCGGCCCACGCTGCGCGACTCGGCCACCACCGCTCCGGCGAGGAACGCGCCCAGCGCCATGCTGAAACCCATCCAGGCCGCCAGCAGGCTGGCCCCGAAACAGATGCCGAGGACGCTGACCAGCAAGGTTTCGCCGCGCCCGAAACCGGCCACGTAATCCACCAGCCGCGGCAACAGCAGCAGGCCGAGAATCATCGCCACGACCACGAACAACCCAAGATGGCCAATCAGCGTGAACGCGGTTTCGGCCAGCGTCGAGCCACCGATCGCGATGGCCGTGAGCAGGGTCAACATGACGATGGCCAGCAGATCCTCGGCCACCAGCAGACCCACCACCGATTTTGCGAACGACTGCTGTTGCTGGCCGTTCTCGACCAGGGTGCGGGTGGCCACCATGGTCGACGACAACGAGATGATCGCGCCAAGGAACAACGCATCCATGCCCTTCCAGCCGAACAGCTGGCCGACCCCGATGCCGACCCACAGCATCAGGCCGACCTCGCCCACGGCCACCGCCAGTACGCCGATGCCGACCTCGCGCAGCTTGCGCACACTGAACTCGAGGCCCAGCGTGAACATCAGCAGCACCACGCCCAGGTTGGAGATGTCGTCGATGGCACGCGGGTCGGCCACCAGCATGCCGGGCGTATGCGGCCCGATCAGCACGCCGGCGAGGATGTAGCCGAGCAGCACCGGCTGGCGCAGCCGCTGGAACACGATCGTGGTGGCGCCGGCCACCAGCATCACCACGGCAAGGTCCCTGATGAAGCCGATCTCGTGCATCTGCCCAACCCTTCCGGCTGCGTCTCGCTGCAGCTTAAACGAACCGCCGTCGGCATCCGCCGCACGAATGGCGGTTGTCGCGGAAGACCTTCGACGCCCCTGCAATCGGCGCAGAAAAAAAGCTTGACGGATATCCGGCTCGGACCTATTCTTTCGGGCTTCCAGCGGCGGGGCCATAGCTCAGCTGGGAGAGCGCCTGCATGGCATGCAGGAGGTCGGCGGTTCGATCCCGCCTGGCTCCACCAACTTATCCGTCCCCATCGTCTAGAGGCCTAGGACATCACCCTTTCACGGTGGCGACCGGGGTTCGAATCCCCGTGGGGACGCCAAGTTGGCTCGCAACGCTGGATGAAATGCGGAGTGGTAGTTCAGTCGGTTAGAATGCTGGCCTGTCACGCCGGAGGTCGCGGGTTCGAGTCCCGTCCACTCCGCCACTATTCAGACAAGAAGCCCGCCTGGTGCGGGCTTTTTGCTGTGGTTTACCTGTGCTCCAGCGTGCCGACGGAATGCCCCTGCTCGGCCAGGTACTCCAGCCAGCGCGACAGGAACCCGTTCATGCGCAGGCGATGCTGGAACACGCTATGCGCCGGCGGGAAGGGTCCCAGCACCTGCCACAGGTGCCGGCCCGGATGGCAATGCAGGGCCTCGGCCACGTGCGCGTCGGTGTACATGCGCAACTGCGCCGACGGCGCGCGCTGCCCGGTATGCGCATCGACGAAGCCATAGGTGAGCTCCAGCTCCAGCGTGTACGGATGGCATTCCTGCACATGCAGGTGCACGTCGAGTCCGTCGTCCACCACCGAGACGTAGTGCCCCGGCGCCAGCTGTTGCGGTGCGAACAGGCGTGCCAGGCGGTGGTAGTTCTCTGCATACAGGCCCATCAGGAACTCGAAGCGTCCCGGCAACAGGCGGCGGCGGTTGTCCAGTACGGCACTCATGGCGGGTGTGCGCAACTCCGGTCGGCAATCAGAACATGGTCCGCTCGATACCGAAGCGGTCGAAGATCTTGCTGGCGATTTCCTCGATCGACACGTGTGTGGTGTTGAGGCTGGGAATGCCGGCCTGGCGCATCAGCCGGTCGGCCTGATCCAGTTCCCAGCGGCACTGCTGCAAGGTCGCGTAGCGACTGCCCGCACGCCGCTGCTCGCGGATCTGCGCCAGCCGCTGCGGGTCGATGGTCAGGCCGTACAGGCGATCCCGGTACGGGCGCAGGCGCGACGGCAGTTCGAGTTTCTCGAGGTCCTCGTCGGTCAGCGGATAGTTGGCGGCGCTGACGCCGTAATGCAAGGCCATGTAGAGGCAGGTCGGCGTCTTGCCCGAGCGCGACACGCCGACCAGGATCAGGTCGGCCTCGGCGTAGTTCACATCGATGCCGTCATCGTGCGTGAGAGCGTAGTTGGTGGCATTGATGCGCGCTTCGTACTTGTCGAAATCTACCAGGCCGTGCGAGCGATTCACCAGGCCGGTGCGCCTGGTCCCCAACTCATCCTCCAGCGGACCGATGAACGGCGCGAATACGTCCAGCATCAGCGCGCCGCTGGCGGCGACGATCTCGCACAGCGCACGGTCGGCCATGGTATTGACCACGATCGGCCGCTGCCCGGTCTGCGCGTAGTTGGTCTTGATCCGCAACGCGGCCGTCTCCGCCTTGTGCGTGTTGTCGGTGAACGGCAGCCGGTGCTTGTCGAACTGCATGCCCTCGAACTGCGCGAGGATGCTGTTGCCGATCGTCTCCGCAGTGATGCCGGTAGAGTCCGAGATGAAAAAAATCGTTCGATACATACCGCGTCCTGGTCGCGTCATGGCGTTTGGCGGCACCTTAGCGCAAGCGCGAAAAGCTGTCGCCGATTGACTCCCGGCTGACTGGTATGCGGTTGGAATGACATCGGCCTCGAATGGTCTTCTTGTGCTCCGCACCATCCGCAGCGGACAATACCAGTCCTTTGCATCCCGCTCCGGGCCTTTGCTTGTCGCCCATTCCACTACCCACAGAGCTTCCCTGAGGAGACACCCTTGAACGACCTGGTGCTTTGGCTCGACCAACTGCGCATGACCGACCTTGGCAAGGTCGGCGGCAAGAATGCCTCGCTCGGCGAGATGATCGGCAACCTGGCCAAACTCGGTGTCTCCGTGCCCGGAGGCTTCGCTACTACCGCCAGCGCTTTCCAGCAGTACCTGGAAAAGAGCGGACTGGCCAAGCGCATCCAGGACCGGCTGGCCACGCTCGACGTCGACGACGTCGACACCCTGGTGGCGGCCGGCAAGGAAATCCGTGGCTGGATCGTCGACACCGCCCTGCCCGCCGAGCTCGAACAGGCGATCCGCGAGGCCTACGCCAGGCTGTGCAAGGACGCGGCTCCTGTTGAAGAGTCCGGCGATCAGGGACGATCGCAGAAGTATCCCGACATCGCCGTGGCGGTGCGCTCCTCCGCAACTGCCGAAGATCTGCCCGACGCCAGCTTCGCCGGCCAGCAGGAAACCTTCCTCAACGTGGTCGGCATCGACGACGTGCTGCACAAGGTGAAGGAAGTCTTCGCCTCGCTGTACAACGACCGCGCCATCGCCTACCGCGTGCACCAGGGCTTCAAGCACGAGGATGTATTCCTCTCCGCCGGCGTGCAGCTGATGGTGCGCTCGGACGTGGGCGCCGCTGGCGTGCTGTTCACGCTGGACACCGAGTCAGGCTTCCGCGACGTGGTGTTCGTCACCGGCAGCTACGGCCTCGGCGAGATGGTCGTGCAGGGCGCGGTCAACCCGGACGAGTTCTACGTGTTCAAGCCCACGCTGAAGGCCGGCAAGCCCGCCCTGCTCCGCCGCAGCCTCGGCGCCAAGCAGTTGCGCATGGTCTATTCCAACGCGCCGGGCGAGCGGGTGAGAACCGAAGACACTCCGGCCGAACTGCGCGACCGCTTCTGCATCAGCGATGCGGACGTGCAGGAGCTGGCGAAGCAGGCACTGGTCATCGAGCAGCACTATGGCCGCCCGATGGACATCGAGTGGGCGAAGGATGGCCACACCGGCAAGCTGTACATCGTGCAGGCACGCCCGGAAACGGTGAAGTCGCGCGCGCATGCCACCCAGCTCGAGCGCTTCCACCTCGGCGAAAAAGGCAAGGTGCTGGCCGAAGGCCGCTCCATCGGCCAGAAAATCGGCGCCGGCAAGGCACGCGTGATCCGTTCGCTGGCCGACATGAACAAGGTGCAACCCGGCGACGTGCTGGTGGCCGACATGACCGACCCCGACTGGGAGCCGGTGATGAAGCGCGCCTCGGCGATCGTCACCAACCGCGGCGGCCGTACCTGCCATGCGGCGATCATCGCGCGCGAGCTGGGCGTGCCGGCCGTGGTCGGCACCGGCAACGCGCTGGAGCTGATCCCGGATGGCACCGAGGTCACCGTGTCCTGCGCCGAAGGCGACACCGGCACGATCTACGAGGGCCGGCTGAAGTTCGAGCGGATCACCGCCGACCTCGGCGCAATGCCCGAGGCGCCGCTGAAGATCATGATGAACGTGGCCAACCCCGAGCGCGCATTTGACTTCGGCATGCTGCCGAACGCCGGCATCGGCCTGGCCCGCCTGGAGATGATCATCGCCAGCCACATCGGCGTGCACCCGAAGGCACTGCTGGAATATGCAAAGCAGGACGCCGAGACCAAGGCCCGCATCGACGAACGCATGGCCGGCTACGCCGACCCGGTGTCGTTCTACGTCGACCGCCTCGCCGAAGGCATCGCCACCATCGCCGCCTCGGTCTATCCGAAGCCGGTGATCGTGCGCCTGTCCGATTTCAAGTCGAACGAGTACGCCGGCCTGATCGGCGGCTCGCGCTACGAGCCACACGAAGAGAACCCGATGATCGGCTTCCGTGGCGCCAGCCGTTACGTCGACCCGAGTTTCGCCGAGGCGTTCGGTCTGGAGTGCCAGGCGGTCAAGCGCGTGCGCGAAGTGATGGGCCTGGACAACGTGTGGGTGATGATCCCCTTCGTGCGCACCCTGGGCGAAGGCCGCAAGGTAGTCGAGGTGCTGGCGAAGAACGGCCTGAAGCAGGGCGAGCACGGGCTCAAGGTCATCATGATGTGCGAGGTGCCGTCGAACGCCCTGCTCGCCGACGAATTCCTCGAGATCTTCGATGGCTTCTCGATCGGCTCGAACGACCTCACCCAGCTCACCCTGGGCCTGGACCGCGACTCCTCCATCGTCGCCGGTCTGTTCGACGAACGCGATCCGGCGGTGAAGAAACTGCTTGCCATGGTGATCAAGACCGCCCGCGCCAAGGGCAAGTACGTCGGCATCTGCGGCCAAGGCCCCAGCGACCATCCCGACCTGGCCGAGTGGCTGATGGACCAGGGCATCGAGTCGGTTTCGCTCAATCCCGACACCGTGGTCGACACCTGGCTGCGGCTGGCCAAGAAGAAGGCCGGCTGAGCCATCCATCCGGTCGCGACAGGCAGGCGTCCGCCCTGCTTGTCATGACCGGAAGCACCGCGTAGACTTGCCGGCTCGCGCGGGCCACGCGCACCCCTTCGGAGAGGTGGCAGAGTGGTCGAATGTACCTGACTCGAAATCAGGCGTACGTGTAAGCGTACCGTGGGTTCGAATCCCACCCTCTCCGCCAGTAGTACCAAGGCCTCGCAGCGATGCGAGGTCTTTTCATTTTCAGGCTCTTTTGCTGCAACCGTAAAAATACCAGTAAAATTACCGGCTGATCAGTCACCCCTTTGATACGGATTGAGCGGCCGCAGCGGCTGCGCGGTGCGCACGTGTCACGGCTGCTTCTTGCGTGGGTGCTTTTGCACCCGCCTCCAACATCCGTCATGCTCTCCCACATCCATCCTGCCCGGCCTCCCATGATCGAACTCGGACACGGCACCCACGTCGGCCTGCGTCGAACGCGCAATGAGGACACCTACTACGCCGACGCCTCGCTCGGCCTGTTTCTGGTCGCGGACGGCATGGGCGGGCACCAGCACGGCGAAGTCGCATCGGCCCTGGTGCGCGACACCGTGGTCGAGCTGGTCGGCCGCGGACAGAGCCTGATCGAAGCGATACACGCCGCCGCCGGGCGGCTGCTGGCACAGAGCCGGCACAGCATCGACGTGCTGCCGATGGGCACCACGATTGCCGCGCTGCGGACGAGCGACGGCGGCTACGAAGTCGCCTGGGTCGGTGACAGCCGGATCTACCTGTGGAAACAGGGCTTGCGGCAGATCAGCCACGACCACTCGCTGGTACAGGCGCTGGTCGAGGCCGGCCGGCTCGACCCGGCACAGGCATCGCAGCATCCCCAGCGCAACGTGCTGACCCAGGCGCTCGGCGTGACCACTGCCGAACAGTTGCACATCGGCATGGCCCGCGGCCAGCTGGAGCCAGGTACGACCTTCCTGCTATGCAGCGACGGGCTCACCGAAAACGTCAATGACACGACAATCGCGCGCACGATCGCACGCTCCGAGCTGGCTGCTCAGGAATGCGTGGACCAGTTGCTGCTGGACGCGCTCGACGGTGGCGGCGACGACAACATCACCGTGCTGATCGTGCGTTCCCGCTGAGCCTGGCGCTGCGCGCTCAACCCAGTCGCCGCCACGCGCTCTGCCCATCCGCACTGCTCTTGTCCAGCGCGTCCAGACGTTGCTCGTGCGCTGCCAACTCGTCCGCCGAGGCACGCAGCACCCGCGGCCGGGCATGCAGCACCACAGGTGCCGTCACTACCACGTCGCGCTGCTCGGCCGCCCTTTCGAAGCCGAGGTCGAAGGCCACCTGCCCCGAGGTCATCGCCAGGTAAACGTCGGCCAGCAACTGGGCGTCGATCAGGCCACCATGCAGGTCGCGCCGCGAGTTGTCCACGCCGAGCCGCTTGCACAGCGCGTCGAGGCTGTTGCGCTGGCCGGGATAGCGCTCACGCGCCATGGCCAGGGTATCCAGCACGCTGCAGCGGTCGCCGATCCGGCCTGCGTCCTTGCCCAGTCGCGCCAGTTCGGCATCGAGGAAGCCGATGTCGAAGCTGGCGTTGTGGATGATCAGTTCCGCGCCGTCGATGAAGGCCAGGAACTCCTCCGCCACCTCGGCAAAGCGCGGCTTGTCGAGCAGGAACTCATCCTCGATACCGGTCACCAGGCGGGCACCTTCGTCGATCGCCCGATCCGGGTTCAGATAGGTCTGGTAGTGCCGGCCGGTGAGCCTGCGCTCGACCAGTTCGACGCAGGCGACTTCCACCAGTCGATGGCCCTGGCGCACTTCCAGGCCGGTGGTTTCGGTATCGAGAACGATCTGCCTCATGCCCTGCCCTTCATCAGCTCGGCCTGATCGCGCGCGGCCTGGTCGACCCGTTCGTTCTCGATATGGCCGTTGTGGCCCTTCACCCACTGCCAGCGCACCTGGTGGGCGCCGACTGCATCGGACAGGCGCTGCCATAGATCCTGGTTCTTCACCGGCTTCCTGTCGGCGGTACGCCAGCCGTTAGCACGCCATTTCGGCATCCATTGCTCGATGCCCTGCATCACGTAGCGCGAGTCGGTGGTGAGGGTCACCCGGCACGGCCGTTTCAATGCCTCGAGCGCGCCGATCGCCGCCATCAGCTCCATGCGGTTGTTGGTGGTGGCCGGCTCACCGCCGGATACCATGCGCTCGCTGCCCATCGCACGCAACAGTGCGGCCCAACCGCCCGGACCTGGATTGCCCAGGCAGGCGCCATCGGTAAACGCTTCCACTTCACTCATTCATCGTTATCCAGGTATTCCATGGAAAATCACACCGCCGAACTGCGTCGGGTGCCCGGCGACAACCGGTTGCCGGCCGGCACGGCCACCGGCACCGGCCTGATCCGCAACGGCGTGGCCATGCGACGCCGCTTGCGCGCCATCAGCACATAGCCACCGCCCCAGGGACTGACCGGGGCCGCCGTGTGTGCTGCGAGACCCGGCCACATGCGGCCCACCCGCTGCACCTGTTCGACCTCCAACCCGGCCTGTCGCAGCCAGTGCCCGAGACGCCACGGCATCTGCAGGGCGAACCGGCTACCGCGCGTGCGCCAATGGAACCAGGGCGACCAGCCGCCGACCGGATGCACGCCGGTCAGCACCAGCACACCGCCTGGCGCCAGCACGCGGACCGCCTCGTCGAACATGGCCGATGCATCGGGCGCCTGCTCCAGTGCGTGCCGCAGCAAGATCAGCTCGAACGCGTCGTCGACGAACGGCAGCGGCTCGTCCGCCGCCGCCAGCAGGTCGCCACGGTAACGGCCATGTGCCAGCTGCAGTGCGGTCCAGCAACCGAGCATCGGCAACGCTGGCGGCAGGTCGTCGGCGAACGCGCCCAGCAGCAGCGCATGCGTGCCATAGCAGCGCTGCAGTTCCGGCATCAATGCGCGCCGCTGTTCATCCAGCAACCGACGCAAGGGCGCACTGGCGTAGATGTCGTCATCGCGATGATGCATGCAACCGGCCTTTCGTCTGTAGCGAGAGTGTAGCGGCTGGCGGGATGCGGCAGCAGGTCGCAGGCGGAACGGAACTGTCGCACGCCGCTGAATGGCTGCACGGTTGGTTAACGTTCTTCTAACGAGCCAGCCACGGCACCACCTTATAGTCGACCGCCTCATGCGCGCCCAGGACGGCTGCGTCTGTCGTTGACCCCGGAACCGGCATCCCGGATTCCGTCCGGATGTTCCTCGAACGCAGCGGAGCCCGCCTTGCACCTTGTCCCGTTACCGGCCCTGGCCGACAACTACATCTGGCTGTTGCACGACGAAGCCGGCAACGCCGTCGTCGTCGATCCGGGCGATGCCGCCGTGGTCGAGCGCGCGCTGACCGAGCGCAGGCTGCAATTGCGGGCGATCCTGCTGACCCATCATCACCACGACCATATTGGCGGCGTTCCGGCGCTGCGCGCGCACCACGACGTGCCGGTATACGCCCCCGTCGACGAACGCATCGGCGAGGCGACCGTGCGGGTGCGCGACGGCGACCGGGTCGAACTGGCCGCGCCTTCCGTGCGCTTCGAGGTGATGACCATCCCCGGCCACACCCTCAGTCACATCGCCTACGCCGGCGCCGGTCTGCTGCTGTGCGGAGACACCCTGTTCAGCCTGGGCTGCGGCCGCCTGTTCGAAGGCACGCCGGCGCAGATGCTCACCTCGCTGGATCGCCTGTCGCAGTTGCCAGGCGAGACCCTGGTCTGTGGCGGCCATGAGTACACCGAGGCGAATGGCCGCTTCGCCAGCACCGTCGAGCCGGCCAATCCCGAGCTGCGGCGACGGCTGCGGGAGGTCGCTCGCCTGCGTGCGGAACACCGTCCCACCCTGCCGGTGCGCCTCGCCGACGAGCTGGCCACGAATCCGTTTCTGCGTGTCGACGGCAGCGAAGTCGCCGAATGGTGCCGACGGCATGCCAGCGGCGATGACCGGGTCGCCCGGTTCGCCGCGGTACGCTCCGCCAAGGATGGATTCCACGGATGAGAAAGCCTCTGCGATGCCTGCCGCCGCTGCTGACGATCCTGCTTGGCGCGTGCGCCAGCATGCCTTCGCCGAAGCAGCCTGCGGTTGAAAGCTCGCCAGCAACAGCCGTCAGCGGCGAACCGACCGCCAAGTCCGTGCCCGCACCGGCAGCGCAGGCCGACGTCTGGGAGCGACTGCGCGGCAGCTTCGCCATGGCCGACTGCGATGCCGACCCCGCAATCATGGCCTGGGCCTCGCGCTATACGCGCAACCCGAAGCAGTTCGAGAGCCAATTGCGGGCCGCCTTGCCGCACCTGGCCTATGTGCAACAGGTAGCCGACCAGTACGACGTCGCCGGTGAATTCGTGCTGCTGCCCTGGGTGGAAAGCCATTTCCATCCGGCTCCAACCGGCAAGCGGCACCGTTCGGCCGGCATGTGGCAGTTGATGCCGGTGACGGCCGGCGCCATGGGCTTGCGCGTCGACGGCCGGTATGACGGCCGCCTGGACGTTCCTGCTGCTACCCATGCGGTGATGAAATTACTGGAGCGGTACCACGACCAGTTCCACGACTGGCGCGTGGCGGACTATGCCTATAACGTCGGGGAATTCAGCGTGCGCGGGATCGTTCGCAGCCACGGCATGCCGGCGGAGCGGCCGGTGATTCCGGATTGGCCGGTGCGCAAGGTCACCCGCGAGCACCTGGCCAAGCTGCTGGCCATCGCCTGCGTGGTGCGCGAGCCGGCACGCTTCAATGTGAGCCTGCCGAGCCTGCCTGAGCAGGAACATCTGGTGAAGACGGTCATTCCGCATTCCATGCCGATCACGCAGGCCGCCGACCACGCCGGCATGCCGGCGGATGCGCTGAAGCAGCTCAACCCCGCGTTCCGCGGCAACACGATCGACGCCGGCGCTGCCTCCTACCTGCTGCTGCCCGCCAGCCATGCCAAGCAATTCCGCGAGGCCATGCCGGCGCAGGCCGGCGACGTCTCCAGCGGCGGCCAAGGCCCCGCGGGCACACAAACGGCGCCAAGGACCCATACCGTCAAGCGCGGCGACAGCCTGTGGCAGATCGCACGCGACTATGCTGTGGGCGTCGGCCAGTTGCAGCGCTGGAACCGGTTGCAGGGGCAGGCGCTCAAGCCCGGCCAGGTGTTGCAGGTCAGCGCGACGAACTGATCCTGCGCCGCGCGCTCGAACGAAGGGGCGGCCATGGCCGCCCCTTCGTTCCGCTATGCCGACGACGCGGCATGCCTACATCAGCTTCTCGTTGACCTTGATCTCGGTCTTGGCCCTCAGCTGGCCGATCAGCTCGCGCGTCGCCTCGTAGCCATAGGCCTGGGTCATCTGCTGGCGCAGGGCGTCGCGCTGTTCCGCCGGCACCTTGGACAGGTCACCGTCCTGCACCTTGTCCACGGCCAGCAGCACATAGCTGCCGTCCTGCATGTCCACCACGGCGTACTGCGGCTTGCCCGCCGCTGGATGCGGCAGCAGGAACGCCTGCGTCAGCAGCGGCGCCGGCATCTGGCCCTGGCGAACCACTTCGTTGGCCGTGGTGACGCTGGCATTCAGCGACTTCGCCACGTCCTCCATCGATACGCCCTTGCGCAAACGCGCCAGCGCTTCATCCGCCTGCTTCTGCTCGACGCCGGCGATGCGCTCGTCGATGATCTTCTGCCGCACGTCGTTGCGGACCTCGGCCAGCGGCTTGACCACCGCCGGCACGTGCTGGTCGACGTGGATCACCACCGAGTGATTGTTGCCCAGATCGATCAGATTGGAATTGTTGCCCTGTACCAGCACGTCGTCGCTGAAGGCCGCGGCGATCACCTTGGAATTCGCCGCCAGGCCTTCGCCGCCCTTGCGCGAGAACAACGCAGTGGCCTTGATCGGCAGCTTCAACGCCACCGAGGCCGGTTCCAGCGAGGTCGGATTCTGGTAGGTGTTGTCGGACATCTTGCCCGCGACTTCGTTGTACGTGCGGTCGCGCTCGGCCGCGGTGGCTTCCTTCACCAGCTGTTCGCGCACTTCCTCGAACGGCTTGGATTCACCGCTGCGGAGGTCGCGCAGCCAGATGATGTGATAGCCGTCCGTCGACAGCACCGGCTTGGAAATCTGCCCCTTCTGCAAGGCGAACAACGCGGAGTCGAAGGCCGCGCTGGTCACGCCTTTTTCCAGCCAGCCAAGGTCGCCGCCCTGGCGCCGCGAGCCCAGATCCTGCGAATCCTGTTCGGCCAGCTTGGCGAAGTTGCCCGGATTGACTTCCGCCGCGATCTTTTCGGCCTTGGCCAACGCGGCCTTCTGCTGCTCCGGCGTGGCATTGGCCGGCACGTCGACCAGAATGTGCGAGGCGAGCCGCTGTTCCGGCTGCACGAAACGCTGCTTTTCGTTCGCATAGCGCTTCTTCAGTTCCACATCGTCCGGCGCGGCCGCCAGCGGCAGCTCGGCGCCGTTGACCTCGATGTACTTCACCGAGACCTGCTCGGGGTTCATGTAGTCGGCCTGGTGCGCCTTGTACCAGGCCGCGATCTCGGCATCGCCGACCGCGCTGTCGGCCAGTGCGGGGCGCGGCAACTGGAAGTAGCGCAGGTCACGACGCTGGGTCAGCAAGCCAAGGAAGCGGTCGATCTGCGCGTTGCCGACGATGGTGCTGTCGTTGATCGCCGACGGCAGCAACTGGACGGCCAGCGACGAGCGGACCTCGTCCTCGAACATCCCCGGCGTCTTGCGCTGGCTGGTCAGCCAGGCGCGGTAGCTGGTGCCGTCGAACTGGCCGTTGAGCTGGAACGCCGGGATCGCGGCAATGTAGTCACGCATGGCCAGGTCCGATACCCGCAGTCCCCAATCGGTATTGGCCTGCAGCAGCAATTGCTCGTCGATCATCCCGTCCAGGATGCGATGCTTGGTCTCGGGCTTCTCGAAAATGCTGGAATCGAAATGCTCGCCCTGCTCGGCGCTGGCCTGCTGCCGCAGCTGGTTGACCCGATCCTGGAAAGCGCGCTGGTCGATATCGTGCTTGCCGACCTTCGCCACGTACGAGCTGTCGCGCGACGTGAAGTAGCTCTCCATGCCGAACAGCGACATCGCCAGAACAGCGAGCCCCAGAACAATGATGGACGGCCAGCCGTGCATCTTGTTTCGCATTGCCTGCAGCATTGAAATCTTCCCGCAAGATGGTGAAGCCGCATGAAGCGCGTGGCGCGCGGTGCCACCGCGCCGGCCTGCCTCCGTCCGATACAGGATACGGACACGCGCCGCTCAAATGACGAGGGCGCCACTCGGGCGCCCTTGCGAACTGTGGCGGAGTGGACGGGACTCGAACCCGCGACCTCCGGCGTGACAGGCCAGCATTCTAACCGACTGAACTACCACTCCGCATTTTTCTGGTGGGTGCTGTAGGGATCGAACCTACGACCGTCGCCTTGTAAGGGCGGCGCTCTACCGCTGAGCTAAGCACCCGAAACCAAGCGTTAGCCGCTTAGTTTAGGGCATCCTTGAGAGTCTTGCCAGCCTTGAACGCAGGCACTTTCGAGGCCTTGATCTTGATCGCTTCATTGGTGCGCGGATTGCGGCCGGTACGTGCGGCGCGCTTGCGCACAGTGAACGTGCCGAAACCAACCACCGAGACATCCTCGCCCTTCTTCAACGACTTCTGCACGGTCTCGAAAAAGGCTTCGAGCGCGCGGCCCGCATCGGCCTTGGTCAGCTCGGCCTTCTCGGCGATGGCATTGATCAGATCGGTTTTATTCATTGAAAAACTCCCTTGTTCGATTTCGCCTGACGCAGTCGTCCGCGAGGACGAGACAACGACGGCATGGATGGCTGGCTCGTGACTAACGCCGTAACGCAACCCCGCATCGCTGCGCTGAATGAAGTAACGCCGAGATTGCGGTACAGCCTTTATACCAGTGCCCTGCCGGAATCCGCAACACAAGCCACAGCAACGTTTCCGGAAGATTCGCGGCATGCGAAACCGCTTGCAAAACGGGTAACGGAAGACTAGGTCGGAACTTCGCCGACCCGCGGCGAAAACGGCAGAACCTGCCCTGCCGGAGCAGGACAGGTTCATGCGGGTACGGCCAGCAACGACCCAACCGGGTCAATGCGTGAGCGAATGCGCTTCCGACGATTCGCCAGTCACCGCGGCCGGTGTCTCCGCCTGGGCCGGATTCGGCCGCAGCGGATGCTCCAGCGCTATGTCCAGCACTTCATCGATCCAGCGCACCGGATGGATCTCCAGCGACGAGGTGATGTTGGCCGGCATGTCGGCCAGGTCCTTCTTGTTGTCCTCCGGAATGATCACCGCAGTGATGCCACCGCGATGCGCCGCCAGCAGTTTTTCCTTGAGACCGCCGATCGGCAGCACGCGTCCGCGCAGGGTGATCTCACCGGTCATCGCCACCTCGGAGCGCACCGGTACCTTGGTCAGTGCGGACACCAGCGCGGTGCACATGCCGATGCCGGCGCTGGGGCCGTCCTTCGGCGTGGCGCCCTCGGGCACGTGCACGTGGATGTCGAATTTCTGGTGGAACTCAGGGTCGATGCCCAGCCGGTCGGCGCGCGCGCGCACCACCGACAGCGCGGCCTGGATCGACTCCTTCATGACGTCGCCGAGCTGGCCAGTATGCACCAGCCGGCCCTTGCCTGCCACCACCGAGGCCTCGATGCTGAGCAGCTCGCCGCCGACCTGGGTCCAGGCCAGCCCGGTGACCAGGCCCACTTCGTTCTGCAGCTCCTTGCGGCCGAAATCGAAACGGCGCACGCCCAGGTAATGGTCGAGGTTGGCCGAATCCACCTTGACGCTGCCGGGAACGGCCTTCGCCTTGGCTTTGCCCACCCTAGCCGACGCCGCCTTCGTCTTGCCCTGCTTCACCTGGCCCAGGGCCAACTCCTTGACCACCTTGCGGCAGATCTTGGAAATCTCGCGCTCCAGGTTGCGCACGCCCGACTCGCGCGTGTAGTAGCGCACGATGTCGCGCAGGGCGTCGCCGGTGACGCTGAGTTCCTCCGGCTTGAGACCATTCGCCTTGAGCTGCTTCTTCAGCAGGTACTTCTGCGCGATGCCGAGCTTCTCGTCCTCGGTATAGCCGGGGATGCGGATGACCTCCATGCGATCCAGCAACGGACCGGGGATGTTCAGCGAATTCGCGGTGGCGATCCACATCACCTCGGACAGGTCCAGGTCGACCTCGAGGTAGTGGTCGTTGAATGCGTGGTTCTGCTCCGGGTCGAGCACCTCCAGCAGCGCGGACGACGGATCGCCGCGGAAGTCCATCGACATCTTGTCGATCTCGTCCAGCACGAACAGCGGATTCCTGGTGCCAACCTTGTTGATGTTCTGCACGATGCGCCCGGGCATCGAGCCGATGTAGGTGCGCCGATGCCCGCGGATCTCGGCCTCGTCGCGCACGCCACCCAGGCTCATGCGCACGAATTTCCGGTTGGTGGCCTTGGCGATCGACTGCCCCAGCGAGGTCTTGCCCACGCCGGGCGGGCCGACCAGGCACAGGATCGGCCCCTTCATCACGGATACGCGCTGCTGCACGGCCAGGTACTCGAGGATGCGGTCCTTGACCTTTTCCAGGCCGAAGTGATCGGCGTCGAGCACTTCCTGGGCCAGTTGCAGGTCCTTGCGCACCTTGCTGCGCTTCTTCCACGGCACGCCGATCAGCCAGTCGAGGTAATTGCGCACCACGGTGGCCTCGGCCGACATCGGCGACATCTGCTTGAGCTTGCCGAACTCCTGCCGCGCCTTGGTCAGCACGGCCTTGGGCATGCCGGAACTCTCGATCTTCTTCTGCAGCTCCTCGATCTCGTTCGGGCCATCCTCGCTGTCGCCCAGCTCCTTCTGGATCGCCTTCATCTGCTCGTTGAGGTAGTACTCGCGCTGGCTCTTCTCCATCTGCGACTTGACCCGGCCGCGGATGCGCTTCTCCACCTGCTGCAGATCCATCTCCCCGTCGACCAGGCCGATCAGCAATTCCAGCCGCTGGCCGACGTCGGCGGTCTCCAGCACCTTCTGCTTGTCGGCCATGCGCACGGACAGGTGCGCGGCGATGGAATCGGCCACGCGTGAGGGATCGTCGATCCCGGACAGGCTGGCCAGCACCTCCGGCGGCAGCTTGCGGCTCTGCTTGACCAGCTGTTCGAACAGCGAGATCAGCGTGCGCGAGACCACGTCGAGCTCACGTTCCTTGGTGTTGTAGACCGGCTCGATCACGCGCGAACGGGCGGTCAGCATGCCGCCTTCTTCCTGGAAATCCTCGATCGCCACGCGCGACTGGCCCTCGACCAGCACCTTGACCGTGCCGTCGGGGAGTTTCAGCAGCTGCAGCACACCGGCCAGCGTGCCGACATGGTGGAGGTCGGAGGCCTCCGGGTCGTCGATGTCCGGGCTTTTCTGCGCGACCAGCAGGATCTGGCGCTCGCCCTCCATCGCGCGCTCCAGTGCGCGCATGGACTTGTCACGACCGACAAACAGCGGGATGACCATGTGCGGATAGACCACCACGTCGCGCAACGGCAACACCGGCAGAGCGTCCAGCACGACAGGAAGGGGGGCGTTCTTGGCCATGGGGAAAAGGGTCCCTCGGAATTCGGATCTGGGTGCGTCCCGACACTGCGCCGGGCGTCTCAACTCGTCAAGTGGAGGCGGCCGGATGCCGACTCAAGGCATGCAGGCCGCCGAAAACAAAACGGCCCCGGCGAATCCGCCGGAGCCGTCGTCGCGACAGTCGGAGCGAACGGTCAGGCCGCGTCGCCGCTATCGCCGGCAACACGCTGCTGCAGGCTGCCGCGATAGATCAGATAGGGCTCGGCCTGGCCTTCGATGACCGCGTCATCCACCACCACCTTGCTGACGTGTTCCAGCGAAGGCAGCTCATACATCGTGTCCAGCAGCACCTGCTCCAGGATGGTGCGCAGGCCGCGTGCGCCGGTCTTGCGCTTCAGCGCCTTGCGGGCGATCGCCTGCAGCGCCTCGGGGCGGAATTCCAGCTCCACCTCCTCCATCTCGAACAGCCGCTTGAACTGCTTGGTGACCGCGTTCTTCGGTTCGGTGAGGATCTTCACCAACGCCGTCTCGTCCAGTTCGTCCAGCGTGGCCACCACCGGCAGGCGCCCGACGAATTCCGGGATCAGCCCGAAGCGCACCAGGTCGGCCGGTTCCACGTCGGCCAGCACCTTGCCCAGGTTCTCGGTGCGCTCCTTGCTGCGCACCTCGGCCGAAAAACCGATGCTGGTGTTCTCGGAACGCTGCTGGATGACCTTTTCCAGGCCGGCGAACGCGCCACCGCAGATGAACAGGATGTTCTTGGTGTCGACCTGCAGGAATTCCTGCTGCGGATGCTTGCGCCCGCCTTGCGGCGGCACCGAGGCCAGCGTGCCCTCGATCAGTTTCAGCAGCGCCTGCTGCACGCCTTCGCCGGATACGTCGCGGGTGATCGACGGGTTCTCGCTCTTGCGCGAGATCTTGTCGATCTCGTCGATGTAGACGATGCCTGACTGCGCCTTTTCGACGTCGTAGTCACATTTCTGCAGCAGCTTCTGGATAATGTTCTCGACGTCCTCGCCCACGTAGCCGGCTTCGGTCAGCGTGGTGGCGTCGGCGATCGTGAACGGCACGTTGAGCAGGCGCGCCAGCGTTTCCGCCAGCAGCGTCTTGCCCGAACCGGTCGGGCCGATCAGCAGGATATTGGATTTGCCCAGTTCGATGTCGTCGCTCTTCTGGCGCGACTCGATCCGCTTGTAATGGTTGTATACCGCCACCGCCAGCGCCTTCTTGGCGCGGGTCTGGCCCACCACGTACTGGTCCAGCGATTCGCGGATCTCCTTGGGCTTGGGCAGCTGGGTACGGCCGGAAGCCGCCTTTTCCTCCAGCTCCTCACGGATGATGTCGTTGCACAGCTCCACGCACTCGTCGCAGATGAACACGGACGGACCCGCGATCAGCTTGCGCACTTCATGCTGGCTCTTGCCGCAGAACGAGCAATAGAGAATCTTGCCGCTGTCGCTGGAACGCCCCTGCCGGTCGTCGCTCATACTTTCGATCCCGCTGGTAAATCTGTGTGCGTGGCGAGAATAGCACAGGGCTCCGCGTCTGCAGGCAGACGCGGAGCCCTTCCCGCAACCCTGGGGTCCGGCCCGGAAATCAGGCCGATTTCACCGTTTCGCCGGCCCGTTTGTCGAGCACCTCGTCGATCAACCCGTAAGCCTTGGCGTCGACCGGGCTCATGAAGCGGTCACGCTCCATGTCCTGCTCGATCTTCTCCAGCGGCTGTCCGGTGTGCTGGACATACAGCTTGTTCAGGCGTTCGCGGATATACAGGATCTCGCGCGCCTGGATCTCGATGTCGGTGGCCTGGCCCTGCGCGCCGCCGGAAGGCTGGTGGATCATGATGCGCGAGTTCGGCAGGGCGAAACGCTTGCCCTTGGCGCCGGCCATCAACAGGAACGAGCCCATGCTGCAGGCCTGGCCGATGCACATGGTGCTGACGTTCGGCTTGATGAACTGCATGGTGTCGTAGATCGCCAGGCCGGCGGTGACCGCGCCACCCGGGCTGTTGATGTAGAAGTTGATGTCCTTGTCCGGGTTCTCCGACTCCAGGAACAGCATCTGCGCAACGATCAGGTTGGCGACCTGGTCGTTGACCTCGCCCACCAGGAAGATCACCCGCTCCTTCAGCAGGCGCGAGTAGATGTCATAAGAGCGCTCGCCGCGAGCGGTCTGCTCGACGACCATCGGTACCAAATTGAGGTTCTGGATCGGATCCATGGCCATGTTTGCAGCTCTCCGCTTGATGGGCCTGGCGGAATCGCTCAGGCGTTGACCGGGCGCATCACGTCGTCGAAGCTCAGGTCCTGCTGGGTGGTCCTGGCATGCTCCGCCACCCACTCCGCCACCTGGTCTTCCATTACGCGATTCTGCAGCCCGGACATCAGTTGGGGGTCGCCGTTGTAGAGTTCAATGACCTTCTCGGGCTCCTCGTAGGTCGAGGCGATCGCCGCCAGCTGCTCGGCCACGCGCTTGCGGTCGATCTTGATCTCGCGATTGCGGGCGATTTCGCCCATCAGCAGGCCGGCGATCACCCGCTTGCGCGCGATCGGCATCGCCGCATCGATCAGCTGCGGGGGCGGCTGCTGGCCCTGCGGCACGCTGCCGGCGGCCAGGTTGCGCGCCTCGGACTGCACCATCTGCCGCGGCACGTCCAGCGCGGCGTGCGCGTCGGCCAGCTTTTCGGCGACCTCGGACTTCAGGCGGCCCATCAGCGCCGCCTTCAACTCCCGCTCGAGGTTCGCACGGACTTCCTTGCGGAACGCCTCCAGATCGCCGTCGGCAATGCCGAACAGCTTGGCGAAGTCGGCATCCACCGCCGGCAGCGTCGGTTCCTGCACCTTGATGATCCGGAAGCCGGCCTTGGCGGTCTTGCCCGCCAGCTGTTCGTTGCGGAAATCCTCCGGGAAGGCGATCTCGGCATCGAAATCGTCGCCGGCCTTGCGGCCGGCCAGGGCTTCGTCGAGCGCCTTGAACAGGGTGCCCGAACCCAGCACGCTCCCGGCACGCTCCAGGCCCTCGGCCGGGAAGCGGTAGTCGCCGGCTTCGGCCGAGTACTCGAACATCACGAAATCACCCTCGGCCGAAGCGCGATGCACCTCGTCGAAGCTGCGGCGCTGCTGGCGCAGGGTTTCCAGCATCTTGTCGATGTCGGCATCGGTCACCACCGCCACCGGGCGGGTGATCTCGAGGCCGGCGACATCGATCTCGGGGAACTCCGGCATGATCTCGAACGTCGCGGTGTAGGCGATCTCGCCGTTCTCCGGCTTGCCGGTGGTGTCGATGGCCGGATTCGCGATCGGCTGCAGCTTCTCCTGCTGCACCGCCTCGCGCAGGGTGGTGCCGATCAGCTCGGACAACACCTCGCCGCGCACCTGGTCGCCGAAACGCTGCTTGATCACCGTCGTCGGCACCTTGCCCGGGCGGAAGCCCTTCAGACGGACCGTGCGGCCCATCTCCGCGATGCGCGCGCTCACCTGCGTCTCGAACCGCTCCGCCGGAAACTTCACCGTGAGCTTGCGCTCGAGCGTGCCGATGTTCTCAACCGAAACCTGCATGACGTCTCCTGGTACTACCTGATGTTGTGGGCCCGCTACAGGGGCCCTGGCGACAACGGTCGCCTGCAAAAACTAAGGAAACCAGCGGGACATGGTGCGAAAGGGGGGACTCGAACCCCCACGGGGTTAACCGCCAGAACCTAAATCTGGTGCGTCTACCAATTCCGCCACTTTCGCCTCGCCATCCCCACCAGACGTACGTAACTACAGGATTCCCAACCCGATTGCCACCCGCCGGAAGAATCCGGCAGAAGCCCGGCCCTGTCGGTCGCGCCCGTCTAAGTCGATGATTCCCTTATACGAAAGCGGACCATTTTACGGTCGCCCCACGGTGCAGCACAAGCGCATGGCCGCGGTCGCCGCACAGCTCTGGACTGCAGCAGGTTGCCCTCGTGCCGCGCGGCACAAAAAGCAAAACGCCGATCGCATGCGACCGGCGTTTTGCCAGATTGGTGGGCCGTGAAGGATTCGAACCTTCGACCAATTGATTAAGAGAAAAAACAACAAATTATTTGGGGCTTGGCGTGGCTCACTCCATGGGCAGAAATGGCTCAACCACGCCATTTTGCCACCCTGCTCAAAGGGCCAAGAGGTGGCAAGACACACAACTGGGGAGAGCCATACCGGAGCCATGAAACAGCGGTCGAGATACGGTTGTCGCGCTCCTTCCCAGCCCTCCTCCGGTTCGAAAACGCCCCTATTAAGAAGGTGTCCGCAGCCAAGCGCGAGACCATCAAGGTCCAGCTCACCGCTGCCCTAGTCACTCCGAGATGCCCCTAGCCCCCGCCGGGTTCACCCGACAACGGGAAATCCAGTTGCACGCGCAGGCCGGGGGCGGCATTGCCGAACGCGAGCGTGGCACCATGCAGATCGGCCACGGCGGCGACCAGCGCCAGCCCCAGCCCGCTGCCGGGTGTGCTCCGCGCGGCGTCGAGCCGCACGAATCGGCCGGTCACACGGCCGCGCGCCTCCACGGGAATGCCTGGGCCGGCGTCGTCGAGGGTGATGCGGCAGCCGTCTGGTTGCCGATCCAGGGTGAGCGCGACCGGCGTACCCGGCGGCGTGTGGCGTAGAACGTTCTCGATCAAGTTGGCGAGCATCTGCGTAAGCAGCGCACGGTCGCCGAGGATGCGGACGCCGCGGGCGAGGTTCGAGCGCAGCGCCCGTCCCTGGTCCTCCAGCAGCGGCGCATAGTCGCCGGCGAGGCTGTCGAGCAGCCCAGACAGATCCACCGTGGCGAAGCCGGCGCGGCGCTGGCGGCTTTCGATCTGGGCGATCCGCAGCAGAGCGGCGAACGTCGCCAGCACATCATCGACATCGGCCAGTGCACGCTCGGCCGCCGCGCGGAAAGCAGCGGTATCCGCCGCGGTGCGGGTGGCCAACTCCAGGCGCTGACGCAGGTGAGCCAGTGGCGTGCGCAGGTCATGCGCAATATCGTTGGAAACCTGCCGCATGCCTTCCATCAGGGTCTGTATGCGCTCCAGCATGCCGTTCAGCGCCTGCGCCAGGCGATCGAACTCGTCGCCGCGGCCGCTGCCTGAGACGCGCGCGCCGAGATCGCCGGCGGCGATGCGCGCGGCGGCCGTGGCGACCGCCTCGACGCGTCGCAGGTAACTGCGTGCGGTGAATACGCCACCCAGCAGCGCCAGGAACACCGATGCGACGCCGGCCCACAGGAAGGCCTCCTGCAGCAGCGCGTCCAGCTTGTCAGCGCTGCGCCGGTCGCGTCCCACCACCAGCACCCGACCGTCGTCGAGCCGGGCTGCGCGAACCAGCATGTGCAACTCACGACCGGATGGCATGTCCTTCGTCAGCGTGCTCCAGCCGGCACGGACCGGCGCGTGCGGCAGGTCGCCCGCCATGCGTTGCCCGTCGCTGTTGAACAATCCGTAGTAGAGCGGCCCCTGCGGCGCCTGTGCGACCATGCCGGCGATCGCCGCGGCGCGACCACCGGCCGGCATCGCGGTGATCTCCCTGAATTCGTCGCCGATCGCGCGCTGCACCTGCGCTTCGACGTAACCGCGCACCGACCACCAGGTGATCGCGAACAGCACCAGAGCGATCAGCGCGAACAGACCTGCCTGCAGGGCGGCGAGCCGGAAGGCTGAACTGCGCAGCAGGTGCGCGCGGGTCGGCGCGGGACCGGCGCCGGTCATGGGTGCTCCGGTGCCGTGCGCAGCACGTAGCCGGCGCCGCGCAGCGTGCCGAGCAACTCGCCTCCGGCGAACCCACGGTCGATCTTGCCGCGCAGGCGGCTGATATGGGTCTCCACCACGCTGGTCTGCGGATCGAAGTGGTATTCCCACACCTGCTCCAGCAGCATTGTCCGTGTCACCAGTTCGCCGGCATGGCGCATCAGGTATTCGAGCAGACGGAATTCGCGGGGCTGAAGCTCGATCAGCTTGCCGCCGCGGCGCACCTCGCGCTCGAGCAGGTCCATTTCCAGGTCCGCCACACGCAGCTGGACCACAGCGGGGCTGGCCAGCGGCCGGCGGCGCGCCAATGCGCCGACGCGCGCGACCAGTTCGGCGAACGCGAACGGTTTGGCGAGGTAGTCGTCGGCGCCCGCCTCGATGCCTTCGACCCGCGCATCCACTTCGCCGAGCGCCGTCAGCATCAGCACCGGCGTGCTGATGCCGGCCTCGCGCAGCGCCTGCAGCAGGCTGAGTCCGTCCATGCGGGGCAGCATGCGGTCGACCACCAGCACTTGATAGTGCCCTTCGCGTGCGCGGCGCAGGCCGACCAGGCCGTCGCCGGCCTGGTCGATGGCATGGCCAAGCTCGCGCAGCCCCCCGGCCACGTAGCCGCGGGTCTCGGCATCGTCCTCGATCAGCAAGATGTCCATGCGTGGCTACCTCGGCGGCACCGCTCGATCCGATGGCACTACCCCAGAAACACGTGTCAATCCGATGACGGCGTCGGCCTGTGTGCCGCTTGCGGTCAGAACTCGAAACGGACTCCCGTGAGATAGGTCCGCCCATAGAACTCTCGCTGGATCGGCCGGTCCGGGCTGCCCTGATAGAACGCATGCGGCGTGTTGAGCAGGTTCCTGGCCTGGAAGTAGATGGACCAGTTCTCCGGGAACTGGTAGCTCGCGCTGAAATCCATCGAGGTGCGGCTGGCGTTGTAGATGTCACTGGAACGGCCGGTACCGATGCCGAACAGATCGGCCGACACCGAGTAGGCCGCAAGGTTCAGCGAGAGCCCGGCGCGCTTGTAGAACAGCATGGCGTTCCAGGTGTTACGCGAGGTCGACGGCAGCAGCGAATACTCGCCGGGCCGGATCTGGATGCGCGAATCGACCCAGGTGTAGTTCGCCGCCGCACCCAGTCCGGCTAGCCAGCCCGGCAGGTTGCGGAACGGCTGCCGCCAGTTCAGCTCCAGGCCGCGTGCGTAGGAGGAGCTGATGTTCTTGAAGGTGAAGATGCGGAACGGCTGCGGGTTGCCCGGATACAGGTTGTTGTTGGGAAGTGTCTGCGTCGTCTCGATCGGGACGATGTAGTCGGAGATTTCCTTGTCGAAGACGCCTGCGGACAGGATGCCGCCCTCCGGCAGGTATTTCTCGATGTCGAAGTCGAAGCTGTTCGCCGTAGAGGGTTTCAGGGACGGATTGCCGGTGGTGACGATGCCCGAGCCCACGTCGATCGCCAACGCCGGATTAGCCTGGTTGAAGCCGGGCCGGGCGACTGTCGAGGAATAGGCGGCGCGCAGGATCAGGTCGGACGAGAGTTCGTAGCGGAACTGCAGGCTGGGGAAGAAGTTGTGGTAGCTGTGAGTGGTGCTGATCGGATAGGCGAACGGATTGCCGGCAGCATCGTTGCCGGCCGAGAATGCGTTGCTGCGGTCGCGCGTCTCCTCGAAGCGGATGCCGCCGAGTATCCCCAGGTTGCCCAAGGTGCCGGAGTATTCACCGTAGGCAGCGTAGATGTCTTCGTGCGCGTCGAGGTACTGCTGCTCGTTGCTGATCACGTCGCCGGGGGCGATCACGCCCTGGCCGAAGATGTGCTGCAATGCGCCGGGGGCGATATCCACGCCGTTCTGGTAGTGGCCGTCGTAGTAAGTCTCGTAGACGCCAGAGGAGACTGCGGTGAGCGGAAGCGCAGTAGGCGTGAGCGTGTACGGCTGCGCAGTCGTCCGCTTATGACGCTGCCGTGCGCTCAGTCCGAACTTAAGATCTTGGTCGGTCAGGCTGCCCCATTCAACGGGTGTCTTCGAATTGACGGCGTACGACATTTCGCGATCGAAATTGTAGGCCGTGCTGTTGCCAAGACTGCTCAGCGTGTAGTTGGCCGGATCGAGATAGCCCGGTGCGCCCGATATCGTGTAAAGCGGAACGTGCCCCGGCCCGCTGTTGCCGTAGGAGATCGTCGCGGCGGCGGCGGAAGGCGGGTTGTAGGTGAACGTGGAGTTGTAGTCGAAGGGCTTCTTGTAAGTGCCCTCGACATAGGCGGCGTGGTAGTCGATCGTGGTGCCGCCCAGGATGTCCAGGGTGTTCTCGCCGCCGAGCATGTAGAACCGCTCGCGTGAGGTTTCCTGCTCGTCGCGTAACGACTTGGTGATGGTGCCCGGGACGGTCAGGGTATCCAGCAGGCTACCGTCCGCCTGCATCGTGGTGTTGCCGTCCGGCAGGATGTCCATGAACTGGCGCTTGTAGCGTTCGGTGTAGCCGGCGTCGAAGGCACGCAGGTACCACTGGTCATCGCCATCCGGCTGGTAGCCGACGTCGATGGCGTAGCCGTGGCGGCGACGATGCAACTCGTAGTCGCGCTGCTCGATGTCACTCACTGCCTGGTAGGGATGCGCCGTATCGTCGAAATAGGCGGGTTCGAGGTCGTCGATGCCGCGCGAATCGATGTGGCTGGATGCGGTCAGCATGATGGAGAACGGGCCGTAGCGGCCGCCGCCGGTCAGCGAGAAATCGGTGACGGGCGTACCGCGCAGCGGCTCGTAACCCACGCCGGCATTCCCCTCGAAGAAACTGCCCTGTTCCGCAGGAGCGGTCTTCGGCAGCACCTCGATCGTGCCACCCAGCGCTTCGGCATCCTGGCTGGGCAGGTTCGATTTGGTGACCTTGACCGCGCCGATGAAGCCGACCGGGATGGAATCCAGCGCGACGCCGCGGTAGCCGCCGAACGGCGAGGCGTTGTTGGTCGGCAGCAGACGGACGCCGGCGTAGGTGGTGCTGTTCAGGTCCGCATCGAAGCCGCGGATGTTGACATAGCGCCCCTCGCCTTCGTCCGTTTCCAGTGAGATGCCGGGAATGCGGCGGACGGCTTCGGCGACGCTGGCGTCCGGCAGCGCCCGAATCTGCTCTTCCGTGCGGATGTTGATCAGGTTGGGGGCGTACTGCTGTGTGTAGCGCGCAACCTCGGCGGACGTGCGCGGGGCCACGACATGCACACCTTGCAGGTTCTTGACGGGTTTACGCGTTTCCGCAGTGGCGTTCTTGCCTCCGGTCGTATCCGGCTTCGCATCGCTGACGGCGGTCGGTTTGCCCGAAGCGGCCAGCGCAAAGGCAAAAACATGCGTAGGTACGCCAAACGCCCCGATGCCTGCGAGGGCGGTGACGCTGAGCATGGCCTTGTGTAACTTCGTATTGTGCATCGACGGCGTCCCGATTGAAGAAAGTGCGTGTCGTTCGCTGGCCCGCAGGCGAGCGCATGACTGATTTCTTCAAACCTAGGCGCGCGAAGTGACATGGAGATTGCCGATCGCATACCGATCCGTAAGGAACGAACGGGATCATTTTCGCCACCATGCAAAACAGCAGGAAACGCATGGCAACGTCCGAAGGTACTGCTTGATCAGCAGAGTCTAAGGTTGGCGTCTCATCCTGACGGCACGGTTCAGGATCGCCCCAATGCAGGGCACCTCTGCGCAAGACGTGCCCCTCCGAACAACAGATTTTCCTTTCATCGAACCTCAGGACAACCACCATGCGAAAGCTGTTTTTTGCCACGCTCGTCTTGGCCGCTTCGGCCACTTCATTGATAGCTCAAGCTATACAAACCCCGCATTCCGCAACGTTGCATCTGATCACGACCATTGCCATACCAGGGCAACCGCTCAAGCGCTTCGACATCAGTGCGTTTTCGGCTGCGCAAGGCATTTACGGCTTTACCGACCGATCCAACCGCGCGGTGGATCTGATCAACGCTCACACCGATCACTTCGCCGGACGTGTCGTCGGTTTTTCACGCGGCGGCCCCAATGGCCTGGTCGATGTCGGAGACGACCAATTCTGGGCTGGTGATGGCGACAGCAAGCTTCAGGTTGTGGACATCCGTTCGCACAAGATCGTTGCCACTATCGACACGGGCGGTAAGAGCCGAGTCGATGAGCTCGCCTACGATCCGCACGAACAGGTAGTGATTGCCGCCAACAACGACGACGCCCCACCCTTCATCAGTTTCGTCTCCACCGCGCCCGGACATCGCATCGTCGGCAAGCTGTCGTTCCCGCAGGCCACCGACGGACTGGAGCAGCCGGTATGGAACCCGGGCGACGGATTGGTCTACCTTTCCATCCCGGTGCTGGACCATCGCAAGGCTGACGGCGGCATCGCCGTGATCGACCCCAGGATGCATCGCCTGGTGGACACGATCCACGTGCAGCAGTGCATGCCGGCCGGCTTGGCCCTGGGGCCGAACAACCAACTGCTGGTCGGATGCAGCGACGACGCCATCGCCGCCGGCTTCGCGCCACGCTCGCTGATCGTCGATCTGCATGCACGCAAGCTCGTTGCACGGATTCCTCAGGTCGGCGGCTCGGACGAAGTCTGGTATGACAACGGCTCGGGCTACTACTACTTGGCCGCCGTCGCCAATACCGGCGGGCCGGTGGTGGGCGTCGTCGATGCTCGGCACAACGCTTGGCTGCGCAACCTGCCGAGCGGAAACGGAGCCCACTCGGTGGCAGCCGATCCACGCAGCGGCCAAGTGTTCGTGCCAGTGGCTGCCAACAGCGGCATAAAAGGGTGCGCCAACGGCTGCGTTGAAGTGTTCGGAAGCAAGTAGACGGGCCAGCTGCCTCGCAACCGCGTGAATAGTGACGAGGAGGGTTGGGTGGAAGCGAATGCGTAACCCAAGCCTTCCAGTGACCCACCCCCCGGACTCTAAACCGTCCCGCTACTCAAAGCGGGGGGGACGTCGGCGCCGCAGCCAAAGGTGGTCGGGCAGATCGCCCAGGCCCTCATCGCGCGCGTCCCTGGCAGCTGCAGGGGCGCGCTTGGGCTCGGGTCAGGTTAGCGAAGCGCCCAACAGGGGCGACATAGGGGCGACATGGAGGCCAAGGGGAAAATCCC
Source organism: Rhodanobacter sp. GW835-FHT13D09 (assembly GCF_058793995.1). Classification (NCBI taxonomy): domain Bacteria; kingdom Pseudomonadati; phylum Pseudomonadota; class Gammaproteobacteria; order Lysobacterales; family Rhodanobacteraceae; genus Rhodanobacter; species Rhodanobacter sp. GW835-FHT13D09. Next base: position 320,735 of record NZ_JBXAGL010000003.1, on the reverse strand, counting down.
GGGGGGAGCCATGAAGAGCCACGGGAAGCCCCGTGGGAAGCCATGTGGGGAGCCATAGGGGAGCCATGGCCTGCCCCCTAACAAGTAAGTATCCCCCGGCCGAGCCGGGGGCTTTATGGGTGAGCACCTCAAAGGTGCCTCAAATCTGGAGCCGCCCAAGGCGGCTGGTCATACGCCCAGTTTCATCTGGTCGTATCGCTCGTCTTCCTGCTCCTGGTTTCTGATGTATGCACGCACCATCGCTTCGTCCAACCCCACCGTCGATACGAAGTAGCCCCGTGCCCAGAACACTTCCCCGGTGAAGTTCCGCTTGCGTCCTCCGAACCGCCGCGCGATGGTGATCGCACTCTTCCCTTTCAGGTAACCCACCACACTCGCGACCGAATACTTCGGCGGAATACTGATGCACATATGCACGTGATCCGTCATCAGGTGGCCTTCCACAATCTGACAGCCCCGTTGCTCCGCCAGCTCATGAAATATCTCGCCCAAATGCCGTCGAAGCTGCCCAAAAATCCGCTTCTTGCGACGCTTCGGGATGTACACCACGTGATACATGCAGTCCCAACGGGTGTGACTAAGACTCTGATACTCTTTCATCGTGAATCCTCATCTCTTGGTCGAGATTCCAGATTCACAACGACCGCTGTATAGGTCAAACCCTCGGAGTCCCCCGGCAGAGCCGGGGGATTTCCTCAGGTATTAAGAAGGTGTCCGCAGCCAAGCGCGAGACCATCAAGGTCCAGCTCACCACTGCCCTGGTAAAGAGCCTCGACTTCATCCAGTGGGACGGCCACCGACTGATCGCCGAGCCCACACCGTCGCACGTTAAGGACTGGATCGTGCGTGACACCATGGAGAAGCGATCGACGTCGTACTGATACTTGAGCGTGAGGCCCAGATCGGTGCCATCGTCGAACACATAGTGAGTCGGCCAGTTGCTCGTGAAGTCGTGGCTGCCCGCCGCAGCGCCGGTAGCGTTTGCCACGGCCGGGGTCGCCATCGCCAAGGCGGCCATCAGTGTCGTCTTTTCATGGGGTTTCCCTTTTCTGGTGGCACCTGCCACGCCGCAGCGTGAAGCTGCAGCCGTCGACGGGCCGACGCAGGTGCACGCCGTCCCGCGCGATCCGGCGCTTGGCCGGATCGCGGTTCATGGGGAGGTCTTGCGCTTCAACAGAGGTCGGGTGGGCGCCAGGTCCAGCGATCGCGGACTACCGTAGTGCCCGCGTCGCTCTCGATCGGAAACGCAACCAGTTGTTGGGGTGCGACACGCAAGATGGCGCCGGATTGCCAGCCCCAACGAGCAATGTCTTCGCTGGCGACGTCGACCTCCAGGCTGAGATCGATCTCGGCAACCTGCAGATCGAGGTGGGTCACGCTTCCCGCTGGATAGACGTGCCGCAACCGCGCGCTCCATGCCGGTTGCCCCTCCGGCACGACCAAAACCAGATGCTCCGGCCGCACGTAAGCCACTGCGTGCTGATAACGCCCGCCCCAGGGATCCATCGCCAACGGCCAGTCACCGGCAGCCCAACCCTCGCGGACGCGATTCAGCGGGATGCGATTGGTCCGTCCGATGAACTCGCACACGAAAGGGGTGGCCGGGTCCTGATAGATGGCCTGCGGCGTCCCGACTTGTTCGATGCGTCCCCGATTCATTACAGCGATGCGGTCGGCCAGCTCCAGCGCCTCTTCCTGATCATGGGTGACGAACACCGTGGTGAGACCCAGTTCCTCGTGCAATTCGCGCAGCCAGCGGCGGAGCGCCACGCGAACCTGCGCGTCCAGCGCACCGAACGGCTCATCCAGCAAGAGCAGTTCGGGCTCCACGGCCAAGGCCCGCGCCAGAGCGACCCGTTGGCGCTGGCCACCCGAGAGCTGGGTGGGGTAGCGATCGCCGAAATCCTCGAGCTGGACGCGTTTGAGCAGGCGCTCCACGCGTTCACGGATCTGCGCCTTGGACGGCCGTGTACGGCGCGGCCTGACCCGAAGGCCGAAGGCGACATTTTCACGCACAGTCAAGTGACGGAACAGCGCGTAATGCTGGAATACCAGTCCGACATTGCGATCGCGGGCTCCTGCCGCCAGAAAGTCGCGATTCCCCTGGCGCACATTGCCCTCATCCGGATAGTCGAGGCCGGCAAGGATGCGAAGGAGTGTGGTCTTGCCCGAGCCGGATGGACCGAGCAGGGCCAGAAATTCCCCGGGCGCCAAGTGCAGGCTGACGTCGTCGAGTGCGGCGAAATCGGCAAAGCGGCGGCTGAGGTTATCGATGACTAGCGACATGGCGTGGTCTCAGTGGCCGCCCGGCGCATGCGCGGCGAGTTCGCCCCGGTAACGCCATTCGAGCAGGGCCTTCAGGGCCAAGGTGAGCAGGGCCAGCAGAGCCAGCAAAGAGGCGACCGCGAAGGCACCAACATAGTCGTATTCGTTGTAGCGCATCTCCACTTCCAGCGGCAGCGTGGTGGTGAGGCCACGGATATGACCCGAGACCACCGATACCGCGCCGAACTCGCCCATCGCGCGGGCATTGCAGAGCAATACGCCGTACAGCAGTGCCCAACGGATGTTCGGCAATGTCACGCGTAAGAACAGCTGCCACCCGTTGGCACCTAGGACGCGAGCGGCCTCTTCCTCCTCGCTGCCTTGCGCCTGCATCAGCGGAATCAGCTCGCGCGCCACGAAGGGTAGCGTGATGAACACGGTGGCCAGCACCAGGCCCGGCACGGCGAAGATCACCCGAATGCCGTGTGCAACCAGCCACGGACCAAACCAGCCCTGAGCACCGAACAACAGCACATAGATCAGGCCCGAGATCACCGGCGAGACCGAGAACGGCAAATCGATCAGTGCGCCCAGTGCCGCCTTGCCGCGGAACTCGAAGCGGGTCATCGCCCAGGCCGCGGCGACGCCGAACACCAGGTTGAGCGGCACCGCGATTACCGCCACCAGCAGGGTTAGCCGGATGGCTGCCAACGCCTCTGGCTGGTGCAGGCTGGTCAGATAGGCGTGCACGCCTTGGCGAAAGGCCTCGACGAACACCGAGGCAAGCGGCAGAAGTAGGAAGACGCCCAGAAATAGGCTTGCGGACACAATAATGAGCGCATGGCCGAGCCGACGACCTGTGCCCCTCCGGGGGCTATGACGCGGAGCATTCATGCGGCGCGCTCCGCCCAGCGCCGGCTCCAACGCTGCAGTAGCGCAACCAGCACCAAAAGCAGGAATGAAAACGCCAGCATCACCACGCCCAGCGCAGCGGCGCCGGCGTAGTCGAATTCCTCGAGTTTCTGCACGATTAGCAGCGGTACAATTTCCGAGCGCATAGGAATGTTTCCGGCGATGAAGATCACCGAGCCGTATTCGCCGACCGCTCTCGCCAGTGCCAGGGCAAAGCCGGTGAGAAGCGTTGGTATCAGCAGTGGCAGGATCACCCGCGTAAAGGTCTGCCAGCGCGTCGCACCCAGACTTTCGGCAGCCTCCTCCACATCACGCTCCAGGGACTGGAGCACCGGCTCCAGCGTGCGCACCACGAACGGAAACCCGACGAACACCATGGCCAGAAGCACGCCCCACGGGGTGTAGGCGACCTTGATGCCCAGGGGCTCCAGCCAGCGCCCAAGCCAGCCGTTCGGCGCATAGAGCGCGGTCAGCGCAATGCCGGCAACGGCGGTGGGCAAGGCGAACGGCAGGTCGATCAGCGCATCCAGCAGGCGCCGCCCTGGGAATCGATAGCGCACCAGTGCCCAGCCAACAAGCAAGCCGACCACCACGTTGATCAGCGCGGCCGCCAGCGCGCCCCCGAAGCTGAGCTTGAGTGCAGCGAGCGTGCGCGGAGCGGCGAGCAGATGCACCATGCCCTGCAGACCGGTGCCGCTGGCCTTCCATACCAACGCGGCCAGGGGCAGCAGCACGATCAGCCCCAGGTACGCCAACGCGTACCCGAGGCTGAGGCCGAAGCCTGGAAGCACGCGACGGCGCATGCTCAGTGGCCCGGCCCGATCTGGTCGAACACACCGCCGTCCGCGAAGAACTTCGCTTGTGCCTTGCGCCAGGTGCCGAACTCATCCGCCAGGGTGAACGTCTTTACCTTCGGGAACTGGGCTGCGTACTTCGCGGCGATGGCCTGGGAACGCGGACGGTAGAAGTTGCGCGCCTCGATCTCCTGCGCCTGTGGCGAATACAGGAATTTCAGATACGCCTCGGCAACGGCACGGGTGCCATGCGCGTCGACGTTCTTGTCCACTACCGCCACCGGCGGCTCGGCCAGGATGCTGATCGAGGGCACCACGATCTCGAACTGGTCGCCCCCTGGTTCGCGCTTGGCGAGAAGAGCTTCGTTCTCCCACGCCAAGAGCACGTCACCAATACCGCGCTGGGCGAACGTGTTGGTCGCACCGCGCGCACCGGTGTCCAGCACGGGCACGTGCTCGAACAGTGTTTTGACGAAAGCCCGTGCCTTCGCCTCGTTGCCACCGGGCTGTTTGAGCGCATAGCCCCAGGCGGCCAGGAAGTTCCAGCGGGCACCGCCCGAGGTCTTCGGATTGGGTGTGACCACCTGCACGCCTGGCTTGATGAGATCGTTCCAGTCGTGGATGCCCTTCGGATTGTCCTTGCGAACGAGGAACACGATGGTGGAGGTGTACGGCGAAGCATTGTCGGGCAGGCGTTGCTGCCAATTCTTGTCGAGCAGACCGTGATCAGCCACGGCGTCGATGTCGTACGCCAGTGCCAGGGTCACAACGTCGGCGGGGAGGCCGTCCACCACGGAACGCGCCTGCTTCCCCGAGCCGCCATGAGACATCTGGATCGTCACGGTGTCGCCATGCTCGGCCTTCCATTGCGCAGCGAACGCGGCGTTTACGGACTTGTAGAGCTCACGGGTCGGGTCGTAGGACACATTGAGCAAGGTGACGTTCTTGGCCAGGACGGACGTCGTCAGCAGTGTGCCCACAAGCGCCACGAGCGCGATGCGTAAGTTCATCGTCTTGGTCTCCCCGTTTCGAGTGGAACGATAAAGCTAGCGGTGGGTAAAGCGCGCTGTGAAATCGCAAGTTGGCATGTGGATATATCGTAATGAGGTATCGGCTTGGACGTCCAAACGTCATATTTCCGTTATCGAGTCAGCCTTGCGTCGAGGAATTCAGATCTGCAGTGCTCTCCAGCCCGGACAGCGCCTGCGCAAGCCAGCTGGCCGCCGTGCGGATTTCCGGCATGGCGGTGCACTCCCACAGGTTGCCTCGCAGCAGCGAACCGGTGCCCAAAACCGTGGCTGGGGTTCGCCACGAAGAATTCAGACGCAACCCTGGCAGCCTGGTCAGCGGCCGCGTCCTCGTCCCGTGCGGCCCTGAGGCGCTCGCGCAGGTAGTCATCCCAGGGTAAGCCTTAAGCCATCCCAGACCGTCTATGCGCGCCATGGGCGCCTCTCCACGGATCGTGGTCCAGATGTCCAACGGGCGCCTGTAGGGCCCCACTAGGGCGAAGAAGGGCCCACAGTCCAGCGGAAACATGATTCAGGACCATCCGGCGCTACGTGGGCCAGGCTGGCACGCATCGCGTACGTCCCTGGCAACTGCAGGGATGCGCTTGGGCTCGGGTCAGGATAGCAAAGCGCCCCACGGGAGAGCCCTGGCGGAGACATGGGGGAGCCAGGGGGAAAAGTCCTGGGGGAGACATGAAGAGCCATGGGAAGCCATGTGGGAAGCCATGGCCGGGCCGCGGGGGAGACATACCGGAGACATGACCGGTCCCCAACAAATAACAACAGGCACTTAGGTGACCTAAGTGCCTGTTTTTATTGGTGGGCCGTGAAGGATTCGAACCTTCGACCAATTGATTAAGAGTCAACTGCTCTACCAACTGAGCTAACGGCCCAGGAAACCTGGGTTTGAAACTGGGGTGGATGATGGGATTCGAACCCACGACAACCGGAATCACAATCCGGGACTCTAACCAGCTGAGCTACATCCACCATCGTTTGATACTGGTGCGCCAGACAGGACTCGAACCTGCAACCGTCGGCTTAGAAGGCCGATGCTCTATCCGGTTGAGCTACAGGCGCAGTCGCTGCAGCAGAACGTGTCGCTGGTCGGGGTAGAGGGATTCGAACCCCCGACTTTTGCGTCCCAAACGCAACGCTCTACCAGACTGAGCTATACCCCGTTTTCGAACCCCGACATGACCCGCCGGAGCCTTGAAATGTTACGGGTGACACCTTGCCCAGTCAATCCGTATCAATGCACACCTTGTGACACCGAAGCATCGTTTTCGACGCAGGGAATCCATTGCCTTCGTCGAAAACAAAACGGGGCGCAAGCACCCCGTCTCGCCGAATAAAAATGGTGCGCCCGGAGAGATTCGAACTCCCGACCACCTAGTTCGTAGCCAGGTACTCTATCCAACTGAGCTACGGGCGCACTGAAAAACCTTTGCCTCGCAACCGGGATGTCTGGGCATCGAGGCGGTGAAGCAAGGAGCGGAATTATTCAGGCTCCACCCGCTTGCGTCAACCCTTTTTGAAAAATTTCTTCATCGAATCGCATCGCGCCGCACCGATGCCGACTGCTCATGCGAAGGGGGCGACCCGTGGCCGCCCCCTTCCATCGTTGCATCAGGCAACGGCCTGGTCTTCCGCGTCGGGATCAGCCATCCAGGCCGGTGCGACTCTGCGGCGCCGGATCACCCACCTTGCCCACGGCCGAGCCGGCGCCACCCTTCGGCGGCGGAGGCGGCGGCTGCGTACCGGTCGATGCATTCTTGGTCCAGTCCGCCGGCGGGCCGGGCACCCGACCGGCCATGATGTCGTCGATCTGGTGCGCGTCGATCGTCTCATACTGCAGCAAGGCTTCGGCCATGGCATGCAGCTTGTCGAGATTCGCGGTCAGCAACTCCTTGCTGCGCGCATAGGCGCGGTCGAGGATGCCGCGCACCACTTCGTCGATCTTGCTCGCGGTCTCGTTGGAGATGCTCTTGTGCTGGGTCACCGATCGGCCCAGGAACACCTCGTCCTCGTCCTCGCCGTAGGTGATCGGGCCGAGCTCGTCGGAGAGGCCCCACTTGGTCGCCATGTTGCGCGCCATCTTGGTGGCCCGCTCGATGTCGTTGGAGGCGCCGGTGGTGACCTTGTCGGCGCCGAAGATCAATTCCTCGGCCACCCGGCCGCCGTACAGCGAGCACAGCTGCGACTGGATCGCCACGCGGTTGATGCTGTACTTGTCGCCCTCGGGCAGGTACATGGTGACGCCCAGCGCGCGCCCACGCGGGATGATCGTGACCTTGTAGACCGGGTCGTGCTCGGGCACCAGGCGGCCGACGATGGCATGGCCGGCCTCGTGGTAGGCGGTGAGCTTCTTCTCGCCCTCGCTCATCGCCATCGAGCGGCGCTCGGTACCCATCAGGATCTTGTCGCGCGCCTTGTCCAGGTGACTCATGCGCACCTCACGGGCGTTCTCGCGCGCGGCGAACAGTGCTGCCTCGTTGACCAGGTTGGCCAGGTCGGCGCCGGAGAAACCGGGCGTGCCGCGCGCAATGGTCATCGCGTCGACGTCGCTGGCGATCGGCACCTTGCGCATGTGCACCCGGAGGATCTGCTCGCGGCCACGCACGTCGGGCAGACCCACCACGACCTGGCGATCGAAGCGGCCCGGGCGCAGCAGCGCCGGATCCAGCACGTCGGGACGGTTGGTCGCGGCGATCACGATGATGCCCTCGGTGCCCTCGAAGCCGTCCATTTCGACCAGCAGCTGGTTCAGGGTCTGCTCGCGCTCGTCATGGCCGCCGCCCAGACCGGCGCCGCGATGGCGGCCGACCGCGTCGATCTCGTCGATGAAGATGATGCACGGCGCGTGCTTCTTGGCCTGCTCGAACATGTCGCGCACGCGGCTGGCGCCCACGCCCACGAACATTTCGACGAAGTCGGAACCGGAGATCGAGAAGAACGGCACCTTCGCCTCGCCGGCAATCGCCTTGGCCAGCAGGGTCTTGCCGGTGCCGGGCGGGCCCACCATCAGCACGCCGCGCGGAATCTTGCCGCCGAGCTTCTGGAAGCGGCCCGGATCGCGCAGGAACTCGACCAGCTCGCCGACCTCCTCCTTCGCCTCGTCGCAGCCGGCGACGTCGCTGAAGTTGACCTTGATCTGGTCCTCGCCCTGCAGCTTGGCACGCGAACGGCCGAAGCTCATCGCGCCACGGCCGCCGCCGCCGGACTGCATCTGGCGCATGAACCAGATGAATACGCCCACGATCAGCAGCACCGGCAGCCAGCTGATCAGCAGGCCGATCAGCGAGAAGCCCTCGGACGGATCCTGGCGGACCTCGACACCCTTGTCCTGCATCTGCTTGACCACCGCGTTGGTGGAGAAGCCGAGCATCGGCGCGACCGTGCGGAACGGGCTGCCGTCCTTGAGCTTGCCGCTGATGGTCGCCGGCTGGTCGGCGCTGATCGTGGCGGTGGCGACGTTGCCGTTGTCGACACTCTGCACGAATGAGCTGTAAGGCAGCTCGGACGAAGCCGCGCCGCGCGGGTTGAAACTCTGGAACACGGTGAACAGGACCACCGCGATGATCACCCAGAGCAACACGTTTTTCGCTGTTTCATTCATGCACGGTTCTCGCCCGGTGACGCCGCGGCGGGTTTGCGGCCCAGCGCCAGCGCGTATACCTCACGTGAACGCGCACGTGAGGCCTTAGGTTTACGCATGGTTACGCGGGTGAAGTCCGCACGCAAGCTGCGCAAGTAATCGTCGAAACCGACGCCCTGGAACAATTTGATCAGGAACGACCCGCCCGGCTTGAGCCACTGCCGACTGAAATCCAGCGCCAGTTCAGCCAGATCCATCGCACGGATCTGGTCAGCCAGTGCCACTCCGCTCATATTGGGGGCCATATCGCACAGCACAAGATCCACCTTCAGCCCTTCCAGGCGGGATTCCAGCGCATGCAGCACGGTTTCCTCGCGGAAATCGCCCTGCAGGAAATCCACCCCGGCGATGCTCTGCATCGGCAGGATGTCCAGCGCGAACACCTTGCCGCTGTCGCCCATCCGGTTGCGCACCAGTTGCGACCAGCTGCCCGGCGCCGCGCCGAGGTCGACCACGTTGATGCCGGGCTTGAGCAGGCGGTCGCGCTCGAGCAGTTCCTCCAGCTTGTACACCGCACGGGAACGCAAGCCCTCGGCCTGGGCTTTCTTCACATATTCGTCATTGAAGTGTTCGCGCAGCCAGACTGCGCTGCTCTTGCTGCGGGCCATGTCGTCACGGTCGCCGATTGGGGAACGGGTTGGCGCATGATACCCTTTGCCGTTCATTTACCGCGAATCGAGCACCGCCGCATGGCCCTTTCCCCCTCGCAGATCCGCTACCTGCGCAGCCTCGCCCATGACCTGAGCCCGGTCATCCTGCTCGGCAACAAGGGCGCCAGCGAAGCCGTGGTGAAGGAACTGGGCCTGGCGCTGGACATCCACGAACTGGTCAAGGTGAAGCTCTCCGGCGGCGACAAGGATGAACGACAGGCCCAGATCGACGTGCTGACGGCCGGCACCGGGGCCGAGCCGATCCACCAGATCGGCCATGTCGTGGTGCTGTTCCGCCGCAACACCGACGAGCCGAAGATCGCCCTGCCACGCTGATGGACCTGTCGCTCGAACGCCCCGAGGGCTACCTCTACATACGCCGCGCCGGCGCACGCGGCGTCACCGTGATCGATCGGGAGCTGACGGCGAGCTTCCTGCTGACACCCGACCAGGCGATCGAGCACTGGCCGGTGACCGCCGCCGACGCGCTGGACGCCGGCCATGTCGAGACCCTGCTGGCACTGCGCCCGGAACTGGTGATCCTCGGCACCGGCGAGCGCCAGGTTTTCCCGGCGGCGGCGTTCATGGCAGGTTTCCTGCGCAAGGGTATCGGCATCGAGGTGATGGACAACGCCGCCGCCGCACGCACCTACAACCTGCTCGCCGGCGAAGGGCGCCGGGTGATCGCCGGTTTCATCCTGCCGCCGGCCTGAGCGGTCTTCGCCACCGTCAACGCGACGGCAGGTAACCCAGCGGATCGACCGGATTGCCGTCCTTGCGGATCTGGAATTCCAGCTCGTCGCGGGTGGTGCCGGTCGAACCCATCTCGGCGATCTGCTGCCCCATGCTGACCCGCTGGCCTTCCTTGACCAGGCGCTTGCGGTTGTGGCCGTAGGCAGACAGGAAGCTGTCGTTGTGCTTGATGATCACCAGTTCGCCATAGCCGACCAGGCCATTGCCGCTATACACCACCACGCCATCGGCGGCGGCGCGTACCGGATCGCCGGACTTGCCGGCGATCCCGATCCCGGGAATCGCGTCGCCACTGCGGAACTGGCCGACCACGGTGCCATCGGCGGGCCAGCGCCATTGCACGCCGCTGACCACGCGCGAAACACCCGCGGCGGCCGGTGCCGGCGGCGACATGGTCGCCGGCGGTGCGGTCGGCACGCCGGCAACCGGCACCACGGCAGTGGCTGCGGCAGCGACCGGGGTCGTGGCGGCGTGGCTCGGGGTCGTGGTGGCAGTCACCGGCATGGTGGCCGGCCCGCTGCTGGCGGACGCAGCGGGCGCCGTCACCGATTCGAACACCGGCGCGCCCGCAGCGGGGACGGCCCTGGAACTGGCCGCCCGACCGGGTGCAGCCGCGGCAGACGGGGCGCTGGCCACGTGACCAGGCCCGGTCGCCGTGTGCGGCGTCGACCGGGCTGGTGGGGACAAGACCAGCCGCTGCCCCGGCCGGATGGTGTATGGCGCGGCGACCCCGTTCCACTGCGCCAGATCGCGGAAATCCACGCCCTTGCGAAAAGCGATCGAGTACAGCGTGTCACCCTTGGCCACCACGTAGCTGCCACCGGGTATCGGCGTACGCGAGGGCACCGGTGCAAGGTGGGCCGGGGGGTTGCCGTAATCGCTGCCGGCCACCGGCTCCACCACGACCGAGCTGCGCATGGTGCCGCAGGCGGCGAGCAGCGCGGTCGCAGCCAGGAGGGTCAACCTTGGGAGATATCGATCCATGCGTTCCAGCATACCGAGGCGGGCGGCATTTTTCATGATGCCCCAACCGCCGGGACGGCCCCGCTCAACGCAGCCAGAACCACCACACCAGCAGCAGGGCCAAACCCACCAGCGCGATCCAGCCGATCCATTCGATGTACTTGTGCAGGACCCGCTCGGCACGTTCGCCGAACAGGCGGATCAACAGCGCCAGCAGCCACACGCGCTTGCCGCGGCCGAGCCCGATGCAGGCCAGGAACGGCAGGATCGGCACGCCGATGATGCCGCAGGCCCAGGTGACGAACTTCATCGGCACCACCGGCTGCAGTGCGGCCAGAATCAACACGCCGAACAGCCCCCAGCGATGCTCGACCATCTGCCGGCTCAGGCTTGCCACACCCTGTTCGATCGGCGCCAGCAGGTGCAGCATGTCGAGCACCGGGCGCAACGCATGGAATGCCCAGTGCCCCAGCACATAACCCACCAGCGCCCCCAGCAGCGAAAACAGCAGGCTGACGTTGGCGAAGAAGAACGCCTTGTGCCGCTTGCCCAGCATCATCGGCGCCAGCATCACCTCCGGCGGCACCGGGAAGATGAACGACTCGACGAAACTCAGTCCGGACAGGTAGTACAGCGCCTTCGGCTCGCGTGCCCAGGTCAGTGCACGCGCGTAAAGTGCTCCGAACAGACGCATCAGCCGATCCCGCCCAGCAGGGGCACGAAACTGACCGCGCCCAGTTCCTCCTGGATGAAATCGCCCTGCCCGTCACCACGCATGCGGATCAGGGTCTGCCGGCTGGGTGAGCCGACCGGTGCCACCAGCACGCCGGTGGCGCTGAGCTGGTCGAGGATGCGGGTGGGAATGGTGTCGCCGGCAGCGGTGAGGATGATCGCGTCGAACGGCGCCTCGTCCGCCCAGCCGAGCTTGCCGTCGTCATAGCGCGAGCGCAGGTTGGTCAGGCCGAGCTGGCGGAAGCGCCGGCGCGCCTGGCGCAGCAGGGCCTCGATCCGCTCCACCGTGAACACCTGCGGCACCAGCGCCGCCAGCACCGCGGCCTGGTAGCCCGAACCGGTACCGATCTCCAGCACTTTCTGCGGCACGCCCTGCTTCGGGTCGAAATGCTCCAGCAAGGCCTCCGTCATGCGCGCCACCACCCACGGTTGCGAGATAGTCTGGCCGTGGCCGATCGGCAGCGCGTCGTTTTCATACGCGCGCGAATGCAGCGCCTGGTCGATGAAGTGATGGCGCGGCAGGTTGCGGATCACCTCGATCACCCGCGGATCGCGGATACCGCCTTCCTGCAGGATCGCCACCAACCGGTCGCGCGCGCGTTGCGAGGTCATCCCCTCGCCTTTCAGGTCCGCGGCGGGCAATGGATAAAGAGTCATCGCTCAGGCCGCCTCGTCACTGCTGGTCCGACCCGACGCCATCTCGTCGCTCAGTGGCCGCATCCAGCTGCTTACTTTCTCCAGCGCCTGGAACCGGGTCAGGTCGACATGGATCGGCGTCACGGAAACGAAACCGCTTCGCACAGCATTGAAATCGGTGCCGGGGCCGGCGTCATCCACCTCGCCGGCCGGGCCGATCCACCAGATCGGCTGGCCGCGCGGATCGGTCTGCGCGATGCACGGCGCGGCGCGATGGCGACGACCGAGCCGGGTCACTTCGAAGCCTTCGATTTCCGCCCACGGCCGGTCCGGCACGTTGACGTTGAGGATGGTGTCGGCCGGCAGCGGATCGACCAGCAGCCGCTGCATCAGCAGCAGCACCGCCTTCGCCGCGGAATCGTAGTGCACGCCCTTGTGGTCGTGGCTGACCAGCGATACCGCGATCGCCGGCAACCCCAGGAAGCGCCCTTCCATCGCCGCCGACACCGTGCCGGAATAGATCACGTCATCGCCGAGATTCGCCGAGTTGTTGATGCCGGACACGACCATGTCGGGCTCCTCGTCCAGCAGGCCGGACAGCGCCAGATGCACGCAGTCGGTCGGCGTGCCGGCCACACGGTAGTAGCCGTTGCCCATCGGCAGCACGCGCAACGGCGCATCGAGCGTCAGTGAATTGCTGGCACCGGAACGGTCGCGGTCGGGCGCCACCACCGTCACCTGGGCCACTTCGCCGAGACGCTCGGCCAGCACGTGGATGCCCGGGGCATCCACGCCATCGTCGTTGCTGACAAGAACTCGCATGATGCTCCGTAGAAAGCTGACTGCCGGCGCGCACTTCGCCCCACGGCGGCGCGCATTCCATGCCGCGAAGTCTACCGGAGCATGGCGATGGTTTCACCGGTCAACGCATCGTTGACGCGCATTCGCCACCCCACACGTTGCCATTGGTTAGCATGTCCGGATGAAGCGCCGCCCGCCCGCCCCGATCGATGCCGAGGACAGCCGCCTGTTTCGCGAGGCGATCGGCGACGTGCGCCCGCTCGATCCGGTGGCGGCCCCGCCCGCCGGCGCGAAACCTGCGCCGCACCCGCGCATGCTGGAGGCGGACGAAGCCGCCGTGCCAGGCGAGTTGCTGGACATGGCGTTCGACCCGGCCCTGCTCGAAGTCGGCGAGGAACTGGGCTACCTGCGCGACGGCTATCCGCCGAAGCTGCTGCGCCAGCTCAAGCGCGGCCAGTTCAGCGTGCAGGACGACCTCGACCTGCACCAGATGAACGCCGCCGCCGCGCGGGCCAGCATCGTCGCCTTCCTGGCCGAGGCGAAGCAGCGCGGCCTGCGCTGCGTGCGCATCGTGCACGGCAAGGGCCTGCGCTCGAAAGCCGCCGGACCGGTACTGAAAGGCCTCACCGACCGCCTGCTGCGCCAGCGCGACGACGTGATCGCGTTCGCCTCGGCGCGGCCGGCGCTGGGCGGCACCGGCGCGGTCATCATCCTGCTCAAGAGCTAGCTGCGGGCCTCGGATGACCCGTCATTCCTGCGCAAGCAGGGTTTTCAACAGACGAACGTCTGGTCATCCAGTGCCTTTCAAAGCCTTTCGAAAGCAGCGGCGCTGGATCCCTGCTTGCGCAGGGATGACGAACAAAAGAGGGTTTTCGAGGTTCCTACGGAGTCGACGCCAGCTCGCGCACCACCACCGTGGCATACGCGCCCGCCGGCAGCTCGAAGGACAGCTCCAGCGCGTCGTCGCCCAGCCAGCGCCAGCGCAGGTCCTTCGGCAGCAGCCGCAGCGGGCGGCGTTCCTGGTCCATCCGCGCGGCGGCCAGCCCGGTGGCCAGATCGTTGTTCGCCTCACCGATCCCGCGTTCCAGCTCACCGGCCTCGCCCAGGCTCGGCGGCCCGCCCTGCCCCCACAGCGGGCCGGACGGATGGATATCGGCGCGGGCCAGCCGCTCGGCCAGCGCCGTGCTGAACGGCTCCGGCCCGAACCAGGAGCGCGAGCCGGCCAGCGACCAGATCTCGCCATCCAGCGGCGTGTCCCAGGTGCCGCGCTCGACCCGCGCCGCCAGCACGCCGTTGAAGATGTGCGAACGGGCCGCCGACAGCAGGAACGAACGCTGGTCGCGGTCCACGCGACGACCGCCGAACATCGCCCGCGCCTGCGTCACGTTGCCGCCCTCGCGACCGAAGCGCTGCTCGCCGAAATAATTGGGCACGCCGCGTGCGGCGATCTGCTCCAGCACTTTTTCCGCCGCGGCGCGATCGCCTTGCACCTTACGCAATACCAGCAAGAAGCGGTTGCCGCGCAGTGCGCCTCGCTTCAGCTTGCGCGAATGACGCGTTGCCGCCAGCACCTTCACCTCCGCATGCGGAAACGCCGACCAGTCCGGGTCGGGCCTGCCTGCCAGTTGCACCGAGAAAGTCTGCCGGGTCACCGCGTTGCGATCTTTCATGCCCGCATAGCCGACTGCGACCTGCGGCACGCCGGCGAATTTCGCCAGCTCGCGCGCCACCCAGTCGGTATTCGCGCGACGCTTTTCCACCCATAGCAAGGCGTGCTCGCCCGCACCGTCGGCGTCGTAGCCGAGGATCTCCTCGACGAGGAAATCTTCATGAGTGAGGCGAAGACGTGCTACCAGAGGTGGGACAATGGCATGGGCGAAAGGAAGCTCTAGGTTTGTCATGGGCCAGCGCTCAGCGTCGCTCCAGCAGCACGCATGCCTGCGCGGCGATGCCCTCGCCACGCCCGCAGAAGCCGAGATGCTCGGTGGTGGTGGCCTTCACGCTGACGCGGCCGACTTCGCTGTCCAGGTCGGCGGCGAGGTTTTCGCGCATCGCCTGCGCATGCGGCCCGACCTTCGGCGCCTCGCCGATCACCGTGATGTCGGCGTTGCCCAGCGTGTAGCCGTGCTGCGCCATCAGCATCGCCGCGTGGCGCAGGAACTGGCGGCTGTCGGCACCACGCCAACGCTCGTCGGTGGGCGGGAAGTGCCGGCCGATGTCGCCCAGTGCCAGCGCGCCGAAGATCGCGTCGCACAACGCATGGATCACCACGTCGCCGTCCGAATGCGCCACCACGCCGCGACGATACGGCACGCGCACGCCGCCCAGGGTGACGTGGTCGCCCTCGCCGAATGCATGCACGTCGAAACCTTGTCCGATCCTCATGGGGCTGCCCTCACGCCATTGTCCTCGCCAGCAGGAACTCGGCCAGCGCGAAATCCGCCGCCGTGGTCACCTTGATGTTGTCCTCGGCGCCCTCGACCAGCAGCGGCGCGAAGCCGGCCAGCTCCATCGCCATCGCCTCGTCGCTGGGATTCACGCCGCGCCGTGCTGCCTCGCGCAACGCCATCGCCAGTTGACCACGACGGAACATCTGCGGCGTGAAGGCGCGCCAGCGCTGGTCGCGCGGCTCGGTCAGTTCGCTACGGCCGCCCACATCCGCCCGCTTCAGCGTGTCGCGCAGCGGTGCGCCGAGCAGGCCGCCGTCGCCCGCGCCGGCCAGTTCGATCAGTTTGCCGATGTCGGCCAGCCGCACGCAGGGCCGCGCGGCATCGTGCACCAGCACGAAGTCGTCCGCGCCCACCGACGCCGGCAGGGCGTCGATTCCGGCCAGTACCGAATCGCAGCGCTCGACTCCGCCGACCGCGGTCAGCACCGGCTTGCCGTCGAGCCTGTCGATGCCGGGCCAGTGCGCGTCGCCGGCGGCCAGCGTCACCAGCAGGCCGGCGATCCGCGGATGCGCGGCGAGCCGTTGCAGCGTATGCGCGATCAGCGGGCGCCCGGCCAGCGGCAGGTATTGCTTCGGGCAGTCACCGCCGACCCGGGTGCCACGCCCCGCGGCCGGCACCACGCACCACAGCGCCGGCGCGCTCATGGCGACCCGGCAGGCTTGGCGGGCGGCGGTGGCGGCAACGCACTGCCGGCGCGGGCCGGCTGCTCGACCACCTGGTAGAACACCTCGCCCGGCTTGATCAGGCCCAGCTCGGTGCGCGCCCGCGCCTCGACCGCCTGGTCGCCATGCTTCAGGTCCAGCACGTCGGCACCAACCGCCTGGTTGCGCTGCAGCAGCCTGGTGTTCTCGTCGGCCTGCTTCTTCACCGCCACGCGCAAGGCATCCACTTCGCGCATGCTGCCGCTGCCGGCCCACAGCTTCAGCTGCAGTCCGATCAGGAGCAGGATCAGAACCAGGGCGATCCAGCGCAGCATGGGCGACCGGCGGGCCTGGTCAGTCCGGCAGGCGGGTCAGGTTGGGGAACGCCTCGCGGCCGGCATAGCGCGCGGCGGAGCCCAGCGCCTCCTCGATGCGCAGCAGCTGGTTGTACTTCGCCACGCGGTCGCTGCGGCACAGCGAGCCGGTCTTGATCTGGGTCGCGGTGGTGGCCACCGCGATGTCGGCGATGGTGGTGTCTTCGGTTTCGCCGGAGCGGTGCGAGATCACCGCCGCGTACTTCGCCGCGTCGGCCAGCGCGATCGCTTCCAGCGTCTCGGACAGCGTGCCGATCTGGTTCACCTTGATCAGGATCGCGTTGGCGATCTTCTTCTCGATGCCTTCGCGGAAGATCGCCGGGTTGGTCACGAACAGGTCGTCGCCGACCACCTGGACGCGGTCGCCGATCGCATCGGTGAGCAGCTTCCAGCCATCCCAGTCGCCTTCGGCCATGCCGTCCTCGATGGTGACGATGGGGTACTGCTTCGCCCAGCCGGCGAGCAGGTCGACGAACTCGGCCGAGCTGTACTGCTTGCCTTCGCCGGCGAGGTCGTACTTGCCGTTCCTGTAGAACTCCGAGCTGGCCGCGTCGAGGCCGAGCAGGATCTCGCTGCCGACCTTGTAGCCGGTCTTGTGGATGGCTTCCAGGATGGTGTCGATCGCCTCGACGTTGGAGCGCAGGTTCGGCGCGAAGCCGCCCTCGTCGCCCACCGAGGTGCCGAGGCCGCGGCCGTGCAGCACGCTCTTCAGCGCATGGAAGATCTCGGCGCCGGCACGCAGCGCCTCGGCGAAGCTTGGCATGCCCACCGGCAGGACCATGAACTCCTGCACGTCGACGTTGTTGTCGGCGTGCGCGCCGCCATTGATGATGTTCATCATCGGCACCGGCAGTGCGCCGGGCTTGCCGGTGGTGCCGTTGATCTCCGCCAGGTACTGCCACAGCGCCTGCTTGCGCTGGGCGGCCACCGCATGGGCGGCCGCCATCGAGACGCCAAGCAGCGCGTTGGCGCCCAGCTTGCCCTTGTTCGGCGTGCCGTCGAGGTTGATCAGCGTGGCGTCCAGGCCGCCCTGGTTGGCCGCATCGAAGCCTTTCAGCGCGCTGGCGATGGCGCCGTTGACGTTGGCCACCGCCTTCTTCACGCCCTTGCCGCCGTAGCGCGACTTGTCGCCGTCGCGCAGCTCCACCGCCTCGCGCGAACCGGTGGAAGCGCCGCTGGGCACCGCGGCGCGGCCGAAGCCGCCGCCGGCAAGGGTGATTTCGGCCTCCAGCGTGGGGTTGCCGCGCGAGTCGAGGATTTCACGGGCGTGGATGCGGGTGATCTGGGTGCTCATGCGGTGTCCGTAGTCCGGGTAGTGAAAGAGTTGGAACGGGCGCATCGATGCGCCCGCATGTTTCAGGAAGCATCCTGCTCCAGGAAGCGGTGCCGCTTGGTCACGACATCCAGTTCCAGCAGGGTTTCCAGCAGCGCCTCCATCTTGCCCAGCGGCCAGGCGTTCGGGCCATCCGACAGCGCCTTGCTGGGGTCGGGATGGGTCTCGGCGAACAGGCCGGCCACGCCCACGGCCACCGCCGCGCGCGCCAGTACCGGCACGAACTCGCGCTGGCCGCCGGAGCTGGCGCCCTGGCCGCCCGGCAGCTGCACCGAGTGGGTGGCATCGAACACCACCGGGCAGCCGGTTTCGCGCATCACGCTGAGCGAGCGCATGTCGGAGACGAGATTGTTGTAGCCGAAGCTGGCGCCGCGTTCGCAGACCATGATGCGGTCGTTGCCGACGGCCTTCGCCTTGGCCACCACGTGCTTCATGTCCCACGGCGCCAGGAACTGGCCCTTCTTGATGTTCACCGGCTTGCCGGCGCGCGCCACCTTCTGGATGAAGTCGGTCTGCCGGCACAGGAAGGCCGGCGTCTGCAGCACGTCGACCACCGCAGCCACCTCGTCGAACGGGGTGTATTCGTGCACGTCGGTGAGCACCGGCACGCCGATCTGCCGTTTCACCTCACCGAGGATGCGCAACCCTTCTTCCATGCCCGGCCCGCGGAAGCTGTCGCCGGAAGAGCGGTTCGCCTTGTCGAAGCTGGACTTGAAGATGAAGTGGATGCCGAGCCGGCCGGTGATCTCCTTCAGCGTGCCGGCGGTGTCCAGCTGCAGCTGTTCGGACTCCACCACGCACGGTCCGGCGATCAGGAACAGCGGCTGGTCCAGCCCGATCTCGAATCCGCACAACTTCATGCCACCGACTCCTGCGCCAGCTTCTCGCCGCCGCGCACGGCCTTGAACTCGCGCGCGGCGCGCACGAAGCCGATGAACAGCGGATGGCCGTCGCGTGGGGTCGAGGTGAACTCCGGGTGCGCCTGGCAGCCGAGGAACCACGGATGCCGCTGCTGCGGCAGCTCGACGATCTCGACCAGCAGGTCGTCCATCGACTTGCCGGAGATCACCAGCCCCAGATCCTCGAACGGCTGGCGGTAGCGGTTGTTGAACTCGTAGCGGTGGCGGTGGCGCTCGCGCACCACGTCCTGGCCGTACAGCTCGCGCGCCAGCGTGCCGGCCTTTAGGCGGCATTCCTGCGCGCCCAGGCGCATGGTGCCGCCCAGGTCGGAACGGTCGCTGCGCTGCTCAACCTCGCCGCTCGCGGTGGTCCATTCGGTGATCAGCGCGATCACCGGGTTCGGCGTGTTGCGGTCGTTCTCGCTGGAGTCGGCATCGGCGAGGCCGGCGACGTTGCGGGCGAAATCCACCACCGCCGCGTGCATGCCGTAGCAGATGCCGAAGTACGGCACGCCGTGCTCGCGCGCGTACTTCGCCGCCAGCACCTTGCCCTCGAAGCCGCGCTTGCCGAAACCGCCGGGCACCAGGATCGCATCAGCCTTGCCGAGCACCTTCGCGGCGCCTTCGGCCTCCACCTGTTCGGAGTCGATCCAGTCCAGGTTCACCCGCGTCAGCTGCTTGATGCCGCCGTGGCGCAGCGCCTCGCCCAGCGACTTGTAGGCATCCTTGTGCTCGACGTACTTGCCGACGATAGCGACGGCGATCTCGTCCTTCGGGTGCTCCACCGCGTCGACCGTGCGCTGCCAGGCGGACAGGTCCGCCGGCCTGGTGTCGAGGCCGAGGCGCCTGACCACGATGTCGTCCAGGCCTTGCTGGTGCAGGTACAGCGGCTGCTTGTAGATGATGTCCACGTCGGCGGCGCTGATCACCGCGTTCTCTGGCACGTTGGTGAACAACGCGATCTTGCGCCGCTCACCCTCGGGCAGCGGTTGCTCGCAGCGGCACAGCAGGATGTCCGGCTGGATGCCG
The DNA here is from genome assembly GCF_058793995.1 of Rhodanobacter sp. GW835-FHT13D09. NCBI lineage: Bacteria > Pseudomonadati > Pseudomonadota > Gammaproteobacteria > Lysobacterales > Rhodanobacteraceae > Rhodanobacter > Rhodanobacter sp. GW835-FHT13D09. Next base: position 300,838 of record NZ_JBXAGL010000003.1, on the reverse strand, counting down.
ATCGAGCGCAGCTCCTTCACCGAATGCTGGGTGGGCTTGGTCTTGATCTCGCCGGCGGCCTTGATGTACGGCACCAGGGTGAGGTGCATGAACACCACCTTCTCCGGGCCGTGCTCGATGCGCAGCTGACGGATCGCCTCCAGGAACGGCAGTGACTCGATGTCGCCCACCGTGCCGCCGATCTCCACCAGCGCCACGTCGAAGCCGCGGGTGGCCTCGTGGATGCAGTGCTTGATCTCGTCGGTGATGTGCGGGATCACCTGCACGGTGGCGCCGAGGTAGTCGCCGCGGCGTTCCTTGCGGATCACGCTCTCGTAGATCTTGCCGGTGGTGATCGAGTTCTTGCCGGTCAGGCGGGTGCGGACGAAGCGCTCGTAGTGGCCGAGGTCGAGGTCGGTCTCGGCGCCGTCGTCGGTCACGTAGACCTCGCCGTGCTGGAAGGGGCTCATCGTGCCCGGATCCACGTTGATGTAGGGATCGAGCTTCATCATGGTGACCGAGAGGCCGCGCGCTTCGAGAATGGAAGCGAGCGACGCCGCAGCAATGCCCTTGCCAAGCGAGGACACCACACCGCCGGTGACGAAAATCAGGGGGGTCATGGAAAGCAGCCGTGCTGGAAATTGGCATTTTAGCCGCAGAAGCGCCGCGCTGCGAGATGGCAACTGAGAATTCTCTGTTTTGGTTCATTTCCAGGCTGATGCAAAGCGCTCTGTAGGGCGGGCACCACCCGCCATGCTCTGCGCTGGCCCAGGCCGCGGCGGGCAGCGCCCGCCCTACGCAGCCGGCGCCCTCTGTTAGCATTTCGGTCATGAACAACCCCGTCCCCGCCCGCCTCGCCGCCCTGCGCGCGGCCATGCAGCAGCACGGCGTCGCCGCCGTGCTCGTTCCCAGCGCCGACCCGCATCTGTCCGAATACCTGCCCGCTCACTGGGCCGCACGCGAGTGGCTGTCCGGCTTCACCGGTTCGGCCGGCACGCTGATCGTGGCTCGCGACCAGGCCGGGCTGTGGACCGACTCGCGCTATTTCGCGCAGGCCGAGCAGCAACTGGCCGGCAGCGGTGTCAGCCTGATGAAGCTGCGCGTGCCGCATACGCCCGAACACCTGGAATGGCTGCAGCAGCATCTGGACCAAGGCGACGTGCTGGCCGTGGCCGGCGACAGCGTGGCGGTGACCACCCGGCAGCAGATCGAACGCCGGCTCGCCGACAGCGGCGCCCGCCTGTGCACCGACCTGGATCTGCCCGGCGCGATCTGGGCGGATCGTCCCGCCCTGCCGCAGGCACCGGTGACCGAACACGAGCCGGCGTACGCCTGCATCCCGCGCGCCGACAAGCTCGCCCGCCTGCGCAAGGCGATGCACAAGCTGGGCGCCACCCACCACCTGCTGTCCAGCCTCGACGACATCGCCTGGCTGACCAACCTGCGTGGCAGCGACGTGGAGTGCAACCCGGTGTTCCTGGCCCACCTGCTGGTGCAGGCGGACCGCCACGTCACCCTGTTCGTGAGCCGCGCCAAGCTGAGCGACGCGCTGGTCGCCCGGCTGGCCGCCGACGGCATCGGCATCGCCGACTACGCGGCGGTCACTTCGACCCTGCAGGAACTGGGTCCGGACGACCGCCTGCTGCTGGACAGCAGCCGGGTGGTCGGCGCGATCGCCGCGGCCATCCCGCCAGACGTGACCCGGATCGAGGCGGCCAACCCCAGCACCGCGTTCAAGGCGGTCAAGAGCGCCGCCGAGCTCGAGCATATCCGCGACGTGATGCGCCGCGACGGCGCCGCCCTGGTGCGTGGCTTCCGCCGGCTGGAGCAGCGCCTCGCCGCCGGCATGACAGTGACCGAGCTGGATGTCGACACCCTGCTGCACGAGGAACGTTCGGCCCAGCCCGGCTGGGTCGGCGAGAGCTTCGCCACCATCGCCGGCTACCAGGCGAACGGCGCGCTGCCGCATTACCGCGCCACGCCGGAATCGCACAGCACGCTGCAGGCCAAGGGCCTGCTGCTGGTCGACTCGGGCGGCCAGTACCTGGGCGGCACCACCGACATCACGCGCGTGCTGGCGCTGGGCGAGACCACGCCGGAACAGCGCCGCGACGCCACCCTGGTGCTGAAGGGCATGATCGGGCTGTCGCGCGCGCGCTTCCCCAGGGGCGCAAGCGGCCCGCAACTGGATGCACTGGCGCGCGCGCCGCTGTGGGCTTCGGGCATGGATTACGGCCACGGCACCGGCCACGGCGTGGGCTACTTCCTCAACGTGCACGAGGGTCCGCAGTCGATCCGCCCGCCGGTCACCGGCGGCGCACTGGTGGCGCTGGAGCCGGGCATGATCAGTTCGATCGAACCTGGCCTGTACAAGCCAGGCCGGCATGGCATCCGCCACGAGAACCTCGCGGTGGTGGTCGAGGCCGACCGCACCGAGTTCGGCGAATTCCTCGCCTTCGAGACGCTGACCATGTGCCCGTTCGACCGCCGCGCGCTGGAACCGGGCCTGCTCAACCCGGAGGAGCGCGCGTGGCTGGACGACTACCACGCCAGCGTGCGCGCCGCGCTCAGCCCGCTGCTGGACGACGCCGACCTGGAATGGCTGAACCGCCACTGCGCGCCGCTGTAGCGCCTCTCCGTGGCGCAGCTGCGTAGGGCGGACACTGCCCGCCGGCTCTGGCTCTTCGGCGTCGTGAGGAAGATCGGCGGGCTGTGCCCGCCCTACGCGGCTGCTCCGTACCGCCGGCCGCGAGTGATCGACCCGGCGCTTCAGCGGAAGTGCGTGGCGCCCACGTCGACGGCGGCGGGCTGCATGAAGTATTCGTGCAGGTACTTCTCGCCCTCGTCGCAGAACGCGGTGACCACCGTCTTCAACTCGGGGAAGTTCTCGCGCACGCGCTTGGCCGCCAGCAGGTGCGCACCGGAGCTGGGGCCGCAGAACAGGCCATAGCTTCGCGCCAGCCGCTTCATCTCGCGCACCGCATCGGCGCTGGACACGCTCAGCACCTCGTTCACCAGGGTGGCGTGACGCTGGAAGATGCCCGGCACGAAGCCGTCGGAAATGCCCTCGATGGTGTGCGCGGCGATCTCGCCGCACAGGATCGTGCACGACTCGGACGGCTCCATCGCGAACAGCCGCACGTTCGGGTTGACCTCGCGGAACGCCTGGCCCACGCCGATCAGCGTGCCGCCGGTGCCCACGCCCAGCACCAGCGCATCCGGTACGCGACCCGGCGGCAGCTGGGCGAGGATCTCCGGCCCGAGCAGCACCCGGTTCTCCTCCACGTTCCACTCCGACTCGAACTGGCCCGGGCAGAAGTAGCCGGGCTGCTGGCCGAGCCGCTGTGCGCGCACCAGCGCCTCGTTGACATGGAAGTTGCCGCAGAACAGCACGTCCGCGCCGTAGGCCCGCGAGATCGCCACGCGCTCGCTGGACATGCCCTCGGGCATCACCACCAGCATGCGGTAGCCCTTCACCGCCGCCACCATCGACAGCGCATTGCCGGTGTTGCCGCTGGTCGCCTCGACGATGGTGTCGCCGGGCTTGAGCAAACCTTCCCGTTCCGCCCGTTCCACCATGTACTTGGCGATGCGCGCCTTGATCGAGCCGGAGGGATTGAGGAACTCGATCTTGGCGTAGACGCCCTCGATCTCCAGCAGCGGGGTGTCGCCCACCGCATCGAGGATGCTCTCCGATACCGTACTGAAGCGCGTGGCCATCTCAGCCCGCCCCGTGCGCGTCGTGCGTATGCTGCATCACGTCCAGCGCCAGCGCCGAGTGCGCATAGGCGCCACCGGCGCGCATCTCGGCGGCCACCCAGATCGCCTCCATGATCTGCTGCTCGCTGGCGCCCTGCTTCAAGGCGCCCGCAGTGTGCCCCTTGATGCAGTACGGGCACTGGGTGACATGCGCCACCGCCACCGCAATCAGCTGCTTGGTGACGGCCGGCAGCGCGCCATCGGCGAACACCGCGGCGCTGAACGCCTTGAACGCATCCAACGGCGCAGGCGCCAGTTCGCGACGCTTGCGCGCCAGTTCCGCAGTCGACTGCGGGTACATCGTCGTGTCCATGCCATCCTCCTCGATCGACCAGGTGAAAACTCAATGCCGCGCCGGCGCCGCGCCCATCACCCAGCCGGGCGGGTCGCTGGCCGGAAAACTCTGGGCAAGCTCGTCGTCGATGCGCCGCTCCCGCGCCAGCGCCGCATCATCGGCTTCCGGCGTGGGTGACCTGCGGCCTGGCGCAGCCACGGCGCCGGCGGAATCCGGCCCGACCAGCGAGCGGCGGGGGAAACGATGTGCAATGGAAGGAAACATGACGGTACCTCCTGATGTCGGTGGACATCGAAGCGATGGACCGGCCCGTCGCGCCCGGGTCAAAGTCCCAGGTTGTTGTGCTCCAGCACACGTTCGGCGCGATAACTCGAACGAACCAGCGGTCCGGCGACCGCCTCCACGAAACCCTTGCCGAGCGCCAGCTCGCGATAACGGCGGAACTCGTCCGGCGTGACGAAGCGCTGCACCGGCAGGTGATGCGGACTGGGCCGCATGTACTGGCCCAGGGTGACCACATCGACGCCGGCGCCGCGAAGATCATCCAGCGTACGCTCGATCTCCGCGTCGGTTTCGCCAAGGCCCAGCATCAGGCTGGTCTTGGTCAGCGTCCGCGGCGCATGCCGCTTGGCGAACGCCAGCACGCCGAGCGTCTGCGCATAGCCGGCGCGCGGATCGCGCACCGGGTGGGTCAGCCGCTCCACCGTCTCGATGTTCTGCGCGTAGGTGACCAGGCCGGCGTCGAGCACGGTCGCCACGGCGTCGTGGTTGCCGGCGAAATCCGGGGTCAGCGCCTCCACCGCGGCCTGCGGCGCGCGCTGGTGGATCGCCCGCACGCAGGCGGCATAGTGCGCCGCGCCGCCATCGGCGAGGTCGTCGCGGTCGACCGAGGTCAGCACCACGTACTTCAGCCCCATCAGCGCCACCGCGTCGGCCACCTGCAACGGCTCCAGCGGGTCGAGCCAGCCCTGCGGGTTGCCGGTGCTGACCGAGCAGAACCTGCACGCGCGCGTGCACACCGAGCCCATCAGCATCAGCGTGGCGGTGCCGCGGCCCCAGCACTCGGCGATGTTCGGGCACTTCGATTCGGCGCAGACGGTGTTCAGCCTGTGGCTGCGCACGATCTCGTGCACCGCCTCGTACTGCGCGCCACCCGGCAACTTGACCCGCAGCCACGGCGGCTTGCGGTCGACATCCGGCGCACCGGTGGCGGCGTTCGGGCGGATGCCACCCTTGACCGCGCGGGTGCCCTGCGAACTGACGTACTTGCTGCCGTCGGGAACGGAATGACTGCTGGACATGGGCATGCGCGGCTGGCTGGACTGCCTCCAGTGTCACGCTCCGCCCGCACGCACGCCCTGATGCACATCAAGGCAGCCCGGACCGATTCGTACGCGGACGCCGGCTCAGCTGCGCTTCGGCGGCACCAGCTTCAACCGCGTCGGCACCGGCGGCTGGCTCGGGCACAGCAAATGCTGCACCTCCTCGGGCCGCAACGGGTAGGAGTACAGGTAACCCTGCCCCTCGATGCAACCGCTGCGCAGCAGGAAATCATGCTGTGCCTCGGTCTCGATGCCTTCGGCGATGGTGGTCAGGCCAAGACTCTTCGCCATCGCCAGCACCGCCCTGGTGATCGCCGCGTCGTTGCTGTCGCCCGGCAGGCCGGTGACGAAGGAGCGGTCGATCTTCAGGCAGGTCACCGCCGGCAGCTTGAGGTAAGCCATCGAGGAATAGCCGGTGCCGAAATCGTCGATCGCCACCGCGATGCCGAGCGCGTCCAGGGTCTGCATGGTGCGCGCGATGTCGTCGCCCAGCCGCAGCATCGCGCTCTCGGTGATCTCCAGCAGCAGGCGGCCGGCCGCCAGCTGCCGCGACTGCAGGGTGCGGCTGACGCCGTCGACGAAGGCCGGATGGCCGAACCAGCGCGCCGAGATGTTCACCGCCACGCGGATCGGCGGTACGCCGGCCAGGTCCCAGGCCTGGATCTGGGCACAGGTGGTCTGCATCACCCATTCGTCGATGCGGCGGATCAGGCCCAGGCTCTCCGCCACCGGGATGAACTCGGCCGGCAGCACTTCGCCGCGCTCCGGATGCCGCCAGCGCAACAGCGCCTCTGCGGCCACGATGCGCCCCGTGCGCAGTTCCACGCTGGGCTGGAACACGAGATGGAATTCATTGCGCGCCAGCGCCTGGCGCAGCTCGGCGGCCAGTTGCAGGCGCCGACGGGTGTCGGCGTGCATCATCGGCGTGTAGAAACGGAACGCATTGCGCTCCTCGATCTTCGCCGCGTACATCGCCGCGTCGGCGTTCGCGATCAAGGCCAGCGCGCTGTCGCCGTCCAGCGGATAGCCGGCCACGCCGATGCTCGCGCTCAGCACGATCTCGTAATCGTCCACCAGCAGCGGCTCGGACAGGGTGGCGAGCAGGCGGTTGACGATGGTCCGCGCGTCCTCGCGCAGGCTCAGCCGAGGGATCAGTACGGTGAACTCGTCGCCGCCGATGCGCCCGGCCACATCACCCTCGGACAGCTGCCGGCGGATCCGCTCGGCCACCTTGACCAGCAGGCGGTCGCCGATCGCATGGCTGTAGCTGTCGTTGACGATCTTGAACGCATCCAGGTCGATGAACAGCACCACCACGGCCAGCCGCTCGCGTTCGGCCACCGCGATCGCCTCGGCGCAGTGCCGCTCGAATTCCGCCCGGTTGGCCAGGCCGGTGAGCGGGTCGTGCCGCGCCAGGTGCTCCAGCCGGAGCTGGTTCGTCTTGGCCTCGTGGATGTTGCTGAATACCGCGACGTAGTGGACCACCTGGCCATCGGCATCGCGGATCGTGCTGAGGCTAAGGTGCTCGGGGTAGCTGCTGCCGTCGCTGCGGGTGCTCAATACCTCGCCCATCCAGGCGTGGCCGGCGTTGACGCTGTCCCAGACCGACTGCGGCAGCGGCTTGCCGTCCGGCAGGCGGCGGCTGTCGTCCAGGCGCTTGCCCTGCAGCGCCTGGCTGGTGAAGCCGGTGAGTTCGGTGTGCGCGGCATTGGTCGAGATCACCTGCCGCCCGGCGTCGGCGATGATCACGCCTTCGGCGATGCTGGCCAGCGCCTCGGCGGCGATCCGACGCTCGCGCTCCATCGCCACCCGCTCGGAGATGTCGCGGATGATCGCCTGGCGCACCGGCTGCGCACCCCACTCCGCCACGCTGGTCTGCGTTTCCACCGGGCGGGTCTGGCCATTGGCGCCCAGCAGTACGTTGGTAGCGGCCCGCCCGGCCTGCTGACCCGCCATGGATTGCATGAACAGATGCACGAAGCGGTCACCGACCAGCTCCTTCGCATCGCGCCCGGTCCACGCCGAAGCGGTACGGTTGACGTCCAGGATGCGCCCACTGGTCTCGTCGACCATCACGATCGCGTCGGCGGCGCTGTCGAACAGCAGGCGATAGCGCTCCTCGCTGCCGCGGATACTGGCTAGAGTGCGCCGCGCCATATCCAGCCATAGCAGGACGGCAATGCAGGCGGCGCTCAAAACGCCAATAAACAGCATGTGACCCATCCACGTCGTGCCATGGGCTATTTCGAGTGAAAACCGGTTGGCCTTCGGCTCGGTCGAATCATTCAGAGCATGAATGCGGCCACGCTGGATGGCTGCCTGTTCAGCCGAAAAGGTCCCGGCGGCATATGTGCGCTCCAGCTCCTTGGCAATTACGGCAAGTTGGGCAATCTCCACATCGCTGGAGCGCCATGCCGCCAGCGCATCACGCAAATAAGGCGCTCTGGAAAAATGCTCCAGCACGAAAATCATGCCAGGCTTCGCCGTCGGCATGACGTTGCCATGGATAAATGCCCTGTCCACCACTGCCTGGTCGAAATGCCCCGACGCAATCTCGTCTCGCGCCAGCCGATCGGAGTCGAGGATGGAGTAGTTCCGCCAGAACCCGGCCAGATCGGCGGAATTGCCGGTGACCGCGTAGGCATCCAGGGCAATTACCGCCTGCTTCTGGGCTTTGGACCAGACACTCTCGCTGTTGAGAAACCCAGCGAGAGTGACCTGGGTCTGCAGGGCAAACCATGTCAGCCCGAGGATCGTGGCCAACATCACCACCAGCGCGTAGGCCAGCGGCAACATGCGTCGTGACAAAGGTTGCTGCAGCATGGGGGATGTCTTGCGCATGCGCAAGTTATCTCATGCCTGACCCGTCAATGGAACGCCTTGCCCTATGTCTCGATGACCGTCAGGCAGCCACTTCCTTCATCAAAGTGGATGGGCGGCGTGCCTGCATGCAGAGGTCGCCAACGATCCGCATACTTGTATAGCTTCTGCGGACGCACTCACCCAGATGAGTCACCTCGTCAATCTTTGGCGTCCTCCCCAGCAGCGTACAGACTATCTCCAGTGCCTCCCACGGGTGGATGTCGTCGTAGGCCGCGTGCAGTTGAAGCCAACGCAGGCTGCCCGTCCTGGTTCTCGGGGGAAAGCTCTCGGCGTAAGCGGTACTTTCATAGATGGGCCGCGACCATTCACCGGTCACTCCCTCGATCGCATAGTTGGTGGCGATCATTCCCGCTGCCAGCGTCCCGATGGTGCTGATTTCCTCACACCAGTTGGCCAGAGTCTGTGTGCCGTGCGGGGGCCGTGCACTCAGCACCTCATCGCGAGGCACGCCGGAGCCCTCTGCCCAGGCAAGCCAGTATTCCGCATGATTCTGTTCGACCCGGATATTGCGCACCAGCCAGCGACGCGCCAGATCGTCGCCGTGACTGCGGCCATAGCGGGTTTTAAGGAGATTCAAGGCCATGTAGCTCGGGAATCGTTCAATGAATGGCCAGACACCCACCATGAAATTGGCGGTGGAAACATGATCGAGCCTAACCTCACGCATCATCGCCCACAGCTCATGATCCAGCACGCTCTGCTTCGTGCTTTCGCAGTCAGCGACCATGTCCTGTGCCCACTGCGGATAGCTGCCAAGTTCGGTCAACGGGCCGGTACGGTCAAAAGGAGTATGCATAACGTTTTTCCTCACTCATCAATCAATGGGTGCTGCGACCAACCGCAGCGTCAATGACCGGCACGGAAGACAGAAATCCCGATGCCGGCCGCCTTCCGGCATCGCGGGTGATGCCGAAATCCTTCATGCACGACCACCGTGGCGGCGCCTATCTGCGCGCGCCGTCGGAACCGGACGTCGCCACCGGCACGACGCGATGCCCCAGAACACGCATCCGGAGTGCACGCGTCTGCCTGTTCTGCTGCCGATCCGATTCGCCTCGACCGAATGGATCGCCAGCCCAACCGTCGTTCACATGTCCTGCACGAAAAAAAGAAAATGCTTGCCGCCACAATCCGGGGGAAGTCTGCACAAGGCATGGTCCGGTACCGGTACCGGCACTGGCGGGGCCGGCGCGTTTGCGATATCGCCCGATACTCGCCCACACGCAGCGGAAGAGGAAGCACCATGAGCATTGCTGCCCAGCCATTGACTCCGGAAGATCCCGAACTTTCCCCCTGGTGGCTGCGTACGGTGCTGATCGTGATGGTGCTCGGCTTTGCCGGCCTGTTCGCGATCACCACGCTGGCCTACCGCAACGCCCCGCCGATTCCTGCCCAGGTGGTGGATGCACAGGGCAACCCGTTGTTCAGCGGCGACGACATCCGCGACGGCCAGGCGGTTTTCCTGAAATACGGGCTGATGGACAACGGCAGCATCTGGGGCCACGGCGCCTACCTGGGTCCAGACTACTCCGCAGTGGCGCTGCACCGGATCGGCGAGGACACCGCTGCGGCGACCGCGGAGCTGCAGTACCAGCAGGCGCTGGCCGGTCTGAGTCCCGGCCGGCAAGCTGCGGTGCGGGCGGAAACGGCGGTGGACCTGAAGACCAACCGCTACGACGCCACCGGCGACACGCTGCACCTGACCATGCCGGAAGCGGCGGCTTACCGCCAGCAGGTGTCACACTGGACCGACTACTTCCTGCACCCCGAGCGCAACGGCGGGCTCAAGGCCGGGCTGATCACCGACCCGACCGAACTGCGCCAGTTCACCGCGTTCGTGACGTGGGCGGCATGGGCCTCGGTGGCTAACCGTCCCGGCGAGAACTACTCCTACACCAACAACTTCCCCTACGACCCCGCCGTCGGCAACACACCGGTGCCCGGGGCACTGTTGTGGAGCGCGCTGAGCCTGATCGTGCTGCTGGCCGGCATCGCCGTGGTGCTGCTGATGTTCGGCAAGTTCGACTACCTCGGCTGGATCAGCCGCGGCCAGCACATCCACCCGCACCTGCTGCCGGGCGTGGCCAGCCCCGGCCAGCGCGCGCTGGTGAAGTTCTTCGTGGTGGTCGCGCTGCTGTTCCTGGCGCAGACCCTGGTCGGCGGTGCGGTGGCGCACTACCGTGCCGACCCGGGCAGCTTCTACGGCTTCCAGCTGGAAACGATCTTCCCCAGCAACCTGATGCGCACCTGGCACCTGCAGACGGCGATCTTCTGGATCGCCACCGCCTATGTCGCGGCCGCGCTGTTCCTGGGCCGCACGCTGCGCAGCGACGAGCCACGCTGGTTCGCGCCCTGGGTGCACCTGCTGTTCGGCGCATTCGTGGTGGTGATCGGCGGCAGCCTGCTCGGCGAATGGCTGGGCATCGCCCAGATGCTCGGCAAGTGGTGGTTCTGGCTGGGCAACCAGGGCTGGGAGTTCCTGGAACTGGGCCGGATCTGGCAGTTGCTGCTGGTGGTCGGCCTGCTGGTCTGGTTCGCCCTGCTGTGGCTGCTGGTGCGCCCGCGCTCGCTGGCCAACCCGGAGTCGAAGCCGCTGGTGAAGATGTTCCTGTTCGCCGCGGTGGCGATCCCGGTGTTTTACATCCCCGCGCTGTTCTTCGGCGCGAAGACGAACTACACCGTGGTCGACACCTGGCGCTTCTGGATCATCCATCTGTGGGTCGAGGGCTTCTTCGAGTTCTTCGCCACCACGGTGGTGGCGCTGACTTTCTACCAGCTGGGCCTGACCCGCCGCAACGTGGCGCTGCGGGTGATCTACCTGGACGGCATCCTGTACTTCCTCGGCGGCCTGATCGGCACCGGCCACCACTGGTATTTCACCGGGCAGACCAGCGTCAACATGGCGATGTCGGCGATGATCTCGGTACTGGAGGTGGTGCCGCTGACCCTGCTCACGCTGGACGCCTGGGACTTCGTGCGCACCACCCGCGGCCAGTGCGACGTCTGCGGCAAGTCGGTGGCGGTGCCGCACCGCTGGACGTTCTACTTCCTGATCGCGGTGGGCGTGTGGAACTTCGTCGGCGCCGGCATCTTCGGCTTCCTGATCAACCTGCCGATCGTCAGCTACTACGAAGTCGGCACCCAGCTCACGCCGAACCACGGCCACGCCGCGATGATGGGCGTGTTCGGCATGCTGGCGCTGGCGCTGATGGTATTCGTGCTGCGCCAGACCAGCAGCGACGAGCGCTGGGCCGGCATGGAGAAGTACGTGCGGACCGGCTTCTGGGGCACCAACATCGGCCTGGCCATGATGGTGGTGTTCAGCCTGTTCCCCAGCGGCGTGCTGCAGGTGTGGGACGTGATCCAGCACGGCTACTGGCACGCCCGCTCGCTCGACTACATCGGCAGCCCGCGCTCGCACCTGATCGAATGGCTGCGCCTGCCCGGCGACCTGGTGTTCATCATCTTCGGCGCGATCCCGCTGACCATCGCCGCGATCAAGGGCTGGCTGGGCGTGCGCGCATCGCCAGCGTCCGCCTGAGCGCGCGCCGGACTCCGTCGCCACCGACCGACGGCGGCAGCCGCGCTGCCGCCGGCATGGCCGGGGCAGCACGGGATGGCGCGGTTTGCCGGGACGGCGTGCTCAGGCGCCTTCCCGTCGGGTGAACCCGTCCGCACTCCATGCGACGAAATCGCCCCGCTCCGGAGACCAGTGGCGGCGAACCGGGACGGATCGCTGCCAGCGCCAGCCCGCTCAGTCGTGGTGCTCGCGCAACTGCGGCGGCGTTCCGGCACGATCCAGCCCACCCTGTTCGAGCCAGCGGCGGGTCTCGGTCCGGGCGCGGGCGATCAGCCTGGCCGCGGCGGAATAGTCATACGGCGAGACATCGAGCGGGCACAGGCTCGGCACGATGCGCAGCTCCACCGCTGCGTCGGCGGCAAAGCGATCGGCGTCATGCACCAGCTGGCGGGCCACCAGCAGGCTGAGCGCGTGCATCGCGCGCGCGATCGCACCCGACGGCGCCCGCTCGAGCGCACAGGCAAACCCGGTGGGCAGCACGATCACGCGCGTGGCGCCGAGGCTGATCGCCGCCGAGATCGGCGTGTTGTTGGCCACGCCGCCGTCGACCAGCCAGCGTCCGCCGATCAGCACCGGCGGATACACGCCCGGGATCGCGGCACTGGCCAGCACGGCGTCGACCGCCGCACCGGCAGACAGCAGCACCTCCTGACCATTCAGCATGTCCGACGCCACCAGATGGACCGGCAAGGCCGCATCCTCCAGCTGCCGATAAGGCAGGTAGCGTTCGAGCAGGCGCCGCAGGCCGGACGAATCGACCAGATGATCGCGCCGGCGCAGCAGGCCGAACACGCTGCCGAGGTTGAATGGAAGCACCTCGCGCCGGGTCAGTGCGCACCAGATCCGCTCCAGCTCGCGGGCGCCGGCGACGGTCGGATCACCGGCGAAATACGCAGCGTTGATCGCCCCGGCCGAGGCGCCGACCAGGAACGCCGGCGCCTCGCCCCAGTCGAGCAGCGCCTGCAGCATGCCCACCTCGATCGCGCCGAGGCTGCCGCCGCCGGCCAGCACGAAGGCAGTGCGCCGCTGCGCACTCCCGACGACCGGTTTCGCCTCTGCCATCTCAGCCACCTGCATGGAGCCGATATTACGGCGCGCCCGGTCATCTGACGCGTGCCGCCATGGCAGGTTCCCCGTGCAGGCCCGCGGCTGGCCATCCCGTTGTCGTTGCGCCGTCAGCCGGCCGGCATGCTCGGCACCATCACCATCCACGCCACGCCGAAACGATCGGCCAGCATGCCGAAGCTGGAGGCGAAGAAGGTGGGCATCAGCGGCTGCTGCACCTGGCCGCCATCGGCGAGCGCATCGAACATGCGCTTCGCCGCGGCATCGTCATCGGCGGTTAGCGCCAGCGAGAAACCGTCGAACGTCGGCGTGCCACCGCTGTAGCCGTCCGAGACCAGCACCTGGCTCGCGCCGATCTGCAGGCATGCGTGCATCACCTTGTCCGCCGGCAGCTGCGTGCCGTCGGGGCACTGGGCGGAGCCTTCGGGGCCGTCGGCATAGCGCATCAGCATGACCACCTCGGCGCCGATCGCCTGGCGGTAGAACGCAATGGCCTCTTCGCAGCGGCCGTCGAAGAACAGGTAGGGCTGGATTTGCATGGGGTGGCCTCGTCGCGGGGTGGGCAAAGCGGAACCGGCGCTCCGGCTCACTGGAACGACGAATGGCCCCAACGCAAATCGACAGCGCTCAGCGCATGCTGCCGCTGTCCAGGTAGCGCTGGTGCCAGGACAGCGCCTCGTTCAGCAGGTGCGGCGTGTGCTTGCCGTAGCTGTCGCGGCAGGCGCGGTCGAAGTAGTCCTGCAGCATCGGCCGGTAGTCCGGGTGCGCGCACTGCGCGATCACCGCCCGCGCACGCTGCTTCGGCGACAGTCCGCGCAGGTCGGCCAGGCCCTGCTCGGTCACCACCAGGCCCACGTCGTGCTCGGTGTGGTCGACGTGGCTGACCATCGGCACGAGCGCCGAGATGGCGCCGCCCTTGGCCGTGCTCGGGCTCATGAAGCAGGACAGGAAACCGTTGCGGGCGAAATCGCCGGAGCCGCCGATGCCGTTGATGATGCGGCTGCCCGCGACATGGGTGGAATTGACGTTGCCGTAGATGTCGGCCTCGACCATGCCGTTCATCGCGACGCAGCCGAGCCGGCGCACCAGCTCGGCGTGGTTGGACATCTCCTGCGGACGCAGCACGATGTGCTGGCGGTAGAAGTCGATGCGGCGCACGAACTCCTCCACCCCCTCGGGACTCAGCGACAGCGAGGTGGCCGAGGCCATCGCGATGGTGCCGTCGCCGATCAGCTCCAGCATGCCGTCCTGGATCACCTCGGTGAACGCGGTCAGGCCGCGGAAGCCGCCCTCACGCAGGCCGCCCAGCACCGCATTGGCGATGTTGCCCACGCCCGACTGCAGCGGCAGCAGTTGTTCGCCCAGTCGTCCGGCGGCGATCTCGTGGCGGAAGAACTCCACCAGGTGCCCGGCGATGCGCCGCGACGCCTCGTCCGGCGGCGCGAAGCGGCCCAACCGGTCGGGCGCGTCGGTTTCCACCACCGCGACCACCTTGTCCAGGTCGCAGTGCAGGTACGGCTCGCCGATGCGGTCGCCCGGCTGCAGCAGCGGGATCGGCTTGCGGTGCGGCGGCAGCGCGGTGCCGTAGTAGATGTCGTGCATGCCCTCGAGCCCTTCGGGCTGGCGCCGGTTCACCTCCAGGATCACCTTGTCGGCCAGGTCCAGCCAGGTCTTGTTGTTGCCCACCGAGGTGGACGGCACCAGCCGGCCATCCGGCAGGATGCCGGCGACCTCGACCAGCGCCACGTCGATCTTGCCGAGGAAGCCGCACCACGCGTACTGCGCCACCTGGCCCAGGTGGATGTCCATGTACTCGATCTGGCCGGCATTGATGCGCGCGCGCAGCTCGGGGTCGGACTGGTACGGCAGGCGGAAGTCGATGCCGCCCACGCGCGCCAGCGCGCCGTCCAGCTCCGGCGCGGTCGAGGCCCCGGTGAGGATGCGCAGCGCGAACTTGTCGCCGCGCTCGTGCGCCGCGGCGATGCGCGCGGCCAGCGCCAGCGGCACGGCCTTGGGGTAGCCGGCCCCGGTGAAGCCGCTCATGCCCACCGTCATGCCCGGCAGGATCAGCTCGGCCGCCTGCTCCGCCGACATGCGGCGTGCGGCCAGGCCGGTATGTGCAATACGTGTCGTCATGGTTTTCCAACTCGCCAAAGGGACCGAACAGGCCGCAGCCGCAGGGTCATCCGGACCGCGCTCCTGCCCGGAGCCCATTTTGGGCACGGCGGCGCGAGCCGCCAAGGCGACCTTCGCCGTATGCGTCATATCGCCACCTCACCCCGTGGTTTTGCAAGTACGGCCCGGTGATGGTCAACTCCAACGCTGCATGATGGCGCCGACACGCTCAGGGGAGATGACAGACCGATGCCCACGCACACTGCGATGGACCCGCGCCGCCCGGCACGCCGGCGGCAGCTGCCGCACCTGCTGCTGGCCGCCGCGCTGCTCGCCTGCGGACTGGCCGCCACCGTCCAGGCCGCCCCGCCCGCCGACCAGGCGCGCTGGTGGCAGCAGGCACAGGCGGTCACCATCACCCGCGACGACTGGGGCATCGCCCACGTGCGCGGCAAGACCGACGCCGACGCGGTGTTCGGCATGGCCTACGCTCAGGCCGAGGACGACTTCAACCGGGTCGAGACGAACTACCTGGTGTCGCTCGGTCGGCTGGCCGAGGCCGAGGGCGAATCCGCGCTATGGCAGGACCTGCGCCAGCGGATGTTCGTCGACCCGGTCGAGCTGCAGGCGTTGTACGCGAAGAGCCCGGCCTGGCTGCAGGCGCTGATGAACGGTTGGGCCGACGGGCTGAACTGGTACCTCGCCACGCATCCGGACGTGCATCCGCGCGTGATCAAGCATTTCGAACCGTGGATGGCGCTCAGCTTCAGCGAGGGCAGCATCGGCGGCGACATCGAGCGGGTGTCGCTGAAGCAGCTCGAAGCCTTCTACGGCCGCAACCCTGTCGCGCCGGCGCTCGCGGACACGCCGTCCAGTTGGGTCGAGCCCACCGGCTCCAACGGCTTCGCGATCGCGCCCAGGCTCACCGCCGACGGCCACGCGCTGCTGTGGATCAACCCGCACACCTCGTTCTTCTTCCGCTCCGAACTGCAGATGACCAGCGACGAGGGGCTGGACGCGTACGGCGCGGTGACCTGGGGCCAGTTCTTCGTCTACCAGGGCTTCAACCACCATATAGGCTGGATGCATACCTCCACCGGCGCCGACGTGGTCGACGAGTTCGCCGAAACCATCGTGCGCCAGGGCGGCCAGCTGTTCTACCGCTACGGCAAGGAGCTGCGGCCGGTCACCACGCGCACGATCCGCCTGTCGTATCGCGCGAAGGACGGCACGCTGGCCTCGCGCAGCTTCGACGCGCACTTCACCCACCACGGCCCGATCGTGCGCGCGGCCGACGGCAGGTGGATCGCCGTGGCGATGATGAACAAGCCGCTGCAGGCGCTCGAGCAGAGCTGGCTGCGCACCAAGGCCAGCGACTACGCCAGCTACCTGAAGGTGGCCGAGCTGAAGGCCAACTCGTCGAACAACACCATCTTCGCCGACGACAAGGGCGAGATCGCGTACATGCACCCGCAGTTCATCCCCAAACGCGACAACCGCTTCGACTATACGAAACCGGTCGACGGAAGCAACCCGGCCACCGACTGGCAGGGCCTGCACGCGCTCGACGAGGCGCCGCACCTGCTCAACCCACCGAACGGCTGGATCATGAACACCAACAACTGGCCGTACTCCGCCGCCGGCGCGTTCAGCCCGAAGCAGGCGGACTACCCGCGCTACATGGACAGCTTCGGCGAGAACCCGCGCGGCATCCACGCCACCCGCCTGCTCACCGGCGCGCACGACGTCACGATGGCCTCGCTGATCACCAAGGCGTTCGATTCGTACCTGCCGGCGTTCGCGCGGCAGTTGCCGATCCTGATCGCCGACTACGACGCGCTGCCCCCCAGCGATCCGCTCAAGTCCCGCCTGAAAGGTCAGATCGCGCTGTTGCGCGATTGGGACTACCGCTGGGGCATCGCCTCGATGCCCACCTCGCTGGCGGTGTTCTGGGGCGACACGCTGTGGGACCGGGTGCACGCCGCGGCCGAATCCGCGCACCAGTCGGTCTACGATTACATGGCCGGCGATGCCGGCGCGAAGGCACGCCTGGGTGCGTTGACCGAAGCGTCCGACCGGCTGGTGCAGGATTTCGGCAGCTGGGGAATGCCCTGGGGCGAGGTCAACCGCTACCAGCGCAACGACGGCGCCATCGTGCAGAAATTCGACGACGCCAGGCCGAGCATCCCGGTGCCGTTCGTGTCCTCGCGCTGGGGCTCGCTGGCCTCGTTCGGCGCGCACCGCTGGCCGGGCACGAAACGCTACTACGGCACCAGCGGCAACAGCTTCGTCGCGGTGGTGGAGTTCGGCCCGAAGGTGAGCGCGCGCGCGATCACCGCCGGCGGCGAAAGCGGCCACCCGGGCTCGAAGCACTTCAACGACGAGGCCGAGCGCTACACCACCGGCAACCTGCGCACGGTGTATTTCTGGCCGGAACAGCTCGAGGGGCACACCGAACGGGTCTACCACCCGGGCGACTGAGCGATTGCGCTGGAAGCGCAATCTTCCACAAGCACTGAGCCGCCGCGCTAGGCGGCAGTGCCGAACAGCATGCCCACGCCGGTGGTGACCGCCATCGCCAGCGCGCCCCAGAACGTGATGCGCATGGCGCCTACGCCCATCTTCGCGCCGCCGGCCCACGCCGCCACCGCGCCGAGTACGGCAAGGAATACCAGCGAAGTGGCGAAGACCAGCCACAGCAACGCCGCCGCCGGCGCCAGCGCCACCACCAGCAGCGGCAGCGAGGAGCCCACCGCGAAGCTCAGCGCCGAGGCCCCGGCCGCCTGCAGCGGCCGTGCCTTCAACGCCTCGGTGATGCCCAGTTCGTCGCGGGCGTGGGCATCCAGCGCATCGTGCGCCATCAGCTGGTCGGCCACCTGCCGGGCCAGCGCCGCGTCGAGCCCGCGGTCGACATAGATCGCCGCCAGTTCGCGGTGCTCGGCTTCCGACTGGGTCTGCAGCTCCAGGTGCTCGCGTTCGAGTTCGGCTCGTTCGCTGTCGGCCTGCGAATGCACCGACACGTACTCGCCGGCGGCCATCGACATCGCCCCGGCCACCAGCCCGGCGACGCCGGCGACCAGGATGTTCTGCCCGCTGGCATGCGCCGCCGCCACGCCCAGCACCAGGCTGGCGGTCGAGACGATGCCGTCGTTCGCGCCCAGCACCGCGGCACGCAGCCAGCCGATGCGGTCGGTGCGGTGTCGTTCGTGATGGTGTCGTGGCATGGGCGATCTCGCGGGTGGGATGACGCATTGTGCGCAGGTTGGGCCACGGCCCGTGCAAACGCTTCTCGTCCCGTCAGTTGTCCGTACCCCGGCCTTCGGGAAAACTCAGCCTCGCCCGCAAACCTGCAGCCCGCGTTGCACCGCCGGGCGCGCCAGCCCGCGCTGCAGCCATGCGTCGACATGCTTGAAGCTGTCGTACTCCACCAGCGCGCGCGCCTCGTACCAGGTGATCAGGTTGTTGACCCAACCCAGCGTGGCGATGTCGGCGATGGTGTACTCGTCGCCCATGATCCACTCGCGGCCGGCGAGGCGCCCGTCCAGCACGCCGAGCAGGCGCTTCGACTCGTTGACGTAGCGCGCCAGCGGCCGCTTGTCCTCGTACTCGCGGCCGGCGTATTTGTGGAAGAAGCCCACCTGGCCGAACATCGGCCCGATCGAGGCCATCTGGAAGAACAGCCACTGGATCGTCTCCCAGCGCCGCGCCGGATCGGCGGGCAGGAACTTGCCGCTCTTCTCCGCCAGGTACAGCAGGATCGCGCCCGACTCGAACAGGCCCAGCGGCTTTCCGCCCGGCCCCTGCGGGTCGATGATCGCGGGGATCTTGCCGTTCGGGTTCAACGCGAGGAACTCCGGCAGGTGGCTCTCGTCGTTGCCGATGTCGACCAGGTGCGGCTCGTACGGCAGCCCGGTCTCCTCCAGCATGATCGACACCTTCACCCCGTTCGGCGTGTTGAGCGAATAGAGCTGGATGCGGTCGGGATGCTGCGCCGGCCAGCGCGTGGTGATGGGGAAGTCGGACAACCGGGGCACGTGACACTCCTGCGGCGGGGGGGACTCCGCACGGTAAGCGGTTCCGGCGGCACGTTCAACATGGCGGACGAACCCTCCCACCACGCAGGTGATTTCACCAGGTCGCTTTCAGCGCGCGCTCGATCTCCTGCAGCGGCGCATGGAACAGCGACTTGTTCAGTTCCTCCACCATCCGCTTCGTGGTTTCCTCGTGCAGCAGGGGGCGCATCTGCCCCAGCGTCTGCGGATCGGCCGCCAATACCAGATGGGAATATTCGTTCTTCAGCGCCGCGGCGTTCAGGCGCTGCGCCAGCTGCTTGGCGAAGATGGCCTCGTCGATCTCGGCGATGCTTCGCTCCGGCGGCTGACGCCCGGCCGGGCCGTCGTTGGCAAGATCCTTCGGTCCCACCAGCTTCACCTGTTCGAGCGATACGTGGAGGCCCTTGCCGACGTTGCGCAGGAGTCGCGCGCCGGTGCCGTCAGCCACCACGACCCATGCGCCAGTGGGAATCTTCTTCATCGTGACCTCCTCGGGTTGCCGGCGCACCGGGCGACGCTGCGCCGCGGTGCCGAGGCTAGCGCCCGGGATGTGATGTCGATGAAAACGGGCCGCCGGCATCAGCCGGGCGGCACGGCGGCACATGGCTCATTCCTGCGCCGGGGACCGGCGCAGCGAGCAGAAGCCGATGTCGCGCCGGTGGCGGTAGCCGATCCGCTCGTACAGCTGCTGCGCGCGCTGGTTCTGGTGGCTCACGTGCAGGAACGGCAGGCGGCCGCGTTCGAGGTTGTCGTTCGACAGCAGCGCCAGCAGGCGGCGTGCGTAGCCGAGGCCGTTGAAGTCGGGATGCGTGCAGACCGCGCTGATCTCCTGCTGCGCATCCATGCCCAGCCGCTCGCCGGTGATCGCCGCCAGCCGCCCGTCCTGGTAGATGCCGAAGTAGCGACCGAGCTCCATCGTGCGCGGGCGGAAGTAATGCGGATACACCAGCGCGGTCAGCGCCAGCACGTCGGCGCGATGCGCCTCGCTCAGCTCGATCACCGGCGGCCCGTCGATCACCGCGATCGGCGCCGGGCAGATCATCTGCGCCAGCGGAGCCTGCGCCTCGATGCGCCATCCCTGCGGCGGCTCCGGCGCCACGCCGAGCAGATAGACCGATTCGTCCGGACCGACCAGCGATGCGACCGCCGCGGCCAGGTCCGTCTCCGCACCGGCCACGCCGAGAAACGGGGCGAACTCCGCCGGATAACGCGCCACCTCGCCACGGCGCAGTGCGATGTCCCGATGCCGGCTGCGCAGCGAGGCCCAGAAGGGATTGTCCAGCTCTGAATCGGTCATGCCGCCATGCTGCCCAGTGATGAAAAGATCGGGCGGAGCCATACGGCCTGTCGCAGGGCCCACCCGCAACCACGAGACGAAGCCCGCGCTAGCGCAGGCCCACCGTACCGTTCGCCGCCTTCACCAGCCTGGCCGGGTCGTAGCCCACGCCGTCCTTGAACACCAGCGCGACGTTTTCGATGTTCCTGATGTTCTTTGCCGGGTTGCCGTCGATCAGCACCAGGTCGGCGGCCTTGCCCGGCTCGATGGAGCCGATGCGCTTGTCCTCGCCCATGAAGCGGGCGCCGTTGAGGGTGGCGATCCGGATCGCCTGCACCGGGGTGAACCCGGCTTCCACCAGCAGCTCCACTTCGCGCTGGTCGCCGTAACCGGCGATCACGCCGCCATAGCCGGTGGGGTCGAGGCCGGCCAGCAGGGTGCCGCCCTGCTGCACGAAGGCGTGCTCGAAATCCTGCTCCAGCTTGAACATCTTCGGCCACGGCGAATCGTGCATGCCGGCGATGCGCTCGCGGCCCTTGAGGTACTCCACCCGGGTTTCCGGCAGCATCGCGTCCAGTACGCGTTGATCCACCGGCGCACGGCCGGGCACGAACGTCTCGAACACCGGCAAGGTCGAGGTGACCGCCACGTGCTTCGACACCAGGGTCCTGATCAGTTGCTGGATGCGGGGATCGTCGACGCTCATGGTCGCCAGATGGGCCACCGCGGCCTTGGTGTCGGGACAGACATCGGGTTGCTTGCCGGCACTGAACTCGGTGTCCACCGGCAGTCCGTGTTCCAGGTCGTCGATGCCGAGCTCGGCCGCTTCGGTGAAACCGATCGCGCACAGGTGACCGGTCACCTTGATCTGCTTCGCGTGCGCCGCCGCGATCGCCGCCGCCAGTTCGCTGCGGGTGATATGCATGTATGCCTTGAACGAGGTTGCGCCCTCGCCGATCCAGTAGTTGACCGTCTCGGTGGCGTCGGCCGCATCCGCCAGTTCGTGCATCTGCGGCGTGAAGCTGCCCTTGCCCTCCAGGTACGGCCCGGTGGTATGCATCTTCGGCCCGGGGATCTTGCCCGCATCGATCGCCTTTTTCAGCTCCAGGTCGGTGTACGGCTCGGTGCTGCCGGTGGTGCGGATGGTGGTGACGCCGCCGGCCAGGTACAGCTTGGGAAAGCTCGATGCCTGCTCGGGATAGATCGCCTCCTTCGCCTCCGGATTCACCTTCGGCGCCGGATAGAACATGTGGTCGTGCATGCCGACCAGGCCGGGGATCAGCGTGTGCCCGCTGCCGTCGATCACCGTCGCCTCCTTCGGCAGCTTCACGTGCCTGCCGACCGCCGCGATGACGCCGTCGCGCAACAGCACCGTCTGGTTTTCCCGTGCCGGTGTGCCGTTGCCGTCGATCACCCGCACATGGGTGATCGCCAGCAGCGGTTGCGCGTACTTCACGAACTGCTGCGTCTGCGCCGACAGCTGCGGCAGCTGGCCCCAGGCGGATGAAACGGCGCACAACCCGGCCAGCGCGGCGGCCAGCAGCAGGGTGTTCCGGCAAGCGCCTGGCGATGGCCGGGCGCCCGCGAGGCGGTGGATTTGCAACGGCATGCTTGGATTCCCCATGGCGAGGCGGGAAACGGCCCGCCGGTCGGCCAAAACTACTCCAGCGAGATCCGCTTGGGTGAAAATGCCTGCTCGTTTGCAGACACCGTGTTTTCCGGCGACCCCGCACCCATATCCGGCAAATGACTCCGCTGCAGCAATTCGTCGAAGACCACCCGCGCCTGTTCGTGCTGACCGGCGCGGGGTGCAGCACCGACTCGGGCATCCCCGACTATCGCGACCGCGACGGCCAGTGGAAGCGTCCGCCGCCGGTGAACTACGGCGCCTTCATGCATGAGCCGGCCACGCGCCAGCGCTACTGGGCACGCGGCATGGTCGGCTGGCGACGCTTCGGCAGCGCATTGCCGAACGCCGCGCACCATGCGTTGGCCGAGCTGGAGCGGCGCGGCCAGGTTGAGCTGCTGGTGACGCAGAACGTGGACCGCCTGCACCAGTGCGCCGGCAACGAGCGGGTGATCGACCTGCATGGCCGCCTCGACGAGGTGCGCTGCATGGGCTGCGACTGGCGGCTGGCCCGCCATGTATTCCAGCGGACACTGGTCGAGCGCAATCCGGCATGGGCCCGACTCGACGCCGCCGACGCGCCGGACGGCGACGCCGACCTGGAAGGCCACGATTTCGCGTCGTTCGACGTGCCGCCCTGCCCGCACTGCGGCGGCATCGTGAAACCCGACGTGGTGTTCTTCGGCGAGGCGGTGCCACGCGAACGCGTGGATGCCGCGGCGCGCGCCTGGCAGGCCGCCGATGCGGTGCTGGTGGTGGGCTCCTCGCTGATGGTCTATTCCGGCTACCGCTTCGTCGACGCCGCAGCGCGCGCCGGCAAGCCGGTCGCCGCGGTGACACTGGGCCGCACCCGTGCCGACGCGCTGCTCACGCTGAAGGTCGATGCGCCCTGCCACGAGGCGCTGGCGTTTCTGCAGACGGGCAAGCGGCCGGAAACCGCGCTGCGCGGGTAGCAACGCTTCAACCGGGGGCCTCAAGCCGCGGAAACCATTCGGCCTCGCCGGCATTCACCCTGCATCGAAACCATTCTCTAAAGCAACCAAGAAGTTGCATTTACCACGCTGTCGGCGCAGGCTCACCTGCAACCCGGAGGTGGCACATGAACGACCGCATCGAGAAACGCATCAAGCTGAAAGCGCCGGTATCGCGCGTGTGGCATGCGCTGACCGACCACCGCGAATTCGGCGCATGGTTCCGCGTTGCCCTGTCAGGGCCGTTCGAACCCGGCGGGGAATCCATCGGCCACATCACCTGGCCCGGTTACGAGCACATCGTCTGGCGCGCCGTGGTGCAGGCGATGGAACCGGAGCGGCTGTTCAGCTTCACCTGGCATCCCTACGCCATCGACCCGGACGTGGACTACTCCGCCGAGCCGCCGACCCTGGTCGAGTTCCGTCTCGAACCGTACGGCGACGGCACCGTGCTGACCCTGGTCGAGTCGGGTTTCGCCGGCATCCCGGCCGGTCGCCGCGCCGACGCGTTCCGCATGAACGACGACGGCTGGGGCATCCAGGTGGAGAACATCCGCCAGCATCTCGAAGGCAATGCCACCGCAGCCGGCCATGGCGGCTAGCGCACAGGCGCGCCTGGCGCGGCGGTCGCCGCGGGCGGCCACGATGTTCGCCGCGCTCGGCGACCCCACGCGGCTGGCGCTGGTGGTCCGGCTGTGCGACGGCTCGCGTCGGTCGATCACCCAGCTCTGCGACGGCCAGTCGCTGACCCGGCAGGCGATCAGCAAGCACCTACGCGTACTCGAGGATGCCCGCGTCGTGCGCAGCGAGCGCACAGGTCGCGAAAGCCTGTACGCGCTCAACCCGCAGCCGATCGGGGAACTGCGCGACTACATCGACCTCGTATCGAGCCAGTGGGACGACGCGCTGGCGCGGCTGAAGGCGTTCGTGGAGGAATGAGCCGGCGGCTCAGCTGGTATGGTCCAGGATGATCTTCCAGCCGTCGACGGTATTCTCCCACAACAGCGAGAACACGCCATCGTCCTGGGCCACCTCGCCGTGCGCCGCGCGGTCGAGGTGGAAGCGGCCGGTCACCGCGGCATAGCGCACCTCGCCGTCGGCGCCGGGCAACAGGCGCACGTCCAGTCCGGAGAACGTGAGCCGGCCCATCTGCGCCGGGTTCGCGTAGTGCTTGCGGTAGCCGTCGAGGATCGTGCGATAGCCCTTGCGCACGCTGCTGCCGACAAAGGTGGTGTCGGCTGCGTCCTTGTAGCCGCGCATGTAGTCCGCCACGTCGCCGCGGTTCCACGCCGCCGCCTGCTGCGCCATCACCTGGCGGATCGCGGCGGCATCGTCGCCCGCCGCCCGGGCCGGAGCGGCAGCCCCCGAACCGGCCATCGTCGCGAGCAACCCGCACAGGAGGAAGAATCTTCGCCGGTTCATCGCGTACTCCGCTGCGGGTAATGGCCGGATGGAATTCCGGAGCAAGGTTGCCTTCATCCGCAAGGGTCGACAAGAGCGGGTCGCCACCTTCACGCGGAAATGCAATCTCGTCCGTTTCCATGTCGATCCGGTCCATGCCCGTTCGTCGCACCCATGAAGGCGACCGTTTCGGCCGCCATTCTCCCAAGGAGACAGCCATGTCCTACATCGATGGTTTCGTGATCGCCGTACCCGACGCCAACCGCGACAAGTTCATCGCGCACGCCCGTACCTTCGACGCCATTTTCCTGGAGTTCGGCGCCACGGGGGTGGTGGAGTGCTGGGGCGACAACGTACCCGAAGGCAAGCTCACCGATTTCCGCCGCGCCGTGCAGGCGAAGCCGGACGAATCGGTGGTGTTTTCCTGGATCGAGTGGCCGGACAAGGCCACCCGCGACGCCGGCATGGAGAAAGTCATGAAAGACCCGCGCATGGACGCAGCCGGCAACATGCCGTTCGACGGCAAGCGCATGATCTTCGGCGGCTTCATGCCGGTCGTGAGCCTGCCGGCGTAGCCACGACCTCCATTCCCGTACCGTCCGTTCGTCCCGCGGGACGAGGGCCCATCTTTTTGCCACGGAAGCCACCATGACCACCAACACCCTTCGTTTCCACCGCGTGCTGCGCGCGCCGCCCGCGCGCATCTATCGCGCCTTCCTCGACGCCGACGCCATCGCCAAGTGGCTGCCGCCGAACGGCTTCACCTGCAAGGTGCACCAGCTCGACGCACGGGTCGGCGGCAGCTACCGGATGACGTTCACCAACTTCTCCAGCGGCAACGGCCACAGCTTCGGCGGCACGTACCAGGAGCTGGTGCCGGGCGAGCGCATCAAGTACAACGACCGCTTCGAGGATCCCAACCTGCCAGGCGAGATGACCACCACCATCACCTTGCGCGCCGTGTCCTGCGGCACCGAACTGCAGGTGGTGCAGGAAGGCGTGCCCGAGGCCATCCCGGTCGAGCAGTGCTACCTGGGCTGGCAGGAATCGCTGGTGCTGCTCGGGAAACTGGTGGAAGCGGATATCCCGGACTGACCGGCGCGATGGCCGCGGACACTGGTAATGTCGATGAAGGAACGCCAGCCGCCGGTCGAGGCCGGGAGCGCCTGACCGGCATGCCCGGAAAGCCGGGGCTGCCCGGTTTCGTGCCCATCGTCATGATCGTGAACGGAGCAACGCATGCGCCTGCACATCCTGTCGGACCTGCACCTGGGCGTGCACGGCATGCCGCCGCCCGCAGTGGCGGCGGATGCAACGATCCTTGCCGGCGACATCCGGCGCCCGGCGTCCGACGCGATGCAGTGGGCGGCCGGCCTGGGGCGGCCGGTACTGTACGTCCCCGGCAATCACGAGTTCTACGGCGGCTCGATCCCGGAGGTGCGCCAGGCTCTGGCCCGAAGCGCCCGCGAACACGGCGTCCGGCTGCTGGATCAGGCTGTGCAGGTGATCGATGGCGTGCGCTTCGTGGGCGCGACGCTGTGGACGGACTTCGCGCTGTTCGGCGCCGAAAACAAGAGCCTCGCAATAACGCAGTCGGCAAGGCTCATGCGCGACTTCGCCGTCATCCGCAACGCCGACGGCAGCGTGTTCACCCCGGCCGACGCCTGCGCGCTGTTCGCCGAACAATACGCATGGCTCACCGCCGCGCTGGATGAACCCTTCGCCGGGCCGACCGTAGTCGTCACCCACCATGCGCCGACCCCGCGCAGCGTGCATCCGCGCTTTGCCGATTCGCCGGTCAGCGCCGCCTTCGTGTCCGACTGCAGCGCGCTGATGGGCCGCGCCGCGCTGTGGATCCACGGCCACACCCACGACAGCTTCGACTACAACGTGAACGGCACCCGCGTGGTGTGCAACCCGCGCGGCTACGGCTCCGACGGCGTAAACGAGAACCCGCATTTCGACCCTTGCCTGTGCATCGAGGTGGCGGCAGGCCGATAACGGGCGCGATGCGGCGGCGCCGTGTCGATCCGCACGGCCGCCGTTCGTCGGTAACAGGAAGAGCCGCTTCCCCGACCGACCCAGGAGCACCAGCATGATGAGCAAGAGCACGATCTGCCTCTGGTACGACGGCGCCGCGCTGGAGGCGGCGACGTTCTACGCCAGTACGTTCCCGGACAGCGCCGTGGGCGCCGTCCACCGTGCACCGGGCGACTATCCGGCGGGCAAGCAGGGTGATGTGCTGATGGTCGAGTTCACGGTCATGGGCATCCCGTGCCTGGGCCTGAACGGCGGACCCGGAGTCCCGCACACCGATGCGTTCTCGTTCCAGGTGGCGACCGACGACCAGGCCGAAACCGACCGCCTTTGGAACGCCATCATCGACCACGGCGGCCAGGCCAGCGCCTGCGGCTGGTGCAAGGACAAGTGGGGCCTGTCGTGGCAGATCACCCCGCGCGCCCTGACGGCCGCGGTCACCGACCCCGATCCCGCCGCCGCCAAGCGCGCATTCGAGGCGATGATGACGATGACGAAGATCGACATCGCCGCGATCGAGGCCGCCCGGCGCGGCTGACGCTGGCCGCTGTCGGTCGCTGCAGCGACTCCCGAAAAATTTTCGTCGTTCCTGCGAAGGCAGGAACCCAGCGCCTTCAGGCATTGGGTTCCGAAGGCACCGGATCCCGCCTTGACCAGCCTTCGGCTGCTGCAGAACACCTCGCTGGAATGACGAACAGATAACCGGATTCCCGATATCCCCCGCAGGCAAACAAGGAGCAGGGTCGCCTGTTCGAAAAGTGCACGCTGCCTCTGTATCCGCGACACGCCATTCCCTGGAGCCTTCCCATGCCCCCCACCATCACCGCCTTCGAAAGCTCGCCCGACCGCGGCCAGGGCCTTGCGCGCGACATGCGCGTGCGCTGGGCGCTCGAGGAAGCGGGCCAGCCCTACAACGTTCGCCTTGTTTCGTTCAAGGCGATGAAGGAGCCCGCGCATCGCGCGCTGCAACCGTTCGGGCAGATCCCCACCTACGAGGAAGACGGGCTCGTCCTGTTCGAGTCGGGCGCCATCGTGCTGCACATCGCCCAGCACCACGCGGGCCTGCTGCCGGACGAGGCGAACGCCCGGGGACGCGCGATCAGCTGGATGTTCGCCGCGCTCAACACGGTGGAGCCGCCCATCATCGAGCTGCAAATCGCCAAATTCCAGGAAAGCGACAAGCCCTGGACCGCGGAACGCCTGCCGCTGATCAAGGACCGCATCCGCGGCAGGCTGGGCGAGCTTTCCGTCCGCCTCGGCGACGCCGAGTGGCTCGACGGCGCGTTCAGCGCGGGCGACCTCATGATGGTGCACGCGCTGCTCCGGCTGAGGCCCTCGGGCATGCTGGACGAGTACCCGAACCTCGCCGCCTATGTCGCCCGCGGCGAAGCAAGACCCGCGTACAAGCGTGCCTTCGCCGCCCAACTGGCGGTGTTCACCGGCAAGCCACCGGCCGGCTGACAAGGCCCGTTCCGGGCTGCGGATTCAACAGATCCGCGACACCGGGACTTCGCCCACTTTAGCCCCCTTGTTGGTGGACGGCAGACCCTAGCGCGCGCGGCAATGGCGATCGATGTACTCGGCCTGGGTCGGCATCGCCGTCGCGACCTGCTCCATCACCTGTCGCAGCTCGGCCAGCCGGCTCGGCGCGTCGACGGTGGTGCGCAGGTCCACCAGCGGGTCGTAGCGCGCGGGCCAGACTTCCTGGCCGATCATCACCGCCAGCCAGTTCGGGTTCTGGAACAGCTCCAGCGGCTCGGCCACGGTGCGGCCGCAACTGCGGAACTGGTCGAGCTTGTATTGCAGCGTGTCGGGAATCGCCATCGCGCGGCAGTCGCGCCACAGCGGGGCGTCGTCGCGCGTCGTGGCGTGGTAGTGCAGGATCAGGAAGTCGCGGATGCGCTCGTGCTCGGCATGCGTGAGACGGTTGAATTCGCGCGCGGCCAGCGGATCGAAGTCGCGGTCGGGGAACAAGGCCAGGAGGCGCGACAGGGACGACTGCACCAGGTGGATGCTGGTCGACTCCAGCGGCTCCATGAAGCCTGCGGCGAGGCCCAGCGCCACGCAGTTGCGGTTCCAGGCAAGCCGCCGCCGCCCGGTGACGAAGCGCAGCAGCCGCGGTTCCGCCAGCGCCTCGCCCTCGAGCCTGGACAGCAGCAGCGCGGTCGCCTCGTCGTCGCCGATGTAGCGGCTGCCGTAGACCAGCCCGTTGCCCATGCGATGCTGCAGCGGGATGCGCCACTGCCAGCCCGCCGCGTGTGCCGTGGCGCGGGTGTACGGCACCGGCGCCTCGCCATGCGTGCTCGGCACGGCCACCGCGCGGTCGCACGGCAGCCACTGGTCCCAGCTCTCGTAGCCGGTCTTCAGGGTGCCCTCGATCAGCAGGCCGCGGAAACCGGAGCAGTCGATGAACAAGTCGGCCTCCAGCACCGCGCCACCGGCGAGCGTCACCGATTCGATGAAGCCGTCGTCCGCGCGCAGCGTGACGTCCACCACCTTGCCCTCGGTACGCACCACGCCGCGCTGCTCGGCGTAGCCGCGCAGGAAGCGCGCGTACAGGGCGGCGTCGAAATGGTAGGCGTAGTCGAACGTAGACTGCACGTGCTGGCGCCCGCCCGACGGCCGCTCGAACCGGCCCTTGCGCGCGGCCACCCAGGCGTAGGCGTAATCCTGCAATGGCGTGGTGTCGCCGCGGGCGCGCTCGCGCAGCCAGTACTGGTGCAGCGGCACCGCGTCGAACGGCATACCGATCTGCCCGAAGGGATGGAAATAGCGATGCCCCAGGCTGCTCCAGTCGACGAACTCGATGCCGAGCTTGAACGTGCCCTGGGTGGCGGCGACGAACGCGTTCTCGTCGATGCCGAGGGTCTGGTTGAACAGCTTGATTGGCGGCAACGTCGCCTCGCCGACGCCGATGGTGCCGATTTCGTCGGACTCCACCACGTCGATGCGGCAGTTGCCCTGCAGCCCCCTCGCCAGCGCGGCGGCGGCCATCCAGCCAGCCGTGCCCCCTCCAACGATAACGATGCGGCGGATACGGCGGTCGGTCATGGGACGAAGGCGGTAGCGGGCGGGAATGCCCGTGCATCTTTACCGGAAGCAGGGAGACCCGCAAACCCCGGGGCCGTCGAATCGGCCTCTATCAGCCTTGTTGCGACAGCTTCCGCAAATCGTCCTTGGCTCCTTTTTCCGGAACCGGGCCAGAGCCACCTCCTTTAAAGACCCTAAGTGGCTCTGACCCAGTCAGTTTGTGCCGGCATAAAGTACGAACCGGCAGGCGATCGCCATGACTTCCGGCTACTGGTAGGTTGGATGCTGCCGAACGACGTACGGCGCTCCGCTCGAGAGCAAACGCGCGGGCAGCGCGAGGTAGGTGGCCCGCTCCTCGCGCACACCGGGTTTCGTGCCACGCTGTGGCTTCAGCCCCTGCGCATTCACGTCGCCGATGATGTCGCGCAGCTTCTCCACGTCGCGGACGATGGCGTCGCCCATGATCGACAGCGTGGCGTCGGACAACTCGGCGTGATCGGTGCAGGTCACCACGTTGCCAAGGGCCCGAAGGCTGCTCAGCAGCAGGTTGATCTCGTCGATCTGATCCAGGGTGACGCCGAAGAGGAAGCGGTTGCCGGCCTCATCCATCATCGCCCCGGCAACCTCCGGTTCTGCGGCTTCCGTGCAAGCCTCCGCTTCCGCATCGGCCTCGCCTGCTGCCGCCCTGTCGCCACGCTCGGCCGGCCAGGAGAGTTCGTCCAGCACCTGGGCGATCTGCTCCTCCAGCAATTCCAGGCAGATCGCCACCTCGCCCGGGCGGATCTCCGCGAACCACTCCTTTGCCTCGTCCGCCATGCGCGGTCGCGCCAGGTTGGCCAGGAACTCCACATACTCGCGGAGCTTTTTCAGCCGCAACTGGCTGTCCTCCGGCACAAAATAGCCCATCGCTTCCAGATCATCCGAATCGATCGTCGACATGTTCGCCTCCTGGTTCCATGAAGTGCCCATCTGAAGGGGCCAGCATCGGCTTCTACAACCCTTCCTCGAAGAAGTACGCCCTGGCTCCTGTTTCTGTATCTCGCACAGCAAGCACAATGCAATCAAAAAGTGCCATTGTCAACAACCAAAAATAGCATATTCACAAGCGCACGTGCGCAACAATGGACCGCACCTGCCAAACGTCGCCATGCGCAAGCACCGGGGACGATGCGACAACAGGAATTCGGATGGCCGCACCCTACGAGGACTTCGCGGATCGCCTGCGCAAGGCGCTGGACCGGACCGGTTTCGTACAGGGACGCGGAAGAACCAGCGCTCTGGCGGATCGCTACGCCGTGTCGAGGGAAACCGCCCGCAAATGGCTCACGGGCCTTGCACTGCCTGAACTCTCTCGCATCATCGAGCTAGCCAAGGAATTCGACATCAGCCTCGAATGGCTGGCCACCGGTCGCGGCCCCATGCCGCTGGGCGTGGGAGAAACCCGCGCCGTCTATCGGCGGCTGACCGAAAGCGAGGGCCGCCTGCTCGATGCATTCCACAAGCTGCCCGAGCCCAAGCGGCAGTTGCTGGTGAAGTTCCTCTCCTGAAAAACGGGAGGTTGGACGCGATCAGCGGCTCCACCTCGACGACAGCACCTCGGCCTTCGACTTCTTCATGCCGGGCTCCTCGGTGGGTCAGCCAGTCGCGGAGGCGGAATATGTCCGGCGTTTTCCAGTGCCGCCCGTTGCGGCCGTTGCACGATGGGCTCGATGTGGCGGCACCCACGAAAGCCGTCGCCGGCACAGCAGGTCGAGCAGGCACCAGGCGAATCTGTCAGCAAGCTTGCAGGCGGCGGCAACGCGGCCTAGAGTAAGGTATCCTTACATACGGCCCGACCCATGCTCGCCAAGCTCACCAGCAAGAACCAGTTGACGCTGCCCAAGGCTGCGGTCGAAGCCGCCGGCAACGCCGAGTATTTCGAGGTGGAAGCACGCGCCGGGCAACTGGTGCTGACACCCGTGCGCATCCAGCGCGCCGACGCCGTGCGCGCCAAGCTCGCCGCGCTTGAGCTTGGCGACGAGGATCTCGCCGCGGCGGTCGCCTGGGCGCGCCAGGCCGGTCCGGCGCGCCACGCTGCTCATGTCGCCGAACTGCGAGGCCGCTACGACGCGAAACCGCCGCGCACGGGCAAACCCGCGCCGCGGCGCAAGCCGTGAGTCCGCCAACACGCCGGACACCGCGCTGGGTACTCGACACCAACGTCGTGCTGTCGGCGCTGATCCGTCCCGGCGGCGTCAGCGGCCGCCTGCGTCTCGCCTGGCAGGCGGCACTCTGCGTGCCGCTGGCCAGCCGTGCTACCGCCGCCGAGCTGATCCGCGTGCTCGCCTATCCCAAGTTCAAGCTGACGCCCGGCGAACAGCACGACCTCCTCGCCGACTACCTGCCGTGGACGGAGACCTTCCGCATCCCCGACCCGCCGCCACGCACGCCGCCGTGCCGCGACCCGCACGACCTGCCGTTCCTGCAACTCGCGCTCGCCGCGAAAGCCGATGCGCTGGTCCCCGGCGACGCCGACCTGCACGTGCTCGCACCGCTGCGCGGCCTCGCCATCCTCACGCCGGCGCAGGCGATCGAGCAGCTGTCGTCGTAGGCGTTCGACGGCGACCAGGCCATCCACCATTTTCGAAATCCGGGCAGAGCCGGTGGCTTCGCTCTCGGCCAATCGAATGAACCCACCCACGTTTCCACATGACATCCATTACGACATGTCGGGTATATAAATCCGTTACCAGGCAATGCCAGAAGCGCCATTAATCCAAAAGCGATGGATTACAAAATACAGCCCTATTCCTACAGATTTTCTTTTTCTTCCCGATTATTATCGTAACCGCCACGGCGCAATAGCTGTCGGCCGGAGAAAACCCGCAAGACTAAAGCAGCGCGGGCCGCATGGGCAGCAACCCATACGACCCGCTGACCACAACCAACTTACTAGGAGTTGATCATGGCTAAGCCCGATCATACGGCAGTCGCACCCGACGCGCGCATCCCCACCAACCCGCTCTCGCGCCCCTACTGGACTCTCGCCGAAGCCGGCTTCGGCCAGCACGACGCCGCCACCCTGGCCGGCATCACCACCGCCATCCGCGCCCTCGCCCGCGTGCTCGCCAACAGCGAAGCCTTCCGCGACATCCAGGCCAACTGCCAAACCATCGACCCCGGCTGCAGCCCCCTCGACGTCCCCACCACCGAAGGCCTCTTCGCCGCCCTGTACTTCCTCAGCGAACAGGCCGAACGGCTCAGCCAGCTGCCGCTGCCCACGCTGCTCCACACGAGCGACATGCCGCACTGAGTCCGGAACGGACCTTTACAGAGTAAGGAAAGTGTCTGGGACAATTTGAGCAACGTGGTCGCCCGTCGAAAATGGCCTCAACACTTTCCCCCTTAGGATCACGCCGCCTGAATCACAAATTCGCTGGCCTTAGCCACCGGACGCACAGTCCGCAGCTCCCGCTGCATCTCGACCAGGCCATATCGCTCCATCGTCTTGAGCGTCCGCGAAAGATTGCTGGGTGCGCGCCCGGTGAACTCCGCAAGCTGGCTCAATGATTCCGGCTTCTGCTCCCTGATCACGCGCAGCAACGCGCGGTTGTCGTCGGACAACACTTCGGCCAGCGAGCGCATGGAGGTGAACCATATCTTCGGCTCGTCGGGGCGCGGCCGGTGATCGCCGCGCGCAATGGCCAACGCGCGGGCGCGAATGGCTTGCTGGGATGCGATGCCGATGATCATTTTCTTCATGACTTCATTGCCTCAAGTACGCGATCGACTTCGTTGAAGAAATCTTCGAGCAACTGCTGCGGGTTGGTGAATTCGTACGGCACGCCCTTGTCGCGGGCATGACGATGGCGATGGTCATAGGCTAGACGCCGACCTGCATAACGCTTGCGCTTCGGCGGCTTGACGGCATGTGCATTGTCGAAACCAAGCAGCCGCGTGCCGTAGCGATCATGCAGTGTCAGCGCATAGCGCACGCCGTGCGGCACATGCTCATTCATCTCGATACGCCATGCCTCGATCTTGATCCAGTAACCGTTGCCTTGGTCGTAGATCTCGCCGTTGAGCAACAGCAGCGTTTCCAGTCCCACATCTTCCGTTGACATGACTATATATCATCCGATGATAAATTTAGTTATTCCGCCAAGCCCTTGAGCCACTGGATCCCAGTTTGCGCTGGGATGACGATCGAAGCGGGGCGCTGCAGCCTGCCGATCAAACCATCGGCAACCTCAACCCCTGCTCCTTCGCACACTCGATAGCGACGTCATACCCCGCATCCGCATGCCGCATCACCCCGGTCCCCGGGTCGTTCCACAACACCCGCGCAATCCGCTTGTCCGCCGCCTCGGTACCATCGCACACGATCACCACGCCGGAATGCTGCGAGTAGCCCATCCCCACCCCGCCGCCATGATGCAGCGACACCCACGTCGCCCCACCGGCCACGTTCAACATCGCGTTGAGCAGCGGCCAGTCGGACACCGCATCGCTACCGTCCTTCATCGCCTCGGTCTCGCGGTTCGGTGATGCGACCGAGCCGGAATCCAGATGATCGCGGCCGATCACCACCGGCGCCTTCAGCTCGCCGTTGCGCACCATCTCGTTGAACGCGAGGCCCAGCCTGTCGCGCAGCCCCAGCCCCACCCAGCAGATGCGCGCCGGCAAGCCCTGGAAGCTGATGCGTTCCCTGGCCATGTCAAGCCAGCGGTGCAGGTGTTTGTCGTCGGGGATGAGTTCCTTGACCTTGGCGTCGGTCTTGTAGATGTCTTCCGGGTCGCCGCTCAGCGCGGCCCAGCGGAACGGGCCGATGCCGCGGCAGAACAGCGGGCGCACGTAGGCGGGCACGAAGCCGGGGAAGGCGAAGGCGTTGGCGCAGCCCACGTCCTTGGCCATCTGGCGGATGTTGTTGCCGTAGTCGAAGGTGGGGATGCCCTGCGCGTGGAACGCGAGCATCGCGTCCACGTGGGTCTTCATCGACAGTTTGGCGGCGCGCGCGGTTCCTTCCGGATCGCTCTTGCGCCGCTCGAACCACTGCTCGACCGTCCAACCCTGCGGCAGGTAGCCGTTGACCGGGTCGTGCGCGCTGGTCTGGTCGGTGACGGCGTCGGGGCGCACGCCGCGGCGCACGAGTTCCGGCAGCACGTCGGCGGCGTTGCCGAGCAGTGCGATGGATTTCGCTTCGCCGGCGGCGGTGTACTTCGCGATGCGCGCCAGCGCGTCGTCGAGGTCGGTCGCCTGTTCGTCGACGTAGCGGGTCTTCAGGCGGAAGTCGATGCTCTTCTGCTGGCATTCGATGTTGAGGCTGCAGGCGCCGGCGAGCGTGGCGGCCAGCGGCTGCGCGCCGCCCATGCCGCCGAGGCCGGCAGTGAGGATCCAGCGTCCCTTGAGTGAGCCGTGGTAGTGCTGGCGGCCCATCTCCACGAACGTCTCGTAGGTGCCCTGCACGATGCCCTGCGAGCCGATGTAGATCCACGAGCCGGCCGTCATCTGGCCGTACATCATCAGGCCCTTCTTATCGAGCTCGTTGAAATGCTCCCAGGTGGCCCAGTGCGGCACCAGGTTGGAGTTCGCGATCAGCACGCGCGGCGCGTCGGCATGCGTGCGGAACACGCCGACCGGCTTGCCGGACTGCACCAGCAGCGTCTCGTCGTCGTTCAGTTCGCGCAGCGATTTCAGGATCGCGTCGAAGCACTCCCAGTTGCGCGCGGCGCGGCCGATGCCGCCGTACACCACCAGCTCCGCCGGGTTCTCCGCCACCTCGGGGTCGAGGTTGTTCTGCAGCATGCGGAACGGCGCCTCGCTGAGCCAGCTCTTGCAGCTGAGCGTGCTGCCGCGCGGCGCGCGGATGGTGCGGGTGGTGTCGATGCGGGTGGGTGCGTTCATGGCGATCTCGCGGAACTGGATAAAACCCGATTGTGGCGAGCGCCTCCCCGCGTGGAAAGGGGCGCTGCCGCATGGCGATGGAAAAACCTGCGTACAGACAAGCACCGGACTTCGCGCCGATCGTCACCGGAGATCGCCATGCTGCCGGACCGACGCGATTTCCCGAAGCTTGCCCGACCGGGTACAACGGTCGCCGGCGTGGCGCCGGTTGCCGCTTGGCCGGTACCGCCCGGCATTGGGGTCTGCGTCGACCTGCTTTCGTCCGTCCACCCTGCCGCCGGCACCACCTCCGCCGGCGCCGCGGAGGCGGTCGGCCAGCACTGGGTCCGCAGCGGTCCGCACCTGATGATCTTCGGCGCGGATGCAGCGTTCTACGACACGCGCGACACCGGATACGACGGTGCCGTACGTGATGTAGGCCGGTACGCCTTACCAGCACCTGATGGTGCCTGCGCACTGAGAGGTTGTGACTATTCAACCTCGAAGCCCTGCCATGGCGAGGGCATGGCGAGGGCATGGATGCCCGAGTGGAGGCCACGCAGGAGCGGTTGCCCGATGCCCGAGTGGAGGCAACGCAGGAAGCAGTTGCCCGATGGCCGGACGCGGATCGGGCACGCAGGCGCCTGATTCGCGTGAGCGAGTCCGGACAAATCCGTCAGGAACGGATTTGAACAGCCGCAGGCTGGCCCGCAGGGTGCATGCCAGGATGGCATGCATACATGTGCCGGACTCGCGACAGAAGAAAACCACAGGAGGTGGTTTTCTTCACAAGCTCTGAGCCGCTGCGGGCGTGGCGTACGCCATTGATGTCCGAAAACGGCGAGTCGCGTCGCCGCCCTGCTGCTAACCTGCGGGCATGAGCGACCTCCATGCCGGCAC
The DNA here is from genome assembly GCF_058793995.1 of Rhodanobacter sp. GW835-FHT13D09. Lineage (NCBI taxonomy): Bacteria > Pseudomonadati > Pseudomonadota > Gammaproteobacteria > Lysobacterales > Rhodanobacteraceae > Rhodanobacter > Rhodanobacter sp. GW835-FHT13D09. The sequence goes on along the minus strand of NZ_JBXAGL010000003.1, from coordinate 264,684 downwards.
CCTGCCCGACCCGCGCATCTGCGAGCAGGCCCGACTCAGCCGCGACGCGCGCTTCGACGGGCTGTTTTTCACCGCGGTGAGCAGCACCGGAATCTACTGCCGGCCGGTGTGCCCGGCGCCGACGCCGAAGCGCGAGAACGTGCATTACTACGCGAACGCGGCCGCCGCGGAAGCGGCCGGCTTCCGGCCGTGCCTGCGTTGCCGGCCGGAACTCGCGCCTGGCAACGAGCAGTGGCAGCGCGGCGATCATGTCGTGGCGCGTGCGCTGAAGCTGATCGAGGCCGGCGCGCTGGCGGAGCAGTCGCTGGACGAGCTGGCGGCGCGCGTCGGGATCGGCGCGCGGCAATTGCGCCGGCTGTTCGTCGAGCGCATCGGCGCGCCGCCGGTCAGCGTGCACACGACGCGCCGGCTGCTGTTCGCGAAACAGCTGCTGACGGAGACCGCGCTGCCGGTGACGGAAGTCGCGCTCGCGTCCGGCTTCCGCAGCCTGCGCCGGTTCAACGCGGCGTTTGCGCAGGCGAACCGCGTGGCGCCACGCGAACTGCGCCGGCACCCGCGCGCGGCGGCCGGCGCGCCGCTGCTGCTGCGGCTCGGCTATCGGCCGCCGTACGACTTTCCGGGCCTGCTCGCGTTCCTGCGCACGCGCGCGCTGCCGGGCGTGGAACTCGTCGACGAAGGCAGCTACGCGCGCGTGTTCGGCCCGGTGGATGCGCCGGGCTGGCTGCGGCTCAGTGCGTGGCCCGGCGGCGAGCACACGCTGCGGCTGCAGCTGCATTGTCCGCAGCCGAAGCGGCTGCTCGGCGTGGTGACGACGCTGCGGCGCATGTTCGATCTGGACGCAAACCCGCAGGCGATCGCGGACACGTTCCGCCGCGACGCCGTGCTCGGCCCGCTGGTCGCCCGCCACCCCGGCCTGCGCCTGCCCGGCGGCTGGGACGGTTTCGAGATCGCGGTGCGCGCGATCCTCGGCCAGCAGATCAGCGTGGCGGCGGCACGCACGCTGGCGACGCGCATCGTGCAACGCTGGGGCGAACCGCTGCCGGTCGCGCCGTTGCCGGAGCTGGAGCGGCTGTTCCCGACGCCGGCCGCACTGGCGCAGGCGGACCTGCGCGAGGTCGGCCTGACGGCGGCGCGCGCGGCGACGATCAGCGGCATGGCGCAGGCGCTGCTGGACGGCCGGGTGGATTTCAGCACGGGGCAATCGCTGGACGCGTTCGTGGCGCGCTGGGTCGCACTGCCCGGCATCGGCGAATGGACGGCCCACTACATCGCAATGCGCGCGCTGGGCGACCCGGACGCGTTCCCGGCGGCGGACCTGATCCTGCGCCGCGAAGCGGCGCCTGGCGCCGCACCGCTCGGCACGAAAGCCCTGACCGAACGCGCGGATGCGTGGCGCCCATGGCGCGCGTACGCGGTGATCCATTTGTGGCGCGTCGCCTCGCAGGCGTTGTCGCCGGCACGCCAGAAAAAACCGGAGGCGATCGCATGACCAACCCGCCCGACACGATCTACTACGACGAGATGGACAGCCCGGTCGGCACGCTGCGCCTGGTCGCGGACAGCCGCGGCCTGCGCCAGATCTGGTTCGAGCGCGAACGCCATCCGAAGCAGGCGCACCCCGGCTGGGTCCGCGCGGCCGCACCGTTGAAGTTCGCCCGCGTGCAGCTGCAGGAATATTTCGCCGGCGAACGCCAGCACTTCGAGCTGCCGCTGCACCCCGTCGGTACGACATTCCAGTTGGAGGTCTGGCACGAGTTGGGGCGGATACCGTACGGCGTCACGATCAGTTACGGCGAACTGGCCCGGCGCATCGACAAGCCGCTGGCGGTGCGCGCGGTCGGCGCCGCGAACGGGCGCAACCCGCTGCCGATCGTGTTGCCGTGCCATCGGGTGATCGGCGCGGACGGCAGCCTCACCGGCTTCGGCGGCGGCCTGCCGACGAAACGCTACCTGCTGAACCTGGAACAGCGCATCGCGCACGGCGACCTGTTCGGCTGAGACTCTGCCCGTGCCGCTCCTGTAGGGCGGGCACTGCCCGCCGGCTCTTGCCGCTGCGTGGTATCAAGGCAGAGCGCAAGCGGCGGGCGGTGCCCGCCCTACATAAGTGATGCGAGTCTCCTCGCATCGCCGGGACGATCGATCAACCGCCGTTCTGCTTCGGCACCGGCAACGCCGGCGGTACCACCCGCGGCAGGTTCGCCGCGGCGCGCTCGCGATCTAGCAGGTCCTGTTCCCTGGCGCGATCGCGATCGCGGCGTGCCTGGTCGGCCTGGTCGAGCTGGCTGCGGGCGCGCGCGTCTTGCGCCATCGGGCGCTTCGCGTTGTCCGACACGCCCTGCTGCAACTGCTGCTGCAGCTGGCTCTTCTGCAGTTCGTCGCGCGCCTGCTGCTGTTGCGCATCCTGCTGGAACCGCACACTCGGCGGCACCGGCCGGATCACCGGCTGCGTGCCGGACTGTTGCCAGGCACAGGTGGCGGCCAGCGGCGCAAGTGCCAGCACGCCGGCCAGCAGCGTGCGCAGCAACGGGAAATGCCTGGCGAGTCGTGTAATGGTCATGACGGTGCACGATCATGCGGAGATAGTTTGAATACATCGTAAGGTTCGCTGCATGAAAATCCTGTTTCGCCTGCTGCTGGGTTCCCTGGTGACACTCGGCGCCGGCTGCGCCGCGCAACACGCGGCCCGCGACACCACCGCCCCCGTCGCCAGCGCCGAACCGGCGCCGCTGCTGCTGGTCTCGATCGACGGCTACCGCCACGACTACCTGCAACGCGGGCACAGCCCGACCCTGGCAATGCTGGCGCAGGGCGGCGTGCAGGCCGCCTCGATGCAGCCGGCGTTCCCCTCGCTGACCTTTCCAAACCACTACACCCTCGTCACCGGCCTCACCCCCGACCACCACGGCGTGGTCAACAACACCATGTTCGACCCGCAGCTCGGCAAGTTCTCGCTGGGCAGCCGCAAGGCGGTCAGCGACGGTCGCTGGTGGGCCGAGGGCACGCCAGTCTGGGAAACCGCCGACCGGCACGGCGTGCGCACCGCCACCATGTTCTGGCCTGGCTCGGAAGCGGACATCCACGGCCATCACCCGGATTACTGGAAGCCGTTCGACGGCAGCGTAACGGCCGGCGAGCGGGTGGACCAGGTGCTGGCCTGGCTGGACCTGCCGGCCGCCGAGCGGCCGCGCTTCCTCACCCTGTACTTCGATGAGGTCGATCACGCCGGGCATGTCCACGGCCCGGACTCGCCCGAGGTGGAGGTGGCGCTGCGCGGCACCGACGCGGCGCTGGCCCGGCTGGTGCACGGCCTGAAGCAACGCGGCCTGTTCGAGCGGATCAACCTGATCGTGCTGTCCGACCACGGCATGGCCGGGGTGCCGGAATCGAACAGCGTGATGATCGACGAACTGGTCCCGCTCGACCGCGTGCAGACGGTGAGCATGGGCATCCTGGCCGGCTTCAACCCGACGTCGGACAGTGCGCAGGCGCGCGCCGATTTCGCGAAGGTCGAGCAGACCCTGGAGCAGCCGCACCCGCACATGCAGTGCTGGGACAAGACCCGCGTGCCGGCGCGGCTGGCCTACGGCAAGAACCCGCGCGTGCCGCAGCTGCTGTGCCTGGCGAACGTGCACTGGCGCATCACCACCAGCGACTACGCGGCGAAGCGCAAGGGCCGGCTGAGCCTGGGCGAGCACGGCTACGACAACGCCGAGCCGCTGATGCAGGCGCTGTTCGTGGCGCACGGCCCCGCGTTCCGCGCCGGCGCGAAGGTGCCGGCGTTTCCGAACGTGGACGTCTACCCGCTGATGACCCGCCTGCTCGGCCTCCCCGCCGCCGCGAACGACGGCGACTACGACGCGGTGAAGGACATGCTGAAACCCGCGTCGCGCTGAAGCTTTTCTCCCTCCCCTGCACGCAGGGGAGGGGAGGGGTGGGGTGCTTTTTGCTCGGACTTCAGATCAAGAGCTTTACCCCCTCCCTGCCTCCCCCTGCCAGCAGGGGAGGAGCAGAGCGCTCCTACCCCATCGCGCCCTTGCTCATCGGCGTGGGCGGCGTGGCCACGTCGACCAGTGGCTTCAGCCGCACCAGGCCCAACGCGATCAGCAGGCCGGCCAGCACCAGCGCGCCGGTGAACAGCGCCACCCCGCTCCAGCCGTGCGACGCGTAGAACAGGCCGCCGCTGGCGCCGGCGATGCTGGAACCCATGTAGTAGCAGAACAGGTACACCGACGACGCCTGCGCCTTCGCCGCGCCGGCGCGCCGGCCGACCCAGCTGCTGACGATGGAGTGGCCGCCGAAGAAGCCGAACGTGATCGCCACGATGCCCAGGATGATCAGCGGCAGCGGCCGCGCGATGGTCAGCGCCACGCCGGCCAGCATCAGCGCGAACGCGGTCCACAGCACCTTGCGACGCCCGAGCTTGCCGGCCAGGTGACCCATCCACGCCGAGCTGAACGTGCCGATCAGGTAGATCGCGAAGATCAATCCGACCACCGCCTGGCTGAGCCCGTACGGCGGCGCCATCAGCCGGTAGCCGAGGTAGTTGTAGACGGTGACGAACGCGCCGAGCAGCAGGAAGCCTTCGACGAACAGCCACGGCAGCCCGCGGTCGCGGAATATGCCGGCGAGGCGCCCCAGCAGAGTGCGCCAGCGCAGCGGCTGCGCCGTGAAATGCCGCGACGGCGGCAGCGCCCGCCAGAACACCAGCCCGGCCGCCACGCCGATCGCGCCGACCACCGCCACGCCGATGCGCCAGCCGAAGAAGTCGGCCAGCACGCCGGAGATCAGCCGCCCGCCCATGCCGCCGACCGCGCTGCCGCTGATATAGAGGCCCATGCCCAGGCCGATCGATTCGGCGTCCATTTCCTCGCCGAGATACGTCATCGCCACCGCCGGCAGGCCGCTCAGGGTGAGCCCCAGCAGCGTGCGCACCACCAGCAGCGAGCCCCAGGTCGGCATCGCCGCGCTGGCCAGCACCAACAGCGCCGAGGCCAGCAGCGAGGCCGCCATCACCGGCTTGCGCCCCCACGCATCCGATAACCCGCCGGCGAACAGCATCGCGAACGCGAGTACGCCGGTAGTGAGCGACAGCGACAGCGCCGCGCCCGCCTCGCTCACCCCGTAGTGCCGGCTGAACTCCGGCATCAGCGGCTGCACGCAGTACAGCAGTCCGAACGTGGCGAAGCCGGCCGCGAACAGCGCGAGGTTGGTGCGGCGGAACGCGGGCGTGCCGTGGTGGATATACGGCGCCGGCGCCTCGGCCTCGAATGGTCCCGCCGCTTCCGGCGCCACGTCACGCTTCATTCCACTCACCCCGGTGGCTCAACCCGGCAAGGATAGAGCGAGCCGGCCAAACGATGGATGACGCACCAGCGGCTCAGGCGCTGCGGTCGCCGCGCAAGGCGCGCACCTCCTCGCCGTGCCCCGCCGCGCCGCGCCCGCTGAACCAGCCGAACAGCGCGATGCCCACGATGATCGCCAGTGTGCCGAACGCGGCGTCGGGCCAAACGTCGAGCGTGGCACATCGCGCCGCGCCTGCGAAGCATCCGGGCACGGCAACAGCGGAGGACATGCAGAACGCCCGCCGTTGCAGGCGGGCGTTCCGGTCAAACGATGGCGGACGGAAGCCCGCTCAGTTCCAGCGGCCGTTCGCGCCGCCCAGGCTGTAGCGGCCCGCGCCGAGCAGCATGATCGCCAGCGCAGTGCCGAGGAACATGCCCTGCAGCTCCAGCGCCCAGCCGCCGGTGTCGGCCAGCGTGGCCAGCTGGCCGAGGTGCACCAACCCGATCGCCACCAACATGTTGATCACGATGATCAGCGCACCCACCCGCGTCCAGTACCCGATCAGCAGCAGCAGCGGCGCTACCACCTCGCCCACGTACGCCCCGTAGGCCACGAACGACGGCAGGCCGGCTCCGGTCACCACGCCGATGACGTAGCCCGGTCCGTGGATCAGCTTGGACACGCCATGGAACAGGATCAACACACCCAGCACGACACGAAGCACCAGCTTGCCCAGATCGGTAGAAGCTTGCATGGGACTCTCCCCTTGGTGGTTTCGGAAACCGTCGCCGACGACGGCGCGTACGGCCAGTGCAATCTAGCCCAATCGCGTGTGCCGGGACATAGGCCGGAATGGGCCGGATCAGCCGCCCGCCAGCCGCGCCACCACGCCGCGATACCGCGCCGCAATACGTTCCTCATCGCAATGACGGAAGTCGCGCACTTGCCAGCGCCCGCCCACCATCACGTCGCGCACCAGCGGCGTGTTGCCGGCGAACAGGAAGCTGTCCAGCACCGAACGGGCGTCGCGCGCGGCAAGCAGCGGCGAGTCCTCGTCCAGCACGACCAGGTCGGCGCGCGCACCGTCGCGCAGCTCGCCGACCGGCCGGCCCGAGGCCAGCGCGCCGCCATGCAGCGCGGCGCGCCACAGCGTCTCGCCCACGCTGTCGCCCTCGTGCCGCGCGGCGATGTTGCGATGGCGGGTGGCCAGGCGTTGGCCGTATTCCAGCCAGCGCAGTTCCTCCACCGGCGAGATCGAGATGTGTGAGTCCGAGCCGATGCCGAGCGCCCCGCCGGCATCGAGATAATCGGCCAGCGGGAACAGGCCGTCGCCGAGGTTCGCCTCGGTGGTCGGGCACAGCCCGGCCACCGCGCCGCTGCGCGCCAGCTGCGCGGTTTCCGCTGCGGTGAGGTGGGTGGCGTGGACCAGGCACCAGCGCGCGTCGACCGCGGCATGCGCGAACAGCCATTCCACCGGCCGCGCGCCGCGGGTGGCCACGCAGTCCTGCACTTCGCCGACCTGCTCGGCGATGTGGATGTGGATCGGGCCGCCGGCCGCCAGCTCGCTGGCCAGCACCTCGCGCAGCGCCGGCTCCGGCACCGCGCGCAGCGAATGCAGCGCGATACCCACGCACACCTCGTCGTTCTGCTGCCGGCGCAGCGTCTCCAGCAGGCGCAGCCAGGCGTCCACGGCATGGCCGAAACGGCGCTGGCGCGTGCTGAGCGCACGGCCGTCGAAACCGCCGCTGATATACAGCACCGGCAGCAGGGTCAGGCCGATGCCGGCCTCGCGCGCCGCCTCGATCAGCGCCAGCGACATCGCCTCCGGCGACGCGTACGGCGCGCCGTCCGGCTGGTGGTGCAGGTAGTGGAACTCGCAGACGCTGGTGTAGCCGGCCTTGAGCATCTCGACGTAGAGCTGGGCGGCGATCGCCTTGAGTTCGTCCGGGCCGATCGTGGCGGCGAACGCGTACATCGTTTCGCGCCAGCTCCAGAAGCTGTCGTCGGCCCTTCCCTTGCGTTCGGCCAGACCGGCCATCGCGCGCTGGAACGCATGCGAGTGCAGGTTCGGCATGCCGGGCAACACCCAGCGGCCGAGCGCCGCACCGCCGGGCTCCGGCGCGGCCTGCAGCCGCCCGCCCGCATCCACGCCCAGCACGGCATCGGCCTGCCAACCATCGCCGCGCCATGCATGGCCGGCCTTGAAGTGGGCGATGGCGTTGCTGCTCATGGTTCCGGCTCCGGATGGCGATGCCGCGCAGTGTAACCGGGTGGTGAAACCGCCTTCACCCCGCCGCGGGCATACTCGGGCGATGGTCAGGAAAAACAGCGAAAACAAGCCGAAACTGCTGCTGCGCCAGGCCGTGCCCGCCGACGTGCCGGCACTGGTCGAGCTCACCGCACGGATCTACACGCCCGAATGGGGCCACTCGGCGGAGATGCTGCGCTCGCAGCAGACGCACTTCCCCGAAGGCCAGTTCGTGGTCGAGTACGAGGGCGCGGTCGTGGGCTACTGCGCCACCTTCCGCATCGACGAGGCTACCGCGCTGGCGCCGCATACCTGGATGCAGATCACCGGCGGCGGCATGGGCTCGCGGCACAAGCCGGACGGCAACTGGTTGTACGGCATGGAAGTGGTGGTGCACCCGGACTACCGTGGCATGCGCATCGGCCAGCGGCTGTACCAGGCACGCAAGCGGCTGTGCGTCGACCTGAAGCTGCGCGGGATCGTGTTCGGCGGACGCATCCCGGGGCTGGCGCGCAACATCCAGCGCTACGGCAACGCCGAGGCCTACGTGCAGGCGGTGGTGGAAGGCCGGCGCCGCGACCAGACGCTGAGCTTCCAGCTTTCCAACGATTTCGAGGTGGTCGGCGTGTTGCGCGCCTACGTGCCGTCCGACCACGAATCGCTGGGCTATGCCGCGCACCTGGTCTGGCGCAACCCGCAACTGCTCGACCAGCCGGACATCCCGCCGGTCACCTCGGCCCGGCTGCTGCCCGACTCGGTGCGGGTGGCCTCGGTGCAATACCAGCAGCGCCGGATCACCTCGTTCGAGGAGTTCGCCACCCAGGTCGAATACTTCACCGACATCGCCGCCGACTACAGCGCCGACTTCGTCACCTTCCCCGAGCTGATCACGCTGCAGCTGCTGTCGATCGAGAACACCGAGCTGTCGCCGGTGGAGTCGATCCGCAAGCTGAGCCAGTACACGCCGCAGGTGAAGGAACTCTTCAGCCGCCTGGCGGTGCACTACAACATCAACATCATCGCCGGCACGCATCCCACCGAGCAGGCCAACGGCGACATCCACAACGTCTGCTACGTGTGCCTGCGCGACGGCTCGCTGCACGAGCGCGAGAAGCTGCACCCCACGCCGAGCGAACGCAACGTGTGGAACATCACCGGCGGCGACAGCGCGGCCACCGTGCAGACCGACTGCGGCCCGATCGGGGTGATGATCTGCTACGACGCGGAGTTCCCCGAGGTGGCGCGCTACCTGGTCGACCAGGGTGCGCTGATGCTGTTCGTGCCGTTCTGCACCGACGTGCGCGAGGGCTACCTGCGCGTGCGCTACTGCGCGCAGGCGCGGGCGATCGAGAACCAGTGCTACGTGGTGCTGTCGGGCAACGTGGGCAACCTGCCGGGCGTCAACAACTTCGACATCCAGTACGGCCAGAGCTGCATCCTCACGCCGAGCGACTTCCCGTTCGCGCGCGACGGCATCGCCGCGGATTCCACGCCGAACATCGAGACCGTGCTGTTCGCCGACCTGCGCCTGGAAAGCCTGGCCAGCGCGCGCAACGCGGGCGCGGTGCAGAACCTCAAGGACCGCCGCTTCGACCTGTACGAGACGCGCTGGCGGCCGCGCTGATCGGCCGTGCTGGCTGTAGGGCGGGCACCGCCCGCCGCTGTCGCCGACGACCGAAAGCCGGCGACCAGTGTCCGCCCTACCAAATGCCATCAGCGGCGAGTCTGCGATAATCGCGCCATGCCCAAGCCGCCCGAACCCGAAGCAAAGTCCGCCAACCCGCGCCTGCAGGCGCTGCTCGGGCACGAATTCTTCGCTCCGCACCACTGGAAGCGCCGACTGGTGCTGTGGTCCGGCGCTGTGCTGGTGGCGCTGACGGCGATCCTGTTCGCCAAGGCCAGCACCTGGTCCTACCATCTGTTTCTCGGCATCCTCGGCCATGGCAGCTGGATTCCGCTGATCCTCACTCCGCTGGTGTTCGGCCTGCTCGCCTGGGCCACCGCGGGACGCCTGCGCGCGACCCGCGGCAGCGGCATCCCGCAGGTGATCGCCACGCTGCACATCGAGGATGCGGGTTTCCGCGAGCGGATGCTGGCGCTGCCGATCGCCGTGGGCAAGATGGCGCTGACCCTGATCGCGCTGGCCGTGGGCGCCTCGATCGGCCGCGAGGGACCGACCGTGCACGTCAGCGCCGGGCTGTTCTATTCGCTCGGCCGCCGCTTCGGTTTCAGCGACCCCAAGGCCGCCTCGCGCTTCATCCTGGCCGGCGGCGCCGCCGGCATCGCGGCCGCGTTCAACACGCCGCTGGCCGGCGTGGTGTTCGCGATCGAGGAACTGGCCGGCACGTTCGAGCACCGCTTCAGCGGCCTGCTGCTCACCGCGGTGATCATCGGCGGCGTGGTCTCGCTGGGCATCATGGGCAACTACTCGTACTTCGGCGAGGTCGAGGCGAGCCTGCCGCTGGGCCACGCCTGGCTCGCCGTGCTGCTGACCGGCGTGGTCTGCGGCCTGCTCGGCGGGCTGTTCGCACGGCTGATCCTGCTCAGCCGGCACGGCCCGCTGGCGCAGGTCGGCCGCCTGCGCGAGCGCTGGCCGGTAAGCTTCGCCGCCGGTTGCGGCCTGGCGCTGGCGCTGCTTGGCGTGTGCACGCACGGCAGCGTCTATGGCACCGGCTACGACCAGGCCCGTGCGATCGTGCAGGCCACGGCCGGCATGCCGGACCAGGGTTTCGGCATCGCCAAGCTCGCGGCCAACGTGGTCTCGTACTGGGCCGGCATTCCCGGTGGCATCTTCTCGCCGGCGCTGGCGGTCGGCGCCGGGCTGGGCCAGAACATCGCGCACTTCCTGCCCGGCGTTCCCGCCGCCGCGGTGGTGCTGCTGGGCATGAGCGCGTATCTGGCCGGCGTCACCGGCGCACCGCTGACCTCGGCGGTGATCGCGATGGAGCTGACCGACAACCAGGAGATGGTCATCCCGATCATGGCCGCCTGCCTGCTCGCGCGCGCCGCGTCGTCGCTGTTCTGCCCCACGCCGGTGTACCGCGATTTCGCCGAACGCATGGTGCAGGACTTCGAGCGCCAGCAGGCCAGCCCTGCGCCGACCGGCGAGACCGCAGACGAGCCCGACGAGCCGCTGCCGCCCGGCGGCCATACCAGCGCGTTCGGCGAACCGGTCGCGCCGACCCGCCCGCCCGCGCCCGGGCAACCCTGAGCATCCACACGGAATCCGTACCGACATGAGCGAGACCCGCTGGGATCGACTGCTGCTGAATGCCACCCTGGCCACGTTCGCCGGCGACGCGCCGTACGGGCTGGTCGAGCACGGCGCGATCGCGCTGCATCACGGCCGTATCGCCTGGGTCGGCCGCATGGACGCGCTGCCGGACGCCCCCGACGCGCTCGCCGCTGCGGTCGAATCGCTGGACGGCGCGCTGGTCACGCCGGGGCTGGTCGACTGCCATACGCACCTGGTGTTCGGCGGCGACCGCGCGCACGAATTCGAGCTGCGCCTGAACGGCGCCAGCTACGAGGACATCGCCCGCGCCGGCGGCGGCATCGCCTCCAGCGTCAACGCCACCCGCGCCGCCAGCGAGGAGCAGCTGTTCGCGCAATCGCTGCCGCGCGCGCGGGCTCTGCTGGCCGACGGCGTCACCACGCTGGAGATCAAGTCCGGCTACGGCCTGGAGCTGGAGACCGAGCGCCGCATGCTGCGCGTGGCGCGACGGCTCGGCCGCGAGCTTGGCATCAGCGTGCGCACCAGCTTCCTCGGCCTGCATGCGCTGCCGCCTGAATACCGCGAGCGACGCGGCGATTACGTCTCGCTGGTCTGCGACGGGATGCTGCCCGCGCTCGCCGCCGAGGGCCTGGTCGATGCGGTCGATGCGTTCTGCGAGGGCATCGGCTTCAGCCGCGAGGAGACCCGCAGCGTGTTCGAGCGCGCGAAACAGCTCAGCCTGCCGGTGAAGCTGCATGCGGAGCAGTTGTCCGACCAGGGCGGCGCCGCACTGGTCGCCGAATACCGCGGGCTCTCCGCCGACCACCTGGAACACCTGAGCGAAGCGGGCATCGAGGCGATGGCGTCCGCCGGCACCGTCGCCGTGCTGCTGCCCGGTGCGTTCTACGCGCTGCGCGAGACGAAGCTGCCGCCGGTGGCGGCGCTGCGCGAACAGCGCGTGGCGATCGCGATCGCCACCGACTGCAACCCCGGCACCTCGCCCCTGCTGTCGCTGCGGCTGGCCGCCGGCATGGCCTGCACGCTGTTCCGGCTCACCCCGGAGGAAGCGCTGCGCGGGGTCACCGTCAACGCGGCCCGCGCGCTGGGCCTGCACGACCGCGGCACGCTGGCGGTCGGCCAGCGCGCCGACCTGGTGGCGTGGAACGCGCGCCAGCCGGCCGAGCTGTGCTACTGGATCGGTGGGGGGCTGGCGCGCCGGGTCTATGTGGCCGGCGAGCTCGTTTCGCGTCGCAAACCGTCCAGGTGCACGCCCAGCGCCTCGTAAAATGCCGGCGGCAATTGCGCCTGCACCGGCACCCGCCACCAGTTCGCCCGGGCGAAGCGCCGACACTTGACCGCGTCCTTGTCGGTCATCAGCAGCGGCAGGCCGTCGGCGAAATCCAGGTCGGCCGGCGCGAAACCATGATGGTCGGCGAACGCGTGCTCGATCACCTCGATGCCCGCCGCGCGCAGGCTGTCGAAGAAGCGCCGCGGATTGCCGATCGCCGCCACCGCGTGGACACGCTGGCCGTCGAAGCTCGCCAATGCCTGCGTGCGGCCATCGTCCACCGCGACCGCTTCGCCGCCGCACAGCTGCATCGGGTATTCGCCCGGCTCGGCAGCGCCTCCGTTGCATACGCGCAGGTCCACCCGCCGCAACCGGTCCAGCGGCTCGCGCAGCGGACCGGCCGGCAGCAGGCGGCGGTTGCCGAAACGGCGCACGCCGTCGATCACGCAGATTTCCACGTCGCGCGCCAGGCGATAGTGCTGCAGGCCGTCGTCGGCGACCAGCACGTCGCAGCCGGCGTCGAGCAGCAGCTGCGCCGCGGCCGGGCGGTCGCGCCCCACCGCCACCGGCGCACCGCTGGCGCGGATCAGGCACGGTTCGTCGCCGACCTGCGCGGGATCCGGCGCGTCGCCGAGCAACAGCGGTTCGCGCCGGCTGCCGCCATGGCCGCGGCTGACCACCCCGGGCCGGTAACCGCGTTCGCGCAGGGCGTCGACCACGGCGATCGTCAGCGGTGTCTTGCCGGTACCGCCCACGCTGATGTTGCCGATCACCACGACCGGCGCCGGCAGGCGCACGCGACGCAACCAGCCGGCCTGGTAAAGCGCCCGGCGCAGGCGCGATGCGCCGCCGTACAGCATCGCCAGCGGCCGCGTCCACCACGGTGCCCGGCCGCCGCCGTACCAGGCTGATTCGAGCGTGTCGATCAGCGCCATGGGTGCTTCCTCAGTCGCCGGCCTGCTCGGCCGCATGGTCGTGGAACTGCATGCGGTACAGCGCGGCGTACTGCCCGCCCAGCGCGATCAGCTCGGCGTGGTTGCCGCGCTCGATGATGCGGCCCTGCTCCATCACCGCGATCTGGTCGGCGCCCTCGACGGTGGACAGGCGATGCGCGATCACCAGCGTGGTGCGGTCGCGCATCAGGCGCTGCAGCGCCTGCTGGATCAGCTGCTCCGACTCGGTGTCGAGCGCGCTGGTGGCCTCGTCCAGCACCAGGATCGGCGCGTTCTTCAGGATCGCGCGGGCGATCGCGATGCGCTGGCGCTGGCCGCCCGACAGCATGTTGCCGCTTTGCCCGACCTGGGTATGGATGCCCTGCGGCATGCGCGCGATGAACTCCATCGCATTCGCCGCTTCGGCGGCGGCCACGATGTCCGCCTCGCTGGCGCCGGCCAGTTCGCCGTAGGCGATGTTGTTGGCCACGGTGTCGTCGAACAGCACCACGCCCTGCCCGACCCAGGCGATCTGCCGGCGCATCGAGGCCAGCGTGTAGTCGCGATAGTCCTCGCCATCCAGCATGATGCGGCCGGAGCTGGGTTCGTAGAAGCGCGGCAGCAGGCTGACCAGGCTGCTCTTGCCGCTGCCGGAACGCCCGACCAGCGCGGTCACCGTGCCGGGCGCGCAGGCCAGGTCGACTCCGCGCAGGGCCTCGAAATCGTTGCGCGGGTAGGTCAGTCGCACGTCCTCGAAGCACAGCTCGCCGCGAGTGCGGACCAGTTCGCGGGTGCCGTGGTCGACTTCCGGCGGCATGTCGATGACCTCGAACAGGTCCTCGGCCGCGGATACGCCACGCTGGATGTTCGCCTGCACGCTCGCCAGCCGCCTCAGCGAGGGCATCAACGCCCCCATCGCCGTCAGCACGGTGACGAACACGCCGGGGGAAATGTTCGCGATCACGTCGGGCCGCGTCGCCAGGAACACCAGCACCGCCAGGGCGACCGCGGCGACGGACTGGATGGCGGTGCTGGCGGTCGCGTTGGTGGCGGCGATCTTCAGGTTGAGCCGACGGGCACGGTGGGTCACCTCGTCGAAACGGGCGGCCTCGTGCTGCTGCCCGCCGTAGACGCGCACTTCGCGGTGCGCGTTGACCGACTCGTCCACCGCGCCGGTGATCGACCCCATCATGCCCTGGATGCGCCGGCTGATCAGGCGATAGCGCCGGCTCACCATGGTGGCGATGAAGGCGATGGCGGGCACCATCACCAGCAGGGCCATGGACAGGTAGGCGCTGTTGCTCAACATCACGTACAGCATGCCGATGACCGTGACGCCTTCAGTCACCATGATCTTCACCGCATCGGTGGACGCCGAGGCCACCTGCTCGCTGGTATAGGTGACGCGCGAGATCTGCTGTCCCGACGGCTCATTGCCGAAGAACGTCGCCGGCAGCCGCAGGTACGCGGCGAACACGTCACGCTGCATCGCCTGCACCACGTTGCGCCCGATGTAGGCGATGCCGTAGCTGCTGACGAAGGTGCCGATGCCGCGTACCGCGAAGATGCCGACGATCCAGATCGGCATCCAGAAAATCAGGTAGGCGTCCTTCTTCGCGAACAGGTCGTCAATCATCGGCCTCAGCTTCTGGGTGAAGGCCGCCAGCGCGCCGCCATCCAGAACCATGCCGACCAGTGCGATCAGCCCCATCAGCCAGTAGCGTTTCGTGTAGCCGAGCAGTCGCGCGTAGACGCGCCAGGTCTGCGCGTCCCACACGGCGACCTTGCCGCCGTTCATTTGCCCTGGCCCGGCTTGCTCGGCGTGGTGGCGATCGACAGCCGGGTGAAGCCGAGCTGGCCCAGCGCGTCCATCGCGGTGACCACGTCCTGGTGCGGCGTGTGCGCGTCGGCGCGGATCGTCACCTGGCGCTCGCGGTCGTCGCCGGCGTTGCGCGCGATGGTCTGCTTCAGTGCCTCGATGCCCTCGCCCATCACCTCGTCGCTGCCCACGAAGAAACGGCCGTCACGGTCGATCATCACAGTCAGCGACGGGGCGTTCATGTCGCGATCCTGAGTGCTCGCCTGCGGCAGGGTCACCTGCAGCCGCGAGTGCTGCACGAACGTGCTGGTCAGCACGAAGAACATCAGCAGGGTCAGCAGCACGTCGATCAACGGGATCACGTTGATCTCGAACTCGTCGCCGCGGCGGTCGTTGCCGATACGCATGGGCGCGCTCAGCCTGCGCCCGGCGTGGACGGCGCCGGCGTGCGCCGCGGCCGCACCGGCAAGGGCGTCGCGGGGGACAGGGTCAGATCGTCGAGCAGGGCCGTGGCCTGCTTCTCCATCTCCACGCGATAGCCGGTCACGCGCGAGCGGAAGTAGCGGTGCAGCACGTAGGCCGGGATCGCCACGGTCAGGCCCGACGCGGTGCAGATCAGCGCCTCGCCGATGCCGCCGGCCATCTTGGCCGGATCGCCGATGCCGCCCGCCATCACTTCCATGAACATGCGGATCAGGCCGATCACGGTGCCGAACAGGCCCAGTAGCGGACCGATCAGCGCGATGGTGCCCAGCGTGTTGAGATAGCGCTCCATCCGGTGGACGACGTGCCGGCCGGTGTCCTCGATGCGCTCCTTGATCAGCTCGCGCGACTGCCGGCGCACGACCAGGGCGGAGGCCAACAGTTCGCCCAGCGGCGAGCCGCTGGCCAGGGCGTCGAGATGGCCCGGATCGAGCTGTCCGGAACGCGCCCATTCGCGCACCTCATCGCCCAGCCCCGGCGGCAGCACGGACTTGCGGCGCAAGGTCCAGCAACGCTCCAGCACGATCGCCAGGGCAATCGCCGAACAGATAAGGATGGGCACCATCGCCCACCCGCCAGCCATCAGAATTTCCAGCACTTTTCGACCCCGGACGCGCTACCTGACAGGAAGCGCGCATCATAGCAGTCCCGCCGGCCTGTACTGCGGCAGGCGTGGCATTCCTCACTCGCGCCAGTAGCGAGGCCGGCGCTGCCGCCAGCCGGCCTCGCGTCGCGGTGGAGCATCGGCGGGGAAATCCAGCGGAATGGCCCCCTGTTCCGCCGTATTGAATACCGGCACGCCGGCGTCCGCATAACGCGCCAGCACCTCCGGTTTCGGGTGGCCAAAGCGGTTGCGCCAGCCCGCCGACACCACCGCCAGCGGCGGCTGCACGGATGCGATGAAGGCCGCGCCGGACGAGGTTTTGCTGCCGTGATGCGGCACCAGCAGCACCGGGCCTGGCCCGGGGCCGAGCGTCGCCGCCACTTGCGGCTCCGCCTTCGAGCTGATGTCGCCGGTCAGCAACAGGCGCCCGCCGCGGCCCTCGACCAGCAGCACGCAGGAGCTGTCATTGCCCCGATCACCCGCGTCACCGCGAGGATTCAGCACGCGGAAATGCACGCCGTCCCATTGCCACGACTGCCCGGCGACGCACCGACGCATCGGCAGCTTCATCCGTGCCATCCGTGCCGGCTCGCCAGCATAGCGCTGCGCCCGGGGGAAGGCGCTGGCGACGGCCTCCGCTCCACCGGCATGGTCGTTGTCGGCGTGGCTGACCACCAGCATGTCCAGCCGCGTGACGCCCAGCGCATGGATCGCCGGCAGCACCGCCGCCTCGCCCAGATCGAAACCGGACGGATAACGCGCGCCGGTGTCGTACACCAGAGCATGCTCGCGCGTACGCAGCAGCACCGACAGGCCCTGCCCCACATCCAGCACCCATACCTGGAATGCACCCTCGGCCGGCAACTGCCGCGGCGGCCACAGCAGGGGCAGGAACAGCAGCAGACCGAGCCAGCGCAGCGGCATGCCGCGCGGCAGGAACAGCCACAACGCTCCGAGTACCGCCAGCAGCAGGGCCCACGGCTGCAGCGTCGGCAGATACCAGTGCGCACCGGGCCAGCCCGACATCCGTTCCAGCAGCCACCATTGCGCATGCGCCAGTTGCGCGGCCAGCCACAGCACCGGCGTGGCCAGTGGCGGGCACAACCCGAGCAGCAGCATGCCGAGCAGTGCGCAGGGCACGATCACGAAACTCACGAACGGTACCGCCAGCAGGTTGGATAACGCCCCGACCAGCGAGGCTTCGCCGAAGAACCACAGGGTCAGCGGCAGCAGCGACACTGTCATCACCATCTGTCCGGCCGACAGCTCATGCAGGAACGCGCGCAAACCGCGACCGCGCGACTGCAGGCAGAGCATCAGAAAGGCCACGCCGACGAAGGACAGCCAGAATCCGGCCGCCAGTACCGCCAGCGGATCGACCAGCACGATCGCGATCAGTGCCAGCGCCAACGATTGCGCGCCGCTGCCGGCACGCCGGCTGCAACGTGCCAGTGCCACCACCGCGATCATCAGCAGGGTGCGCACCGTCGGCAACCCGAAACCGGCCAACGCGCTGTAGATGCCGGCCACCAGCAACGCGGCGGCGGCCTGTGCCTGCGGTCGCGGCAGCCACAGCGCCAGCCTCGGAGACAGCGCATAGACCAGCAGCGCCAGCCACACCCCGGCCACCGCGGCCACGCCGACGTGAAAACCGGAAATCGCGATCAGGTGCGACACGCCGTTGGCGCGCGCCACTTCCCAGTCGCGCTGCTCCAGCCCGCGCGTGTCGCCCACCGAAAACGCCTGCAGCAGAGTCGCGTCGTGCGGGTCGCGCACGCGTGCGGCGATGCCGCGGGCGATCGCGTCGCGCACGCCGTCGATGCACCAGGGCGGGCCGGCCAGCCGTGCGTTGCCGGGATCATCACGCACATAACCCGTGGCCACGATGCCGCGCTCCAGCGCCGAACGCTCGCTGTCGGCCACGCCGGGATTGAGAAGGCCACGCGGCCGCTTCAGCCGCAACAGCAGTTGCCAGCGGGTGCACGGCTGCAGCAGTGGCGCATCGCCATACCAGGTCACCGTCACCCGGCCATGCCATGCCAAGGGACGACCATCCAGCGTGGCCTGATCCACCCGCAGCGTGAAGCGGCTGGCGTCCGTGCCGGCCCGCGGCAAGTCGACGATGCTGCCGACCACGGTGATGTCCCGGCCTTCCAGCGCACGCAGCAACCGCGCATCCATCGCCGTGGCGCCATGCCAGACGGCCCAGGCGACGCCGAACAACACCCACGCCAGCCAGCGCCAACGCGGACAACGCCAGGCCAGCAGCATGGCGACCAGCAGCAACAGGATGGGGCACCAGCGCGCCGGCAACTGCGGCAACCATTGCACCAGCAGCACGCCGGCCAGCAGGGCCAGGGCCGCGGTGGTCGCCGTGATTCGCGTCATGCCACGTGCCCCATTCCATCCTGGAAGAGTGCGAGCCTAGCGCGGCGGGCGCAGCGGTGAAGATGAAAAATGTGTAGGCGCACGCCCAGACGACTTGCCGAACCAGTCAGGGTCCCCTCCCCTGCGCAGCAGGGGAGGGTCAGGGAGGGGTGGCTCTTGATCTTGCCGCAAGCTCGGGCTACCCCCACCCAACCTCCCCCTGCATGCAGGGGGAGGAGCCGAGCATCAGGCTCCCTGGCTTTCCTGCAGCGCGCCGTTGTGCAGCACCAGGGTGCGGTCCATCTTCGCGGCCAGGTGTGGATCGTGGGTGACCAGCACGAAGCTGGTGCCGATCTCGCGGTTGAGTTCCAGCATCAGTGCGTAGACCTGCGCGGCATTCCCCTCGTCGAGGTTGCCGGTCGGCTCGTCGCCGAGCACGCAGGCCGGGCGCGTCACCAGCGCGCGCGCCACCGCACAGCGCTGGCGCTCGCCGCCGGACAGCTCGGACGGCTTGTGGTGCGTGCGCCCGCCCAGCCCGACACGTTCCAGCAAGGCCGCGGCCTGCTTCTGCGCCTCGGCGATCGCGGTGCCGCGGATAAGCAGCGGCATGCACACGTTCTCCAGCGCGGTGAACTCGGGCAGCAGGTGGTGGAACTGGTAGATGAAGCCGAGCGAGCGGTTGCGCACGCGGCCGCGCTCGGCGTCGGACAGCTTCGACAGCACGCGGCCGTCCACTTCCACCTCGCCGGCGGTCAGCGTGTCCAGCCCGCCGATGATGTGCAGCAGGGTGCTCTTGCCCGAACCGGAGGCGCCGACGATCGCCATCGTCTCGCCGCGCTTCAGGGTGAAGCTGACGTCGCCCAGCACTTCGGTGCGCAGGCCGCCCTCGTCGTAGGTCTTGGCGACACGGCTGGCGCGCAGCACATATTCGGTGGTGGGGTTCATGACGGCCTTATTCATAGCGCAACGCCTGCGCCGGCTGCGTGCGCGAGGCACGCCACGCGGGATAGAGGGTGGCCAGCAGCGAGAACGCGAAGGTCAGCAGCGCGGTCCAGCCCACGTCGTGCCAGTCGAGCCGGCTCGGCACCTCGCTGATGTAGTAGACGTCCGGCGACAGGAAGGTGACGTGGAAGGTGTGCTCGATCCACTTGATGATGCCCGGCAGCTTCCACGACAACAGCGAGCCGAAACCCACGCCGAAGCCGATGCCGACGAAGCCGACCAGCACGCCCTGCACCATGAACATGCCCATGATGCTGCGCGGGGTGGCGCCGAGCGTGCGCAGGATCGCGATGTCGGCCTGCTTGTCGGTGACCAGCATCATCAGCATCGAAACCAGGTTGATCACCGCGACCAGGATGATCAGCGACAGGATGATGAACATCACCATCTTTTCCATCGACAGCGCGGCGAACAGGTTCGCATTGGTGTCCATCCAGGTCTGCACCCGATAGACCTGGCCGAGCTGGTCGGCCAGCTCGCGCGCAACCGGCCGGGCGTTGAACAGGTCGTCGAGCTTCAGGCGGATGCCGGTGGGGCCGTCGAGGTCGTTGAGCTTCTCGGCATCGCTCATGTTGACCAGTGCCAGGCCGGAGTCGAACTGCTCCATGCCCAGCTCGAACGTGCCCACCACGTGGAAGCTGCGCATCCGCGGCACGCTGCCCATCGGGGTGGCGCGCAGCTGCTGCACCGCCATGGTGACGCGGTCGCCGACCGCCACGCCGAGCGTCATCGCCAGCTCGCGGCCCAGCACGATGTTCCAGCTGCCCGGGGTCAGTTCGCCGAGCTTGCCCTCGATCATGTGCTTGTCGATGTCGACGACCTTCGGCTCCTGCGCCGGCTCGATGCCGCGCACCAGCGCACCGCTGGAGCGCCGCGCCAGCAGCATCGCCTCGCTCTCCACGTACGGCGCGGCGCCGAGCACGTGCGGGTTCGCCTCGGCGACCTGCAGGGCGCGCGGCCACTCCTGCACGCTCTGGCCGACGCCGGAAACGGTGGCATGCGAGATCGCGCCGAGAATGCGCGAGCGCATCTGGTAGTCGAAGCCGTTCATCACCGACATCACCGTGATCAGCGCGACCACGCTGATCGCGATGCACACGATCGACACGGTGGAGATGAAGGAGATGAACTGGTTGCGCCGCTTGGCGCGGGTGTAGCGCAGGCCGATGAAGAGTTCGAGCGGTCGGAACATGGGCGGGTCGCTTGTGAGGATCGCAGGGCGGGCCGCCCGGACGTGCATTATCAGGTATTCGCTCGGACCGCGCTGGAGCGCTGAAGTTGCCGCCCGATCAAAGGCGCGGCACGGCCTCGCCGGGCTGCACGGTCGCCAGGCGCATGCGCAGGCGGCGGCGGATGTCCGCGTCGCTGTTGTCCGGCGCCAGCAGCAATGCCTGCGCACCCCGCTCTGCCGTGCGCAGGCGCAGCAGCACGAAGAACATGCCGTACACCCGGAACGAGGCCAGCGTGGCCGGTACGTCCTCGTGGCTGCGCAGGCGCAGTGTCCAGATGTCGTCGGCACCCCAGCCGGCGGCCGTCACGGGATCCGTGGCCAGCCGACGCAACGTGCGCCAGGTCGCCAGCAGCGCGACCGCTGCCAGCAGCAGCTTCAGCCACGCGGGCAGCGCACTCAGCGCCACCGCCAGCACGGCCAGCGCGGCGACCAGGAGCAGGGCCCGCCGCAGCCACCGCGACGGACGGTACTCAAAGCCGATGGCGGGCGCGGATGTCATCGATGATCGCCTGCCAGTCGGTCCGTTCGGGGCGCGCATGGCCCATCACCCAGTCCCACAGGTCCGGGTCCTGCACGTCGAGCAGTTCGTCGAAGGCGCGCTGTTGCGCCGCGTCCGCCGTGTCGAAGCGCTCGTCCAGCCAGCCACCGAACAGTGCGTCCAGCTCGCGGGTGCCGCGGCGGGTGCGCCAGCGCAGGCGCTTGATGCGTGCTTCGTCCATCACTGGCTCGACCGGTATCCGTGATACGCGAAGTGTATCCGCTGCGCCATAAAGCGACAGGCCGCGCGTGGCGGCCCGTCCTTGTGGATCATGGGCGGCGCGCTCAGGCCGAACGCCGCTCCACCATCAGCTTCTTGATCTCCGCGATCGCCTTGGCCGGGTTGAGGCCCTTGGGGCATGTCCGCGTGCAGTTCATGATGGTGTGGCAGCGGTACAGCTTGAACGGGTCTTCCAGGTCGTCCAGGCGCTCGCCGGTGGCTTCGTCGCGGCTGTCGACGATCCAGCGGTAGGCCTGCAGCAGGATCGCCGGGCCGAGGTACTTGTCGCCGTTCCACCAGTAGCTCGGGCAACTGGTCGTGCAGCACGCGCAGAGGATGCATTCGTACAGGCCGTCGAGCTTCTTGCGCTCCTCCGGCGACTGCAGCCGCTCGCGGTCCGGAGCCGGGCTCTGCGTGCGGATCCACGGCTTGATCGAGGCGAACTGGGCGTAGAAATGGGTCAGGTCCGGCACCAGGTCCTTCACCACCGGCATGTGCGGCAGCGGGTAGATCTTCACGTCGCCGGAGGTACACTCGCCGATCGCCTTGGTGCAAGCCAGCGTGTTGGTACCGTCGATGTTCATCGCGCACGAACCGCAGATGCCCTCGCGGCAGGAGCGGCGCAGGGTCAGCGTGGGATCGATCTCGTTCTTGATCTTCAGCAGCGCGTCCAGGACCATCGGGCCGCACGCGGCCAGATCGACCTCGTAGGTGTCGATGCGCGGGTTCTGCCCGTCGTCAGGCGACCAGCGGTAGATGCGGAAGGTACGCGGCTTCTTCGCATCCTTGGCGGGGTGGTGCTTGCCCGGCTGGATCTTGGAATTCTTCGGTAGCGAAAACTCTGCCATGTGCTGGACCCTTCGACTTTCTGCATGAGGGCTTGCGCCCCGGCCGTACAACCAATGATGTTCCCGCGATGCCGCGGCGGCGGGTCAGTAGACGCGCTTCGCCGGCGGCACGGCCTTGACCTCGTCGGTCATCGGATTCGAATGCACCGGGCGGAAGTCGAAGCGCGACCTGCCCGCCTCGTCGACCCACACCAGGGTGTGCTTCATCCAGTTCGCGTCGTCGCGTTCGGGGAAATCCTCGCGCGCATGCGCGCCGCGGCTTTCCGGCCGCTGCTCGGCCGCGTGCATGGTGGCCACCGCCTGCGCCAGCAGGTTGGACAGCTCCAGCGTCTCGACCAGGTCCGAATTCCACACCAGCGAACGGTCGCTGACCTTGACGTCCTTGAACATGTCGAACACTTCGGAGATCTTCCGCTTGCCCTCGGCCAGCGACTCGCCGGTGCGGAATACCGCGGCGTCCTTCTGCATCGTGCGCTGCATGGTGGCGCGGATCTGCGCCGTCGGCGTGCTGCCGTTCGCGTTGCGCAGCGCGTCGAAGCGCGCCAGCGACTGGTCAAGCACGTTGGTCGGCAGGTCCTTGTGCGCGGTGCCCGGCTGGATCAGCTCGGCACAGCGATACGCCACGGCACGGCCGAACACCACCAGGTCGAGCAGCGAGTTCGAACCCAGCCGGTTTGCGCCGTGCACCGATACGCAGGCCGCCTCGCCGATGGAGAACAGGCCCGGCACCACCGCGTCGACGTCGCCGCCGCGCTTCTGCACCACTTCGCCGTGATAATTGGTGGGGATGCCGCCCATGTTGTAGTGCACGGTCGGGATCACCGGGATCGGCTGCCTGGTCACATCCACGCCGGCGAAGATGCGCGCCGACTCGGCGATGCCCGGCAGCCGTTCGTGAATGACCTCGGGACCGAGGTGCATCAGGTTCAGGTAGATGTGGTCCTTGTGCTCGCCGACGCCGCGACCCTCGCGGATCTCGATCGTCATCGCGCGGCTGACCACGTCGCGCGAGGCCAGGTCCTTCGCGCTGGGCGCATAGCGTTCCATGAAGCGCTCGCCCTCGGAGTTGGTGAGGTAGCCGCCTTCGCCGCGCACGCCCTCGGTGATCAGGCAGCCGGCGCCGTAGATGCCGGTCGGGTGGAACTGCACGAACTCCATGTCCTGCAGCGCCAGGCCGGCGCGCAGCACCATGCCGCCGCCGTCGCCGGTGCAGGTGTGCGCCGAGGTGGCACTGAAGTAGGCACGGCCGTAGCCGCCGGTGGCCAGCACCACCGCGTGACCGCGGAAGAAGTGCAGGGTGCCCTCGTTCATGTCCAGCGCCAGCACGCCGCGGCAGACGCCTTCGGCGTCGAAGATCAGGTCGATCGCGAAGTATTCGACGAAGAACGTGGCGTCGTGCGCCAGCGCCTGCTGGTACAGCGTGTGCAGGATCGCATGGCCGGTGCGGTCGGCCGCGGCGCAGGTGCGCTGCGCGGTACCCTTGCCGTAGTGCGTGGTCATGCCGCCGAACGGACGCTGGTAGATCTTGCCCTCGTCGGTGCGCGAGAACGGCACGCCGTAATGCTCCAGCTCGATGATCGCGGCCGGCGCGTTCTTGCACATGTACTCGATCGCATCCTGGTCGCCGAGCCAGTCGGAGCCCTTGATCGTGTCGTAGTAATGGAAGCGCCAGTCGTCCTCGCCCATGTTGCCGAGCGCGGCGGAGATGCCACCCTGCGCCGCCACCGTGTGCGAACGGGTCGGGAACACCTTGGTGATGCAGGCGGCCTTGAGGCCCTTCTCGGCCAGGCCGAACGTGGCGCGCAGCCCGGCGCCGCCGGCGCCCACCACGATCACGTCATACAGATGCTGCTGAACCTTGTAGCTTTCCATGAAATCGCGGCCTCGCGTCTTGTCTTATGGGGTCAGCGCAATGCGCAGCACGGCCAGCACGCCAGCCAGCGCACCCAGCACCGCGAGGAACTTGATCGCCGCCAGCAGCGCGACTTCCTTCCAGCGGGTGTGCACGTAATCCTCGATCACCACCTGCAGGCCCAGCACGGCATGCCAGAACATGGTGAGCACGAACGCGATCAGCAGCAGCGCGTTCCAGGGCTTCGCCACCGCGGCGCGCGCGGCGGCGTAGTCGGCATGCAGCAGGCCAAGCACGGTGAGCACGAACCACACGCCCAGCAGCACCAGCGCCGCGGCGGTCACCCGCTGGGTCCACCAGTGACCCACGCCGGATTGCGACGAGCCCAGCCCGCGGGCGGTCTTCAACGGGTTGCGCCGGTCTTTCACGGCCACGTCCTTCGCGCTCATGCCGCACCTCCGGCCATCCATACATATGCCCAGACCAGCACCGTGAGCACGATGCTGCCGGCGACCGACAGCCAGCTGGAGCGGACGAACTGGGGAATCTCGTAACCGAGGCCGGCATCCTGCAGCAGATGCCGGATACCGTTGCACAGGTGGTAGAACAGCGACCAGCTCCAGCCGAGCAGCAGCACGATGCCGACCGGGCTGCCGATGATGCCCTTGAAGCGGTTGAAGCTCTCCTCGCCCGCCGCCAGCTGCAGCAGGCCGCAGACCACCAGCAGGGTGCCGACGGCGAGCGCGATGCCGGTGGCGCGGTGCGTGATGGAGGTCATCATCTGCACCTGCCTGCGGTAGATCTGCAGGTGCGGGGAGAGCGGTCGTTGCGTATCTGCCATGGCGGCTATCCTGTGTGGAATCGCTGATGCCCATGCCGCACCTTCCCCTGTCCTGATACGCGACGGCGACGTGCGCCGCGCGGCCGTTCAGAAGTCGATACAGCGCCCGTTCTTTTCCCAATCACCGTAACGCGTGGGATCCGGAGCCGGCCGCTCCTTCGACGCCTTGTCCGCAGCCGGGCCGGCAGGCACGACCGTCGTTTCCGCCGGAACGGAAACTGATGTGGATTCGGTTGGAGAGGAGGTATCGGACATGGTCTTTGAAAGCCGGCAAAGGTTAATACTTGCGGCAGTGCAGTACAACCATGCCGTCGCGCCGCGACGTGTCGGCATCGCGACACCGCCACTTGTGGCCTGCCTCGCCTGCCCCCAACTCCGCCAGTCTCATGCCGACACACCATCCCGCTGAAACCCTGTTGATCGAAGGCCCCGACGCGGCGGCTTTTGCACACGCGCAGTTCGGCAGCGCGGTCAAATCGCTCGCCCCCGGCCACTGGCAATTCAGCGCCTGGCTCGATCCGCAGGGGTGCGTGCGCGCACTTTTCCATCTGACCCGACTTGCCGACCACTGTTACCTGCTGCTGCTGCGCGGAGGTGTCGCCGCGTCGATGGCCGATGTGCTGCGGCGCTTCGTGTTCCGCTCGAGAGTCGACGTGACGGCATTGCCGCAGCGCATTCTCGCCACCGGCCCGGCGAAGCCGCTGCACACGGTCACGGACGATGGCGAAAGCATCTCGCTCGGTTGCGGCACGCACAGTCTGTGCATCAGCGCCACCGGCACCGGCGACGACGCATGGCGGCTGCCGCAACTGCGCGCGGGTTGGCCCTGGCTGCCCGCGCAATTGCAGGACCAGCTGCTGCCGCCAGCCTTGTCGCTGCATCGCCTGCAGGCCGTCGCCATCGACAAGGGTTGCTACCCGGGCCAGGAGATCGTCGCACGGCTGCACTTTCGCGGCGGACACAAGCGGCACCTGCACCGCGTCAGATTGTCGCAAGCGATGGATGCCGGCGACGTCCTGCGCAACGAGGGCCGCGATGTCGGCTATGTGCTCGACGCCATCGTTGCAGACGACGCCATCGAAGCACTCGTCGTGTTGAACGACGACATCGCTGCGCATGCCGACGATGGGCACACGCCTGTCTTCGACGACGGCAGCACGCTGCAACTTATCGCTTCGTGGCCGGCATGAATCCGGCCTGAGTGATGATCGCGTGATGCATGCGCGACGCATCGTTTTTTCGCGACGACATTTGTCAACGAATCGTGAGCGCAAGTTAAACTTCGTCGCCTTGGCACTTGCCAGCGGAAAATTCCGCCACTAGGCTCCGCCGATCGAATATCGCGGCATCCGGAACACGGGGTGCCGATACACGCGACGAACCGGATGAATCCGGATCGGCGCGACCCGGCAGAAGCTGACGCCGGATGGAATATCGCCTCGCAGCCAAGCGAGTGCGCAACAGTCGAAGGCAACACGGCCGATGCGGCCGCGCAACGCCCGACAGGCAAATCCCGATCGGCATCGAATCCGCCGCTCGACCGCCACAATCCCGTGGCAAAACGCCATGGCCACAAGTTTCGGCCATGGCGGTGATCCAGGTGGAACGGCCTGCCCGCCCGTCCACCGCAACGGCGCACGAAGTTGCAATCCGGCTTCGCGCGTACAGCACGTTGGAGGCAGAACCATGAAACTTTCCATGCTGTTGTGGCTGACGTCCCTGATGCCCCAACCCGTCGCCGACCAGGCTTGCCTGGCCACCACGGTCTACCTGGAAGCACGCAGCGAACCCCTCAACGGGCAACTGGCCGTAGCCGAGGTCGCGATGCGCCGACTCGATCGCGGCCGCTGGGGCAACACCGTGTGCAAGGTGGTCACGGCGCCGCACCAGTTCGCGGTCACCACGACGCCGGGCTCGTTCGAGGTCAGCAACCTGGAAGCCTTCAACAAGGCGTGGCAAGTGGCCGGTACGTCGCTGCGCAACTGGCAACTGCCGATTGCACAGCGGCGCATGCTGGTGCCGCACGCGGATCATTTCGCCACGACCGCGATCGCTCCGGCGTGGTCGCACAACCGGCCCAGCGTGACGATCGGCGAACATGCGTTCTACGCCGTGAACTGAGGGGGCCCTCTTGCGATCATCCATGATCGCGAGAGTCAAACGGGCAGCCATCCCTGGCTGCACTTCTCAACGATCCCGTGATCGCCCGTGGCCGCATCAACGAAAAAAAGGCCCTCTCGCGAGGGCCTTTTCATTTGGACGTCCAGACGTCCGTATCGGATCAATCAGCGCGGATAGACGTGGTCACCACGCACCTCGACATAGTCGCCGTTGCGGACACCGGGGTTCTCGCGCTGGGTCACCGTGGCGTACTGGCCATTGTCCAGTCTCACCACGATGCGCCACGCGCTGCTGCTGCCGTCATTGCGCTTGCCGATCTGGTTGCCGACCACGCCACCGGCGACCGCACCCACCACGGTGGCGGCCTTGCGGCCGTCGCCCTTGCCGACCTGGTTGCCGAGCACGCCGCCGGCAACCGCACCGATGATCGCGCCCAGCGTGCCACCGTTGCCGCTGCCGTCGACGTAGACCTGCTGCACCTCCTGCACGACACCGCAGGTCTGGCAGCGGACGTTCCGGTCGCCGTAGCCGTAACCACCCTGCGAACCCTGGTAACCGCGATCGTAATTGCCGTTGTTGCCGTAAGGACCGGTGGCGCAGCCGGCGAGGGCCAGGCTCGCGGTCATCGCCGACACCAGGGCAAATCTGCTGACGAGTGCGTTCATGGGGTCACGTCCTTTCCTGTAGTTGGTTTCAGCGGGCGTCGGACACGGCCGTCACGCCTTCCTGCACCTGCACCCGATCGCCGGGGTCGTGATCCATCCGCACCGTGCGGGTGACGCCGTTGTATACGTAGCGCACGTCGTAGCCGACGATCTTGTTGCTGGTGTTGTTGACGGTATCGCACTTGCGCTCGACCGAAGTGCTCACCTGGGCCTGCTGGCGGCTGGCCTGAATGCGGTTGCCGGCGTAACCGCCGCCGACCGCGCCCGCCACCGTGGCCAGGGTGCGCCCCCTGCCGCCGCCGACCTGGTTGCCGAGGAGGCCGCCGACCACCGCGCCGATCGCGGTGCCCGCGATGCGGTGCTGGTCCGCCGGCGGCGCGGTATGCGTGACCGTCTCGTCGTGGCAGACCTGTTTCGGGTTGTTCACGGTCGAGCGTACCGGATCGACGCTGACGACCTTGGCGTACCTGACCCCGGCATCCGCACTGGCACTGGCGCCAGCATCGGCAGAGGCGCCGGAAACGCCCGCATCAGCATTGCGATTGCAGGCCGCGAGACCGGTGGCGAGCACTGCCGCGATGGCAATATTGAGTACATTGACTGTCAACCTGTTCATCACAATCCTCTCCTCTGTTTTGTTTGGCCGCATTGCCGGCACCCGCACAGCAACCCACACGGTCATTGAACATTTTTCCAACTGAATCGGAGCTAGCTCACGCCCGTTACATTATCTTCACGTCAAGCTCGCGGGACTCTCTGCCAGCGCACGAAAAGCGAATCATGCTCCAGCTCGTCGACAGCCATGTCCATCTCGATGACCCCGCCTTCGCCGACGACCGCGAAGCGGTCATCGAGCGCGCCCGCCTGGCCGGGGTCGGCAGTATGGTCATTCCCGCCGTCGATGCCGGAAGCTGGCCGAAAATCCGCGACCTCTGCGCCCTTCACGCCGGCCTTCACCCCGCCTACGGGTTGCATCCCGTGTTCCTGTCCCGGCACGCCCCGGAACATGTCGGCAAGCTGTTTTCCTGGCTGAACGAAAACCGTCCGGTGGCGATCGGCGAAATCGGCCTGGACTTCCACGTGGACGGCCTCGATCGCGAATTGCAGCGGCACTATTTCGCCGGCCAGCTGCAGCTGGCGCAAGAACGCGACCTGCCGGTGATCGTGCATGCACGTGGCGCACTGGAAGAAGTCACCCTGACCCTGCGCCGGCACCGCGGCCTGCGCGGCGTGGTGCACAGCTTTTCCGGCAGCGAACAGCAGGCCAGGCAACTGTGGGCCATGGGCTTCCACCTGGGCATCGGCGGCCCGGTGACCTACGAGCGCGCGCAGCGCCTGCGCCGCATCGTGGCGCAGATGCCGATCGAGTTCCTGCTGCTGGAAAGCGATGCACCGGACCAGCCCGGCGCCACCCACCGCGGCGAGCGCAACGAACCGGCCCACGTCAGCGAGGTCTTGCGCTGCATCGCGGCGCTGCGCAATGCGCCGGAAGCGGAGATTGCCGCCGCCACCAGCGCCAACGCAAGGCGCCTGTTCGGGCTCGGCTGAGAGGTTGTGGATTTTTCAGCCTCTCAGAGCGGCCATCGATGGCCCACATG
Organism: Rhodanobacter sp. GW835-FHT13D09; assembly: GCF_058793995.1. Taxonomy (NCBI): domain Bacteria; kingdom Pseudomonadati; phylum Pseudomonadota; class Gammaproteobacteria; order Lysobacterales; family Rhodanobacteraceae; genus Rhodanobacter; species Rhodanobacter sp. GW835-FHT13D09. The sequence goes on along the minus strand of NZ_JBXAGL010000003.1, from coordinate 235,531 downwards.
AAACAGTCACTGGCGTGACTGTTTCATGTGGGCGAGTCCGGGCATGTACCGGACTCGCGACAGGAAGAAAACCACAGGAGGTGGTTTTCTTCTCAAGCTCTGACGCATAGGCCATCCGTCACTTGCGAGCAGCGACCGGGGTCTGCTAGTTTTTATTTCACTGGTGAAATATGAGTCAGTGAAATGGCGCGTCTGGCAAACTGCATCGTGATGATGGACGAAGGCGTCGGCCGGGTCAGCCAGATCATCCCGCAGGTACCTTCGCTCGAAGCGCGACTGTGCCGCCTGATGCTGATGCTCGGCGACGACATTGAGGAAGAGCTCGAATTCAAGCTGAAGCCCTACAAGCTCAACCACAGCGAATTCCTGACCCTGATGATCCTCTACAGCCGCCCGGACGGCAGCTCGACCCCGGGCGAACTGTGCGAATACACCTCCCAGGGCGCCACCAACATGACGCGCATCGCGAATGCACTGGTCAAGCGCGGGCTGATCACCCGCGGCGGCAGCGAACAGGATCGCCGCCGCGTGCTGATCCGCATCACCCCGGCCGGGCGGCGCTTCGTGCAGAAGATGTTGCCGCCGATGTTTCCCCGCGTCGCCACCATGTTTTCCGGTTTCAGCGATACCGACAAACGCCATCTCGATCGCCTGCTGCGCAAGCTGGCCGGCAACCTCGATCAGCTGGGCGAGAGCCGCCTCCCATGAAGGAAACCCCATGAAACATGCCCCGCTCCGCGGTCGCACGGTGCTGGCCGCCGCGACCCTGCTGGCGCTGGCAGGCTGTGCCGCCGCACCTGCCAGACTCGGCAAACCTGCGCTGCGCGACGACGTGCCGCTGGCCGGCCTGCAGGCACCCGCCCGCGCCGGCTGGCCGGCCGCCGAGTGGTGGCGTCAGTACGATGATCCGCAACTGGACGACCTGATCGACCGTGCCACGCGGCAGTCGCCGGACCTGGCCCTGGCGCAAAGCCGCGTGCAGGGCGCCGAGCAGTCGGCAAAGCTGGCGGCCGCGCAGCTCGGCCTGTCGATCAACGGCAATGCGCAGGTGTCGCGCCAGCGGATGAGCGAGCACGGGCTGATCCCGAGCAGGTTCCTCGGCTTCACCTGGTACAACCAGGCCGACCTCGGCGTGCAACTGCAGTACGACTTCGACTGGTGGGGCAAGAAGCGCGCGACGATGGAAGCGGCGCTGGACCAGGCGCATGCCGCCGAGGCGCAGCGCAGCGCGGCCGCCCTGGCGATCCAGTACGCCGTCGCCGATACCTATTTCGGCTGGCAGGCCGACCAGACCCGGCTGCAGCTGGCCGACCAGTTGCTCGCCACGCAGCAGCAGCTTGCCGATGTCGCCGGGCTGCGCGTGCACCAGGGCGTGGACCTGCCCGACGAGGTACAGAAAGCGCAGGCCCAGCTGGCCGCGGTGCGCGAAATGCGGGTGGCGCTCGACGGCTCGGCAAAGATCCGCCGCGCCACGCTGGCCTCGCTGCTCGGCGTGGCGCCGGCCGCCCTGCCTGAACTGCACGCGCGTCCGCTGCCGACGATCGCGCGCGGCGTGCCGGCCGATGCCGGGCTGGATCTGATCGCGCGTCGTCCCGACATCACCGCCAGCCGCTGGCAGGTCGAGGTGGCGCTGAAGCAGACCGACGCCGCACGCGCCGAATTCTTTCCCGACATCGGCATCACCGCGCTCGCCGGCCTGTCCAGCATCGACCTGGACAAGCTGCTCACCGCCGGCAGCCGCACCTTCGCGCTGACCCCGGCGCTGCACCTGCCGATCTTCAACGGCGGCGCGCTCGAAGCCAACTACGGCGTGCGCAGGGCCCAGCTTGACGCCGCCGTGGCGCAGTACGACAGCACCGTCCTGGCCGCCGCGCGCGAGGTGGCCACGCAGGCGCTGGGTGCCGAACAGGTCGCCGCCCAACAGCGCGAGCAACAGGCCCAGCTCGACGCCGGGCAGCGCCTGCTGGCGAGCGCGCAGGCGCGCGCGCGGCAGGGCGTGCGCGACATCCGCGAGAGCCTGGGTGCCCAGGCCGCGCTGTTGCAGCAGCGCGATGCCGCCACCCAGCTACAGGCGCAGGCCACAAGCGCCGACCTGGCCCTGATCAAGGCACTGGGCGGTGGTTACCGCCGCACCGGCGAAACCACCGCCGCCTCATCCCCTTCCGCCAACGCCGGAGCCGCCCACCCATGAGCGCCACTGAATCCGCCACGACCTCCGTCGACGCCAATGACAGCGGCATGGCCGCGAAGGATCCCGCCAAGCGCCGCCGTACGCTGCTGGTCGTGACCAGCGTCTTCATCCTCGCCGCGCTGGCCTGGTTCCTGCTGTGGTTCTTCGTGCTCTCCACCCGCGAGAAGACCGACAACGCCTACGTCGGCGGCAATCAGGTGGCGATCTCGGCACAGGTACCGGGCACGGTGGTGGCGATCCTCGCCGACGACACCCAGCACGTCGAGGCCGGCCAGGTGCTGGTGAAACTGGACAGCACCGACGCCGACACCCGGCTCGCGCAGGCGCGCAGCGCGCTGGCCCAGGCCGTGCGCGGCGTGCGCCAGCAGACCAGCTCGGCGACCAGCGCCGACGCCCAGGTGGTCGCCGCGAGGCTCGACCTGAAGAAGGCCGAGGCGGACCTGCAGCGGCGCCTGCCGCTGATCGCCGTCCAGGCCGAATCGCCGGAGATCGTGCAGCACCTGCGCGATGGCGTGGACCAGGCACGTGCGGCGGTCGACGCCGCCGAGGCGCAGTCCGCCGCCGCGCACGCGGCGATCGAGGGCACCGACGTGGCGCAGAACCCGGTGGTGATGCAGGCCCGCGCGAATTTCCGCGCAGCCTGGGTCGCCGCGCAGCGCAACGCGATCTACGCGCCGGTGTCCGGCTACGTGGCCGAGCGCAGCGTGCAACTGGGCAACAGCGTGCAGCCGGGCCAGCAGCTGATGACCGTGGTGCCGCTGCACGACCTGTGGATCGACGCCAACTTCAAGGAAAGCCAGCTGCGCCACATCCGCATCGGCCAGCCGGCAAAGGTCGTCTCCGACCTGTACGGCAGCGACGCCGTCTACCACGGCAGGGTGATCGGCCTGGGCGCCGGCACCGGCAGCGTGTTCTCGCTGCTGCCGGCGCAGAACGCCACCGGCAACTGGATCAAGGTGGTGCAGCGCGTGCCGGTGCGCATCGCGCTGGACAACAAGGAGCTGGACCAGCACCCGCTGCGCATCGGCCTGTCCACCGAAGTCACCGTCGACATCCGCAACGACCGGGGCAGCGTGCTGGCCAACGCGGCGACGGCGCAACCGGTGGCGCAGACCGACGTCTACGAGCAGATGGCCAGCAAGGCCGATGCGGAAGCGGAGCGGATCATCCGCGCCAACCTGCCCCGCGCCGCGGACTGAGCCACCATGGCCGCCACGCCGAACGACGCCGTTTCCGCGGCACCGCCGAAGCCGCTGCACGGCGGCCCGCTGGCGTTGCTCACCATCGCCGTCGCGTTCAGCACCTTCATGGAGGTGCTGGACATGACCATCGTCAACGTCGCGGTGCCGCACATCGCCGGCAGCCTCGGCGTGAGTCCCAGCGAAGGCACCTGGACGATCAGTTCCTACGCGCTGGCCAGCGCCATCATGCAGCCGCTGACCGGCTGGCTGGCGCGCCGCTTCGGCGAGGTGAAGACCTTCGTCGGCTCGGTGCTGATGTTCGTGGTGTTCTCGATGCTGTGCGGCCTGGCCACCAGCATGCCGATGCTGGTGATCGGCCGCCTGCTGCAGGGCGCCGGCTCCGGCCCGATGGTGGCGCTGTCGCTGACCCTGCTGCTGTCGAACTATCCGAAGGAAAAACAGGGCATCGCGCTGGCGCTGTGGGCGATGACCGTGGTGGTGGCGCCGATCTTCGGCCCGATCCTGGGCGGCTGGCTCACCGACAATTTCTCCTGGCCGTGGATCTTCTACATCAACCTGCCGGTGGGTCTGGCAGCGGCGGTGGTCACCTGGGGCCTGCTGCGCAAGCGCGAGACGAAAACCTACAAGGCGCCGATCGACGCGATCGGCCTGCTGCTGCTGGTGGTCGGCGTGGGCGCGCTGCAGTTCATGCTGGACAACGGCAACGACCATGACTGGTTCTCCTCGCCGATGATCCTCACCCTCGGCCTGGTCGCGCTGGTCTGCCTCACTTTCCTGATCGCGTGGGAGTTGCACGCGAAGCACCCGGTGGTCGACCTGTCGCTGTTCCGGCAGCGCAACTTCACCGTCGGCGTGATCAGCCTGTCGCTGGGCATGTTCGCGTTCTTCGGCATCAACGTGGTGTTCCCGCTGTGGCTGCAGATCACCCTGGGCTATACCGCCACCTGGGCCGGCCTGGCCACCGCGCCGGTGGGGGTGCTGGCGTTCCTGATCGCGCCGGTGCTGGGCAAGAACATGCACCGGCTGGACCTGCGCGCGGTGGTGACGTTCGCGTTCCTGGTGTTCGCCGGCACCGCGTACTGGTTCTCCACCTTCGACAGCTCCGCCTCGTTCTCCACCCTGGTGGTGCCGCGCTTCGTGATGGGCCTGGCCATCCCGTGCTTCTTCATCCCGTTGAACCAGGTCTACCTGTCCGGCCTGCCGGTGGATCAGATCGCCAGCGCCTCGGGCCTGTCCAACTTCTGCCGCACGATCGGCTCCAGCGTGTCCACGGCGATCATGGTGACGCTGTGGCAGCACCGCGGCGAATCGCACCATGCCAGCCTGACCGAGTACGTCAGCCCCGGCCACCCGGCTGCCACCGGGTTCGTCGGGCAGCTGACGCACGGCGGGCTGTCGCACACGCAAAGCCTGGGCCTGATCGACCAGTTACTGACGCGCGAGGCGCTGACCCTCGCGGTGAACGACGTGTTCTGGGCCAGCGCGATCCTGTTCGTGCTGCTGATCCCGGTGCTGTGGTTCGCCAAACCGCCGTTCGGCAGCGCCGGTGGTGCGGTCGGTCATTGAAAAATGTTGCAGTCGGCGACCGCAGCATGAAAAACCGCCACCGGCTGGTGCGGCGCAATATCTTCTGCTAGCGTTCGCCGCATGGCACAAACAAAACGCACCATCAAGAAGTATCCGAACCGGCGTCTGTACGACACGGAGATCTCCAGCTACATCACGCTGGAGGAAGTCCGCCAGCTGGTTCTGGACAACGAGGATTTCGAGGTCCGCGACGCCAAGACCGGCGAGGACCTGACGCGTTCGGTGCTGCTGCAGATCATCTCCGAGCACGAGGACAAGGGGCAGCCGATGCTGTCGCCGCAGCTGCTCAGCCAGATCATCCGCTTCTACGGCGATTCGCTGCAGGGCTTCATGGGCCCTTACCTGGAGCGCAGCCTGCAGGTCTTCCTCGACCAGCAGACGCAGTTCCGCAGCCAGCTCAACAGCCTGATGGGGCAGACCCCCTGGAACACGCTGAACGACCTGACCGAGCGCAACCTCGCCGCGTTCCAGGCGCTGCAGCGCGGGCTGATGGACACCGCCGCCAAGGTGATTCCCACCCCCGGTGCGTCCAGCCGCGGCGGCAAGAAATCCGGCTGATTCCGGCCTGACTCCCAACGGCGCGCTTCGGCGCGCCGTTCGTTTGCACCCCCTCCCGATCGCTGCAGCACAACACGTGCTGCCCTGCGGCATTGGCGCACCGACGGATCCGAACATGACTCCAACCGACCCTTCTTCCCGTACCGCGCTGGTCACCGGCGGCATCGGCGGCCTCGGCACGGAAATCTGCCGCCAGCTGGCCCGCGCCGGACGCAAGGTGATCGCGCTGGACCTGGCTTCGCGCCAGGAGCGCGTGGCCGCGTTCCACGACGAGGTCGCCGGCTTCGGAGGCGCCATCGCGTTCGAGCCGGCCGACGTCAGCGATTTCGACAGCTGCCGGCAACTGGTCGAACGGATCGAACAGCAGCACGGCAGCGTCGACATCCTGGTCAATGCCGCCGGCATCACCCGCGATACCAGCCTGCGCAAGATGACGCCGCAGCAGTGGCACGAGCTGATGCGGGTGAATCTGGACGGCGTGTTCAACATGTGCCGCCACGTGGTCGAGGGCATGGCCGCGCGCGGCTTCGGCCGCATCGTCAACATCAGCTCGGTGAACGGCCAGACCGGCCAGTTCGGCCAGACCAACTATTCCGCCGCCAAGGCCGGCGTGCACGGCTTCAGCATGGCGCTGGCGCGCGAGACCGCGCGCAAGGGCGTCACCGTCAACACCGTCTCGCCCGGCTACTGCGACACCCCGATGGTCGCTGCGGTGCCGGACGGGATCCGCGCGCAGATCGTCGCCGACATCCCGGTCGGCCGGCTCGGCCTGCCCTCCGACATCGCCCGCGCCGTGGCCTTCCTCACCGCCGACGACGCCGGCTACATCACCGGCGCCAACCTGCCGGTGAACGGCGGCTACTTCATGAGCTTCTGAGGCAGGTTCCGGCCGCCCGGGATTGCAGTCGCGCGCCGCTTGCGGAACAGTGGGCGTACTCTCTCCACGGACCGCGGCATGGCGCAGCCAACCATCACCCTCATCGGCGGCGGCCTGGTCGGCGCGCTGCTGGCGCAGCAACTGGCCGGGCGCGGCTTTGCGGTCGAGGTGTTCGAGAAACGGCCCGATCCGCGGCTGACCGGCTTCGCTGGCCGCTCCAGCGCATCCGGCAATCGCTCCCGACATTGCTCTACCTCCGGCATCCCTGCCGTCGCCTGCGCCCGCGGCACTCGTCCATCCATGGACAGCGGCGGCCGCTCGATCAACCTGGCGCTGGCCGAGCGCGGCCTGCAGGCATTGCGCACGGCCGGCATGGCCGACGACGTGCTGCAGCGGGCGGTGATGATGCGCGGGCGCATGGTGCATGCACCGGACGGCAACAGCGGCCTGCAGCGCTACGGCGTGGACGACGGCGAAGTGATCTGGTCGGTGTCGCGCGGCGCACTGAACATGCTGCTGCTGGACGCGGCCGAGGCCGCCGGCGTGCGCTTCCACTTCGGCCAGTCGCTGGTCGCCGCCGACTTCGGACGTCGGCGCATCCGTCTCGCCGACGAGGCAGGCACGGAGCGCGAACTGGAGGCCGGCGTGCTGATCGGCGCCGACGGCGCCGGCTCCGCGGTGCGCGCGGCGATGAACGCGCACGCGCCGCTGGGCGAGCGCATCGAGTCGCTCGGCCACGGCTACAAGGAGCTGGAAATCCCGCCGGCCGGCGAGTTGCCGGCCGCAGTACTGCACCCCGGCAGCGGCCGCGACCAGTTCGCGCTGGAACCGAACGCGCTGCACATCTGGCCGCGCGGCGGCCACATGTGCATCGCGCTGCCGAACACCGAAGGCAGTTTCACCGTGACCCTGTTCCTGCCGGCGCAGGGCGCCGCGCCGAGCTTCGCCAGCCTGCCCGACGCGGCCGCGGCGCGCGCCCTCTTCGCCGCGGACTTTCCCGACCTGCTGCCATTGATCCCGCGCTTCGACGAGGATTTCGACAGCCATCCGGTCGGCACGCTGTCCACCCTGTACCTGGAGCGCTGGCACCTCGGCGGCTGCGCGCTGCTGATCGGCGACGCCGCGCACGCGATCGTGCCGTTCCACGGCCAGGGCATGAACTGCGGCTTCGAGGACACCGTGGTGCTGGCCGACCTGCTGGCCGAGGCGCCGGACGACAGCGCCGGGGTGTTCGCCGAATTCCAGCGCGTGCGCCAACCGAACGCCGACGCGATCGCCACGATGGCGCTGGAGAATTATGTCGAAATGCGCGACTCGGTAGTCGACCCGCGCTACCTGGCCAAGCGCGAACTGGGCGCCTTGCTGGCTGAACGCATCCCCGGCCATTACATGACGCGCTATCGCCTGGTAACGTTCACCCACGTGCCCTACGCCTACGCGCTCGAACGCGGCCGGGCGCAGGACCAATTGCTGGAACAGCTGCTGCGTGACACGCCGGACGTGGCGGCCGTCGACATCGAAGCCGCCGCGCGGCTGTTCCAATCGAAGCTGGCGCCACTGCCGAGGCTACGCCATGGATGAAGCCCTGCTCGAGGCGTTTCACGCCACCGCCTACCACGTCTGCCTGGACACCGTGACCTGGGCAACGATACGTGTGGACCTGCCCCTGCCGCCCCAGCTCGCGGCCGCGGTCGGTTCGCGGCCGTGGGCTTTCATCACGGCATGGAACCCGCAGGCGCGCCGACGTCCGCCGGCGGAGAACCTCGCCGCACAGCGCGAACTGCTGGCCACGCTGCAGGACCAGCCCGGCGTCGCCGTCCATCCGGCGCTCGGCGTAGGCACCTCCGGCTGGAGCGAGCCCAGCCTGTTCGTCATGGGGGCCGGCACCCATGTGCTGGACAAGCTGGCCAGGGCCCATGGGCAGCTGGCTTACGTGCACGGCGAAGCCGGCAGCGCCGCCCTGCTGCGGGTGCTGGACCGATAGGTTGTCGGGAAAGGGCCGTCCCGCCCTTTCCCAGCGCGCCAGGCAAGGCGCAACACCCGCCGACCGGCGCAGCGGCAGAGCGCCGCATGGACAAGCGCCCTCGCCATTGCGGACAATCGCGCGGATGACTGTTGCCCCCGCCGCCATGCCCCTGCTCGAAGCGCGGGCCTTGAGCTTCCATCGCCAGGACGAGCCAGTGTTCGCACCGCTGGACTTCCAGCTGCGCGAGGGCGAACTGGCCCTGGTCGAAGGCGACAACGGCAGCGGCAAGACCACCCTGCTGCGCATGCTGGCCGGGTTGCTGCACGTCGGTGCCGGCGAACTGCACTGGCGCGGCGAACCGCTGCAGCGCGACCACTGCGCCGGCGAGATCCTGTTCCTCGGCCACCAGCTCGGCCTCAAGGCCGATCTCAGCCCAGGCGAGAACCTGCACGTCGCCGCCGGCCTGCATGGCTGTCGTGACGGCGCCGGCGTGGCCTCGGTGCTGGCCCGGATCGGCCTGCGCGGCTACGAGGACGAGCCGGTGCGCCGGCTCTCCGCCGGCCAGAAAAAACGCGCCGCGCTGGCGCGGCTGCTGTTGCTGCCGGCCAGCCTGTGGCTGCTCGACGAGCCGTATGCGAACCTCGACCGCATCGGCATCGCGCTGGTGAACGAGTTGCTGGAAGCGCACACCGACGCCGGCGGCGCGGCGATGGTCACCAGCCACGGCACGGTGAGCTTCCACGGCGGCGAGCCGCGGCGGATCCGCATGCATGATTGAGACGACCGAGAATGTCAGGCATGGACTCCTCCCCCTGCTCGCAGGGGACAAATCGGCAGGACTGCCGATTTGCACGGCGTCAGCCGCCCGAAGGGCGAGGGCCATGGATGGCCCGAGTGCAGGCTGGGAGGGGGTTCGCTCTTGCGCAAGAGCAAGAGCGTTACCCCTCCCCAACCCTCCCCTGCGCGCAGGGGAGGGAGCACAGCCATGAACCGTCCTAGCCTCGCCAGCGCGTGCGCCGCGATGCTGCGGCGCGACCTTACCCTCGCCTGGCGCCGGCGCGGCGACATCGCGATGCCGGTGCTGTACGCGCTGATCGTGACCATGCTGTTCCCGTTCGCGCTCGGCCCCGAGGACACCCTGCTGCAGCGGATCGCCGGCGGCGTGGTGCTGGTCACCGTGCTGCTGGCGATGCTGCTGGCGCTGGACGCGATGTTCGCCAGCGACATCGAGGACGGCTCGCTGGAGCAGCTGGTGCTCGCGCCGCAGCCGCTGGCGCTGCTGCTGGGCATGAAGATCCTCGCCCACTGGCTCGCCACCGCGCTGCCGCTGATCGTGATCGCGCCGCTGATGGCCGCGATGCTGCACCTGCCCGGCGCGGTGATCCCGGTGCTGCTGCTGGCGCTGACGCTGGCCACGCCGCTGCTCAGCCTGCTCGGCGCGGTGCTGGTGGCGCTGACGGCCGGCACCCGGCGCTCTGGTATGCTGCTCGCCTTGATGCTGTTGCCGCTTTGCGTGCCGGCGGTGATCTTCGCCGCCGGCGCCGTGGCGGCCGCCCAACAGGGTTTGCCGTGGTTCGCGCCGGTCGCCTGGCTCGCCGCCGCCCTGGTGCTGGCCGTGGTGCTGGCGCCGCTGGCCTGCGCGGCGGCCCTTCGTATTGCCCTGGACGCTTGATCGGTTATGGCTAGCTGGATTCCGCTCTGGTTGCACAAGCTCGGTTCGCCGCCGACGTTCTACCGCTTCGCCGGCGCGCTGCAGCCATGGGCGATGGCGATGGCGCTGCTGCTCGGCACGATCGGGCTGTACGGCGGCCTGGTGCTGGCGCCGGCCGACTACCAGCAGGGCGATGCTTACCGGATCATCTTCATCCACGTGCCGAGCGCGTGGATGAGCATGTTCATCTACGGGGCGATGGGCGTGGCTTCGTTCATCGCGCTGGTGTGGCGGATCAAGCTGGCCGAGGTGGTGGCGATGGAGTCGGCGCCGATCGGCGCGGCGTTCACCTTCATCACCCTGGTCACCGGCTCGCTGTGGGGCAAGCCGATGTGGGGCACCTGGTGGACCTGGGATGCGCGGCTCACTTCCGAGCTGGTGCTGCTGTTCCTGTTCCTCGGCGTGATCGGGCTGTACCACGCGTTCGAGGATCGCCGCCAGGGCGCGCGCGCCGCGGCGTTCCTCGCCATCATCGGCATCATCAACGTGCCGATCGTGCATTTCTCGGTGAACTGGTGGAACACCCTGCACCAGGGCAGCACGGTCAACGTGTTCGGCCAGTCGAAGATCTCCGGCGCGATGCTGTGGCCGCTGCTGACGGTGACCCTGGCGACCAAGTTCTACTATGCGGCCAGCCTGTTCCGCCGCGCGCGCACCGACCTGCTGGATCTGGAGAGCGGCAAGGACTGGGTGCGCAGGATCGCCGAGGACGAGGCCGCACGATGAGCACCTTGCAGCATTTCCTCGCCATGGGCGGTTACGCCGCCTACGTGTGGCCCGCCTACGCGCTGTTCTTCGTCGTGCTGGCCGCCGATACCGTCGCACCGCGCCTGCGCCGCCGCCGCGTGCTGGCGGAACTTCGTGCCCGCCTGGCGCGTCAGAGCGCGCGACAGGAACGCAAACCCCCTTCCACTCCAGCGTCCCCCTGACCGGGTCAGTCGACCGCCATGCCCATGAATCCCACCCGCAAACGCCGGCTCACCATCGTGCTGGCCATCCTCGCCGCGGCGGCTGTCACCGCGGTGCTGGTCGTGCTGGCGCTGCAGAACAACATGAACTACCTGCTCACCCCGAGCCAGGTGCAGTCGGGCGAGGCCGCCGGCTACAAGACGTTCCGGCTCGGCGGCATGGTCAAGGCCGGCTCGATCCAGCGCGCCAGCGATTCGCTCAAGGTCACCTTCACCGTGGTCGACGCCGGCGGCGCGATGCCGGTGGAATACACCGGGATCCTGCCCGACCTGTTCCGCGACAACCAGTCGGTGATCGCCACCGGCCACATGGACAACGCCCACTTCGTCGCCACCGAAGTGCTGGCCAAGCACGACGAGACCTACATGCCGAAGGAGCTGAAGGACGCCATGGCCAAGGCGCACCAGGGCAAGCAGGTCGAAGAAGGCGCTGCGGCGCGGGACAACATGCAAGGAACCCCCAGGCCATGACCCCCGAACTCGGCCAGCTTGCGCTGATCCTCGCCCTGCTGCTGGCGCTGGCGCAGAGCATCCTGCCGCTGATCGGCGCATGGCGCGGCAACCGGGCGCTGATGGCGGTGGCGCGTCCGGCCGCGGCCGGCCAGGCGGTATTCGTCGCGATGGCGTTCGGCATCCTGGCGTGGGCCTTCCTACACTTCGACTTCTCGGTGCAGTACGTGGCCGACAACTCGAACCTGGCGCTGCCGTGGTACTACCGCATCGCCGCGGTGTGGGGCGCGCACGAGGGGTCGCTGCTGCTGTGGATCCTGATCCTCAACGTGTGGACGGTGGCGCTGGTCGCGTTCAGCCAGAAGCTGCCCGAGGTGTTTGCCTCGCGCGTGATCGCCGTGATGGGGTTGATCGCGGTGGGCTTCCTCGCCTTCATCATCTTCACCTCCAACCCGTTCGGCCGGTTGCTGCCGATGCCGAGCGACGGCGCGGACCTGAACCCGGTGCTGCAAGACCCGGGCATGACCTTCCACCCGCCGATGCTGTACATGGGCTACGTCGGCTTCTCGGTGGCGTTCGCGTTCTCCATCGCCGCCCTGCTCGGCGGCGAGCTCGAGCAGGCATGGGTACGCTGGGCGCGACCGTGGACGAATATCGCCTGGGCCTTCCTCACCTGCGGCATCGTCGCCGGCAGCTGGTGGGCGTATGCGGAGCTGGGCTGGGGCGGCTGGTGGTTCTGGGACCCGGTGGAAAACGCCAGCTTCATGCCGTGGCTGGTCGGCGCCGCGCTGATCCATGCACAGGCGGTCACCGAAAAGCGGGGCTCGCTGCGCGCGTGGACCATCCTGCTGTCGATCTTCGCCTTCTCGCTGTCCCTGCTCGGGACCTTCCTGGTGCGCTCGGGCGTGCTCACCTCGGTGCACGCGTTCGCCTCCGATCCGCGCCGCGGCATCTTCATCCTGGCCTTCCTCACCATCGTGGTCGGCGGCTCGCTGCTGCTGTATGCGCTGCGTGCGCCGCAGGTGCTGGGTGGCAAGCCGTTCAAGGTGGTCTCGCGCGAGACGGCGCTGCTGATCGGCAACCTGATGTTCGCGGTGGCCGCGGCGATGGTGTTGCTGGGCACGCTGTTCCCGCTGATCGGCGATGCGCTGAACCTGGGCCGGATCTCGGTCGGGCCGCCCTACTTCGGCTTCCTGTTCCCGCTGCTGATGGCGCCGGTGGTGCTGCTGCTGCCGTTCGGCCCGTTCCTGCGCTGGGGCAAGGGCGAGGCGCCGGTGCTCAAGAGCCTGCTGCTGCGCGTAGTCATCGCCGCGCTGGCCTGCGCCATCATCGCGGCCTTCCTGGTCGACGGAAACCTGAAGGCGATCGTCGGCGTGGCCGCCGCCGTGTGGATCACCGTCGGCGTGCTGCTCTATGCGTACAAGCGCTGGCGTGAAATGCCGCGCGGCCGGCGCTACCCGGCCGAGATGGCCGGCATGCTGCTGGCGCACCTGGGCGTGGGCGTGTTCGTGGCCGGCGTGCTGCTGTCCGAGTCGCTCAGCGTGACCCGCGACGTACGCATGGCGCCGGGCGAAAGCCAGCACATCGGCAGCTACGAGTTCCGCTTCGACGGCGTGCACCGCGCGAACGGGCCGAACTGGAAGGCCGACCAGGGCGTGGTCACGGTCATCCGCGACGGCAGCGAGCTCACCGTGATGCACCCGCAGAAGCGCACCTACCTGCGCGGCCAGGTGCAGACCGAATCGGCGGTGGACGCCGGCGTCACCCGCGACCTGTACGTGGCGCTGGGCGAACCGATGGATGCCGGCAATGTCGAAGGCGCCTGGGCGCTGCGCCTGTACTACAAGCCGTTTGTCCGCTGGATCTGGGCCGGCGGCGTGCTGATGATGCTGGGCGGCCTGGTCTGCGCCACCGACAAGCGCTTCCGCCTCAAGCGTAGCGCCGAGGCTGAAGCCGGCGCCGTCGCCGGCCTGCAGGCGCAGGAAACCCACGCATGAACCGGCTGCTCCCCTTCATCGGTTTCATGCTGCTGGCAGGGCTGTTCGGCTTCGGCATCTGGTGGAATACCCGGCACGATCCGAATGCGATCCCCACGCCGCTGCTGAACAAGCCGGCTCCGGCCTTCCACCTGCCCAAGCTGTACGAGCCCACGCAGACGGTCAGCAAGACCGACCTGCTGGGCAGGCCCTACCTGCTCAACGTGTTCGCCAGCTGGTGCATCGAATGCGGGGTGGAGCACCCAGTGCTGGCCGCCGAAGGTCCATCCCTGGGCGTGACGCTGGTCGGCTACAACTACAAGGACGCCCCGGCCGACGCCAAGAACTGGCTGGCCCGGCACGGCAATCCGTACGGCCTGCTGATCGCCGACGAGCCCGGTCAGACCGCGATCGACTTCGGCGTGTACGGCGCGCCGGAAAGCTTCCTGATCGACGCCAAGGGCGTGATCCGCTACAAGCACATCGGCCCGCTGACGCCCGACGTGGTGGCGAAGGAACTCAAACCGGCGATCGCCGCGATGCTGAAGGAGGCACCGTGACGCGCCAGCTGTTCCGGATACTTCTCGCGGCTTCGCTGCTGCTTGGCGGCTTCGCCCACGCCCAGGCGATCGAGCCCATGCCGTTCAAGGATCACGCGCAGGAGCTGCGCTTCCAGCACCTCACGCACCAGCTGCGCTGCCCGATGTGCCAGAACGAGACGCTGGCCGACTCCAACGCGCCGATCGCGCGCGACCTGCGCAACCAGATCTTCCGGATGATGCAGCAGGGCAGGAGCGACGAGGAGATCAAGCAGTACCTGGTCGCCCGCTATTCCGAGTTCGTGCTGTACGACCCGCCGCTGAAACCGGGTACCTGGCTGCTCTGGTTCGGTCCGCTGCTGATCCTGTGCGCCGGCGCCGGCGTGGTGCTGGCCGCGATCCGCCGGCGCAACCGCGGCGACGGCGTCGCCGAGGCACCCACCGACAACGGGGACGATTGGTGAAGACCGTTTTTTTCATTGCCGCCGCCGCGATGGTCGCCGTGGCGCTGGCCGTGCTGTTGCTGCCGCTGATGCGCCAGGGCCGCAAGTCCGGCCGTCCGCGCAGCGTGTTCGTGACGAGCCTGCTGATCGCCCTGGTGCTGCCGTTGGGCACCGGCGCGCTGTACCTGCTGGTGGGCACGCCCGCCGCCCTGAACGGCGTGACCGCCCAGCCCGCGGCTATCAGCCTGCCGCAGGTGATCGCCGAGCTGCGCACGCATCTGCAGCAGCAGCCGGACGACCTGCAGGGCTGGATGCTGCTGGCGCAGACCAGCAGCATGCTGCGCCAACCGGCCGAGGCACGCGATGCATTCGACCACGCGCTGAAACTCGACCCCAACAACGCCGAGGCGATGATCGGCTGGGCCGAGAACGATTCGATGACGCGCAGCGACCACCTGATCGAGGGGCGTGCGCTGGAACTGCTCCAGCGCGCCGTGCAGTTGCACCCCGACAGCCAGCGCGGCCTGTGGCTGCTCGGCATCGGCAACTTCCAGCGTGGCGAATACCGCGAGGCGGCCGCCACCTGGCGCCTGCTGCAACCGCAGCTGGAGCCCGGCTCGTCGGTGGCGAAGGCGGTGGCCGAACAGATCGCCGTCGCCGACGCCCGTTCCGGCGGCGCGCCGGCCGGCACATCGAGCGGCTCCCCTGCGCCTGCCCCGCAGGGCGCCACCTTGCAGGTGCAGGTGACGCTGGCGCCGGCGCTGAAGGACAAGCTCGCCCCCGGCGACGCGCTGTTCGTCTACGCCCGCGCGGCAGGCACCCCATCGGAGCCGGGCCCGCCGATGCCGCTGGCCGTGGCCAGGCTCGATCCCGCCCGCTTGCCCGCCACCGTCACGCTGAACGACGCGATGGCGATGACGCCTGCCTTCAGGTTGTCCTCGGTCCAGCACGTCTTCGTCGGCGCGCGGATCAGCCACAGCGGCCAGCCGATCGCCCAGCCCGGCGACCTGGAAGGCGACGCCGGCGTGGTCGCGGTGGAGCGCGGGACGCCGGTCGAAATCAGCATCGACAAGGTGCACTGAGCATGGGCGACGCACGCCGCTACCTCCCGCTGCCTTCGCCGTTCGCGATGAAGCGCGGCGGCGCGTTGTACGGCGCGCATGTCGCCTACGAGACGTGGGGCACGCTGAACGCGGCACGCGACAATGCGCTGCTGGTGCTGACCGGGCTGTCGCCCAGTGCACACATGACCTCCTGCGAGGAAGACCCCTCGCCGGGCTGGTGGCAGGAGATGGCCGGCCCCGGCAAGGCGATCGACACCGCGCGCTGGTTCGTGATCTGCGTGAACTCGCTGGGCAGCGACAAGGGCTCGACCTGCCCCGCCTCGATCGACCCGGCCACCGGCGAACCGTACCGGCTGAGCTTCCCCGAGCTGGCGCTGGAAGACGTCGCCAACGCCGCGCACGCCGTGGTCGCCAGCCTCGGCATCGGCCAGCTGGCCTGCCTGATCGGCTGCTCGATGGGCGGCATGAGCGCGCTGGCCTACATGCTGCTGCATCCTGGCAGCGTGCGTGCGCACATCAGCGTGGACACCGCCCCGCAGGCGCAGCCGTTCGCCATCGCGATCCGCTCGCTGCAGCGCGAGGCGATCCGGCTCGACCCGCAATTCGACGACGGCAACTACGACATCCATGCGGAGGAAGGCGGCCGCTATCCTGACCTCGGCATGAGCATCGCGCGCAAGCTCGGCGTGATCACCTATCGCTCGGCGATGGAATGGAACGGCCGCTTCGCGCGCATCCGGCTCGACCCGGAGCAACGCGAGGACGAGCCGTTCGGCCGCGAGTTCCAGGTGGAGTCCTACCTCGAAGGCCACGCCCAGCGCTTCGTGCGCCACTTCGACCCGAACAGCTACCTGTACCTGTCGCGCGCCAGCGACTGGTTCGATATCGCCGAATACGGCCACGGCAGCGTGCTGGAAGGGCTCCGGCGCATCCGCGTCGAAGAAGCCATGGTGATCGGCGTCAGCACCGACATCCTGTTCCCGCTGCAACAGCAGGAGCAGATCGCGGAGGGCCTGGAAGCGGCGGGCGCACGAGTGGAATTCGTGGCGCTGGACTCGCCGCAGGGCCACGACGCCTTCCTGGTCGACATCGACAACTATAGCCGCGCGATCGGCGGCTTCCTGAACCGGCTGACGGCCCGTTGACCGCTGCGCTGGTAAGATCCACGCCACCACGCACCAGACCGAGACCGCCATGCTCACCCTGGATTTCCCCGGCAGCCGCACCCTGATCGACGCGATCGACGCCGCCGTGGGCAAACCGACCACCCACGAGCTCACCGACAGCCTGCGCCACAGCCTGTGCCAGCTGATCTGCGACAAGGCCGTCACCCTGCCTGCCTGCGTGTTCGAAGCCAATGCCGAGCACTACGCCCGCCGCGAGCTGTACCGCAGCGAGGAACACGGCTACTGCGTGGTGGCGATGACCTGGGGCCCGGGCCAGGGCACGCCGATCCACGACCACGACGGCATGTGGTGCGTCGAGGGCGTGTGGAACGGCGCGCTGGAGATCGTGCAGTACGAGCTGGTCGAGCACGACGCGCAGCGCTACTGCTTCCAGCCGGTCGGCTCGATCCAGGCCGGCGCCGGCTCGGCCGGCAGCCTGATCCCGCCGCACGAATACCACAGCATCCGCAACCCCAGCGACAACGCGGTCACCGTCAGCCTGCACATTTACTCCGGCCCGATGACCCGCTGCTCGGTGTTCCAGCCGCTGCCGGAAGACCGCTGGTACGGCCGCAACGTGCGCCAGCTGGGTCTCGACCGCGTGCACTGAACCCGGCATAATCCCCAGCTCGCACATGCCGGTGTGGCGGAATGGTAGACGCGGCGGACTCAAAATCCGCTTGTGGCGACACAGTGGAGGTTCGAGTCCTCTCACCGGTACCAGACACCGGGAAAACCCCGCTCCGCGCGGGGTTTTTCATGCCCGCCTACAGCTCGCGCACCACCCGGAAGCCGACCCGGCCGCTGCGTGCGTCGCCGCTGCTGCCCTGGCGATAGGCCGAGTCCACCTGGTCGGGCGAGCTGCCCCAGGAGCCGCCGCGCACCACGTGCGAGCGGCAGCCCGGGTTGACCCAGGCGCTGCCGTCGCCGGGGGCGCGGATATAGTTGTCGTGCCAGCAGTCCAGCACCCATTCGGAGACGTTGCCGTTGATGTCGTACAGGCCGAACGGATTGGCGGCGAAGCTCATCACCGGCGCCGGCCCCCAATAGCCGTCGCGGTAGCCGCGGAAGGCGTGGCTCCAGCGCCGACCGCTGCGCGAACGGTCGCCGGAGCCGGTGAGGTTCTCCACCGGGCGCGTGGGCGTGCCGTCGCCCCACCAGTAGCGGCTGCGGGTGCCGCCGCGCAGCGCGTATTCGAACTCCGCCTCGCTGGGCAGCCGGTAGACCTTGCCGGTGCGCTGGCCGAGCCAGTCGGCATAGGCCTTGGCGTCGTTCCAGGAGACGTTCACCACCGGCAGCTTGTCGTCGGCCTTGCGACCGGCGTAGTCATCCTGCCAGGTCGCGTCCGAGTCGTCGCGCAACGCGCCGCTGCGCTCATCGTACACGCTGGCGCCGCCCAGCTTGACCGAGTCGGGCACGTAGCCACTGGCACGGACGAATTCGCGGAATTCCGCCACCGTCACCGCCGTGCGCGCCAGCGCGAAACCCTTGGCGATGGCGACCGCATGTTGCGGCAGCTCGGCGTCGTTGCGGTCCTCGTCGTCGGCAGACGCCCCCATCTGGAAGCTGCCGGTGGGAATCACCACCATCGCCGGCGTCTTGCCCGGCAGGTCGATGTAGCGGTCGGTGAACACCTGGCCGGGCTTGTAGCTGGCGTACAGCCGCGCGTTGGTGAGCTGGTCGCCGAACGCGGCCAGCGCCGACAGGTTCGGGTCGATCGCGCGCGCCTGCGCCGCCAGCTTCGTGGCCAGCTCGAGGTTGCCGGCATCCAGCGCCGTACGCGCCTGCACCAGCACGCCGCTCGCGCGCTGCACGCGCATGTCGTCGACGCGCTTGTGCACTTCGATCATCTGCTGCGAACCGGGGCGGATCGCCTGCGCGGCCGCCAGCTCGCGGTCGGCCCCGGCGAAATCGTTCTGCGCCACCGCGGCCAGTGCGCGATCCAGCACGGCGCGCTGCACCTCGAAGATGCCCTGCTCAGCCACCGCGTTCTGCGGGTCGAGCTTCTGCACCTCGTGATACAGGTCCAGCGCACTGCCGCCCCGCGGCTGGTCCGCCTTGCCCCGCCGCAGCAGGCCGGCGGCCTCGGCCAGCATCGGGCGCACCTTCTCCAGGGTCTGCAGGCCCGCATCCAGCTGCGCCACTTCCGCGCTGGCGTTCGGCAGCGTGCGCAAGGCGGCGAGCAGTTCACGCGCCGCATCGGCGTCGCCCAGCGCGATGTCCTGGTCGATCTCCGCCACCAGCCTGGCGCGCACGTCGAACAGGCCCTGCGCGGCACGGCGGCTGTCCGGCTTCTCCTTCAGCGCCTGCCCGAACAAGGCGGCGGCGCCGTTCGCGTCGCCGACCAGCTGGCCGGCGTGCAGGGCCCGGGTTGCCCGCGCCAGCAGGGCCTGCACCTCCGGCGGATCGGCACTGTGCTGCTCGGGCAGGTTCGCGCTTCTGCCGCTGCGTGAGGCGATCACCGTCGTCGGCGCCAGCGTCAGCGGCGGTCCGGCGTTGAGCTCGCTGATCGCCGAGATCCGTTCCGGGTGCAGTCCGCTGCCCGGCGCGGCGACGCCAAGCGACATCGAACGACGCGGCGCCTCGGCCGGATTGACGTGGAACAGCCGCGGAAAGAAGTGGTACAGCAGCGCGAACCCCAGCACGATCACCCCGAGCGCGCCGCCGAGAGCACGCTGACGGCGCAGGCTTGCGTTGTTCGGCATAGATGGCGTCCTTGGTGCGGCCTGTTATCGTGCGCTGCTCACCATAGGCACAAACCGCCTGCAGGGCAATCCGCGCCCGCAGCTTCCAAGGAGCACCGATGCCCCCATCCGAAACCGCCGCCGACTG
Organism: Rhodanobacter sp. GW835-FHT13D09; assembly: GCF_058793995.1. Taxonomy (NCBI): domain Bacteria; kingdom Pseudomonadati; phylum Pseudomonadota; class Gammaproteobacteria; order Lysobacterales; family Rhodanobacteraceae; genus Rhodanobacter; species Rhodanobacter sp. GW835-FHT13D09. The sequence goes on along the minus strand of NZ_JBXAGL010000003.1, from coordinate 216,001 downwards.
GATCGACCGGCCCGACGCGTTGCGGGATTGGCTGGCGCCGATTCCCGCCGACGCCATGCTCGGCCTGGACACCGAGTTCATGCGCCGCAATACGTTCTACCCCCAGCTCGCGCTGCTGCAGCTGGGCTGGAACGGCCGCCATGCGCTGGTCGACCCGCTCGCCTTCGACATCGGCGACGCGCTGCAGCCGCAGCTCGGTGCCGGCCCGGCCACCACCGTCATGCACAGCGCCGGCGAGGATCTGGAAACCCTCGCACCGCTGCTGCCGGACGGCCCGCACATCCTGTTCGACACGCAGATCGCCGCCGCCTTCGTCGGCATGGGCCTGGGCCTGAGCTACCGCGCGCTGGTCGCCGAACTGGCCGGGGTGGAACTGGACAAGGGCGAGACCCGCTCGGACTGGCTGCAGCGCCCGCTCACCGACTCGCAACGCCGCTATGCCGCACTGGACGTGGTGTACCTGCAGACTATCCACGAACAGCTGGCCGAGCGCCTGTTGCGCCGCGATCGCAGCGCCTGGCACGCCGAGGATTGCGCCCGACTGAAGCAGCGCGCCAGCCACCGCGACGGCGACCGGCAGCCACAGCGCGCGCTGCGCGGCGCCGCCGACTGGCCGGTCGCGCAGCAGGCCCTGCTGCGCCGCCTGCTGCTGTGGCGCGAGCGCAGCGCCCGCCGCCTCGACGTGCCGCGCCCCTGGCTGCTCGACGACACCTTGGCGCTCAACCTCGCGCAGCAGCCGCCGGCCAGCCTCGGCGAGCTCGAACAACGCAGCCGCGGCCAGCGCGCCCTGCGCTCGGCCCAGCGCAGCGAGCTGTTCGAGCTGCTCGCCCCACCCGTCGGCGACGAGGAGATCGCCGCCACCGCGCGCATCCCCGGCCACCCGCAGGGCGAGGCGAAGAAGGCGCTGGCCGGCATGAAGACCCTGGTCGACGACCTCGCCGGCGAACTCGACCTGCCACCCGGCCTGCTGTGCCCGCGCAAGGTGCTGGAGGAATACGTGGTCACCGCCGAGTGGCCCGAGTTCCTCGAAGGCTGGCGCCGCGAGGTGCTGCACGACCGCCTGCCCGGCCTGCTGCCCGACTGAGTTCCCGCCGGCGGGGTCTTGGCGAAGCCCCGTCACGCTGCTAACATTCGCCGCTTGCCGTGGGGCGGTAGCTCAGCTGGGAGAGCGCTACGTTCGCATCGTAGAGGTCGTGGGTTCGATCCCCATCCGCTCCACCACGCCATACTGGATCAGACAGCGCTTCATGCCTCGCGGCGTGAGGCGCTTTTTGTTTTGTGCAGGGTTGCCGGAGCGTAACGCCGGATGCCGCCGCACGAAAAACCCGGCCCGGGATCTGCCGCAGCCCGCTGATCAGACCGCCGGCGCACCAAGGAATCGGCGCAACAGCGACGTCACTGCCTGCGGTGCTTCGTGGTTCACGATGTGGCCACTGCCGGCCACGACCTGCAGCTTGGCCTGCGGCATGCGGGCAGCCATCGCGCGCATGTCGTCCACCGGGCCGCCGCCATGGTCGTGCTCGGCGGCGATGAGCAGCGCGGGTACCGCCAGCTCGTCGAGGCGTGCCTCGAAATCCATCTCGATGAAGGCGCCGACATAGGCGCGATAGCCCTCGGCTGTGGTGCGTTTCATCATCGCCCGCAACGTCGCGTCGACTTCAGGATGCGCGGCACGGAAAGCATCGCCGAGCCAGCGGTCGACGGTGGCATCGGCCAATGCATCCATGCCGGTCAACGCGGTCTCCCGGCGCTTGCGCCAGAAGTCGCGACGATCGTCGGGCTGCCGCGCGCGGCAGCAGCAGGCAACGATGCGCTCGATACGCTGTGGCGTCTGCAAGCCGAGTGCCAGCGCGGTCGAACCACCGAAACCCAGCCCCACCACACTGGAACGCGCGATGCCAAGCGTGTCCCACAGTGCCTGCACGCCATCCAGCACGTCCTGGAAACGGCAACCCGCCGGCGGCGGCGGACTGTCGGCGTGCCCCCAGGGCGAAAAGGTCAGCACGCGGAAACGGTCGGACAAGGCCTCGGCCTGCACGCGCCAGAAGCCGTCGTCGTTGCCGATGCCTGGAATGAAGGTCACCCAGGGGGCGTCGGCCGGGCCGGCGACGTGGTGACTGAACGTGGGCAGGGTCTTCTTCAACCTGGACTCCCTCTGCTGCGGCGCGGCAGGACACTGTAGAAAAATTATAGTATTGTCTTTAATAATTATACAAAATTACATTGATGAGCCGCAGCCATGGCCAGACGCTCCGTCGAAATCGCCAGCGAACTCGAGAAGGACATTCTTGGTGGCCGCCTCGTCCACGACGAGGTCATCAACGAGGTGGCCCTCGCCGAGCGCTTCGGCGTGTCGCGTACACCGGTGCGCGAAGCCCTGCTCGGCCTGGCCTCCAGCGGCCTGGTCCGGCTGGAGCGCGGACTCGGCGCCATCGTGGTGGGCATCTCGCTGCAGCGGGTATTCGATGCCTATGAAGTGCTGGCCACGCTTTCCGGCCTTGCCGCCGAGCTGTGCGCCGCCCGCATGACCGCCTTGCAGCGCGCGCAGCTGACCTCGCTTCACGAGGAGATGCACAAGTACCGCGGCGGCGGGCACCGCGCCGAGTACGTCCGCCTCGACGACCAGTTCCACGAGCTGATCGTCAAGGGTTCCGCCAACGCGGTGCTTGAGCAGCAGGTGGCCCAGTGCGCGAAAACCATCGCCGCGGTCAGGCACGCGAGCATGGAGTCGCACGCCTCGCTGGAGTCGATGCACGGCGAGCACGACGACGTCGTGGCGGCCATCTGCGCCGGGGATGGCGAAGCCGCACGGCGGGCGATGTCGGGCCACCTCCAGCTGCGCGGCGATTCGGCCACCCGGCTGGTGGCGGCGTGGCAGAAGCACGCGCCGCACCCGGACCTGGCCGCCTGACGATCGATCCCCTTGCCACCCATCGAGTGACGCCTCCATGAGTTCCCGCAATCGCTTCAGCATCAGTGGCATCGAACGGGTGAAGTTCGCCGTGGCCGAGCTCGCCGAGGCCAGACGCTTCCTCACCGACTGGGGCCTAGCAGCGATGCCGTCCCACGCCGCCGACAGCTTCGTGTTCAGCACACAGGACGGCTCCGAGATCGAGGTCGTGCAGGCCGATGCGGCAACCCGGGGTCGGCGCCCGGTCGGCGGCGGTCCAAGCGGTGTGTGCGAGATCACCTGGGGCGTCACCGACCCGGCGGCGCTCGACGACCTGGCCGAGGAACTGGGCCGCGACCGCGACGTCACGTTCGATGGCGCGGGTGGTGTCCTACATGCGATCGACGACCTGGGCATCGGGCTCGCGTTCCGCCCGGCGCAACGCAACAAGGTCCCCTACGAACCGACGCGCTTCAACAGCCCGAGCCACCCGGACCGCATCAACCGCCGCGCCGAGCGCTACGCGCGCGCCTGCCCGTTCGAGATCAGCCATGCCGCCATCGGCGTGGACGACGCCGGCGACGCGTCGAAGTTCTACATCCAGCGGCTGGGCTTCATCGTGTCGGACCGTTACGCCAACCGCGGCGTGTTCCTGCGCTGCTCGCCGGCGGGCAACCATCACCACCTCTTCATGATGAACGGCCGCGCGCCCGGCGCACGCCTGAACCACCTGGCGTTCAAGGTGCGCGACGTGCACGAAGTGATCGGCGGCGGCCAGTACATCGACGACCAGGGCTGGGAGACCTTCGCCGGTCCCGGCCGGCACGTCGTCTCCTCGGCGTGCTTCTGGTATTTCCACTCGCCATTGGGTTGCGCGTTCGAGTACGCGGCCGACGAGGATGTGGTCACGGAAACGTGGGATACCACCGATTTCGCCGCCACCTCGCACATTTTCTCCGAGTGGCGGTTCGGGCTGGACAAGTCCGACGGGACGCTCAAGGGGCCGATTTCCCTGAGCAGGGAACAGCCGCTGGGCGATGGCGACGATGCCCCGCGGGCCGGCCGGCACGAACACGAAATCGTGCGATGACCACCACCCGCTGACCACCCACGAGCCTGCCCGACCATGACCGTGATGCCGCCCGCCGCCACCTCCACGCCCTACTGGGTCGAACTGCTGGGTGCGCAGGTGCGCATGCTCGAAGGGCGCTACCGCACCCGCATCATCGAGGCCGGCCAGGGGCCGGCGCTGCTGCTGCTGCACGGCACCGGCGGCCACGCCGAGAACTACGTACGCAACGTCATGCCGCTGGCCGCGCACTTCCACGTGGTGGCGCTGGACTTCCTCTGGCACGGCCGGTCCCAGGCTGACGGCTACGACCCCGCGATCATCCCCGTGCTGGTCGACCAGGTCATCGACGTGATGGACACGCTGGGGCTGGACGCGGCGGCGGTCGAAGGCCAGTCGATGGGCGGCTGGGTAGCGATGCAGCTGGCGCTGCGCCATCCGCGGCGCGTGCGCCGGCTGGTGCTGACCACCACGCAAGGCTACGCGCCGGATGCGGGTGCCGTCGCCGGCTACGTCGAGCCGGACTGGTCGAAGAACCTGCCCAGCTCGCTGGAAACGCTGCGCGACCCCAGCTTTGCCAACGTGCACGCCCGCATGGCGCGCATCCTCGCCGACCCCGCCCGGCTGCCCGACGAGGCGGTGCTGGTGCGCCAGGCGCTGTACCGCGACCCGGCGATCGCCGCCGTGCAACAGCAGTTCATCACCGAATACCTGGGAAGCGGGCCCAGCATCCGGCAGTACGTCGTCACCGACGCGCTGGCCCGGCAAATCACGCAACCGACCCTCGTCTACTGGGGCGACCGGAACCGCACGCCGCCCGCGCTTGGCCAGCACCTTGCCGACACCGTGCAACGCGGCCGCTTCCACTGCGCCGCCGGGTGCGGCCACTGGGCGCAGTTCGAGAGCGCCGAAGAACACAACCGGATCGTCGCGGACTTCCTGCGCGAGCCTTCATCCGATCACCAGGAGAACCTCGCGTGAGCATCGACATCACCGGCCGCTGGGACGTCGTGTCCTGGGAGCAGCTCTATGACGACGGCCGCCGCCAGCTGCCGATGGGCGAACAGCTGAAAGGCTTCATCCGCTACGAGCCGGACGGCGACATGGTCTGCATGATCTGCCGCCGCGACCGCAAGCGCTTCGAGCAGGGCGGCCAGTGGAACGCGCCCGATGCGGAAAAGGCCGCGGCCTACGCGTCGATGCTGAGCTACGCCGGCCGCTGGTCGGTCGAAGGCGACACGGTCAGCCATGCCGTGCAATTCAGCCTGTTCCCGAACTGGGTCGGTGGCGTGCAGAAGCGCCGCTTCCGTGCCCTGGAAAACGGCGACCTCGCGCTGGAGGCGCGGCTGGAAGAAAACACCCCCGAAGCGCGCACCGCCCGCCTGGTGTGGCGTCGTCCCGTCTGACTGGATACCTCGAATGAGCGCCAATCCCGAAATCGGCAAGACCATCCGCACTGGCGACATCCTCACCAACTACCAGGATGTCGGCAACGGTGCGCCGGTGTTGCTGCTGCACGGTTCCGGCCCCGGCGTCAGCGCCTGGGCCAACTGGCGCGGTGTGCTGGCCACGCTCAACGACCAGTTCCGCCTGCTGGCGCCGGATCTCGCCGGCTTCGGCTACAGCGAAGTGCCCGACGGCATCACCTACTCGCGCGCCACCTGGCTGACCCAGATCGTGCAGTTCCTCGACGCACTGGGCATCGGGAAAACCCACCTCGTCGGCAATTCCTTCGGCGGGTCGATGGCACTGGCGCTGGCCATCGCCCATCCCGAACGGGTGGACAGGATCGTGCTGATGGGCAGCGTCGGCGTGCCCTTCGAGCTGACCCCGGGCCTGGACGCGGTGTGGGGCTACCAGCCCTCGTTCGAGAACATGCAGTCGCTGATGAAGAACGTGTTCGCCTACGATCCGTCGCTGGTCGGCGATGCGCTGGTTGAATCGCGCCATCAGGCCAGCCTGCGCACGCAGGACGCGTTCGCCTCGATGTTCCCCGCACCGCGCCAGCGCTGGGTGGAAGCGATGGCGCACAGCGAGGCCGACATCCGCGGCATCCGGCACTCGACGCTGATGGTGCATGGACGCGACGACAAGGTGATTCCGGTGTCGACCTCGCTGACCATGCATCAGTGGATCGACAACAGCCAGGTGCATCTGTTCGGTCGTTGCGGCCACTGGACGCAGATCGAGAAGGGCGCGGAGTTCTGCGCGCTACTGCGCGACTTCTTCAAGGCCGCCTGACATGAGCGACGCCAACACCATCACCCGGGCCGCGGAAATGCTGCGCCACGCGGCCGCCACCGGCGAGTTCATCGCGCCGCTGCGCGAGACCTTCCCCGGGCTCGACACCGACGCCGCCTACGCGGTGCAGAAACTCAATACCGGGCTGAAGATAAAGAACGGCGCGCGCATCGTCGGCGCCAAGATCGGCCTCACCTCGCCCGCGGTGCAGCGGCAGCTCGGCGTCGACCAGCCCGATTACGGCGTGCTGTTCGACGACATGGGCTTCGGCGAGGGCCTGCCGATTCCGCTGGCCGGCCTACACCAGCCGAAGGTCGAGGCCGAAGTGGCGTTCGTGCTTGGCCGCGACCTGGCCATGGAAAACCCCGGCCTGGTCGATGTGCTGCGCGCGGTCGACTTTGCCCTGCCGGCGCTGGAGATCGTCGGCAGCCGCATCGCCAACTGGAACATCAAGCTGGTCGATACCGTCGCCGACAACGCCTCCTCCTCCGCCTTCGTGCTTGGCGGCACGCCGCGCAGACTCGACGGGCTGGACCTGCGCGGCTGCGCGATGCGCATGACGCGCGACGGCGACACCGTGTCATCCGGCTCGGGTGCCGCCTGCCTCGGCCACCCGCTCAATGCGGTGGTGTGGCTGGCCCGCACGATGGCCCGCCACGGCGCACCGCTGAAGGCCGGCGAGCTGATCCTTTCCGGCGCGCTCGGCCCGATGGTCGCGGTCGCGGCCGGCCAGACCTTTCACGCCGGGATCGACGGTCTCGGCAGCGTCACGGCCGTGTTCGACGCGCAGTGACCCCTTCCAGAGACAGGTACCCCATGACTGACAAGATCAAGGCGGCGATCATCGGCAGCGGCAACATCGGCACCGACCTGATGATCAAGCTGCTGCGCCACGGCCGGCACGTAGAGGTCGCCGCAATGGTCGGCATCGACCCGGCCTCCGACGGCCTCGCGCGCGCCCAGCGCATGGGTGTGGCGACCACCCACGAGAGCGTCGAGGGGCTGGCGCGCCTGCCGGTATTCGACCACCTCGACATCGTGTTCGACGCCACCAGCGCCGGCGCCCACGTGAAGAACGACGCCTTCCTGCGCACGAAGAAACCCGGCATCCGCATGATCGACCTGACGCCCGCGGCGATCGGTCCGTACTGCATTCCGGTGGTGAACGGCGAGGCGCACCTGGACGCGCCGAACGTCAACATGGTGACCTGCGGCGGCCAGGCGACGATCCCGATGGTGGCAGCGGTGTCGCGCGTGGCGCGGGTGCACTACGGCGAGATCGTCGCCTCGATCAGCAGCAGGAGCGCCGGCCCCGGCACGCGCGCCAACATCGACGAGTTCACCGAAACCACCTCCAGGGCGATCGAGGTGATTGGCGGCGCGGCCAAGGGCAAGGCGATCATCGTGCTCAATCCGGCCGAGCCGCCGCTGATCATGCGCGATACGGTCTACACACTCAGCGATTTCGCCGACGAGGACGCCATCGCCGCCTCGGTCGCGGAGATGGCCGCCGCCGTGCAGGCCTACGTGCCCGGCTACCGGCTCAAGCAGCATGTGCAGTTCGACCGTATCGACAGCCCGATCCGCATCCCGGGCGTGGCCGATCGCATCACCGGCCTGAAGACCTCGATCTTCCTCGAGATCGAGGGCGCCGCGCATTACCTGCCCGCCTACGCCGGCAACCTCGACATCATGACCAGCGCCGCGCTGCACACCGCCGAGCGCATGGCCGAACGCATGCTGCCGGCGAAGGTCGCCTGAGGACAACCGCGATGAACAAGAAGATCTATATCTCCGACGTGACGCTGCGCGACGGCAGCCATGCGATCCGCCACCAGTACAGCGTCGAGCAGGCCCGGCAGATCGCCCACGCGCTGGACCAGGCCAAGGTCGACTCGATCGAGGTCGCCCACGGCGACGGCCTGCAGGGTGGCAGCTTCAACTACGGCTTCGGCGCCCATACCGACCTGGAATGGATCGAGGCGGTGGCCAGCGTCATCAAGCATGCGAAGATCGCCACCCTGCTGCTGCCCGGCATCGGCACGGTGCACGACCTGAAGGCCGCCTACGACGCCGGCGCCCGCATCGTGCGCGTGGCCACGCATTGCACCGAGGCGGACATCTCGCGCCAGCACATCGAATACGCACGCAAGCTCGGCATGGACACGGTCGGCTTCCTGATGATGAGCCACATGCAGACCCCGCAAGGCCTCGCCGAACAGGCGAAGCTGATGGAGAGCTACGGCGCGACCTGCTGCTACGTGGTCGATTCCGGCGGCGCGCTCAGCATGAACGAGGTGCGCGACCGCTTCCGCGCCTTCAAGGACGTGCTCAAGCCGGAGACGCAGACCGGCATGCACGCCCACCACAACCTCAGCCTGGGCGTGGCCAACAGCATCGTCGCCGTCGAGGAAGGCTGCGACCGCATCGACGCCAGCCTGGCCGGCATGGGCGCCGGCGCCGGCAACGCGCCGCTGGAAGTGTTCATCGCCGCGGCCGAGCGCCTGGGCTGGAACCATGGCACCGACCTCTACAAGCTGATGGACGCCGCCGACGACATCGTGCGCCCGCTGCAGGATCGCCCGGTGCGGGTGGACCGCGAGACGCTGGCGCTGGGCTACGCCGGCGTGTACTCGAGCTTCCTGCGCCATTCGGAGGCGGCGGCGAAGAAGTACGGCCTGAAGGCGGTGGACATCCTGGTCGAACTGGGCCGCCGCCGCATGGTCGGCGGCCAGGAAGACATGATCGTGGACGTGGCGCTGGACCTGTTGAAGCAGGTCGGGCGGACGGCAGAGACCGAGCCGGCGGTCGCCACATCGGCGGCGGCGCGGGTCTGAACGAATTACCGGCGCACGCGCCGAACCAGGGCAATGCACGAGGGGGGCAACATGGGAACGGGAATGGGCGCAAGCGCGCTGAAGGTACTCATCGTCGGCGCGGGGGTTGGCGGCATGTCCGCTGCGATCGCGCTGCGCCGCATCGGCGTGGCGGTCGAGCTGATCGACATCAACCCGAAATGGGGCATGCTCGGCGCCGGCCTCACCATCACCGGCCCGACGCTGCGCGCCTTTCGGCAGCTGGGCGTGCTGGACGGCATCAAGGCGCACGGCTACACCGGTGAGGGCATCCAGGTGCGCGACTACGCCAGCGGCGACCCGATCCGCCTGCTGGACACGCCGATGCCCGCCGATGCCGACGCGCCCGGCAGCGGCGGCATCATGCGTCCGCGTCTGCACGAGGTGCTGGCCGCGCGCCTCGCCGAAGCCGGGGCGCCAGTGGGGCTGGGCATCACCGTCGATGCGTTGAACCAGGGCGCCAGCGGCGTCGATGTCGTGTTCAGCGACGGCAGCACGGGCCGTTACGACCTGGTGCTGGGCGCCGACGGGGTGATGTCCAGGGTGCGCCGGCTGATCATCCCGGACGCGCCGCCGGCCGAATACACCGGCCAGAACGTATGGCGCGTGACCGTGCCGCGTCCGGCCTCGGTCGAGCGGCGCACCTATTTCCTCGGCGGCCCGCTCAAGGTCGGCTTCACCCCGGTGTCGGACAGCGAGATGTACATGTTCGTGCTGGAGACCGCGCCGAAGACGTTCCGCGACGAGGCCAACCTGCACGTCCCGCTCAAGGCCATGCTCAAGGATTACGGCGGCGACGTAGCGCGGGTGCGCGATGCGCTGACCGAAAACGACCACATCGTGTTCCGCCCGCTGGAAGCGTTCCACCTGCCCACGCCGTGGTACCGCGGCCGCGTGCTGCTGATCGGCGATTCGGCACACCCGACCACGCCGCAGCTCGCGTCGGGCGCCGGCATGGCGATCGAGGACGCGCTGGTGCTGGAAGACCTGCTGGCTGCGAGCCAGGATGTTCCACAGGTGCTCGCCGCGTTCATGGCCCGCCGCGAAGAGCGCTGCCGCATGATCGTGGACGGCTCGATCGAGATCGGCCACCTCGAACAGACGCGGGCCCCGGTTGCCGAACAGACCGCCGTCGTCCAGCGCGTGCTGGCCAAACTCACGGAAGCCATCTGATGAACGCCGTCCGCCTTCCCACCATCGAAGACAAGCCCATGCAACTGGTCGTCCGCTGCCGCACCCGGCAGGCCGAAGACATCGTCGCCATCGAGTTGGCGGCGCCCGACGGCGGGCTGCTGCCGCCGTTCGGTGCCGGCGCCCATATCGACCTCAAGCTCGGCAACGGCTTGTCGCGCAGCTACTCGCTGGTCAACGACCCGGCCGAGCGCGAGCGCTATGTCATCGCGGTCAACCGCGACCCGAACAGCCGCGGCGGCTCGGTGTTCGTGCACGATGCGCTGCAAGCCGGGCAAGTGCTCGATGTCGACGGCCCGCGCAACAACTTCGCCCTGGTCGAGGACGCGCCGCTGGTGGTGCTGATCGCCGGCGGCATCGGCATCACCCCGCTGTACTGCATGGTGCAGCGGCTCGAGGCGCTGGGCCGGCCGTGGAAACTGTTCTACGGCGCGCGCAGCCGGCCGAAGTGCGCCTATCTGTCCGAACTCATGGCGCTCGAGGAAAAGTCACCGGGCCGCGTGCGGATGCACTTCAACGACGAGCACGGCGGCAAGGTGCTCGACCTGCCCGCCGCCGTGGCGGCGACGCCGCCGGATGCGCACCTGTACTGCTGCGGTCCGGTGCCGATGCTGGAAGCGTTCCAGCAGGCGACCGCCGATCGCGCGGAAGGCCACGCCCACGTCGAGTACTTCTCCGCGCACCAGGATGCCGCCGTCGAAGGCGGCTTCACGGTCGAACTCAGGCGCAGCGGCCGCAGCTTCGTGGTGCCGCCCGGCAAGAGCATCCTGCACGTGCTGCTGGAGGCCGGGCTGGATGTCGCGCACTCGTGCCAGGAAGGCGTCTGCGGATCCTGCGAAACCGCCGTGATCGAGGGCGAGCCCGACCATCGCGACGACTACCTGACCCCGTTCGAGCATCGCTCGGGCAAGAAGATCATGATCTGCTGCTCGGGCTGCAAGTCGGGCAAGCTGGTGCTGGACCTGTAATCGATCGCTGCGCCACGGCGAAGCCCGGGCATGGCCGGGGCTTCGCGTCCACCAGGCAACCAAGGGTCAGCACAGGCCTTCGGCCTGGAGCGCCGCCTGCACGCCCGGGCGCGCCGTCACGCGCTGGAAATAGGCGGCGATGTTCGGCCACTGGTTGATGTCCAGTCCCGCGGCACCCAGCCACCGCAATGTGGTGTACAGGTAACCATCGGCGACGCTGAAATCGTCGCCGAGCAGGTATTGCCTGCTTGCCAGCTCGCCGTCGACATAACCGTAACGACGCTCGAGATTGGCCTTGGCCACGCCCTGCCAGATCACGTCGCCCCTGGCCGCCGGATTGAGGAAGGCGCCGTAGCTCTTGTGCAGTTCGGTCGCGATGAAATTCAGCCAGGTCTGCAGACGGTAGCGCGGCAGCGTGCCATTGGCCGGGGCCAGTCGCTTCTGCGGCGCCTGGTCGGCGATGTATTGCACGATCGCCGAGCCTTCGGTGAGCAGCTCGCCGCCCTCCAGCAGCAACGCCGGTACCTGGCCCTTGACATTGACCGTCCAGAAATCGACACCACTGCCGGTGACTTTCGCCGCCAGGTCGACCGACTCGGCCGCGTACTCCAGGCCGGATTCCTCCAGCGCGATATGCGGGCTCAGCGAACAGGCGCCCGCCTTGTAGTAAAGCTTCATGTTGACCTCAGGTCGGGGTGGGTTTGGATTGCGCTTCGGTGCCGGCCAATGCTTCCCGCGGACGGATCAGCCACCACCAGATCGCCAGCGCCAGGCAGGAGCAGCCGGCCATGGTTGTGGTCATCGACAACGCCGCGTTTGCATCGCCGAATGCGGCCACCAGCGCCGCGGCAGCGGCACCGCAGAGCATCTGGATGAAGCCGAGTGTGGCGGCGGCCACGCCAGCCATCCTCGCCATCGGCTGCATGGCGCCGTGCGCGGCGTTGGGCGCGACCATGCCGAAGCCGAACACGCAGGCCAGCAGCGGCGGATAGATGACAAGCAAGGACGTTGCGCCCAGATGGACCAGCACGGTCAGGCAGACCGCGCACAGACTGGCCAATGACAGGCCGACGGCAAGCAACGCGTGCCCGGAGACGTTCCTGCAGCTCAGTACCCCGCTGACGAAGGAGCCGAGCAGGATACTGACGGCGGTCCCGGCAAAAGCCAGGCCGTACTGCATGGGAGACAGTTGCAACCACTGCATCATCACATACGCCGAACCGGCCACCCAGGCGAACATGCTGGCGAAGGAAAGCCCCATCACCATGACGTAAGGGAAGCTCAGCGGATGGCGCACGACCTTCGCATAGGCGTCGATGATGCGCGTGGCCGTCCACGCGTCCGGATCGCCTCGCTGCAGCGATTCACCCAGGCCCAGGCCGATCCAGGCAAGCAGCAAGGCGCCGCCGCCGCCGAGTGCGGCGTAGATCGCCCGCCAGTCACCCGCCGCATGCAGAATCAGCACGCCGATGGTGGGCGCGATCATCGGCGCGACGTTGATGACCGTGGTGACGAAGGACATCTTCGCGCGCCCGGCCTGCCCCTCGAAACAATCGCGCACCATCGCAAACACCATCACCATCCCGGCACCCGCCCCACAGCCTTCGAGGAAGCGCATGGCCAGCAGGAATTCGATGGTCGGCGCCAGCGCACACAGGACGCTGGCCGCGCTGAACAGGGCCACGCCGAAGAGCAGGACCGGGCGACGGCCGTAGCGGTCGGACAGCGGCCCGAACAACGGCTGGGCCACCGCGAAGCCGGCCATGAAGGTGGACAGGGTCAGGGTCGCCGCGCCGGCACTGGTGTGCAGGGTGTTCGCGATCTGCAGCAATGCCGGCAACGCGGTATCGATCCCGAACGGCGGCAACATGCCCAGCGTGCCGAGCAGCAGGGTGAAGGCGATCGACTCAGGCTTGATGCGGCTCATGGGTCATCCGGTCGAAGGGCGTTTTCACGGCGTTTCCCGACGCGCCTAGGCGGTCTGTGCGAGCGGCAAGGCGGCCAGCGACTGCCCCCGCAAGCTGCGGCGGGTCTGGTTGAACAGCACGAGCTCGATCGCCACCAGCACGATGGCGGCGTAGCCGATCGCCTCGAAGCCGATGAACTTCACCAGCGTGCCACCGAGGAACGGCGCGATCGCCGCGCCGACCATCAGCATCGCCGGTGTACCGGCCACCACGCGCCCACTCGGATCGAGCCGCGCCAGCAGCCCGAAGGCGTAGGTATGGGTGAACAGGATGGTGAAGGCCATCAACGCGCCGCTGGCGGCGTACAGCGCGTAGTTCGAGGTATGCGTGACGATCATCGCGAACACTGCCTGCAGCGCGGGGACCGTGGAGATCACCGTCGCCGCCGGCAGGCGCCTCTCCAGCAGCGCGGCCAGCGGTGCCGGGAACACGGTCACGATGCCATAGATCACCAGTGCCATCGACACCTGCCTGAGGTCGAAGCCGCGTGCATCGCCGATGCGCTCGAAGAAGCTGAGCGTCATGGCCTGGGTCATCGCCAGCAGGGCCACGCCGATCACCGAGCACCATACCGCCCGACCGAGCGGCGGCAACGCAACCCCTTTGGTCGGCTCCCCGTGTGCAGCAGTGGGCTGCGCCGGCCGCGGGAAATACAGCAGCGCCGCCACGAAAGCTGCCGTCATCACCACGACGAACGCGTAGAACAGTACCGGCCCACCGAAACGGGCCACGATGCCCGGCGTGCTGCCGAGGAACACGATGCCGAACAGGCCGATCGCCAGCCCCACCCAGGCGAACAGCCGGTGCGGGTTGGCGGCCCGCCCGATGGTGCCGTGGGTGAAGCTGAGCGCGGTGCCCGCGGCCACGCCACCGACCAGGTGCAGCACGGCCAGCACCGGAAACGCGGTATTCCACGCCGACAGCAGGAACGCCAGCGCGGCCAGGCCAAAGCCACCCACCGCCATCCGCTTGGCGCCGAAGCGGTTGAAGCGCGGCGCGAAGAACACGCTGGCCACGCAGGCGCCGACCAGGAACAGCGTCGCCAGGCCACCGGCTTGCTGCGGGTCGAACCGGTAGCGGCCGACCAGCGTGCCGACCCACACCGGCAGCGCGACCAGGTCGAGCATGCCGGCGCAGTGCGCCACCATCAGGGTGGCGATGCCGCGCTTGCTTTCGGTGGTGATCATGGCGTCCCTCCGCGGGGGCGTGGCCTAGGTGGTGAACCGTTGCCCTCCCCCGCCGCCATGCAGCGCAGGGAGGTCATGCCGTGCGCTCAGCGCTGGGTGATGCTGACGTTCTCGCCGCGCTTCAGGCGGTCCATCGCCTTGGCGTTCTCGCCATCGACGTAGTACAGCTCGGTGAAGCAGCCGATGTGCTCGCGCGTGTCGAAGTAGGCCCAGCGGCAGTTGCCGCGGTCGCTCAGGAACAGGCCGGCCATCGCCTTGGTCAGGCCCAGGCCCAGGTAGTGCGACTCGGCGCTGAAGTACTCAGCCTGATCGACCTGGCGGAAGCCGATGTGGTGCGGCCCCTGCGCGCCACGGTCGAGCCAGTCGGCGTAGACGCTCCGGCCGCCGTCGTGGCGGGCCAGTTCGATCAACGTGTCGGCGGCGTAGCCGTAGGCGCAGCTGAACTGGAAATCACCCGGCTGGCCGTAGTACTCCTTGTCCACCTGTCCCTTGGCCAGGTCGATCGCCTTGTTCCAGACGGTGATGCCGTTGGCTTTGGTGAAGAACTCGATGCTCTTGTCCAGATCACGGGTGACGAAACAGACCTGGTCGAAGCGGCGACCGAGGATGTTGAACAGCTCGTTGTTGTTGCCCATGGTTTGCTCCCCCGACGGGTCAGACGAACACGCCGAGGTTCGGCGTCATCAACACCACTTCGGCGATCAGCGCCTCGCGCCGCAGCAGCTTCGGGCCGGCTTCGGTCAGACGCAGCTGGTCCTGGCGGCGCACCGGGATGGTGTCGCCGACGTCGCCGTGGCCACGCTGGCGGAACAGCAGCAGCGCGCTTTCCACCGCGATCACGTCGTCGCAATCGGTTGGCGTGACGATCACGCTGCCGACCACGCGCAGCGTGCGCGAGGGCGGCGTCTCGGCCCATGCCGCGCCGGTGTCCAGGCGCTTGATGCGGGTTTCCACGTGCACCTTGCTGTCCATCAGGCGGTAGGCGCCGGCCGGAAATTCGGCGGCGTAGTCCAGCCGCGCCTCACGCAGCGGCACGTGATAGACCAGTTCGTCGTCCAGCATGGCAAACCATTCCCAGAAGCGCCGTTCGTCCAGCAGCTTCGCTTCGGTGGCCAGCCACTCCTGCGCCAGCAGATAGAGTTCCGCTTTGCTCGGCGTGTTCATCATTCGTGGTCTCCGTGACAGTCCACCGCGGCATCGCAGACCGGTGCGGGCGTCGGCCGGCGCATGTCCCTGAGCCAGCGGCGCCAGAACTCCTCCTGCAGGTATTCGCCGTAGATGGTGTCGTAGTACTTGCCGGGGCCCTGCCAGTTTTCATCGGCCGGGCGGCGCTTCTGCTGGTAGTGCAGGCGCACGCCGTCCTTGCGGTTCCACGGGCTGTTGGCGGCCTTGGCGACGCCCTCCCACACGGCGGTGTCGTCCTGCTCGAAGATGCCGCCGGAGCCGAAGCCGAACACGCCGGCCAGGTAGCTTTCCTGCATGGTCGCCGCATCGGCGAAGGCGTACTCGAACTGCCAGTTCCAGAGCTCCATCACGCCCGGTGAGACCGGCTGCCACATGCGGATGCTGGTGAACGGGAACGGGCGCCCGCCCGGCGTCGCCGGCTGGGGGAAGCGCAGGTAGCTGAAGTTCGGGAAGACGGTGCCCACGGTCGGCGGTGCCTTCTTGATCATCTCCACCTGCACCTCGTCCAGCCCGGAGAAATCGAACTGCTCGACCATCGCCTTCGGGTAGCCCCAGAACTCGAAATCCGGTCCCCACTGGCTCAGCTCGTGACCGATGAAGCTGTTGCCGTTGCCGAAGTCGTAGCCGCGCGCGATCGTGCTGACCTGGCGCACGTCGGGAATGAAGCCGGACAGGCCCGCCGACAGGTGGCCGGTGCTGACGTGGTAGGCGTCGCCGGCAAAATTCTCCGCGCCACTCTTCCAGTCGGCGCGCACGGTGAAGCGCTCCGGCGGCTTGATCGCCACCATCCCCTTGGGATGCAGGCCGACGATCGTCTCCAGCGCCCAGGCCATGCCGCCGAGGTATTCCCGCAGCGGCGGCACGTCATCGCTCAGGCAGGCGAACACGAAGCCGTGGAAACTCTCCACCTTCGGCGCGCGCTTGAGGCCCCAGGCCTGCTTGTCCAGCGCCGCACCATAGGCATCGGCGAAATGCGGCGCGCCGGAGAACTCGCCCTTGAGGTTGTAGATCCAGCCGTGGTACGGGCACTTGAAGTGACGGGTGTTGCCGGTGTCCTCGTGGCAGACCTGGCTGCCGCGGTGGCGGCAGTGGTTGAGCATCACGTTGACCCTGCCCTCGTCGTCGCGCGCCACGATCACCTGGTCCAGGCCGATCTTGCGCAACACGTAGTCGCCCGACTTCGGAATCTCGCTCTCGTGGGTCACGAACACCCACGCGCGGGTGAAGATGCGGTCCATCTCCGCCCTGAACACGGCGTCGTCGCAGAAAACCTCGACCGGCAGCAGGCCTTCGTCCAGGCTTTTCTCGACCCGATCGAGCAACTGGTGCAGCTGGTTCTCTTCCGCCGTTACCACGTTGAATCTGTACATACCGCTCATTCCTCGGATGAAACGGGCACCTCGCCAAGATCGAAGCGCCCGGCAATGCCTTCAGTCCTTCCCCTGCGTCAGCACCGGCCGGTTCAGCAGGCCCTGGTCGGCAACGACAATCTGCCCGGTCATGATCCGGTTCTGCCGCGAGGCAAGAAACGCATAGACCGGCCCGTGATCCTCGGGCGACGGCAATTCGTGCAACAGGCTCAGCGCACGGAACACCTTGAGGAACGCATCCTTCGGAATGTCCGACTGCCTCTGCCCGTCCAGCCCCAGCGCGCGCGGCCCGCGCAACTGGCTGTTGGCTATGCCGGCCGGCGCGACGCCATTGACGCGCACCGATGGCGAAAGCTCAAACGCCAACTGGCCGACCAGGCTGCGGATAGCTCCCTTGCTTGCCGTGTACATCACGCCGCCGCCATCCGCGGCGTAGGCGGCGGTGGAGGTGGTCAGCACGATTGCCCCGCTGCTGGCAGCGAGCAGGTCGGCGAACACGCGCACCGAGAGCACGTAGCCCTTGACGTTGACGTGCATGATCTCGTCGAACAGCGCATCGAGCCGCTCCGGCGGCGTGTCCAGCAGCGGCACGTTGCCGTCGAAGATGCCTTGCACGCCGATCAGCGCATCGAGCCGGCCGTAGCGTTCGATCACGGCCGTGCGGCAAAGCTGGAGGTCGTCGAGCCGCGTCACGTCAGCCTGGATCGCCAGCACCTCGCCGCCGAACTCCTCGCGCAGCGCGCGTACCTTGTCGGCGGAATTGTCCAGTACCGCGAGCTGCGCGCCCTCGGCCAGGCAATGCCGGGCCACGCCCAGCCCGAGACCGGAGCCGCCGCCAGTCACCAGCACCACGTGGTCTTGCAGTAGCTTCATCGTCGGTTCCATGCAGCACTCAGATGGGTGACGCCAGCGCCGCGAACGACTCGCGCATGATGCGCGCGTGCTCGCCCTTGTCGCCGTTGCAGATCTCGATCTGGCCCAGCCGCGCGGAGTTCTCGACCACCATGCGGCAACGTTCCCAGCGCCGTGCCTGGAAGCGCTCCAGCGCCTCGCCCAGCGTCGGCGCGGACTCAACTTCCTGGGCCAGGACGATGGCATCCTCGATGCCGATGCAGGCACCGGAGGCCAAATGCGGCGTCGTCGCGTGCACGGCATCGCCGATCAGCACGATGCGCCCCCGGTACCAGGGTTTCTGCACCAGCAGCCCTTCGAGCGGACGGAAGATGATCAGCGACTTGTCGTCGATCTGTGCGCTCATGCGCTGCACCGCCGGGTCGCTGAACTGTGCCAACAGGTCGCGCAGGTGCGACACGAACGACTCCGGCGGAATGTGCTCGTTGGTCGGCCGGTTCTCGTTGGCAAACAGGTACATCTCGCGCGACGACACCGGATTGACGCCGATCTTCAGCTTCTCGCTGATCCACAGCATGTTGCGCTCGATGTCACCGCGCGGCAGCACCGCGCGCCAGACACCTTGCCCGGTATAGCGTGGCCTCGGCGCATCGGTCAGTAGCGCTTCGCGCGTCTTCGAGTAGAGTCCATCGGCGCCGACGACCAGATCGTAGCGGCTGCTGTTGCCATCGGTGAATTCCACATCGACGCCATCGGCGTCCTGCTTCAGCGACTTGAAGCTGCAACCGAGCCGGATATCGGCACCGGACGCCAGCGCCGCATCGGCGAGGATCTTGGCCAGCACCGGCCGCATCACCGCGCCATTGCCCGGCACGTCACTGCCCGCGATGCGCGGCGTCGGCAGCTGGCCGAGCAGCCGGCCATCGGGCGACATCACGTCGACGCCGTCGTTGGCATAACCCTCCTCGAGGAAGCGATCCAGGATGCCGAGCGTGCGGAATGCGCGCAGCGTCGCACCTCCAATGCTGATGCCGGCGCCATACGCGCGCCAGCTCGGATCGAGCTCGACGAGATCGACGGCGATGCCGCGCCTGCGCAGCTCGATCGTCGCCGACATGCCGGAAAAGCCGCCGCCGATCACCAGCGCCCTGCGAATGGATGGGTCGTTCATGGCTGGCTCCCGGAACATGGCAAGGTCGCGCGCAGCTCGCCGCCGTCGGTGACCGTCAGCGGCACCTTGGTCAGCGACTCGCCGCAACACGGACCGAGCAGGCACTTGCCGCTGGCGATGTCGAACTGCGCGCCGTGCGCGAAGCAGACGATGCGCGTGCGCCTGGCGTTGAGGTACTTGTGCCGCCGGTACGGCAACGGCGTGACGAGCTCGTGCGGGCAGCGATCGAGCCATCCGTACAGGGCTGCGCCCTGGCGCACGACAAACAGCGTGTCGCGCCCGGTGTGGGCCGGATCGAAGCCGCACGAATCCCCGTCGGGGATGTCGTCGATGCGGCCGAGAGTGACTTGCATGCTCATGGGCGTGTCAGCGTGAACGGGAAGGCATCAGTGGCCGGCGCCGGCGCCGGGCGGCGGACCGAGCGGCGACCATTTTTCGCGCAGCTGCAGCAGGTAGGCCTGCGTGTGGTCGGTGGCCGCCGGCGCCGAGCGCGGCTGCCAGTGGCGGTCGTGCAGGTCCATGTCCGCGTCGTACTCGAAGCGGCAGCCCAGCGGGCTGTTGAAATACCAGAACCAGTTCGAGCCCATGATGTGGCGACCCGGCCCCCAGAAGCTCTGGTAGCCCTTCCTGTCGAAAGCGATGCCAGCGGTCATCAGTTCCTGCGGGCCACCGAGGTGGAACGCGATGTGCTCCATGCCCTGCATCTGCGGCGGAGTCGGGATGAGGAACAGCTGATGGTGTTCCAGCGCGCCGCCGGACTGCAGGAACATGCCGGTGCCGAGACGATCGGTGGCGCGAAAGCCGATGCGGCGATAGAACGCCTCCAGCCTGGCCGAGTCCGGCACGAACAGCGCGAAGTGGCCGATGGTGCGCGGCTTCGGCAGCGGCGCATCGGTTACCACGCCAAGCTCGTTCGGCTGGCGTGCCCACGGCGCGCCTGGCGCGTTGACTTTCTCCACCGGCAGCTCGATCGCGCGGCGCACAGTCACGCGAAAGCCCAGCACGAAACCCAGGTCGTCCACCGCCTCGATGGAACCGTCATCCCCGCGCTTCACCTCGCGGTCCTTCGCCAGTTCGGCGGCGATGGCGTCGACGCTGGCCTGGTCCGCGCAACCCCAGATGATCTTGCGCAGCATGTTGCCGGTCGGCAGCGGCGGCGGCAACGCCGCGTCGTCGCCGGGCCGGACGATGATCGCCGTGCCATCGAGGGTTTCGTGGATGCCGTCGCCAGCGTCGGTCAGCCCGTAGTCCTGCAGGTACTGCAGGGTGACGGCGAGGTCGTCGACGCCGAATACCAGTGCATCGGGTCCGATGATTTTCATGCTGCGTTCTCCACGTTGAATCCGATGCGTGCGGCCACGCCGCATCGCGCGATGGTGGCATGTGCGGGGCGCCCATACACGTTCATGCGTTCCCTCGGCCCGGCAGCGAAATCGCATGGAGGTCGTGCGCCGCGGTCGAGCGCAGCGTGGCCGGACGCAGCAGAAAGTGCGCCAACGCCGGCAGCAGCACCAGCGCACCGAACATGTTCCAGAGGAACATGAAGGCCAGCAGCAGCCCCATGTCGGCCTGGAACTTGATCGGGCTGGCGATCCAGGTGATCACGCCGATCGCCAGCGTCACGCCGGTCAGCGTGACCACGCGGCCCGTGAACAGCAGTGCGCGGTAGTAGGCTTCGGACAGGCTCTTGCCCTCGCGCAGTTGCGCCAGCGTGACGCTGAGAATGTACAGCGCGTAGTCCACACCGATACCCACGCCCAATGCGATCACCGGCAACGTCGCCACCTTCACGCCCATGCCGAGCGCCACCATCAACGCCTCGGCCAGCACCGACGTCAGCATCAGCGGCAGGACCGCCACCAGCACGGCGCGCCAGGAGCGGAAGGCGATAAAGCACAGCAGCACCACCGCGCCGTAGACCAGATACAACATATGGCGCCAGGCCTGCTTGACGACGATGTTGGTAGCTGCCTCGATGCCGGCCGAGCCGGCGGCGAGCCGGAACTTCACGTCGCTGGTGTCGTTGGCCCTGGTGAAGGCCTCGATGTGGTCGACCACGCGGGTCAGCGTGTCGGCCTTGTGGTCACGCAGGTAGACGTACACCGTCAACAGGGAACAGGCATCGTTGTATAAACCGCGTGGCGCCCCTGCCGTCACGGTGTTGAGCATGGACTGGTTCGGCGTGAGGTCGTACCACTTGGGATTGCCCTCGTTGAGGGCCGAGAGCATGCGCCGGTTCAACAGCGCCAGCGTGCTGGTGCTGTCCACGCCATCGAGCTGGCGCAGCTCCCACTCGAGCGCATCGATTTTGTTCAGCGTGGCATAGTCCGCGCACTGGCCATCCGGCGTCTCCACCATCACCGCCAGCACGTCACTGGACGCGCCATAGGCATGGTTGATGAAGGCGACGTCGCGGTTGTAGCGGCTGTCGGCACGCAACTCCGGGGCGCCCGGATCGAGATCGCCGATCTTCAGATGCCGCGAGGTGGCGTAGCCCCCTGCCGCCAGCAGCACCGCCGCGATCACCGCTGCCGTCGCCCAGCGACGCTGCGTGAAGTGGTCGAGCAGCGCCCACAGGCGATGCCGCGCACCGCCGGCCTCGACGGTGGCCTCCGCGCGCAGGCTGCGCTCGGCCGCCTTGCTGCTGACTCCGACGAAGCTCAGCAGGATCGGCAGCAGGATCAGGTTGGTGAAGATCAGCATCGCCACGCCGATCGACGCGGCAATCGCCAGTTCGCGGATCACCTGGATGTCGATGACCAGCAGCACCGCGAAACCCACCACGTCGGCCAGCAGCGCGGTAAGGCCGGCCATGAACAGCCGGCGGAAGGTGAGTCGCGCGGCGACCAGCTTGCCCATGCCGCGGCCGATGTCCTGCATGATGCCGTTCATCTTCTGCGCGCCGTGGCTCATGCCGATGGCGAACACCAGGAACGGCACCAGGATCGAATACGGATCGAGCGAATAGCCCAGCAGCGGAAGCAGGCCGAGCTGCCAGATCACTGCGGTCAGCGAGGCCACCACCACCAGCACGGTCGAGCGCACGCAGCGGGTGAACCAGTACAGGATGCCCATCGCGATGAGCACGGCCAGCGCGAAGAAGCCCAGCACCGCGTGTACGCCGTCGATCAGGTCGCCGACGAGCTTGGCGAAGCCGGTGATGTGGATCTCTACGCCCTGCTTGCCGTACTTGCCGCGCAGGGCCTCGATCCGCCCGGCCAGCTTGCCGTAGTCCAGCGCATGGCCCTCGCTGTCGGTCTCCAGCAGCGGCAGGTAGATCATGCTCGAACGCGCATCCAGCGCCACGGTCTGGCCGATTTCGCCCGAGCGCGCGACGTTGATCTCCAGCTTCTCCAGCGAGGCCGGCGAGCCGTCGTAGCCATCGGGGATCACCGGGCCGCCCTCGAGGCCGTCCTCGGTCACGCCGGTCCAGCGCGTTGACGGCGTCCACAGCGACTTCATATGCGCGCGGTCGACACCGGGCACCAGGAACGCCTCGTCGTTGAGCTTGCGCAGCACGTCGAGATAGTTCGCGTCGTAGATGGTTCCGCGCGGGTTGGCCACCGCGATGCGCACCGCGTTGCCCAGGCCGGCCAGGTCGGCGCGGTGTTTGAGGTAGTTCTGGATGTACGGGTGGTGCTGCGGAATGGTCTTCTCGAAGATCGAATTGAGCACCAGGTGCCTGGACTGGAAGCCCAGCACCGCGGTCGCCAGCACGCACAGCAGCAGCACGACCAGGCGGTGGTTGAACAGTGCCCGCTCGACCAGCGATCCGGAACGCGGATCGAAGTCCTTCGGGTTTTGTGCAATAGCGCATTTCATGACAGACATCGTTGGCGATCCTTATGCGTTCAGCGGCACCACGCCCTGCATGGTGAGCGCCAACAGGTGGCCAGGGGCGGGGGCGACCAGCGCATTGATCGGCGGCAATGCCGTTTGGTTGACGGGCTGCAGCCGGTCGCCGGCCAGGCGCAGCACGCTGCCGGACTGGTCGCCGAACAGCAGCGCGCCGTCGGCCAGCGGCAGCGAAGTAGTGATCGAGGCTATGCCGGGTACCGCCAATTCCGACCAGCTTTGACCGTCATCGCGGCTGATCCACGCGTTGCCACGCAGGCCGGCCAGCACGATGTCGCGCTGGCCCGGCAGCTCCAGCGCGAAGAAGCTGCCCTTGTACGGCGTCGGCAGGCGGTGGAAGCTCGCGCCGTCGTCGTCCGAGCGCAGCAGCAAGCCCTGCTCGCCGGCGATGACGATGCTGTTGCCGCGGCGGCGCAGCGCATAGCCGTAGTGCTCGTCCGGATTGTCGAGGCGATCCATCCACGGCGTCCACGACCTGCCGCCGTCACCCGAGGCGTAGGCCAGGCCGTAGGCACCGACCGCGATGATACGTTGCGTGCCGACCATCAGCACGTCGAGAAACGGTTTGTCCGGGCCGTCGGCGACCAGCCGCTCGGCACGGCGCAGCGCGGCCGGGTCGCCGCCGGCGTGCGCGGCGGCGAGCGCCAGAGCTGCCGCGCGCCGGCCGTCGAGCACCAGCGACCAGCTGGCGCCCGCGTCGGCGCTGACGAGCACGACGCCACCATGCCCGACGGCGACGCCGTGCGCAGTGTCGGCAAAGCGCACCGCGGTGAGCGTCACGCTGACCGGCACCGGACTCTGCCGCCAGCTCGCACCGTAGTCGTCGGACAGCAGCACCAGGCCGTGTTCGCCGACCGCCACGATGCGCTGGCCGGCCAGCGCCGCGCCCAGCAGCACGGCGCGGCGGCCGTCGCGCACCCTGATGGCCGGACGATCGAGCGGCCCGGTCACCGCGGCGCGCGCCAGGCCGGCGAACGGCAGGGCCAGCATCAGCCCCAGTACCTCGCGCCGCGACCAGTTTCTCTCATGCATCATCGGGCTGCACCATCGCTCACTGCAGGCTGTCGGCGGCCATCGCCTGGGGGCTGAAGTACTGGTCGGGACGACGCGGCTTCAGGCCGATCTGGCTGGACTTGCTGTTGAACAGCTGGCCGACGAAGGCCGCTCCCGAGATCAGGTCGTTGAAGCCGTTGGAACCGACCAGCACGCCCGGTACGTCGGGTGCCACGAAGGTCTGCGTCCACAGCGTCTTCCACAGCTGGCCATTGGCGTCCCAGCGGTCGCCGAGCACGCAGATCCAGGTGTCCTCGTCGCAGTAGTAGCGGCTGTGCGGTGCCTGGTGGCGCTTGCCGGGCTTGAGCGTGGCGTCGACGACCCACACGCGGTGCAGTTCCCAGCGCATGTGGTCGGGGTTGTAGCCGTGCTTGCCGAGCACGTCCTGGTCCCTGGTCGGCTGCATGAAACCGTTGGCGTTGTACGGGATGTACATCTCCTTCTTGCCGACGATCTTCCAGTCGAAGCGATCGAGGCGGCCGGTCCAGGTGTAGATCTCGTCGAAGCTCATCACGCCGGCGGCGGCGGGCGTGGGCGTGTCGCAGCAGGCGTTCGGCAGCTTGCGTACGCGGCGCTGGCCGGTCAGGTACACCCAGGTCTGCAGGTTGTCCGGGTTGATGTTCTCGTGCGCCAGCAACGCCTCGCCGGCACGCAGCGGCGGCCCGCTGTTGCGGATGCGCACATCCCAGGTCACGCCGTCGCCCTTCTCGAACGCCGCCGCCGAACCGTCCTTGTAGTAGTACGGGAACTGCTGGTCGCCGTCGGTATCGGAGATCAGCACCGCGCGGCCATCGGTGGTGATCTGCCACCATGTGTTGGAGAAGCCCCACGACTCGCCGTTCCAACGCAGGATGTGATTCCACATCACTTCCTCGCCGGTCTTCGGAAGCGGGAACGGGATACCGCCGTAGACGCCCTTCGGCACGCCGTCCTGGATGTGGCCGCCGGTCGCGTTCTTGAGCGTGTTGTCGTACACCCACTGCGGCGCGGACGCGGTGCGGTGCGTCTTGTACACGTTGATGTGGAAATCGTCCGGGTACTTCTTCAGCATGGCCCGGGTGCCATCGGTCAGCTTGTCGGCGTACTGCTCGACGTTCCTGGCGGTGATGGTGAACAGCGGCTTCTCATCCTTGAACGGATCGCCGCGGCGGCCGCCAGGCTTGTCGCCGGGGATCGGCCGGGTATAGCCGCCATCCCAGGCCGGGATGGCGCCGTCGGCACTGCCCGCCCGCTCGGCGCCCAGCGGCGTCAGGTCGCCCTTGAGCCTGGCTGCCTGGTCCGGGCCCACTCCCGCCATCGCCGGCATCGCGGCAACCATGGCCAGCGTCAGCCATGCACTCTTGAAAGTCATCTTCATCGAATCGTCTCCTAACGGGCCGTGATCAGAAGCTGCGCTTGAGGGTGAACGCGACGAAGTCGCGGTCCTTCAGCGTTTGCCCCCATGTGTACGGTGGTGCCTGGGCCAGGGCCAGGTCCGAGCTGAGCAGCGTGTCCGCACGTCCGTAGAAATGCGTGTACGCGAGGTTGATGGTCCAGGCGTTGTTGTAGGTGCCGGCGAGACCCACGGTGATGTCGCCGCCGTTTTGCGGCGGCAGCACGCCCGGGCCGACGGCCAGCGAACGCGAACCCTTCGGTGCGTAACCGACCCCGATCGGCACGCCGAGGTCCAGCCCCGGCAGGATCTGTCGGTACATCGGCGTGAACACGAAGCGCAGGCCCCAGGCGTCGCGCGAGCCGTTCGGGTCGAGCGCCGGTGCGCCGCCACCCGGCGGGGCGGCACAGTTTTTCGCGCAACTGAGCATCCGGTTCCACGCCGCCTCGCCCACGAACGTGGCCTCGCGCCACAAAGCGGACGGGCTCAGCGACCAGATCGACGAGACGTTGAGGTGCGCCGTGCGGCCAATCGCATAGGCAGGATGGCCGCGGTTGTCCGATGCCGGCAGCGGAAAGCCGGTGATCACCGACAGGAAGGCAGATGGGTCGGCGGTGCCGCCCGAGGAGGCGAGCGATGCATGGTTGCGGATCGAGGCCTCGACCGCCAGGTTGACGCTGCCGAAGCTGCGGCTGGCGCTGGCGCCGAACAGCGTGCTGCCCTGGCCATATACCTGCTGGAAGCCGATCGGCTGCGGCCCCCGCATGCCCATGCCGACCAGCGTCACGATCTGCGGCGACTTGTCGTGGAAGCGCAGCGCATAAAGGCCGAAGTCGGTCTCGCTGACGTTCCAGCGCAACTGCACACCGCCTTGTCCGCTGTTCTTCGGCTTCAGGTCGGCGCGACGATCGGCGGCGAAGCCGGGACCCACCCACATGTGTTCCGCGCCAGGGCCGAAGATGTCGCTCGGCGAGAAGTAGCTGCCGACCGCGGGGAAGCGGTTGGCACGCCAGTCGAACTGGTAGTACGCACCGACGGAGATGTCGGGCGTGATCTGCATCTGCGCCGAAATCTGCGGAACCGGCAGCACGAACTCCTTCGCCTGCGCGGTGGGATCGGCCTGCAGGCGACCGATGTCGAACGAGCTCTGCGCGCCGGCAATGCCGTTGCCGGCGAAGAACAGCGACTCGCCCCAGACCAGTGCATGCCGCCCCAGCCGCACCGTGAGCGGCATGTCGCCGGGATCGAACCGGTAGAACACGAAGGCGTCACGCAGCTCCACCTCGCGGCCCTGCAGGCGGCGTGTGGTGGCGGTAAAGTCGTTCGAGCCGACCGAGGTCTGATTCGGCACCGCCCCGCCCGCGAAGCCCGGGTTGTCGTTGCTGGTGTTGTAGACCGTGTCGTACCAGCCGGCTGCGCTGACGCGCACGCCGAAGTTGCCGCGATAGGTGGCATCGAGCTCGCTGAGCAGTTCGACACGATTGGAGACCAGACCCTTGTCGAAGTTGCGGTCGCCGTCGTCGAAGTTCGCGCCGGCCAGCAACGCGGAGTTCTGCCCCTTCACGCGGAAGGTGGCGTTATAACGGAACGTGTTGGTCCAGTTGACCTTCCAGTCGCCGCCGCCGTCCTCCGCGGCCGCGGTGGTGGAAAGACCCAGCAGGATCGCGACCGCGATGACCCTGTATGCAGGTTGACGCGTCTTTGGGATTAACACAGATGCCCCTCCTCATCCGATGTCGAGCGTTGTTTTTTTCGATCTCGCGGCCCCCTCAGGCCAGCGCGAGCCCGTCCCAGCACAGGTACTTGATTTCCAGAAACTCCTCGATGCCGTACTGGGATCCCTCGCGTCCCAGTCCGCTTTGCTTGATTCCGCCAAACGGCGCGACCTCGCTGGAGATCAGGCCAGTGTTGATGCCGACCATCCCCGATTCCAGGCCTTCGGCCGCACTCCAGATGCGTGCCGCGTCGCGGCTGAACAGGTAGGCGGCCAGGCCGAATTCGCTGTCGTTCGCCATCGCGATGGCTTCGGCATCGGTCTTGAAGCGCACCAGCGGCATCACCGGACCGAAGGTTTCCTCGACCGCGACGGCCATGCCCGGTTTCACGTCGGCCAGCACGGTCGGCTCGTAGAAGCCGCCGCCAAGCGCGTGGCGTTTGCCGCCGGCAAGCACCTTCGCACCGCCGCTCACGGCGTCGCCGACCTGCTCCTCGACCTTGTCCACCGCTTTGGCGTCGATCATCGGGCCGATCTGCACGCCTTCGTCCAGGCCGTTGCCGACCTTCAACCGGGCCACCCGTTCGGCCAGGCGCCGGGCCAGTTGGTCATAGATGCCGTCCTGCACCAGCACGCGATTGGCGGCGATGCAGGACTGACCGGTATTGCGGAACTTGGCGACCAGGATGCCCTCGATGGCCGCATCCAGGTCCGCGTCGTCGAACACGATGCACGGCGCATTGCCGCCCAGCTCCATCGAGCACTTCTTGATCGTCGCCGCCGACTGTGCCAGCAGCACGCGGCCGACTTCGGTCGAGCCGGTGAAGGTGAGCTTGCGCACCAGTGGATGCGCCGTGAGCACGCCGCCGATGGCGCGGGTGTCGCTGCCGGTGACCACGTTGAACACGCCGGCCGGCACGCCGGCGCGGATCGCCAGCTCGCCCAGTGCCAGCGCCGTCAGCGGCGTCTGGCTGGCGGGCTTGACCACCATCGAGCAGCCGGCGGCCAGCGCGGGGCCTGCCTTGCGGGTGATCATCGCGGCCGGGAAGTTCCACGGGGTGATCGCCGCGCACACGCCGATCGGCTGCTTCAGCACGACGATGCGCTGGCTGTCCTTCGGCGCCGGGATCACGTCGCCGCGGACACGCTTGGCCTCCTCGGCGAACCACTGCATGAAGCCGGCGGCGTAGTCGATCTCGCCGCGCGCCTCGGCCAGCGGCTTGCCCTCTTCCAGAGTGATGATCGTCGCCAGGTCCTCGCGGTGTTCCAGCATCAGCTGGTACCAGCGATACAGCACCTCGGAGCGCTGCCTGGCGGTGGTCGTGCGCCACTGGCGGAATGCCCGGTCGGCGGCATCGACCGCAGCGGTGGTCTCAACCTCCTTGCAGCGCGGCAACCGGGCCAGCAGCTCGCCGGTGGCCGGGTTGTGCAGTTCCGAGTAACCGTGCGGCGTCTGCTCGACCCAGCGGCCATCGATCAGCGCCGCCTCGCGCCATAGTTTCGGATCCTTCAGCAGGCTCTTCATGCGGACCTCAACACGGGAAACGGCCAACCAGGAATTGGCTGTCCGGGTCGTCGGTGACCGGCAGCCCGGAAGCGACCAGACCCTGGCGCAGGGTCTTCATCCAGCGGTCGGGGAGGCGTGCGCCCGGCGCACGCAGCGGGCCACCATTGAAACCGGCCAGCCAGTCCATGTATTTCCAGTGCGCGCGGTTGATGTAGTTGGAGCCGGGCATGTACGAACCGGTAGCCGCGCTGACCGCGTTGCGCGCCGGTTGTACCTGCCAGTACAGCTCCATGGCTTCGTCCCAACGGCCACTGCGGGCCAGACTGAACGCCTTCGGGAAGTAGTCACTCATCCACTGGGTGTAGCTGGTGCCGGAAAACTGCAGGTCCATCAGGCTCATCAGCGGGATGATGTCGCTCTCGATCGGACAGCTGATCACCACCTCCTTGCGGAAGCGGTGGTAGCTCTCGATCAACCCGCCAACGTGCGGAAAGCCCTGTTCGGCCTTGATCGAGACGATGTTCGGGCACTCGTCCAGCAGACAGCGGACCAGTGCGTCGGACATGCCCTTGGGATGGATCCGCTCGAAACCCCACAGCGGGATCGGGAACAGCATCACCGCCAGGTCGGTGGCGTCGCAGAACGCCCGGGTGTAGTCGTAAATCTCCGCTTCGCTGGTCGGCCAGAAATTGGAGGGGTACGACAGCAGCGCGATGTCGGCACCGGCCCGTTCGGCCAGCTTCACCGCCTCGATGTTCTCCTCCAGCGTGCCGAAGCCGGCGTGGAAGAACAGGCCGAGCTTGTCCCCAGCGGCGTCCCGCGCCCACGCGGTGAACTGCGCGTTCTCCTGCGGGGTGATCGCCACCTCGGTGCACAGCAGGGTGTAGGTGAAGCCCAGCTCGACCAGCTTGCCGATGTCATGACGGATGCCCTGCTCGTTCAGACGCTTGAGGTCTCGGCTGTAGCTGGGGATGGTCACCCCGGAGCAGCCGACGAGGTGTTCGCGTGCCCAGGCACGGGCTTCTTGGCGTTGATATTTCGGCATCGGGAAGTCTTCAGGCTCGGGGAAGGGGTTCACTTGTCGATCGTCAGCACGGTGGCCGGCAGAACCGTGTAGCGGCCGTGCTCGCAGGCGCCGCGAAACAGCATCTCGGCGATCACCACGTCCTGCAGCGCGGTGCCGACCGATTTGTAGAGAACGATCTCCTCCGCGTTGCGGCGGCCAGCCACGCGGCCGCCGGCCAGGTCGGCCAGCGACACGGTCTTGGCGGCGACGTCGATGCCGGCCCGGGCCGCGGCGATCGCGTCACCGGTGTCGTGCACCACCTCTTCGGGCAGGTCGGCAACGATGAGACCGGCGCGGGCCATCGTGGTCTCGTCGACTTCGCGCTGCTCGGGCAAGGTCGAACCGATCGACACCACGGTCATGCCCGGCTCCAGCCAGACGCCGTGGATCACCGGCGACTCGTCGCGGCTGCGCGCGGCACAGATCACCACGTCGGCGCCCTTCACCGCATCGTGGGCGCTATCGACTGCCGCGATGTCGAGCTGGTGGCTGTCGCGGAAGCTGTCGGCGAAGCGCTGGCGGCTGGCCGGGGTCGGGCTGAACACCCGCACGCCGGCGATCTCGCGGGTAGCCGACAGCGCCTCCAGCTGCGAGCGCGCCTCGAAGCCCGCGCCGATGATCGCCACGCGCAGCGCCTTCTTCGGCGCCAGCAGGTCGACCGCGACGGCGGCGGCGGCGGCGGTGCGGATGCCGGTGATGCGGTTGCCATCGATCAGCGCCACCAGGTCCATCGTGCGCTGGTCGAACAGCGAGATCAGGTAGCTGGCGCGGTGGATCGTCGGCGACGCGGCGATCAGCTTGCAGCCCATGTACTCGCCGGACGGCGAGATGGCGCACAGCCCGCGCAACCAGAAGCCCCGGCCACGCGCCATCACGCGCGGCGGCACCATCTCCGGCGTCATCGGCTGGGCATAGGCATGGCGCAGGGCGGCGACCGCGGCAGGCCACTGCGCCAGCTCCACCACCTGGGCGTCGCCAATGAACAGCGTGGAGGCCTGGATGGAAACGGCTGCATGCGGCGTGGCAAGACTCAAGGCACGGGCTCCCCCAATGAAGATGCCCGTACGTTAGGCAGGCGCCCACCCGCGACCTAGCCTGCAAACCCGATTTCAGTTATGCCTATATTGCATATCTTTGCCTGCAACATTCGGGGCGACGCACACCCTTCCTCCTTCGGCGTTTCGTTGCAAAGAACTGTTTTTGAATAATTTTATTCTTTACGAAACGGCGGCCAGCATGACCGTGATGCGAAGCTGTCCTGACAATCATGTTGCATAGCAGCAAATATGCATAACACAAGATCCAGCGGATCGTTCCGAACGGCGCCCCGCCAGGCTCAGATACTCAGCATCTCCGGCACGACCTGAGCGACCAGTCGCTGCACTTCCCGTGTGGCCAGCGTGTGCGGCCGCCGCAAAGTGGAGGAAAGCACCACACTGCGCAGCAGTTCGGGTTTCACGATGCGCGCGCTCGCCAGCCGTGCGTCATTGCGCAGATCGAACAGGCCCGAGGTGATCGCGTAGCCGCCACCCGCCGCAGCGATCTCGTACTGCAAGCGGATCGAGTCCGCCTCGACGGCGACGTTCAGCAGCATGCCGCGCGCTTCGGCGAGCGAATCCAGCCGCGCGCGCAGCTGGTGCGGGCGACTGGGGACCACCAGTGGCAACCCTTCCAGCGCGTGGAGGGGAATGGTTTCATCCTGCAGCAGCGGGTCGCCGTGCGGCCCGACCAGTTGCAGGGCGGATTGCATCAGGATCGACTCGCCATCGTTCGCCACCGGCCCTTCGCGCAACAGCAGGGCCATGTCGATCCGCCCTTCGCGCAGCTGTTCCTCCAGCTGCACACTGGTGCCCTCGATCAGGTGCAACTGCACTTGCCGGTAGCGCTCGCGCACCAGGGCGAACAGCTTGCTCGCCAGCTGCGGCACGGACAGCGGCAGCATGCCCAGCCGCACCTCGCCCACTGGCACGCTGCCCGAGGTCCGGATGGCGTCGCTGATGCTGTCCGCCTCGTTCGCCAGCGACTTGATGCGCGGATACAGCTGCTCGCCGAATTCGGTCAGCACCACGCCGCGACCGGTGCGCCGGAAAACCCTGGCCCCGCAGCGCCGCTCCAGTTCACCCACCTGGCGGCTGATCATGGATTGCGGCGCGTCCAGTGCTTCCGCAGCACGCGTGAGGCTGCCCAGCTCGGCCACCTTCATGAACACCAGCCACTTCGAATCAAGGATGGACTGCATCGTGTCGACCTCGCACCAGCGGATACTGCAAAGACCCTGCCCGCAGATGCGGACGGCATCGGCGGATTCGAGCCGGATCGGGTGTCGTTGACCCGGGACAGCGCGGCAGCACGTCGTCGAAGCAAGGCCACGCCACGAACCGCGCCAATCAGTGTGACAAGAAACGGGGCGACACGGATACATCGGGCGAGTGGCCTGCGGCGGCGCCGTGGCCAACCGCCACTCTGCGGGTGCGCCCCACCCTGAATCGCCGCGGGTTCTCCGGAGGCTGTTTGTGGCGAGTCGGAGGGTGGCCAGCTCGACGGCTTCGCGGTTCTTCCGTGTCTGTCTTGCGGCGAATCACTTCGGCCTTGTACCGGCCGTTGATGGTTTCGGCCAACGCGTCGTCGTCGGCAGCGCCGACGCTGCCGACCGAAGGCTCGATGCCGGCCTGCGCCAGCCGTTCGCACCGCCCGCCACCACCGAAGCCCCCCGCGCAGGGGCACAACCTCGTGTACCGCTGGAGGGTTTCCACCTCGGACCGCTTCGGACGCTCCTGCGAGGGTTCAGTGCCCGTTGTTGCCGTTATCCACCCCGGCGCCGCACAGCTTGACCATCAACTCGGCCTGCACGTTGCGGATGGGCTCGCCGGCGGCCGCCGCGGGGCGCAGGTACTCGCCGTCGGGCTGCAGCAGCGCGGCGCTGGCGTTGTCGGTGAGGTACAACTCCAGCGCTTGGCGCACGCGATGCTGCAGCTTCTTGCCTTCGATCGGGAAGGCGGTTTCGACGCGGCGGTCGAGGTTGCGTTCCATCAGGTCGGCACTGGCCAGGTACAGCTGCGGCTCGCCGTCGTTGGCGAACCAGTAGGCGCGGCTGTGCTCCAGGAAGCGGCCAATGACCGAGCGCACCCGGATGTTCTCCGAGACGCCCGGCACGCCGGGGCGCAGGCTGCAGATGCCGCGCACGATCAGGTCCACCTGCACGCCGGCGATGCTGGCCTTGTACAGCGCGCGGATCACCTTCGGCTCGGTCAGCGCGTTGACCTTGAGGATGATCTGCGCCGGCTTGCCAGCCGCCGCGTTCGCGCTCTCGCGCGCGATCAGTTCGAGCAGGGTTTTCTTCAGGGTGAATGGCGCGTGCAGCAGCTTCTTCATGTGCAGCACCTTGCCCATGCCGGTGAGCTGGCTGAACAGCTTGTGCACGTCCTCGCACAGCGCCTCGTCGGAGGTCAGCAGGCTGTAGTCGGTGTACAGCCGGGCGTTGCCGGTGTGGTAGTTGCCGGTGCCCAGGTGGGCGTAGCGCACCAGCTCGCTGCCCTCGCGGCGCTGGATCAGCATCAGCTTGGCGTGCGTCTTGATGCCGACCACGCCGTAGATCACCATCGCGCCGGCCTGCTGCAGGCGCGAGGCGAGCGTGAGGTTGGATTCCTCGTCGAAGCGCGCGCGCAGCTCGACCACCGCGGTCACTTCCTTGCCGGCACGGGCCGCGTCGACCAGCGCGTCGACGATCTCGGAGTTCGCGTTGGTGCGGTACAGCGTCTGCTTGATCGCCAGCACCTGCGGGTCCTTCGCCGCCTGGCGCAGCAGGTCGACCACCGGCGTGAACGATTCGTACGGGTGCAGCAGCAGCACGTCCTGCTTGCCGATCACCTCGAACAGGTCCTCGGCGTGCTGCAGCGCCTTCGGCAGCGCCGGCGTGAACGGGAGGTATTGCAGCCTCGGGTAGCTGACGTTGTTGGCGATGCGGAACAGCCGCGCCAGGTTCACCGGGCCGTTCACCTCGTACATTTCCGATTCGTTGAGGCCGAACTGCTTTAGCAGGTAGTCGGTCAGCTCCTTCGGGCAGTTGTCGGCCACCTCCAGCCGCACCGCGTCGCCGAAGCGGCGCGAGTACAGCTCGCCGCGCAGCGCCAGCGCCAGGTCCTCGACGTCTTCCGGGTCGAGCGTGAGGTCGGCGTTGCGGGTCAGCCGGAACTGGTAGCAGCCGAGCACGGCCATGCCGGGGAACAGTTCCTCCGCATGGGCATGGATGATCGAGGACAGCAACACGTAGTTGTCGCCACCCTCGCAGATTTCCAGCGGCATGCGGATCAGCCGCGGCAGCACGCGCGGCGCCGGCACGATCGCCAGGCCGGAATCGCGGCCGAACGCGTCCACGCCATCCAGCCGCACGATGAAGTTGAGGCTCTTGTTGACCAGCAGCGGGAACGGATGGGTGGGGTCGAGCCCGATCGGGGTGACCAGCGGCGCCACCTCTTCGCGGAAATAGCGGCGCACCCACATCTTCTGCTTGTGCGTCCACTGCGTGCGCCGCACGATGCGGATGCCGTGCGTGGCCAGCTCCGGCAGGATGCGCTCGTTGAGGATCGCGTACTGCCGCGTGATCTGCCGGTGCGCGATCTCGCTGATCTCGGCCAACGCCCGCTTCGGCGGAATGCCGTCCGGGCCGATCA
This sequence comes from Rhodanobacter sp. GW835-FHT13D09, assembly GCF_058793995.1. Taxonomy (NCBI): domain Bacteria; kingdom Pseudomonadati; phylum Pseudomonadota; class Gammaproteobacteria; order Lysobacterales; family Rhodanobacteraceae; genus Rhodanobacter; species Rhodanobacter sp. GW835-FHT13D09. Next base: position 181,818 of record NZ_JBXAGL010000003.1, on the reverse strand, counting down.
TCTCGTGGTCCAGCGCGATCTGCCCCTTCAGCCCCGCCACGCGGATCTCGAAGAACTCGTCCATGTTGGCGGAGAAGATCAGCAGGAACTTCAGCCGTTCCAGCAGCGGCGTACGCTCGTCCAGCGCCTGGTCCAGCACGCGGATGTTGAATTGCAGCTGCGACAGCTCGCGGTTGATGTACAGCCGGCTGTCACCCAGATCCGGTCCCACCGGCGCTGACGCCGGCGCGGCGTCGTTGGCGGCCGGCGCACCGGCGTCGGGCGGCAAGGTTCCGCGAATCAGGCGGCTGTTCATCGGTGCTCCAGGCTGCTGCAGGTGGGTAGCATCCCGCATGGTAGCGCGCCGCCTGCGGGGCCCGCTCCCGATGCGGCCGGGCCGGGTCAGGTACCGCTCAGTCTGCGGCATTTCGCTGACGACGCGGTGACACCCGGACGTCCTTCGTCCGGCTTTCGGCGGCGCGCCCCGGCACGCGCACGGCGGCGATAGCGCAATCCTCCGTCAACGGCTGGCACATGCGGAACGGCGGCCGTTTGCCTTATGGTTGACACCCCCGCGCCGCCCCGTCCAGCCGAACACCCCATGCAGACCCGCGTCGAAAGCGCCCCGCTGTCCCCGTCCGCGATCCCCCTCTCCAGCGATCCGTCGCCGCCCGGCGAATCCACCGAGTATGCGGTACTCGGCGGGATCAGCTTTGCGCACATGCTCAACGACATGATCCAGTCGCTGATCCTGGCGATCTATCCGATCCTCAAGCACGACTTCCAGCTCAACTTTGCTCAGATCGGCCTGATCACGCTGACCTACCAGCTCACCGCCTCGCTGCTGCAGCCGCTGGTCGGCATGGTCACCGACCGCCGGCCGATGCCGTACTCGCTGCCGGTGGGCATGGGCTTCACCCTGTGCGGCCTGCTGTTGCTGGCGACGGCGCCGAATTTCCCGGTGCTGCTGGCGGCCGCGGCGCTGGTCGGCACTGGCTCGTCGGTGTTCCACCCCGAATCCTCGCGGGTGGCGCGGATGGCCTCGGGCGGGCAGCACGGCCTGGCACAGTCGCTGTTCCAGGTGGGCGGCAACACCGGCGCGTCGCTGGGGCCGCTGCTGGCCGCGTGGATCATCGTGCCGCACGGACGCGGCAGCGTGGCCTGGTTCTCGCTGGCGGCGCTGCTGGCGATCGTGGTGCTGCTGCAGGTGGGGCGCTGGTACGGGCAGCATCATGTCGTGCGCGGCAAGGCGGCGGCGCGGCGGCGGTCGGCCGTGACGCTGTCGCGCCGGCAGGTGCTCGCCGCGCTGGCGATCCTCGGCCTGCTGATCTTCTCCAAGTATTTCTACCTGACCAGCCTCAGCAGCTATTACACCTTCTACCTGATCCACAAGTTCGGCGTGTCGGTGCAGAGCGCGCAGGTGCACCTGTTCGTGTTCCTGTTCGCGGTGGCCGCCGGCTCGCTGATCGGCGGCCCGGTCGGCGACCGGATCGGGCGCAAGTGGGTGATCTGGGTCTCCATCCTCGGCGTCGCGCCGTTCACCCTGCTGCTGCCGCATGCCAACCTGCCGTGGACCGGCGTGCTGACCGTGATCATCGGCCTGGTGCTGGCCTCGGCCTTCTCGGCGATCCTGGTCTACGCGCAGGAGTTGGTGCCCGGCCGCGTCGGCATGGTCTCCGGGCTGTTCTTCGGCCTCGCCTTCGGCATGGGCGGCATCGGCGCCGCCGTGCTCGGCGGCCTGGCCGACACGCACGGCATCGAATACGTCTACCGGCTGTGCGCCTACCTGCCGCTGATGGGACTGATCACGGTGTTTTTGCCGGATATCGAGAAGCGGGCTCACGCTTGATGCCATTATTGAAATGGCTTTAAAAGCACAAGGCTTTTAGAGCTTTCGTCCTCCTTCGGAGGGCGAGTCACTTTCTCTCGCTTGCCCGAGAGAAAGTAACCAAAGAGAGGGGCACCCCGCTTACGCGCCTTGCGGACATCGGGCAACTGCTCCCTGCGTTGCCTCAACTCCGGCATCCATGCCGTCGCCTGTCCGCAAGGTCCGCGTGCGGGCTACGGGGTTTGTCGACAGGGCATCCTGCCCTGACGACAAACTGGTTCGCATCCATGCGAACCACCCTGCGGGCTTTTCCTCCACCCGTCCGCCGCTTCAGAGGGGACCCCGGGCAGAGCAGCGCGCCATCGTGGCCCGCACTCAGTGAAAAAGCTGAAGAGCAAAACCAAAAGCCGGAGCCAAAGCAAAGCGGCGGTCCGCCGCGGCGTTGCTCTTGCTCTTGCTCTTGCTCTCGCCTCGGCTCTTCTCAAAAGTGCGGGCCAGGATGGCCCGCTGCTCTACCCGGGGCCCCTGTGCGGCGGTGAGTCGGGGTCGACAGGCCGCGCAGCGGGCGTTGCCAGGGATGGCAACGCCTTTTCGCGCGGGCAGGAGCCCGCTCGAAAAGCCCGGCCCCGACTCACGGACTTGCCGCCCATGGATGGGCGGCAAGCGCCAAGCGGGGTGGCCTTTCTCTTTGGTTACTTTCTCTTTGGCCACGCAAAGAGAAAGTAACTCGGCTGCCGCAGGCAGACGAAAGCTCTTGCCTCTGATCCTTTTCGCTTTAAATGCGCCAAAAGCAAGAGCATCGCGCACGACCGAAGGAAGTTTCCTGCGTACAAGGTGCGCTCCTACAAAAAAATCAGCGCCCGCCGATCACCACCGGCTCCGGCTCCAGCTGCACGCCGAACTTCTCATGCACGCCGTGCATCACCCGCTGCGCCAGCGCCCACAACTGCGGGCCGGTGGCGTGGCCGTGGTTGACCAGCACCAGCGCATGCCGGTTGGAGATGCCCGCATCGCCTTCGCGAAAACCCTTGAAACCGGCGGCCTCGATCATCCAGGCGGCCGACACCTTGCAGCGCCCATCGGGCTGCGGCCAGGCAGCCAGCCCGGGATGCTCGCGCCTGAGTGCATCGGCCAGCGCGACGTCGACGATCGGGTTCTTGAAGAAGCTGCCGGCGTTGCCGATCACCGCCGGGTCGGGCAGCTTGCGCGTGCGCAGGCGCACCACCGCCTCGGCGACGTGGAACGGTGCGGGCTTGTCCACGCCCATCCGCGCCAGCTCCTCGTCGATGCCGGCGTAGTCGGTGCGCAGCGGGCGGCTGCGCGGCAGCACGAAGCGCACGGCAGTGACCACGTAGCGGCCGGGCTCGTGCTTGAACAGCGAGTCGCGATAGGCAAAGGCGCAGGTGGCGTGATCCAGCGTCACCACGCGGTGCTCACGGGTATCCCATGCTTCCACGCTTTCGACGAACTCGGCCACTTCGCAGCCGTAGGCGCCGATGTTCTGGATCGGCGCGGCGCCGACGGTGCCGGGGATCAGGATCAGATTCTCCAGGCCGGCGTAGCCCTGACCCAGGGTCCAGCGCACGAAGTCGTCCCAGCGCTCGCCGGCGGCCACCGCGATGCGCGCGCTGTCGCCGTCGCTTTCCACCTGCACGCCGCGGGTTCCCATCGCCAGCACGGTGCCGCCGAAATCGCCGGTGAACAGCATGTTGCTGCCCTCGCCCAGCACCAGCAGGCGGCTGTGACGCACGGCGGGGAAGTCCAGCAGTTCGGGCAGTTTCGCAGCGTCGCGGATTTCCGCCAGCAGCGTTGCCCGCGCGTCGACGCGCAAGGTGTTGCGGTTCGCCAGCGGAGCATTCTCGATGAGCGTGTAGCCGCCCATGTCCACTCGTTCAGGCGGCATCGGCGTTCTCGCGCTGGCGGCGGATCTCATCGACGCATTCCGCGACCAGCGGCGGCCCGCGGTAGATCAGGCCCGTGTAGAGCTGCACCAGCGAGGCACCTGCCGCCACCTTCTCGGCGGCGTCGCTGCCGTCGAGGATACCGCCCACGCCGATCAGCGGGATGCGGCCCTGCAGCCGCTTGTGCATGCCGGCCAGCACCGCGGTGGAACGCTCGAACAACGGCTTGCCGGACAACCCGCCGACCTCGTTGCCGCGTGGATCGCCGCTCACCGCCGCATGGTCGATCGTGGTGTTGCTGCAGATCACCCCGTCGATGCCGGTATGCAGCAGCACCTCCGCGATCGAGTCGAGTTCCGCCTCGGAAAGGTCCGGTGCGATCTTCAGCAGCATCGGCTTGCGCCGGCCGTGCTGCGAACCCAGCCGCTCCTGCGCCTCGCGCAGCACCGAGATGAAGCGGCGCAGCGTGGCTTCCTGTTGCAGATCGCGCAGGCCCTGGGTGTTCGGCGAGGAAATGTTCACCGTGACGTAGCTGGCCAGTTCGTACACGCGGGTGAGGCAGAGCAGGTAGTCGCTGACCGCCTTCTCGTTCGGCGTGTCCTTGTTCTTGCCGATGTTGATGCCGAGCACCCCGTGATAGGCGGACTGCCGCACGTTGCGCACCAGCGCATCGACTCCGGCGTTGTTGAAGCCCATGCGGTTGATGATCGCCTCGTGCCGCGGCAAGCGGAACAGGCGCGGCCGGTCGTTGCCCGCCTGCGGCCGCGGCGTCACCGTGCCGACCTCGATGAAGCCGAAGCCGAGCGCATCGAGCGCGTCGAGATGCTCGGCGTTCTTGTCCAGCCCGGCGGCCAGTCCCACCGGGTTCGGAAAAGTGATGCCGAGGGCGCGGGTCGGCAGCTCGCCCGGCGGCCTCACCAGCTTGTGGGCGAAGCCGCTGCGCTGGGCCACGCCGAGCGCATACAGGGTGAGGCGGTGCGCGGTCTCGGCATCGAGGCTGAACAGCAGCGGGCGCAGCATGTCGTACATGGGTCAGACCAGTTGGCCCGCGGGAGCGCGGGTGGGGTGATGGGAGCTTGTCGCGCCGTTCCCGCCGGTGCCGCCGGGCAACAGGCGCCTGCGCGCGCGGTGTCCGGATGCGCGGCCTTTGGCGCGCGAGGTGGCGCCCCGATCAGCCATTGAGCATCTGCCCACCGTCGACCACCAGGGTCTGGCCGGTGATCCAGCCGGCCCATGGCGAGGCCAGGAACAGCGCGGCGTGGGCGATTTCCTCCGGCTTGCCGAAGCGACCGAACGGGATTTTTGCCAGGGTGGCGCGGTAGAGTTCCGGTCGCTCCAGCCGGCGACGCTCCCACAGGCCGTCAGGGAAGGCGATCGAGCCCGGAGCGATCGCATTGACGCGGATGCGCTGCTCCGCCAGTGCCAGCGCCTGCGACGTGGTGTACTGGCTCAGTGCTGCCTTCACCGCCGCGTACGCCGCGCCGCTCGTGCGCGGGCGGAACGCGGCGATCGAACCGGTATGCAGGATGCAGCCATGCGCCGAAGCCATGAGGTGCGGCAAGGCGGCACGCGAGGCGCGCACCGCCGCCATCAGGTCGACGTTGAAGCCAGCCAGCCAGCCTTCGTCGCTGTCGTCGAAGCCGTAGCCGCTGGCGTTGTTGACCAGCACGTCGATGCCGCCGAGTGCGGCGGCGGCATTCGCCACGTAGGCGTCGATCGCCCCGGCGTCGGCCAGGTCGCAGCTCTGCGCGTGCGCAGGCACGCCATGCGCCGCCAGCGCCTGGCGGGTTTCCTCCAGCGCTGCGGCGCCGCGTGCGCAGACCGACACGGCGGCGCCCGCTTCGGCGAAGCCCAGCGCGATGCTGCGGCCGATGCCGCGGCTGCCGCCGGCGACGACAACGCGATATCCGTGGAAATCGAAGGCGGCGGAGCGGGCGTCGGTATTCATGCGGCGATCAGTGCCAGCCCCACAGCGTGAAGCCGAACACCATCATGGCGACCAGCACGAATGCGCACAGCACGCACAGCACCAGTTGCGCGTAGCCGAGCACCAGCCCGGCCACCGCCATGCCGTCGCCCTCGACGCGGCTCTCGACCGGACTGCGGCGGATCTCGCTGCGCGCCAGGTGGCCGCAGACGATCGCCACGATGGCGCCGAGGAACGGCAGCACGCACCAGGCCAGGATGCCGAACACCAGGCTAACCACGGCCAGCGGACTGGTGCCGGAACCCGCACGGTAGGACGGTTGGTAGCTCATCGGTCTGCTCGCGGAATGAGGTGGGACGACGACGCCCTGCACCCCCGTCGCGGGCGGCACACCGCACGCGACGGGTTCACGGCGTCACAGGTCGAACTTGATGCCCTGCGCCAGCGGCAACGCGTCCGAGTAGTTGATGGTATTGGTCTGCCGGCGCATGTACACCTTCCATGCGTCCGAACCGGACTCGCGGCCGCCACCGGTCTCCTTCTCGCCGCCGAAGGCGCCGCCGATCTCCGCGCCGGAGGTGCCGATGTTGACGTTGGCGATGCCGCAGTCGGAACCGGCCGCCGACAGGAACTGCTCGGCCGCCTTCAGGTTGTTGGTGAAGATCGACGAGGACAGGCCCTGCGGCACGTCGTTCTGCATCTCGATCGCCTCGTCGATGGTCTTGAACGGCATCACGTAGAGGATCGGCGCGAACGTCTCGGCCTGCACCACCTCGTCGGAGTTCTTCAGCCCGGTGACGATGGTCGGCAGCACGAAGTTGCCCTTGCGCTCGGTCAGCGCCTTGCCGCCGGTGCGCACGGTACCGCCCGCGGCCTTCGCCTTCCCGATCGCGGCGAGGTAGGCGCTCACCGCCTCCTGGCTGTTCAGCGGACCCATCAGCGTGGTGGCCAGAGTGGGATCGCCGATCTTGCCCTCGACCTGGCCGTACGCCTTGACCAGGGTGTCGAGCACGCCGTCGAAGATCGACTCGTGCACGAACAGGCGGCGCGTGGTGGTGCAGCGCTGGCCCGCCGTGCCGACCGCGCCGAACACGATGCCGGGGATCGCCAGCTTCAGGTCGGCCGATTGGTCCAGGATGATCGCGTTGTTGCCGCCCAGTTCCAGCAGCGAGCGGCCCATGCGCTGCGCCACCCGCTCGCCGACCATGCGGCCGACCCTGGTGGAGCCGGTGAAGCTGATCAGCGGGATGCGCTTGTCGTCGACGAAGCCTTGCGACAGGTCGGTGCCGGCGTCGTTGAACAGGAAGAACAGGTCGGGGAAGCCGCCGGCCTTCAGCGCCTCGTTGCAGATGCGGATGGTGGCGATCGCCGACAGCGGGACCTTCGGCGACGGCTTCCAGATGCAGATGTCGCCGGCGATGGTGGCCAGCATGGCGTTCCACGCCCATACCGCGACCGGGAAGTTGAACGCGCTGATGATGCCGACGAGACCCAGCGGGTGGTACTGGTCGTACATGCGATGGCCGGGGCGCTCCGAATGCATGGTGTAGCCGTACAGCATGCGGCTCTGGCCCACCGCGAAATCGGCGATGTCGATCATCTCCTGCACTTCGCCGTCGCCTTCGGGCTTGATCTTGCCCATCTCCAGCGCGACCAGCGAACCGAGCGCGTCCTTGTGCCTGCGCAGTGCTTCGCCGCACAGCCGCACCGCCTCGCCGCGGCGCGGCGCGGGGGTGGTGCGCCACAGCTTGAACGCTTCCTGCGCGCGCTTGACGATCACCTCGTAATCGGCGGCGCTGGAGGCGTGCACGCTGCCGAGCACCTCGCCGGTGGCCGGGTTCACCGGTTGCAGCGCGCCGGCGTCGGTGGTCTTCGACCACTCGCCCTGGCCGAGGTAGGTGCCGGACTGCTCGCCATCGAGGCCGAGCGCGCTGAGGATTGCATGGGACATGGATGTCTCCTGGACGTGCGGCGCCCGCAGGCGCCGTGGGTGAAATCGGCAGTTGAACATTCTAACAGGCCGGCCGCCTTGCTCCCTCCCCTGCTCGCAGGGGAGGGCTGGGGTGGGGTCGCTCCTGATCCTGGTTTTCGGCGACCCTGCGCAACCCCCTCCCGGCCTCCCCCTGCAAGCAGGGGGAGGAGCGGAACCACGCGATCCATGCGAAAATCCCGCCGCTGCCCTCGTAGCTCAGTTGGATAGAGCGGTCCCCTCCTAAGGGACAGGTCGGACGTTCGAATCGTCTCGAGGGCACCAATTTTCGACCACGAGTCGAGCCTGCTTCAAAGCGCGTCATTCCAGCGAACGCTGGAGTCCAGGGCCTTGGCTATTCAAGCGCCCGGAGGCGCTGGATCCCAGCGTTCGCTGGGATGACGAGCGTTCGAGGATTCCCCGAGGCTCAGGAACTGCACGACAGCATCGAGCAGCCGGCCTTGTGCCGCGCCCAGTCGGGGCGCTTCTGCGCGTACGCCTCGCGGTCGGGCTGGTCGTCGTACGGATGGCGCAGCACGTCGAGCAATTCGTGGATGCCGGCGAGATCGCCCTGCCCCGCGCGGTCGATCGCCTGCTGCGCCAGGTAGTTGCGCAGCACGTAGCGCGGGTTCGCCAGGCGCATCCGTTCGCGGCGCAACCCGGGCGACAGCGGGTCGCCCCTCAAGCGGGCCGCATAGCGGGCCAGCCAGTCCAGGAGTGCCGGCTCCGCTTCATGCCGTTTCGCCTCGTCGTAGAACGCCGCGCCGAACGGCGCCAGCGTAGGCGCCGGCACGTCGACGTCGGCCAGCGCGCGGAACCACAGCGTCATGTCGACCTCGGCCTGCCGCATCAGCACGTGCAGCGACTGCATCAGCGCCACGTCGTCGTCGCGGCACTCGGCCAAGCCCAGCTTGGCGGCGATGTTGACGCGGTCGGCGGCAGCATACGTGGCGGCGTAATGCTGCAGCCCGGTTTCCAGCAGTTCGACCCCGTCGAACAGCGGCGCCAGCGCGCCGGCCAGGCAGCTCAGATTCCACCATGCCACGTCCGGCTGCTGGCCGTAGCGGTAGCGGCGGCGCTGCGCGTCGGTGGTGTTCGGGGTCCAGTCCGGATCGTAGTCGTCGATCCAGCCGTACGGGCCGTAGTCGATGGTGAGGCCGAGGATCGACATGTTGTCGGTGTTCATCACGCCGTGCACGAAACCCACGCGCATCCAGTGCGCCATCATCGTGGCGGTGCGCTCGCACACCTGGGTGAACCATGCCGCGTACAGCGCCTCGCCCTCGCCGTCGAGCTCCGGGAAATCGCGGCGGATGGTGAACTCGACCAGTCGACGCAGCAGCGCGGCATCGCCACGCGAAGTGGGCAACTCGAAATTGCCGAAGCGGATGAACGACGGCGCCACGCGGCACACGATCGCGCCCGGTTCCGGCGCGGCGTGGCCGTCGTAGAACATGTCGCGCACCACCGTTTCGCCGGTGCCGACCAGGCTCAGCGCGCGCGTGGTCGGCACGCCCAGGTGGTGCATCGCCTCGCTGCACAGGAATTCGCGCACCGACGAACGCAGCACCGCGCGGCCGTCCGCGCCGCGCGAATACGGCGTCAGCCCGGCTCCCTTGAGCTGCAGTTCCCAGCGCTCGCCGGCGGCGTTGACGACTTCGCCCAGCGAGATCGCACGGCCGTCGCCAAGCTGTCCCGCCCAGTGGCCGAACTGGTGCCCACCGTAGTTCGCCGCATATGGCTGCATGCCGTCGAGCAGGGCATTGCCGCCGAACACCTGCGCGAACTCCGGCGCGGCGACGTCCGCCAAGCTGAAACCCAGCGCGGCCGCCATCTCCGCCGAACAGGCCAGCAGCCGTGGCGCTGCGACCGGCGTGGGGTCGACCCGCGAGTACAGCGCACCGTCGACCTGGCGCAGCCGCGCGCCCTGCTCCGGATCGCCGGGCAGTTCGCGCACGAACGCATTGTCGAAATGAAGATCGAACATCGGGTCACCTCGAAGCTGCAGCCTATATCCGGGCGCCAGCGGTTCGATGCAAGGCCGCGCCGCGGCTATCGCGCCACGGCCTGTCCGCGGCGCGCCGTACGGTGGATCGCCTGCAGCCGCTGGTAGACGGTCAGCACGGCGGTGCCGTAATCGTGTGCCAGGCTGGGCGTGTGGCTGTGGTAATAGCCCACGCCGAGCACGCGGTCATGGGTCCGGCGCATGCCGTCGCGCAGGATCTTCGCGGCCACGGTGATGTTGGTGCGCGGGTTCAGCAGGGTCAGCGGATCGCGCACCGCGTCGCGATGCATCGGGTAGTAGACCTGCATGATGCCGACATCCTGCACCGCCGAACCGAACTGGCTCGCCGCCGCCATCGCCAGCTGCACGTCATGGCGCTTGCCGCGCACCAGATGATCGTTGACGCGGAACAGCCAGGGCGTGGGCGCGACCTTGCCGTCCGGGTACAACGCCTTCGATTCCACCAGGGCGACGCTGTACAGCAGCAGCGGATCGACGCCGGCGGCCTTGCCGACCTGCGACCACAGGCTGTCCCGCGAGGCGATGTCCAGGTCGGGCTCCTCGATCGGCATCATCAGGTCCATCGTGCTGACCTCGGACAACAGCTTGCGCCCGGTTTCAGCCGGCCCGGAGCGTACTGCCGACGAAACCGTTGCCACGCTCGCCGGGACTGTCGCGGCAACGGCCGGCACTGGCAACGGCCTGACCGCCAAGGACGCCGTGCGCATGGCGGGTGCCGGCCTTGCCGCTGCCCCAGCCACGGCCCTGACCGAGCTTGATTCCGTCGCCGGATGCGTGCCGACGCGCAGCAACACCAGGGCAATGCCGGCGATCGCGCCCGCGGCGACAAGCCGGCGCGCACCCGCCCATTCCGGCCACGCCGGGATGCGCGCCCGTGCCCACGGCATGATCCGGGCGGCGACAAGCCGCCGCAAGCCGGCGACTGCCGTCACCTGCCAACCATCCAGCGGCCAGGTGGGCGGCAACAGCCAGCGTTCGGCTGCCGGCCGCCGCGTACGTGGTGACAGCCGGGCAGGCACGGCCCGCGAACGGACCCACTGGGCGGGTGCCGGCATCACGATGAGCGGGGTGGCGGCGCGGCGGCGTCCCGACCAACCGCCGGACCTCCAGCACGCCGGCGCCATCAGATAAACCGGGTCCGGCTTCCGGGGGGTGTCCCGCGCGGTGGCGGAACGCTTGGCCGGATACCTGCCACCGTCTGCCTCGGCGCAGGCCTTTCCCCGTGGCGGCACGCCACCGGACGTGACCAGGCAAGCATCAACCCCGGCATACCCCCGACTCGCGCCGTGCGAGGTGCCTGCGGTCGTTGGGGTCGAACCATCCACGAGCGAATCCTGTTCAGGGGCACGGCCGCGGCGGGTTCCCCATGCCGGGGGCCGCCATTAAATCAGATTTGCGAAACCGGTTCCCGCATCCGGCATCCGGGTGCTCCCGCGCGAAACCGGATGCAAGCCTGCACGACCCCGGCAGCGCATGCACAAGCCCGCGCATTGGCCAGCCGCTATAGTCGCCTGCCTCTCCCTGCGAAAACCGCATGAACCCGACGCCCGCCAACGACCTCAACGCCGACGCACTGCCCGGGGACGCACCCTACCTCGCCGCCACCACGCGCTGGCTGGAACGTGCGGTGATCGGGCTGAACCTGTGCCCGTTCGCCCGCGCGCCGCACGTGCAGGGCAAGCTGCGCCTGCGGGTGAGCCATGCGCGCGACACCGGCTCGCTGCTCGACGACCTCTGCGGCGAGCTGCAGTCGCTCAATGCGCTGACGCCGGACGAATGCGAGACCGGCCTGCTGATCCACCCGTTCGTGCTCGGCGACTTCCTCGACTACAACGACTTCCTCGACGTGGCCGACGCCGCCGTGCAGACGCTGGGACTGGAAGGCGAATGGCAGGTGGCGGGCTTCCACCCCGACTACCAGTTCGCCGACAGCACGCCGGACGACGTCGGCAACCTCAGCAACCGCTCGCCGTATCCCACGCTGCATCTGCTGCGCGAATCCAGCGTCGAACGCGCGATGGAGGCGATGAGCGATACCGACAGCATCTACCGCCGCAACATCGAGACACTGCAACGGCTGGGGGCCGATGGCTGGCGGGCGTTGTGGCGTGACAAGCCGGGCTGAACAGCCGCCACAACAAAGTGTTCATGCCGCTGCTGTCATGCTGACGCGTGAACAGTCTCCCCGATCCCCACGCGGAAAACATCGACCCGGGCGTGCAATGCACGGCCTGTGAGGCGGTGTGCTGTCGCCTCACCGTGGTGCTGATGCCCGACGACCACGTGCCTGCATGGCTGGTCGATCACGACGCACTCGGCATGGAAGTCCTGGCCAAGGGCGAGGACGGCTGGTGCGCCGCGGTCGACCCGAACACGTGGCGCTGCACGATCTACGAAGACCGCCCGGCGATCTGCCGCAAGTACGCGATGGGCAGTCCGAGCTGCCGCGACGAACGGCACAAGTGGTTCGGCAACACGATTCCCACCGCGGTCCACATGCTGTAGTGGCACCGGCGCCGTAGGGCGGGGCCGCCCTACGGCGCGAAGATCAGTGCTACGTCGGCGGCATCGAGCGCACACCATTCGCCCGGCGCCAACCCGCCCAGCGCGAGTGCGCCGATCGAAACCCGCTGCAGCCTCTCCACGTGATTGCCGGCAGCGGCGAACATCCGGCGCACCTGGTGGTAGCGGCCCTCGCTGACGCCGAGCCGGGCGTGCCGTGGGCCCAGCACGTCGAGGCGAGCGGGCGCCAGCGGCTCGGTTTCCGATTCCAGCAGCAGCGTGCCGCTGGCGAACAGTTCGCTCTCGTCGCCGCGCAGGTCCTGTGCCAGAGTAGCCTCGTAGACCTTGGTCACGCTCGCCTTCGGCGAAATGATCCGGTGCAGCAGCGCGCCGTCGTCGGTGAACAGCAGCAGGCCCGAGGTGTCGCGGTCGAGCCGGCCCACCGTGGAAAGCGCCGGCGTACGCACACGGTAGCGCGGCGGCAGCAGGTCGTAGACCACCCGGCCCGGGTCCTTGCGCGAGCAGGTGACGCCGAGCGGCTTGTTCATCATCAGGGTGAGCCCGGGCGGCGGATCGAGCGGCTCGTCGTCCACCCGGATGGTTTCGTACGGCACCACGTCGTCGGCGTACAGCACTTCGCCGGCGGCATCGGTGATGCGACCGGAGCGGAACAACTGGGTCACGTCCTTGCGGCTGCCGTAGCCCAGGTTCGCAATCAGCTTGACCAGTTTCATCCGCGTACCCCCGTCGCCTCGATCACCTTGAACCCTTCCTGCACGGCCAGCGCGCGCACTTCATGGAAACGCGAGGCCAGCACGGCCTCGTACGGCAGATGCCGGTTTGCCACGATCAGCAAGCGGCCCGTCGGCAGCAGCGCCTCGGCCGCGCTGACGATGAAGGCGCGACCCAGTTCGGGCAGGTCGGCACGCCCCTGGTGGAACGGCGGGTTGCTGACGATCGCGTCGTAACGCTGCGCCAGGCCGCGGGTCACGTCGTGCCAGCGCACCGCCACCGCCACCTCGCGGCCGCATTCGCGTTGCGCCCGCGCCAGGTTGAGCCGCGCCGGCTCCAGCGTGCGCGCCTCGGCTTCATACAGGTCGATCGCCGCGACCCGCGGGCAGCGTGCGACGACCTGCGCGGAAAGATAGCCGTAGCCGGCGCCGAGATCGGCCACGCGGCCATGCAGGTCGGCCGGCAGGTGTTCCGCCAGCAGCGCCGAGGCACGGTCGATGCGGTCCCAGGCGAACAGGCCGGGACGACTGACGTAGCCGTCGGCGATTTCGCGCGGCGCGTCCAGCGCCAGCCATTCGGCCAGCAGGTCGTGTTCGATGTCGGCCGACTGCGGCGTACTCCAGAACACCCGGCACTTGTGCTTGGACAGGCGCTGCACGGCGCCGGCCAGTTTCGCCAGGTCCGTCTCGCCCGACTTCGCGCCTTCCGCATTCGGCATCGCGGCCAGCACGGTGCCGCCCGGCGCCAGCTGCCGCAGCGCGCGGGCGAACAGGGCGCGCGCCTCATCACGCTGGCGCGGCGGCAACAGCAGCACCAGCGGAAATTTTTCATCGGCCGCCGGCTCGCCCACGCGCAGGCCGTTGCGGTCCAGTTCGTCGGCAAACGGCAGGAAGCCCTGCTCACACAGCCAGCCGGGCTGCGCCATTTCGCGCAGCCGCACGCCGGCGCGGGCGCGCAGGAACAGCACGCGGCCTTCCGCCGGCAGGCGCAGCTCACCCGACTCGAACGGCACGAACAAGGCCGCCAGCGCCGCATCCGGCGCGGCCGCAGAAAATCCGCCAGCAGTCACGTCACCCTTCCACCTCGAACAGTGGCGGCATTGTACGTGGCGGCCGGCTGGATCCGGCCGGCGGGTTCAGCTTCCGCTGTGCTCGTGCACCGCATCCATCACGCGCGCGGAAAACACCAGCGCCGCGCCGGCGTTGAGCGCCACCGCCACGCCCAGCGCCTCGGCGATCTCCTCGCGGGTCGCGCCATGCTTCAGCGCCTCGCCCACGTGCACCGTGATGCAGCCGTCGCAGCGGGTGGTCACCGCCACCGCCAGCCCGATCAATTCGCGGGTCTTGGCGTCGAGATGACCGGTTTTCGCGCCGGCGCCGGTCAGGACCTGGTAGCCCCTCAACGTATCCGGACTCAGCTTGCCGATCTCGCCGATGCGACCGTTCAATTCCTTGCGGTAACCCAACCAGTCCAACATGGAAGTCTCCTCGCTGACGTGACGGTCGGACCCCGCACCCGGCCGTGGTTGCCCATAGTGCGCCAACGGATCGACGAAGGGCTATGGCTGTTCAGCGAGTGCCCTCAGCGGCCGGCAATTCCTGCAGCATCTGCGCGGCCAACGGCTGGTAACCGCCGTCGAAATGGTGGCCGCCCTGCTTGGCGTGGACCGTCACCCATGCGGGCAAGCCGGGTTCGTCGCAGATGCTGTCGTCACTGTCGTCCCGGCCGTAGTAGCAGACCGTGGGTGGCTGCGCCTGCAAGGCCTGCAACGGCGGCAGCGTGTCGTAATGCCGGACCGGATTGATGTGCTGCAGCAGCGTCTTGACGTGTTCCTTGAACCAGCCCTGCTTGATCATGTAGCCCTCAAGCTCGATCTCGAAAGCCGTATCCCGGCTGGGCGACAGCAGCACCAGCTGGGTGATCCGCGCGCGATTGGCCGGGCTGAGCTTGCCGATGATCGTCGGCAGCACATCGGCGCCGAACGAGAATCCCACCAACCAGATCCGCTGCCTGCCCCATGCGCCAAGGTATTTCGTCATCAGCGCATCGAGCTCACGCGCAGACTCCCCCGGGCTGCGCTCGCGCCAGTAGTACTTGAACGTGTTGACGCCGAGCACCGGAATGCCGCGGTCGATGAACGCGATGCCCAGGCGCCGGTCCAGGTCGGCCCAGCCGCCGTCACCGGAATAGATGATCGCCATGACGTCGCCCTTGCCGGCCGGCGCCGGCGCGCTGATGCCGGCGACCGGCAAGACCACGGTGGCCTTTTCTAGGCTGACCCGCGACCACGGACTCCAGATCAGCGCGAGACCCAACAGGCATGAACCGGTCACTGCCAGCATGATCACCCTCCTGCGTTTCATCGGCGCACCACGCCGGAGAGGCCACCGGAGATCAAGCTGGCCACGTTGGCCAGGATCATCGGCAAGGCAATGCCGCCGGGCACCGCCATGTAGCGTGGCTCCCATTCGGGATCGAACTTGTTCTTGTACTGATGCAGGCCGCGAAAATTGTAGAAGCGCTCGCCGCGACCGAACACCAGTGCGCCGAAGCGGTTCCACAGCGGCGCCTGCCGCCGGTTGTGCAAGCCGGCCAGCGGCGCCATGCCCAGGTTGAACCAGCGATAGCCTTCGGCGCGTGCCCACTGCATCAGTTCCACGAACAGGTAGTCCATGATCCCGGCAGGACCATCGGGCACGTGCCGCATCAGATCCACCGAGGCCTCCTGTTTCGTCTCGTTGAGAAACAGGTTCGCGAACGCCACCGGCCGGTCGCCCTGCCACACCACCGCCATCGGCATGCGCATCAGATAGCGCGGCTCGAACGCACCCAGCGAGAAGCGCTTCTCGCGCACGTTCTTGTCGCGCAACCACGCATCGGAGACTTCCTTCAGCCGCGGCAGCAGCGGCGCCACCGCTTCGGCCGGGACGATCTGCAGGCGCAGGCCGTCGCGGGTCAGCTTGTTCACCGTGTTGCGCAGCACCTTCCTGGACTTGCCGTCGAGACTGAAGCCGGCCAGCCGCACCCGCGCCTCCTCGCCGATCTTCAGCAGGTTCAGACCCACTTCCAGATACAGGTCCAGGTCGGCCGGGTTCACTTGGTAGAACACCGGCCAGCCACCGGCGCGTTCGCACTGTTCGAGAAACGTCCAGACCAGCTCGCGCCGGGCATCCTCGTCGCTGCCCACCGGATCGCCCATCGCCACCCAGCTGCGCCCCTCGGTATCGAACATCACGAACGCCTTGTGATCGGGGCCAAACAGCAGGCTCTTGTCGCCCATCAGGGCCAGATGCGCCTGCGCGGAAGGGTATTGCCGGATCAGCGGCAGCGCCTGCTGCAGCTCCGCCTCGCTCGGCGGCTCGCGCTGCAGGCGTACCGGCCGGATCAGGCTGGCCAACGCGAACAGCATGCCCGCCACCGTTGCGGCGACCAGCGCGCGCAACGCACGCGGCGCACCGCCTTGGTGAAAGCTGAATTCCCACCACAGGTCGGCGCTGTAATCGACATGCTTGTAGCTGAACAACACCAGCCAAGTGGCGCAGCCGAGCACCGCCACAATCGCCACGATCCAGCCGACCGAGAAGCTGGTGCTGAACAGTGAAGCGCGCCGGTAGAACAGCCGATGCGCCGGCGCCAGCGCCATCGCCAGCAAGGTGAGCAGGGTCGCCTCCTCGTAGTCGATGCCCTTCAGCAGCGAGAACACCGCGCCGGCCAGCAGCAGCACCAGGGTCAGCCCGTAGGCCGCGTCCAGCCGGCGCTGCAGGCCGCGGGCCAGGATCAGCAGCAGCATGCCGATCACGCTGGCGAGAAGATGCGACACCTCCAGCACCGACAGCGGCAGCACGTCGCGCAGGATCGCCATGCGCGCCGGCAGCGCGCGGGTCGCACCGGAAAACAGCAGCACCGCGCCCGAGACCAGAGTCAGTCCGGCGAAGAACGCGGGCAGCAAGCCGGTGAACCACGGCGTCAGCAGGGATTTCTCGCGCAAGCCGCGTGCCTCGCGCTGCAACACCAGCACGGTCGCCGTGCACAGCGGCAGCAGGTAGTAGATGGCGCGGAACGCGGCCAGCGCGCCAAGGATCGGCGCGGCCAGCGCCTCGTTGCCGGTGGCGCCGAAGCCGGCCAGCATCACCGCCTCGAACACGCCGAGACCGCCTGGTACATGGCTGATCAGGCCGATGATCTGGGCAATCACGAAGATCGCCAGGAAATGCCCGAAACCGTTGTTCAGCTCGTCCGGCATCAGGATGTAGAGCACGGCGGCGGCCAGCCCCCAGTCGAACGCGCCGACCAGGATCTGCCGCAACGCGGTGGCCGGCGACGGCAGGCTCACGCGCCAGCGCCACAAGCGCAGCGGCTGGGGCAGCATGCGACCGGCCACCAGCCAGGCCAGCGGCAGCACGGTCAGCAAGCCCCCAAGCAACCGACTGAACAGCGCCAGCGGCAGATTCGGCGGCAATGGCACCAGCAGCAGGGTCACGCCGGTCAGCGCCAGCAGGCCCAGCCAGAAACTGGTGGTGCAGAACAGCACCACCCTGGCCACCTCGCCGGTGGACAGGCCGCTCTGGATATAGAAGCGGTAGCGGATCGAGCCGGACACCAGCAGCGACATGCCCACCGCGTTGCTGAAGGCATAGCTGATGAAGGAAATCAGACTGACCCGGCGCCACGACAAGCGGCGGCCGATCGAGGCCAGCGCGAAGCGGTCGTAAAGCATCATTACCGCGTAACCCGATGCGGTGAACAGCACCGCCAGCAGCAGGCGGGCATGCGAAATGCCCTGCACGTATCGGCGCACCTGGTGATAGCTCACCTCTCTGGCGAGCAGGTGCAGCGCCCACAGCGCTAGGCACAGCATGGCCACCGACACCAGCGGCCCGGCGAGCCGGCGCAGCCACATCATGCGCTGGCCGGGCGCGGCCAATGCTGGCCCGGCGCCCGCAACCCGCTCGACTTTTTCCTGCTCCACGCGGCGACCGATTCCTCTGGGAACTGCCTAGTGTACGGCCTCGCCCGGCTCAGGCCATGAACGGAGCGCCGCGCCGGATCACCCTGCGGTGGCGGTTCGCATGGCCACTCACGCCGCCGAGGCCCGTCCCATCCGCGCGATCCACAGGTACAGCGCCGTGGTGACGAGCACGAACACGGCACCGCCGATCCAGATCGCCGCCGTGTGGAAACTCTCGCCCATCAGCGCCAGCGGCGCGTTGCGGTTGGCGAAGCCCAGCTTGTCGGAAAACGCCACCAGCGCCGCCACCACCACGCCGAGCAGGCTCTCGCCCACGATCAGGCCGGAAGCCAGCAGCACACCCAGCTGCTTGGTCGCCTCCGCCCTCGGGCCGCGCTCGGCGCGCCGGTCGAACCATGCGCCGACCAGCGCGCCCACCACCACCATCAGCGTGGTCGAGGTGGGCAAGTAGATGCCCAGGCCCACCGCCAGCGGCGGCAGCCGCATCGACTTGCCGGTGCGCGCCAGCGCCTCGTCCAGCACGATGATGCCCACGCCAATCGCCGCGCCGATGGTGATCAGGCTCCAGTCGATGTTGCCGGTGATCACGCCCTGCGCCAGCGCCGAGATCAGGCCGGCCTGCGGCGCCGGCAGCGCGCGCGCGGGGTCCACGCCCGGCGCGCCGAGGAAACCGTAGGCCTGGTTGAGCAGATCCAGCACCGGCGGGATCACCACCGCGCCGGCGAGCACGCCGATCACCAGCGCCCACTGCTGCAGCGAAGGCGTGGCGTCCACCAGCTGGCCGGTCTTGAGGTCCTGCAGGTTGTTGTTGGCGATCGAGGCCACCGCGAACACGATGGCGGTGATGAACAGCGCGAAGGCCACCAGCGCCTTGCCCGCTTCCGCCGGCAGCATCGACTTCACGCCCAGCACCAGCAGCAGCGCGGCGATGATCACCACCAGGATGCCCACGCCCGACAGCGGACTGTTGCTCGAACCGATCAGGCCGGCCATGTAGCCGCACACGGCGGAAACCAGGAAGCTGAGGATCACCACGAACACCACGCCGCCGGCCACCAGTAACGTGGTGTGCTCGCCCAGCCCGCTGATGTTGCTGAAATGGCCGAGCAGCCACCCCACCGGGATCAGGCACAGCAGCGTGATCAGGCCCACCATGCCGATCGGCATGTCGTGCTCGGTGCGCGGCAGCGTGGCCAGCTGGCCCGCCTTGCGCACGCGCGAGGCGGCCATCGCGCCGGCCAGGCCGCCGATCACCGGCTTGACCAGCTTGGCCAGCGTCCAGATCGCCGCCACGCCGATGGTGCCGGCACCGACGAAGCGCACGTAATGGCTCCATGCACCCTGCGCCGCATCGGCGACCGGGCCGGCGGCCGGATGCAGCAGCAGGAAGTGCGGCACCGCCCAGCCCCAGCCGATCAGCGCGCCGACCAGCATCGCCACGCCCACCCACAGCCCGACCAGGTGGCCCACCGCGAACAGCGCGAACGACAGGCTGAAATCGAAACCGGTGGCGGCACCCTTGTCGCCCACGCGGAAATAGCTGGACACCGCATCGGCGAACAGCCGGGTCTGCACCACCACGTAGAACACCGCCGAGACGATCGCGCCGGCGATCACCGCCTTGAGTCCGGCGCCGCCGGACTCCACCGACCCGGCCGCCTCCTCGCCGCCGCCGGAACCCACCTTCAGCACCTCGGCGCAGGCCACGCCCTCCGGGTACGGCAGGCCCGAATCGGTGACCAGCGCGCGGCGCAGCGGGATCGTGTACATCACGCCCAGCACGCCGCCGGTGGCGCAGATGCCGAACGACATCCAGAACGGAAAGCCGTTCCACCAGCCGATGATGATCAGGCCGGGCAGCACGAAGATGATCGAGGACAGCGTGCCGGCGGCCGAGGCCACCGTCTGCACGATGTTGTTCTCCTGCATGGTGGAGTTCTTCATCGTCCGCAGGATCGCCATCGAGATCACCGCGGCGGGGATCGAGGTGGCGAAGGTCAGGCCGGCCTTGAGGCCGAAGAACACGTTGGCGGCGGTGAATACCACCGTGATCACGATGCCGATGACCAGGCCGCGAATGCTGAATTCGACGCGCGACGACGCGCCGGGCATGGCTTGTGAACTCACTGGGCGCTTCTCCCCAAAGCGGATGTTGCGGTGGAAGATAGCGTGGAATGGCTGCTGGGGGTTACCCGTTGGCGCGGGGGAGCGGCAACCCGCATCCGGGCCGCCGCCCCTTCACCGCAACGCCAGCCGGCTCTCGAAACGTCGCGGCGCACCGGACAGCGGATCGTCGAAGGCCAGCTCCCGCGCCAGCAGCCGCAGCGGGTTGGCGTGATCGTCGGCGGCCGCTTCGGCCAGCGCGGGGTACAGGGTGTCGCCGACGATCGGCGCGCCGAGCGCCGCCATGTGCACGCGCAGCTGGTGCTTGCGCCCGCTGCGGGGGAACAACGCGTAGCGCCAGCAGGAATCGCTCCTGCCGATGACTTCGATCCGCGTCTCGCTGTTCGGTTCGCCCGCCACCTCGCGCATGCGGAAGAACGGCTCGCCAGCCACGATGCGCGAGCGCCGCAGCAGCGGAAACGACGCTGCGGGCAAGGCCGGCGCCAGCGCCTCGTAGCACTTGTCGATCCGGCGCTCGCGGAACAGCGCCTGGTACGCCGCCCGGCTCGCCGGGTTCGCCGAAAACAGCACCAGTCCGGCAGTCGCGCGGTCGATCCGGTGCAGGGGCACCAGTTGCGGGTTGTGCAGCCGCCGGACCAGGCGCCGCAACAGGGTCTGCTCGACAAACCCGCCGGACGGCGTCACCGGCAGGAAATGCGGCTTGTCGGCCACCACCAGGTGCTCGTCGACATGCAGCACGGCTTCGGCGAACGGAATCACCGGCTCGGCCACCACCTCGCGGTAGTAGTGGATGCGCAACCCGGCCTGGTACGGCGTCTGCGGCGTGATCGCCACGCCGCGCCCGTCCAGCACGCGCCCGCGCGCGATCCGCTCCAGCCACTGCGCGCGTCCGATCGCGGCGAAGCGGGCGCACAGCGCGTCGAGCACGGTCGCCCAATTGCCGGCCGGCAGGTGCACGGTGCTGGCATCGCTGTCGCGGGTGAAAGGCACGGCGGGAGTATCCATGTGGGCCGCCAGTCTAATCCGCGGACCGCCGATCCATGCCTGCGCGTAGAATGGACGGCTTGTTGTCCGAAGGCACCCGCATGGCACTCAACGCCACCATCTACAAGGTCGAACTGCAGGTCAGCGACATGGACCGGCATTACTACGCCACCCACGCGCTGACCCTGGCGCGGCACCCCTCCGAGACCGAGGAGCGGCTGATGGTGCGCCTGCTGGCGTTCGCCCTGTATGCCGACGAGCGGCTGGAGTTCGGCAAGGGCATCAGCGACGAGGACGAACCGGCGCTGTGGCGCAAGGCGTACACCGGCGAGATCGAGCTGTGGCTCGACGTCGGCCAGCCCGACGAGGCGCGCATCCGCAAGGCCTGCGGCCGCTCGCGCCAGGTGGTGGTGCTCAACTACGGCGGCAACGCGGCGGAACTCTGGTGGAACAAGGTCGGCCACGCGCTCGGCCGCCACAGGAACCTCAGCGTGCTCGACATCCCCGCCGCGACGGTGACCGCGCTGGTCGAACTGCTGCAACGGGGCATGCGCCTGCAGGCGCTGGTGCAGGACGGCCAGTTGCAGCTGATGAACGAGAGCGACGCGGTCGCCGTCGATCCGCTCAGGCTGATGGTTGCGGCCGAACTGGTCAGCTGACGGGCCGCCGCCGGCCGCCGCGCCGCGGTTTCCCGCATAATCTCCGCCCGATCCCTTCCGTCTACCGGAGTCTTCCCATGCGCTGGTTGCTGCCCCTGCTCGCCGTCTTTGCCCTCGTCGCCTGCAGCGCGCCGCCCCAGGCCCATGCCAGCGGCAAGGTCGACAAGCTCACCGTGATCGACCGGAAGGTCGGTACCGGCGTCGAGGCGAAGGCCGGCATGGACGTGCTGGTCCACTACACCGGCTGGCTCTACGACGAGAACGCCAGCGACAAGCACGGCAGCAAGTTCGACAGCTCGTACGACCATGGCGCGCCATTCAACTTCACCCTCGGCGCCGGCCGGGTGATCGACGGCTGGGACCAGGGCGTCGCCGGCATGCGCGTGGGCGGCAAGCGCACCCTGCTGATCCCCGCCGAACTCGGCTATGGTGCCCGCGGCGCCGGCGCCGACATCCCGCCGAACGCTTCGCTGGTATTCGACGTGGAACTGATCGACGCCAGCGCGCATTGAGTTTCCGCCCACTTCCCGCACCACCGATACCGTCATGCGCAATCCCCTGCAGGAACAACTGCTCAAGGCCGGCCTGGTCAAGAAGGGCCAGGTGGCCAAGGTCGTGCGCGAGCAGGCGAAGAAGCACCTGGGCAAGGCCCCGCTGACGCCGGGAGTCGAGCAGGCGGAAGCGCAACGGCTGCTGGCCGACAAGGCCGAGCGTGATCGCGCGCTGGCCGCCGAGCGCAATGCGCAGGCGCGGGCGAGCGAAGCACGCGCCCAGGTGCGGCAGATCGTCGAAGCGCACAAGGTGAAGCGCGGGGGCGAGATCGCCTACCGCTTCACCGATGGCGAGCGGATCAGGGATGTGCTGGTCAACGAGGCGCTGCGTGCGCAGCTGGCTGCCGGTGCGCTGGTGATCGTGCGCCACGGCGAGGGCTACGAACTGTTGCCGCGGGTCGCCGCCGACAAGATCCGCGAGCGCGACCCGGCGATGATCGTGCTCGACCACGGTCGCGCCGAAGCCGGCAGCGGCAGCGACGCGGACGACGAGTACTACAGGCGGTTCCAGGTGCCGGACGACCTGGTCTGGTAGCGCGCGGAGAAACCATGCCGTAGCTTTGTAGGGCGGGCACCGCCCGCCAGCTCTTGATGGTCAGAGCGGCGGGCAGTGCCCGCCCTATGCATTGGCGCGCGATCTTTTGAAGCGCTCAGCGTTTTGGCTCCAGCAAATCCCAGCCGTTGCCGTACAGGTCCTCGAATACCGCCACCGTGCCGTAGGCCTCGTGCCTCGGTTGCTCGCGGAAGTGCACGCCGGCGGCGCGCATGCGCTGCCAGTCGCGCTGGAAATCGTCGGTATGGAGCAGCAGGAACACGCGGCCGCCGGTCTGGTTGCCGACACGCGAGGCCTGCTCGTCGCCCTTCGCCTTCGCCAGCAGCAGGCGGGTTTCGCTGGAGCCGGGCGGCGCCAGCAGCACCCAGCGCTTGCCGTCGCCCAGGTCGGCGTCCTCGACCAGTGCGAAACCGAGCGCCCGGGTGTACCAGGCGATCGCCTCGTCGTAGTCGGCGACCAGCAGTGCAAGCGCGCCCAGATGCTGCTTCATTTTCGCCCTGCCTCGAGGGTGGGAAGCGGGCCCAGTTCGGCCTGCCGTTTTTTCGCCAGCTTCGCGCGCACCAACACGTAGGCGTCGAGGATGAACGCTTCCAGCTCCGCCGTGGCGAAGCGCTGCGGTTCGATCACCGAGATCCAGCGCGCCCGTGCCAGGTACGGCGCGGGGATGATGCCGGGCTGGTCGGTGAGTTCGAGGAAACGGTCGTCGGCCACCTTGAACGACAGCCGCCCACCCTCGCTGCCGTCCGACGGCATCACCGCGAACATCTTGCCGTCCACGCTGAACACCATGTCGATGCCCCATTTCGTATCGCGGGAGACGCCTGGCCAGTGGCCGCACAGCGCTGCGAGTCGGGCGGCGCCCAGGCCGCGGGACGGTTTGCCGGTCACGCCATGCTCCATGGATGGAAGGCCAGTCTCGCCATTGTGAGGGGCGGGGCGCCGCCTGTCTGCCACGCCACGATATTCCGTGCCGCAACATGGCGCCGCCCGATCACGACCGGCGTATCGTACGCATGCGACAGCGCACCGCGGAGGCCGTCATTGCAAATTAATGTTGCGCCGCACACAATACGTAAAAGTACGGAACTGCCATGATTCCCGCCATCGACTTCACTGCCCCGACCCGCCACGCTTCCCTGCCCCCGCGCGCCCACGAGCGCTTTGCGCGCCCGCACGTGCAGTCCACGCCACGGGGCAAGCATGTATGCACCGAGGACGGCCGCGAGCTGGTGCTGCGCGCGATCGAGCCGGGTGACGTGGCGGCAATGCAACGCTGTTTCACCCGGCTGTCGCCGGAGGACATCCGGCGGCGCTTCCTGCATGCGATGTCCGAGCTGCCGACGCCGATGGCGCAGCGGCTGTGTCGCATCGATCCCGCGTTCGAGACCGCCTTCGTGCTGATGGACGAGTCGATCAAGCCGGCCGAGATGCGCGGCGTGGGCCGGATCTTCGTCGACGAAACCACCGACAGCGCCGAGTTCTCGGTGCTGGTGGAACACGACTGGAGTCGCCGCGGCCTGGGCGCCCTGCTGATGCAGCAGCTGGTCGAGGACTGCCGTCGCCGCGGCTTGGCCGAGCTGTGGGGCTACGTGCTGCTGGAGAACCGGCCGATGCTGCAGCTGTGCAGGGAACTGGGCTTCGCCCAGCGCTTGCTGCTGGACGAACCGGGCACCGCGTTGATCACGCTGAAGCTCTGAGCGAACGGCCCCCTCCTCCGCGATCGGAGGTGCATGCCGCAGGAAGGGTGCAGGGGCGCATCGCGTTACACTTGCCCGCTTTCCCCGGCGCGGCTCGATGGCGGCGCCTCGAACTCGCATCCCCCATGCCCAGCCCGATCAAGCACCCGCCGCTGCCCACCACCCCGAAGCAACGCCGCTACTGGACACCGCCGCACGGCTCCGCGCGGGCGTTGCAGCTGGCCGAGGCGGCGCGCACGCACGACGGCCTGCTGGTGGTGGTGGCGCGCGACACCCAGCGCGCGCAGGCACTGGAGGCGGAACTGAAGATCTTCGCCGGCGGCCTGCCGGTGCTGCATTTCCCGGACTGGGAAACCCTGCCCTACGACGCGTTCAGCCCGCACCCGGAGATCGTCTCGCAGCGCATCGCCACGCTGTACCAGTTGCCGAACGTGAAGCGCGGCGTGCTGGTGGTGCCGGTGGCGACGCTGATGCAGCGGATCGCGCCGCGCTCGCATATCACCGGCTCCGGGCTGGTGCTGGCGAAGGGCCAGAAGCTCGACCTCGCCAGCGAACAACGCCGGCTGGAAGCATCCGGCTACCGCAACGTGCCGCAGGTGGCCGAGCCGGGCGACTTCGCGGTGCGCGGCGCGCTGCTCGACATCTTCCCGATGGGCACCGCCGAGCCGTACCGCATCGAGCTGTTCGACGACGAGGTGGAGTCGATCCGCAGCTTCGACCCGGAGACCCAGCGCTCGCAGCAGCAGGTGGAAAAGGTCGAGCTGCTGCCCGCGCGCGAGTTCCCGCTCACCGAGGAAGCGGCGAAGGAATTTCGCGGCAACCTGCGCGAGCGCTTTCCGATCGACGTGCGCCGCTGCCCGCTGTACCAGGACATGAAGGAAGGCGTGACGCCCGGCGGCATCGAATACTACCTGCCGCTGTTCTTCCCTGTCAGGAGTCCGCACATGGATGTGCGGGGTGTTGCGGGGGATCCGCATACAGGTACCGCGACTTTGTTTGATTACCTCGCCGGCAACGCGCTGTTCGTGCTCGGCGAAGGTGCCGGCGAAGCCGCCGACCAGTTCTGGACCCAGACCGCGGAACGCTATGAGCAGCGCGCGCACGACATCGAACGGCCCGTGCTGCCGCCGGCCGAGCTCTACCTGCCGCCGGAGAAACTGCGCGAACAGCTCAACCAGCGGCTGCGCGTGGAGGTGGTCGACGCCGGCCACGAGCATGCCATCGACAGCGGCACCCAGCCGGCGCCGGAACTGCCGCTCAACCGCAAGGGCGAGGAACCGGGCACGTCGCTGCGGCACTTCCTGGCCAGCTATCCGGGCCGCGTGCTGATCGCGGCGGATTCGGCGGGGCGGCGGGAAGCGCTGATCGAGACGCTGGCGGCGGCGGGGCTTAAGCCTGAGGTGATCGATGGCTGGAGCGCTTTTCTCCTCCCCCTGCTAGCAGGGGGAGGGCGGGAGGGGGTTGCTCCGGCTGGCAAAGAAGCAGCAGAAGCACCCCACCCCAACCCTCCCCTGCCAGCAGGGGAGGGAGCCAAGGATGAGGGGCCGCGGCTTGCCATCACCATCGCCCCACTGGAACAGGGCTTCGCGCTGACCAGGCCGGCAATCACCGTGCTCACCGAGCGCGAGCTGTACGGCGAGCGGGTGCGCAGCGAACGCGAGCGCAAGCGCCGCCGCGGCGCCGCGCGCGACCCCGAGGCGATCATCCGCGACCTCACCGAGCTCACCATCGGCGCGCCGATCGTGCACGTCGACCATGGCGTAGGCCGTTACCAGGGCCTGCTCTCGATGGACGTGGGCGGCATGGATGGCGAGTTCCTCACCATCGAATACGCCAAGGGCGACAAGCTGTACGTGCCGGTGGCGCAGTTGGGCCTGGTCAGCCGCTACTCCGGCACCGCGCCGGAGCTGGCGCCGCTGCATTCGCTGGGCGGCGATGCGTGGGAACGTGCGCGCAGGAAGGCGGCGGAGAAGGTGCGCGACGTCGCCGCCGAGCTGCTGGCGATCTACGCGCAGCGGCAGGCGCGCGGCGGCGAATCGCTGCCGATCGACCGCCAGCTGGTGGAGGAGTTCGGCAGCACCTTCCCGTTCGAGGAAACCCCCGACCAGGAAACCGCGATCGAGGCCGTGCTGGCCGACCTGGCCGCGCCGCGCGCGATGGACCGGGTGATCTGCGGCGACGTCGGCTTCGGCAAGACCGAAGTCGCGCTGCGCGCCGCGTTCGCCACCGCCACCGCCGGCAAGCAGGTCGCCGTGCTGGTGCCGACCACCCTGCTCGCCCAGCAGCATTACCGCAACTTTGCGGACAGGTTCGCCGACTGGCCGGTGCGGGTGGACGTGCTGTCACGCTTCAAGTCGACCAAGGAAGTGAACGAGGCGCTGAAGCGCCTCGCCGACGGCCAGATCGACGTGATCGTGGGCACCCACAAGCTGCTGCAGCCGGACGTCAAGTTCAGGAACCTCGGCCTGGTCATCGTCGACGAGGAGCAGCGCTTCGGCGTGCGCCAGAAGGAGCAGCTGAAGAAGCTGCGCGCCGAGGTCGACCTGCTGACGATGACCGCCACGCCGATCCCGCGCACGCTGAACATGGCGATGGCCGGCCTGCGCGACCTGTCGCTGATCGCCACGCCGCCGGCGCACCGCTCGGCCGTGCGCACCTTCATCACGGCGTGGGACCCGGCGACGATCCGCGAGGCGCTGCAGCGCGAGCTGTCACGCGGCGGCCAGGTGTATTTCCTGCACAACGAGGTGCAGAGCATCGAACGCACCGTGCGCGAACTGGAGGAGCTGGTGCCGGACGCGCGCATCCGCATCGCCCACGGCCAGATGCCCGAACGCGAGCTGGAACAGGTGATGGCGGATTTCCATCGGCAGCGTTTCAACGTGCTGGTGTGCACCACCATCATCGAGACCGGCATCGACATTCCCACCGCGAACACCATCATCATCGACCGCGCCGACCACTTCGGCCTGGCCCAGCTGCACCAGTTGCGCGGCCGCGTGGGCCGCTCGCACCACCGCGCCTATGCCTACCTGGTGGTGCCCGATCGCAAGTCGATCACCGCCGACGCGCAGAAGCGGCTGGAGGCGCTGGCCTCGCTGGAGGAACTCGGCGCCGGCTTCACCCTGGCTACCCACGACCTGGAAATCCGCGGCGCCGGCGAGCTGCTCGGCGACGAGCAGTCCGGCCAGATCCAGGAGATCGGCTTCGGCCTCTATACCGAACTGCTGGACCGCGCGGTGCGCGCGCTGAAGTCGGGCAAGATGCCGGATTTCGACCTGAGCTCCGAACACGAAACCGAGGTGGCGCTGCACCTGCCCGCGCTGATCCCGGACGACTACCTGCCTGACGTGCATGCGCGGCTCACCCTGTACAAGCGCATCGCCAGCGCGCGCAGCGAGGACGAGCTGCGCGACCTGCAGGTGGAGATGATCGACCGCTTCGGCCTGTTGCCCGACCCGACCAGGCAGCTTTTTGCCGTGGCCAGCCTGAAGTTGATGGCCACCCCGCTCGGCATCCGCAAGCTCGACTTCGGCGCCAGCGGCGGCCGCATCGTGTTCCGCAAGAAGCCCGAGGTCGATCCGATGACCATCATCAAGCTGATCCAGCGTCAGCCGCACGTATATAAGCTGGAGGGGCAGGACAAGCTGAAGGTGGTCCTCGACCTGCCCGGGGCCAGCGAGCGCATCCGCAACGCGCAGGAAGTGCTGGTGACGCTGGGCGCGCGCCGGCCCGCCTGAACCCGCCACAAGCGACTCCATGCGTCCGGGCCGGCTGGAACCGTGGCCGGCCGACCGGCGCCGCAAGCCAGCCCGGCCATGCACTGGCACGGCCCGTGCTTGACCTGGAAGCGAAAGATGCGGCAGCGTGACGCCCTCGGGCGGGCGTTCGTGTCTGGTCGGCCAAGTGAAACGCAATATCCACATGAACCCATGTACAAGGATCGCATCGGGGAGAAGGGCAAATGGAGAGGCTCAGCGCAACGCCGGTACCGGGCCACTGCAGGCGGTCGTGGTGCGGTCTCGTGCTCGGTCTGCTGTGGTTGTTGGGCGGGCCGGCCCACGCCGCCACCGCAATGAACGGCGCCTGGCGCGAGGCACGCCCCGGCGACACGCCGCAAGTCGCGCTGGACGAGTACCGCGCCGGCCTGCTGCAGAGTTTCGATCCGTCCCTGCTGCAACGCTTTCCCGGCAGCGACAGCGGCAGCTGGGTGGTGCTCGCGCCGCAACCGCCATGGGACGACGCCGGGCGCGTGCTGACGATCTATCCGCCCACGCTGGGTGCGGTCACGGTGTACGAACACGGCGCCCCGCGAACGCTGGCGCTCGACGACTTCGGCGCGACGGTCCATGGCCACGGCCGGCTGGCCTGGCAGGTACCGGCCGGCACCGCTGCATCGGCAGCCATCCTGCTCAGGTTCGAGCCATCGTCGCTGCTGAGTGCGCCGGTGCGGTTCCAGTTGCAGTCGCCCGTCGAGTACGCGAGGCAGGATGCGCAATGGCTGGCGTTCGCCAGCGCCTGTTTCGCGGTGATGCTGGCGATGGTGCTGATGGCGGTGTGTTTCGCGCTGATGCTGCGCGACGTCACCTATGCCTGGTACGCCGGGTACGTCCTTTGCTATGCGTTGATCCAGGGCATCCAGACCGGCTTCCTGTTCCACCCGATGGAGTGGCAGTGGCTGGCCGGCGCAATCCTGCTGGCCGGCTCGGCCGCGGTGGCGTTGTCGGTCGCGTTCGCCTCGCTGTTCATGATGCGTTTCTGCGAGCTGCCACGTTATGCGCCGCTGCTGCGGGTGCCGATCGTGGCGCTGGCGGTGAGCATGACCTTGCTGGTACTGATGCGCTGCAGCCGGCTTCCGCTGCTGGTGGATATGGCGCAGGCGCTGCTCAACCCGCTACTGATGATCGGCGCCGTGTTGTTGCTGGTGGCCGCCTGCGTCGCCGCCGCGCGCGGCTCGCGCCAGGCGTGGTTTTTCCTCGCCGGCTGGACGCCGCTGCTGCTGCTCACCGCGCTGACCAGCGCCCAGGTCGGCGGTGCGCTGCCGCAACTGGACTGGCTCAACGATGCCAGCCTGGCTGGCGGCGCGTTCGAGGCGGTCGTGCTGTCGATCGGCCTGGCCGACCGCGCGCTCCGGTTGCGCCATGACCGTGACATCGTGCGCGTGCTGGCCGACCACGACGCGCTCACCAACGTGCTCAACCGCCGCGCCTGGAGCGAGCGAGCCAGAGCCCTGCTGTCCGGCGGCCCGCCGCGGCCGATCGCGCTGCTGTTCCTCGACCTGGATCATTTCAAGCTGCTGAACGACCGCCAGGGCCACAACGCCGGCGACCGCGCACTGGTTGCCGTAGCCAAGGCGCTGAACGCCGAACTGCGACCCGCCGACATGCTCGGCCGCTACGGCGGCGAGGAGTTCGTCGCCCTGCTCGACAGCACGCCGGCGCTGCAGGCCCTGCACGTGGCAACCCGCCTGTGCCGGCGCGTGCACAGCCTGGAGATACCCGTCGGCGACGATCCACTGCTGCTCACCGTCAGCATCGGCATCGCCCTGCGGCGCGAGGGCGACGACGTGGAATCGCTGGTCGACCGCGCCGACCAGGCCATGTACGACGCCAAGCTCGGCGGCCGCAACCGGGTGTCGCTGCACGCCAGCAGCAAGTTGCCGCCGGACGGCCCGCACCTCCACGTGGCGGAAAAACGCGAGCGCTGAAACGGCCGCGATCAGCGTTGCGCCAGCTCCCGCGCCGCCGCCACTACCTCGGCTTCGCCCGGCAGCACCAGCAGCGCCGCACCGGCCAGCGGGGTGAAGGTGTCGGCGCCGACCACGCGCCTGATCGGCGTGGCGCCATGGCCGCCCTCGACGATCGCGGTGATCACGCCTTCGCCCACGCCGGCGCTCTTGCGACCCTCGTCCAGCACCAGGATGCGTTTGGCGCTCGATGCCTGCGCCACGATGAAGGCGTCGTTGAGCGGCGCCAGCCAGCGCAGGTCGACTACGCGTACCTTCCACTTCAGTTCCTGCTCGATCGTGCGCGCGGCGCGCAGCGCCATCGGCACGCCGTTGCCGAAGGTGAACACCACCAGGTCGTTCGCTGCCTCGTGGTAGATGCGGCCCTCGCCCGGCGTCATCGCCTGGTCCGGCGCCGGATAGTCGAACTGCCACTGGCCGTCGCCCGTTTCGTACAGGTCCTTGGTCATGTACAGCGCGATCGGCTCGAGGAAGGCGCACACGCGGCCGTCCACCTTCGCCAGTGCCATCAGCGTGCGCAGCATCATCGCTGCGTCGTCGCCGCGGCTGGGACAGCCGACCACCAGGCCGGGAATGTCGCGCAGCGCGGTGATCGAGTTGTCGTTGTGGAAGTGGCCGCCGAAGCCCTTCTGATAGCCCAGCGACGCTACCCGCATCACCAGCGGGTTGCGGTACTGCCCGTTGGAGAAGAACTGCAGCGACGCCGCCTCGCCGCGGATCTGGTCGCAGGCGTTGTGGAAATACGCCAGGTACTGGATTTCCGGGATCGGCAACATGCCCATGTTCGCGTAGCCCTGGGCCAGGCCCAGGATCATCGTCTCGTCCAGCAGCGTGTTGAACACGCGGCTGCCCTTGAACGCCTTGTTGAGACCCTTGGTGACGGTGTACACGCCGCCCTTCTGCGCCACGTCCTCGCCGAACAGCAGCGCCTCGGGATATTTCGCCAGCAGGTCGTGCAGGGCCTGGCCGATCTGGATCGCCAGGTGCCGCGGCGGCAGTTTCTCCGGCAGCTTCGCCTCGCCGCCGAACACCGCCAGGCGTTTGTCGGCGTAGTCGGCACGCTCGGCCTCGGCCTTCACCGCAGCCGGCGTGTACGGCGCCAGCGGCTTCATGACCTCGGCAAGCGAGGTCAGCCGCGGCAGCGAATCCGCCTCTTCGGCGGCGGCGAAGCAGCGCTTGCGGGTGGCCTCGTACAGGCCCAGCAGCGCATCCTTCGAGTACAGGCCCGACTCCAGCGCGATGCCGGCCGAGCGCAGCAGCGGGTCGGAGCACTCGACCGCGAAGAGCTCCTCGATGCTGCGCCACTCGATCTCGAAATCGGTGCCGGCGTGGCCCATCACGCGGGTGGTCCTCAGATGCAGGAAGGTCGGCCGGCGCGTCGTGCGGCAATGCTCCACCGCGCGCTGCACCTGGGCGTAGCCTTCGGCCAGGTCGAGGCCGTCGGCGAAGAAGTAGTCGAGGTCGGCGCGGTGCTGGTAGTTGTTCGCGACCCAGCCGGAGGGCGTCTTCACCGAGATGCCGATGCCGTTGTCCTCGCACACGAACAGCACCGGCGCCGGCAGCTTCTGGTAGGCCGTCCATGCCGCGGCGTTGAACGCGGTCTGCGCGGTGGCGTGGTTGCTGGAGGCGTCGCCGAACGAGCAGATCGCGATGCTGTCCTCGGGGATCGGCAGCGTGTGGCCGATGCGCCGCGCCTGTTCGATCGCCACCGCGGTGCCCAGCGCCTTGGGCAGGTGCGAGGCGATCGTCGAGGTCTGCGGCAAGACCCACAGCGGCTTGCTGCCCCATACCTTGTGGCGGCCACCGGAAGCCGGATCCTGCTTGCTGGCGGCGAAGGAGAGCGCCGAGTCCATTACCGGATCCATGCCGGGGATCTTGCGGAAACGCTCGGCCATGAAGCCGCCGGAGCGGTAATGCAGGAACGCCGGATCGGTATGCCGGCTCAGCCGCGCCACCATCGCATTGCCTTCGTGCCCGCTGGAGCCGATCGTGTAGAACACCTTGTTCTGCACGCGCAGCACGCGCGCCATCAGGTCGAGGTGGCGCGAGATCAGTTGCGATTCGAGCAACTCGCGGAAACCGCGCGCGTCCAGCGCACTGCCCGGCAGCACGGCTGCGTCGTCGCGCGGCGCGGCGCGCACGTCGCCCCGCCACAGCTGCACGAACTCGATGAAGTTCTGGTCGACGACCTCGGCACGATTGAAGCCCTTGTGGCGGGCGCTGAGGGTGAACGGAATGGACATGGCGTTATCGACAGGAAGGAGTGGGGGTCAATTTTGCAGCGGAGTATGGCCCGGCTGCGCCTGCACACGGGCAAGCCAGCCGCGGATGTTCGGGTACGGGGACAGGTCGAAACCGCCGTCGCCGGCGCAATGGGTGTACGCGTACAGCGCGATGTCGGCGAGGCCGTAGCGCTCGCCGACGAACCAGTCGCGCCCGGCCAGATGCTGTTCCATCACCGCCAGCACCTGCGTGCCCTTCCGCAGCAGCGCGGGGAGTTCGGCCTGGCGCGGGTGGTCGGGCGGCAGCCAGCCGCGGATGAAGCGCGCCACCGCGATGCACGGCTCGTGGCTGTACTGCTCGAAGAACAGCCACTGCAGCGTCTGCGCGCGCAGCCATGCATCCTCGGGCCCAGCTCCATTCGGCCAATAGGCGGTGCCTTCGGCGAGGTAGCACAGGATCGCGTCGGACTCCGCCAGCCGGCGCCCATCCTCCAGCTCCAGCAGCGGCACCTTGCCGTTCGGGTTCTTCGCCAGGTAATCCGGCGTGCGCGTCTCGCCGTGCGCGCTGTCGACGTCGACCCAGCGGTAGTCGCGGCCCAGCTGGTCCAGCAGCAACTGCAGCTTGTAGCAATTGCCCGAGGCACGCATGCCGTAGATGGTGATCATGGCCTTTCCCTACTCAGTTGTTTCAGCAGCGCCACGCGCTGCAGATCCTTGGGACGTCCGAAACTTTCCAGCACGCGGATCTGTTCCACCACTGCGGGAATCGGCACCGCGAGGCCGACCACGTCCACCGTGACGACCTCGCCGATCCGCACCGGCTTCCAGCCGCGTTCGCCGCACAGTTCGAGGCCGCCCATCACTTCCACCGGCAGGCCGGGGAAAAGGAAACGGGCGAAACGCGAGCGAAAGCGCTCCGCGGAGGGCAACACCCAGGTCTCATCGCGTCTTGCCTGCCAGTGCCCGATCAAAGTGTCCGCGTCGCGGACGCTGGTCAGCACGTCGAGGTCGGCCACCGCCACCTCGGCACCGGCCAGTCGCGCCGCGGCGCTGCCGATCAGCGTCCACGGATCACGGCAATGACGGTGCAGGTCCGGGATCGCCGCGGCGAGTGCCTGCTGCCATGCCGTCACCGGATCGACCCGAGCAGCCACATTCATGACCGTGCGCGGCGCTGGCGCCACTGCTCGCGGGTCTGGCCCCAGACATCGATCGCCACGTCCTGGAACGGAGCTGGCAGCCTGCCCGGACCTTTCATCGTTGAGCCCAGGCGCTTCGCCACGTTCTGCGAGGCGACATTGCCGGGATCGATGCAATGGATGAGGTCGTCCCAACCGAGGTTGTCGAAGGCCCAGTCGATCGCGGCGGTGCCGGCTTCGATGGCATAGCCCTTGCCCCAGGCACGTGGATGGAAGGCGTAACCGATCTCGTTGCCCGGCCAGCCTTCCGGCTTCCACGGCCCGATCTGGCCCATCCACAGGCCGCTGCCTTTCTCGATCACGCCGAACATGCCGAAGCCCTGCACGAGCCACGCGCCCGGTTGCCACAGGAAACGCCGCCACGCCTCCGGCCGCGTCACCTGCCCCCCGATGAAACGGGCCGCATCCGCATTGCCCTGCAGTTCCGCGAAACCGTCGAAATCCTCGACCCGTGGCGGGCGCAGGATCAAACGGTCGGTTTCGATGCGGATGTCGTGGATCTGCAAGGATTGGCTCCTGAAAGCCCCTCTCCCATCGGGAGAGGGGCTGGGGTAAGGGTACGGAGCTTGCGCGAACATCAACGATCACGCTTCGCCCGAACCCTCATCCGTCGCTTCGCGCCACCTTCTCCCAGAGGGAGAAGGGAAACATCAGAACGCGTTGATGCCGGTCAGCTCGCGGCCCACCACCAGCTCGTGCACGGTCTCGGTGCCCTCGTAGGTGATCACGGATTCCAGGTTCAGCGCATGGCGGATCGCGCCGTGCTCGGTGGTGATGCCGGCGCCGCCGAGGATGTCGCGGCACTGGCGCGCAATGTCGATCGCCATGCGGCAGTTGTTCCACTTGGCCAGCGAGACCTGGGTCGGCTGCATCTTGCCGGCGTCCTTCAGCCGGCCGAGTTGCAGCGACAGCAGCTGGGCGGTGGTGATGCGCCTGGCCATGTCGGCGAGCTTCAGCTGGATCGCCTGGTTCGAGGCCAGCGGGCGGCCGAACAGGATGCGTTCGGCGGTGTAGTCGAGCACTTCCTTGAGGCACGCCTGCGCCGCGCCGATCGGGCCCCAGGTAATGCCGTAGCGGGCCTGGGTCAGGCAGCCCAGCGGACCCTTCAGGCCCTTCACGTTCGGCAGCCGCGCGCTGTCCGGCACGCGCACGTTGTCGAAGAACAGCGCGCTGGTGACCGAGGCGCGCAGGCTCATCTTCTTGTGCACTTCCTGCGCGGTGAAGCCCCTGGTGTCGGTGGGAACGATGAAGCCCTGGATTCCGTCCCCGGTCTGCGCCCACACGATCGCGATGTGCGCCAGGTTGCCGTTGGTGATCCACATCTTGGCGCCGTTGATGACCCAGTCGCCGCCGTCCTTCTTCGCGTTCGTCTTCATGTTGGCCGGATCGGAGCCGCCGTGCGGCTCGGTCAGGCCAAAGCAGCCGATCACCTCGCCTGCGGCCATCTTCGGCAGGTAGTGCAGCTTCTGCTCCTCACTGCCGTAGGCGTAGATGGGGTACATGCACAGCGAGCTCTGCACCGAGGCGAAGCTGCGCAGGCCCGAATCGCCACGCTCCAGCTCCTGGCAGATCAGGCCGTAGCTCACGCCGTTCATGCCGGCGCAGCCATACTTCTCGGGAATGGTGGCGCCGAGCAGGCCGAGGCTGGCGATCTCGGGCACCAGCTCCTTCGGGAAACGGCCCTGGTCGAAGCAGTCGCCGATGATCGGCAGCACACGCTCGTCGACGAAGCGTCCGACGGTGTCCTGCACCATGCGCTCCTCGTCGGTGAGCAGCGAGCGGACGTCGTACAGATCGAGCGGATTCAGACTGACAGCCATGGAAGCTCCGGAGCGGGCGCTTAAAAACCGGTATTGTAGCGCGTGCCATGTTGCCGCACAGGCCGCCGCGTACCCGACGGACGCGTACGGCCCGCGTTGGGCCTCGCCTTGCCCGGCCCCATCTTCCACTCCCTTCCCCGGCTTCACGTTTTTCCACGGAAACCCATGTTCAAAGGTGTCCTGCTTGGCTTCATGGCCTTCGCCGCGTTCGCCATCAGCGATGCGTTCGTGAAATCGCTGCGCGGCTCGCTGCCGGCATACGAGGCGGTTTTCTTCGGTGCCGCGCTGGGCCTGACCGCGCTGCCGTTCATCAAGGGCGCCGACGCCCGCTGGCGCGACGTGGTGCTGGCACAGCGCCAGGGCCTGTGGCTGGTGCGTGCCGTCGCCAGCGCGGTCGGCAGCATCGCGGCGGTGGTCGCCTTCACCGCGCTGCCGATGGCGGAGGCGTTCGTGCTGATCTTCCTGCTGCCGATTTTCGTCACCATCCTGTCGGTGCTGGTGCTGAAGGAGCACGTCGGCTGGCGCCGCTGGTCGGCGGTGGTGGCCGGCTTCGTCGGGGTGCTGGTGGTGCTGCGGCCCGGTTTTCGCGCGCTCGGCATCGGCCACCTGGCGGCAACCGTGTGCGGGCTTTCCGGCGCCGTCTCGATGATCGCGCTGCGCCTGTCCGGCTCGCACGAGAAGCGCGTCACCCTGTACGGCGCCGGCATGATCGGCTCGATGCTGGTCGCCGGGCTGATGATGCTGGCCAACTTCCGCTGGCCGGATTTCGCCCAGTGGCTGCTCCTGCTCGGCTACGGCCTGCTCGCCGCGCTCGGCTCGGTGCTGCTGATGCTGGCCACGCAGAAGGCGCCCGCCAACCACGTCGCGCCGACCCAGTACAGCCAGATGCTGTGGGCCGTGCTGTTCGGCTACGTGCTGTTCCACGACCCGCTGGACTGGCCGATGGCGATCGGCATCGCGATCATCCTCGGCGCCGGCCTGTTCACCTTCGTGCGCGAGGAACAGGTGACGCGGT
The DNA here is from genome assembly GCF_058793995.1 of Rhodanobacter sp. GW835-FHT13D09. Classification (NCBI taxonomy): domain Bacteria; kingdom Pseudomonadati; phylum Pseudomonadota; class Gammaproteobacteria; order Lysobacterales; family Rhodanobacteraceae; genus Rhodanobacter; species Rhodanobacter sp. GW835-FHT13D09. The sequence continues at coordinate 145,415 of NZ_JBXAGL010000003.1, read as the reverse complement.
GGTGGAAACGGGCACGCATCGTCTAGTCGTCCTAGTCGTCCCCGGACGGCCATTCGCCGGTGCCCCGCGGCTTGTTGCCGCGGCAATCGCTTGGCACACTGCTGCACCCATCGGTTGATCCCCCCATGCCGCAACAAGCTGCCAGCGATCGTCCCTCGCCCCCGCCGGTCCGGCTCTCGCCCGTCGTGGCGGGCCTGTGGCGCATCGCCGAATGGAAGCTGGACGTCAAGCAGCGCGTGCGCTGGATCGAGCAGGCACTGGAACTGGGCATCACCAGCTTCGACCATGCGGACATCTACGGCGACTACCGCGCCGAGGCGTTGTTCGGCGAGGCGCTGAAGATCGAACCGGCGCTGCGCGGGCGCATGCAGCTGGTGACCAAATGCGGCATCCGCCTGCGCTCGGCGCAGCGGCCGTACCGGGTCAACCACTACGACACCTCGCCGGCCTATGTGCGGGCGCAGGTGGAGCGGTCGCTGGTCAACCTGCACACCGAGCGACTGGACCTGGTGCTGATCCACCGGCCGGATTACCTGATGGACGCCGCGGCACTCGCCGACACGTTCGCCACGCTGACCCACGAAGGCAAGGTGGCGCATTGGGGAGTGTCCAATCACAGCGCCAGCCAGTTCGCCCTGCTCCACCGCCATCACCCGCTGGTGACCAACCAGGTCGAGTTGTCGCCCCTGACGATGGACGCGCTCGACGACGGCACACTCGACCAGGCTCAGCAACTGGGCCTGCGCCCGATGATCTGGTCGCCGCTGGGCGGCGGGCGGCTGTTCACCAGCCGGGACCAACAGGCCGTGCGCCTGCGCACCGAAATGGACGCCATCGCCGCGCGCCTCGGCATCAGCCTCGCCACCCTGGCTTATGCCTGGACCCTGCGCCACCCCTCGCGGCCCCATCCGATCACCGGCAGCGGCCGCATCGACGGACTGCGCGAGGCGGTCGCCGCACTCGACGTGCCACTGGACGCCGAGGACTGGTACGCGATCTGGACGGCCAGCAAGGGGCACGCCGTACCCTGACGGCCACGGCCGCCCGCTGGCGGTTCCCGGAACCTGTCAGTGGTTGCTCACGCCGTGCGGCACGTGCCCGGTCGCCACGTGCTTGCGCGCGGACTCCACGTTGGCCGGCGAATCATCGAAGAAGATGTCCGCGCCGAACGCATCGAGGAACGGGCCCTTGTCACGGCCGCCGAGGAACAGCGCCTCGTCGATGCGTACGCCCCATCGGCGCAAGGTGAGGATGACGCGCTTGTGCGCGGGGGCGGAACGGGCGGTGACCAGGGCGGTGCGGATCGGCGAGTCCTCCGCCGGGAACGCGGTCTGCAGCCGATGCAGCGCAGTGAGGAAACCACGGAACGGACCCACCGACAGCGGTTCGGCGGCATGCTCGGTCTCGCTGCGGTGGAACGCCGCCAGCCCTTCCTCGCGCGACACCCGCTCGCCCTCGTCGCCGAAGATCACCGCGTCGCCGTCGAACGCAATGCGCAGCTGCTCGGTGGCGCGCGGTGGCGCGATGCTGGGCAGGATGGTCGCCGCGGCCACGCCGGCGGCCAGCGCGCGGCCGACGTCCTCGGCATTGGCGGAGAGGAACAGGTCGGCCCTGAACGGCGCGATGTAGTCGGAGGTGGGTGCGCCGCTGGTGAACGCGGCGCGGCTGATCTCCAGGCCGTAGTGCTGGATCGCGTTGAAGATGCGCAGCCCGGTGTCGCCGGAATTGCGCGACAGCAGGATCACCTCGACCGGCGGCACGTCGCCGGCCAGCCTGTTCAGCCCCAGCAGCTTCTGCACCAGCGGGAACGCCACGCCGGGCTTGAGGATCTCGTCCTCGTGGTCGATCTGGAACGAGCGGTAGGCGTCGAGGCCTTCGCGCTCGAACAGTGCGTGGCTGTCGCCGAGGTCGAACAGCGCGCGCGAGGAAATCGCCACCACGAGGCGGTTGTCGGTGGAGGATGTAGGATCGTGGGCGGTTGGCTGGCTCATGCCGCGAATCTACCGCATCGGGCGCGGAGTGAGTTGAGATGAGCGAGTAATGAGAGAAGCCGTCCCTCGCTTCCGCTCCCCTCCACCCGCTTCTGCGCGTTCATTCCGCCGCGAACTGCTCGTCGAGGATGCGCTGCTCCAGGTTGTGTTCGGGGTCGAACAGCAGCCGCACGCCCTGCCCGCCGGACTGGCGGATCGCCACCGTGCGCACGTCGCGCACCTCGTGGAAATCGGCGGTGGCGCTGACCGGCCGCTTGCCCGGATCGAGCACGCGCAGGATCACCTCGGTGCGATGCGGCAGGATCGCGCCGCGCCAGCGGCGCGGACGGAACGGGCTGATCGGGGTGAGCGCCAGCACGTTCGCGTCCAGCGGCAGGATCGGCCCATGCGCGGACAGGTTGTAGGCGGTGGAGCCGGCAGGCGTGGCCACCATGATGCCGTCGCAGACCAGGTTCGGCAGCTTCACCGTGTCGTTCAGCTGCACTTCCAGGTGGGCGGCCTGGTTGCTCTGGCGCAGCAGCGAGACCTCGTTGAAGGCCAGCGCGCTGTGCTCGTTGCCGGCCACGTCGGTGACTTCCATCTGCAGCGGGAACAGCGTCGCCGCATGCGCGCGCGCGATCCGCTCCGGCAGGCCGTCGAGCCGGTGCTTGTTCATCAGGAAGCCGACCCGACCCAGCTTCATGCCGTACACCGGCAATTCCAGCGCGTGGTACGCGTGCAGGGTGCGCAGCATGAAGCCGTCGCCGCCCAGCGCCACGATCAGCTCGGCCTGCTCCGGCGGCACGTCGCCGTAGCGTTCCACCAACCTGCGCCAGGCCTGCTGGGCGACGCTGACCTCACTGGCGACGAAGGCAAAGCGCATGGAAACCCCGAGGTGGCGGAAAGAGCACCAAGAGTACGACAGAGTGGTGAGTTGGCCCTACTGCAAGAGCACCCTCTCACCTGAAGGACTCCCTTCGGTCGCCAGCCTCCCCCTGCGAGCAGGGGGAGGAGCGAAAGCAAGCCACCGCACAGCTCGGACGTGCCGGAATACCCTCCCCTGCTCGCAGGGGAGGGAAGGGGTGGGGTTCGCGCCGCGCCGAACCCTCAGAACCGCTGTATCAAACCGGCACCTGCGCCAGCTGCGCCAGCCGGCGTACCGCGACCGAGGCGATCGGGTAGTCGGCGTTCTGGGTGAGGATCTCGGCCAGCATGCTGCGGGTGTACTGCAGCGTGGCATCGTCGCGCTGCAGCCAGGCCTGCACCGGCGAGACGCCCTTGTTGTCGCCGGCGAGGTTCAGCACCTGCTGCGCCAGCGCCCGGTGCTGGTGGTTGAGCTCGTCCAGCAGCGAGCCGCGCGCCTGCGCGTGCCAGTGGCCTTCCACCGGCAGCGCCTCGATCTGGTCGCGCAGCCACTCCAGGTCCAGCGCCTCGCCCAGCTCGTAGAACACGCCGGCGACCTTCTCGATCGGCTGGCCGCTCTGCTGGCTCACGTCGACCATGTCCAGCGCGGCACGCAGCTCCGGCATGCGGGCCAGCCGCAACGCCAGCTCGGCGGGCAAGCCGAGGCCTTCCCATTTTTCCTGGCTGCTGGAGAAGTCGCCCTGGCCGGTGGGCGTCAGCACGCCCGGCAGGGCCTTGCGCAGCGCCGACACGCCGGACTGGTAGCGCGCGACATTGGCCGCGATGTCCAGCGAGCCGCCCGGACGGTTCAGCAGCCAGCGCGTCATGTGCCGCAGCAGCGACCAGATCTGCTTGATCGCATCGACCTGGGTATCCTCGGCGACCTTGGCGTCCATCGCCTCGATCTGCGCCCAGAGCTCGCGCGCCTCGAGGATCTCGCGCGCCGCGGTGTACGCCTTGGCGATCGCCGCCGGGCCCTGGCCGGTATCTTCCTGCATGCGCATCATGAAGGTGGCGCCCATGCGGTTGATCGTCGAGTTGGTCACCGCGGTGGCGATGATCTCGCGCTTCAGGCGATGCCGCTGCATGTGCGCGGCGTACTTCTCGTGCAGCGGCACGGGGAAGTAGCGCACCAGTTCCTTCGACAGGTACGGATCCTCCGGCACGTCCGAGTCCAGCAGTTGCTGGAACAGGCGGATCTTGTCGTAGGACAGCAGCACCGCCAGTTCCGGCCGGGTCAGGCCCAGCCCGCGGCTCTTGCGCTCGGCCAGCTCAGCCTCGCTGGGCAGGTTCTCGACCTGGCGGTCGAGCGTGCCTTCGGCCTCCAGCGTGCGGATGAAGTGGGCCATCGAGCCGAGGCGGTGCACCGACTGGTGCTCCATCAGGGTGATCGCCTCGTTCTGCCGGTAGTTGTCCCACAGCACCAGCTGCGCCACCTCGTCGGTCATCGCGGCGAGCTGCGTGTTGCGTGCATCGAAGCTCAGCTCGCCGCGCTGCACGGCGTCGTTCAGCAGGATCTTGATGTTCACCTCGTGGTCGGAGGTGTCCACGCCGGCGGAATTGTCGATGAAGTCGGTGTTGAGCAGCACGCCCTTGTGCGCCGCCTCGATGCGGCCCTTCTGGGTGAAGCCCAGGTTGCCGCCCTCGCCCACGACCTTGCAGCGCAGCTCGGCGCCGTTGACGCGCAGCGCGTTGTTGGCGCGGTCGCCGACGTCGGCGTGCGTTTCGGCGGAGGACTTCACATAGGTGCCGATGCCGCCGTTCCACAAGAGGTCCACCGGCGCCTTCAGGATCGCGCTGAGCAGGTCGGTCGGCGCCATCTGCTCGACGTCGGGCTTCAGGCCCAGCACCGCGCGCACTTCCGGCGAGACCGGGATCGACTTGGCGCTGCGCGGGTACACGCCGCCGCCGGCGGAGATCAGCGACTTGTCGTAGTCGTCCCAGCTCGAGCGCGGCAGCTTGAACAGGCGCTGGCGCTCGACGAACGTGCGCGCCGCATCCGGGTTCGGGTCGAGGAATACATGGCGATGGTCGAACGCTGCCAGCAAGCGGGTGTGCCCGGACAGCAGCATGCCGTTGCCGAACACGTCGCCGGACATGTCGCCGATGCCGACGCAGGTGAAGTCCTGGCTCTGGCTGTCGCGGCCGAGCGCGCGGAAGTGCCGCTTCACCGATTCCCACGCGCCGCGCGCGGTGATGCCCATGCCCTTGTGGTCGTAGCCGTGCGAGCCACCGGAGGCGAAGGCGTCGCCGAGCCAGTAGTTGTGCTCGATCGAGATCGCATTGGCGATGTCGGAGAACGTGGCGGTGCCCTTGTCGGCGGCCACCACCAGGTACGGGTCGTCCGCGTCGTGGCGCACCACGTCGTGCGGATTCACCACCTTGCCCTCGACCAGGTTGTCGGTGATGTCGAGCAGGCCGTTGATGAACAGCCGATAGCAGGCGATGCCCTCGGCCAGTTGCGCGTCGCGGTCGCCTGGTTGCCCGGTGGTCGCCGGCGCCTTCTTGACGAAGAAGCCGCCCTTGGAACCCACCGGTACGATCACCGTGTTCTTGACCATCTGCGCCTTGACCAGGCCCAGCACCTCGGTGCGGAAATCCTCGCGGCGGTCGGACCAGCGCAGGCCACCGCGCGCCACCGCGCCGAAGCGCAGATGGATGCCCTCGACGCGCGGTGCGCACACCCAGATCTCGCGGTACGGCACCGGCTTGGGCAGGTCGGGCAGCTTGTGCGAATCGAGCTTGTAGCTGATGTAGTCGCGGTACGCGCCGTCCCATTGCTGGAAGAAACTGGTGCGCAGGGTGGCGCGGATCAGCTTCACGAAGCTGCGCAGGATGCGGTCCTCGTCGAGGCTGGCCACGTTTTCCAGCAGGATGCCGATCGCATGCTCGACCACCTGGACCTGTTGCTCGCGCGGTTTCGACAACGACGCGCCCAGGTCGCCGATCAGACCCGGCTGCGCAGCCTGCACGCCGGCCGGGATCAGCGCCAGCATCTCGGCGGCCAGGGTCGCACCGGCAGTCTTCAGCTCGTCGGCGGAAAGCGCCTCGCGGCGCGGATCGAACTTGGCCAGGAACAGCTCCACCAGCAGGCCGGCGACCGCCGGGTAACGGTTGAGGGTTTCCTCCATGTACGACTGCGAGAAGGTGGCGCCGGTCTGCAGCAGGTACTTGCAGTAGCCGCGCAGCATCGCCACCTGGCGCCAGCTCAGCTTCGCACCCAGCACCAGCCGGTTGAAGCCGTCGTTCTCGGCATTGCCGCGCCAGATCTGCTCGAACGCATCCTCGAACAGCGCGCCGACCTGTTCCACGCTGAAAGTCAGCTTGCCGACCGGCTGCACCTCGAAATCCTGGATCGACAGCGACGCCTCGCCGGCGACGTCGTAGACATGCTCGGTGAGCACGCGCAGGCCCAGGTTCTCCAGCTGCGGCAGCACTTCGGACAGCGCAATGTCGCCGCCCGAGCGGTAGACCTTGAAACGCAGCGTCTCGGGCGCCTTCGGCGGGTGGTAGAACGACATCCGCAGCGCGTTGTCGCCGACCAGCTGCGACAGCTGGTGCACGTCCTCGGCGGCGACCTGCGGGCTCACGTCCTCGACGTAGCCGGCCGGCAGCGCACGCGCGTAGCGGTTGGCCAGCACCACGCCTTCGTGCTCGCCGCGCAGCCGCACCAGCGCGTCGCGCACCTCGTCGTGCCAGTTGCGCACGATGCCGGCGACGCCCTGCTCCAGTTCGGCGAGGTCGTAGCTGGGCTGGTCGCCGATCTTCGGCCGCAGCACGATGTGCAGCCGAGCCAGCGCGGCCTCGCCCATCTGCACCGACGAGTCGATCTGCTCGGCGTGCAGGGCAGCGCCCAGCATCGCCTCGATGCGCTCGCGCACCGAGGTATTGAAGCGATCGCGCGGCACGAACACCATGCAGGTGAAGAAACGGCCGTAGCGGTCGCGGCGCATGAACAGCTGCGTATGCGCGCGCTGGCGCAGCTCGAGGATGCCCATCGCGGTGGTGAACAGCTCGTCCTCGGTGCTCTGCAGCAGCTCCTGGCGCGGCAGGGTCTCCAGCACGTGGCGCAATGACTTGCCGGAATACGAATCACGCTTCAGGCCCGAACGCGCCAGCACCGCCTCCACCTTGTGCCGCACCAGCGGCACGTCCTGCGGACGCGACATGTAGGCGTTGGAGGAGAACAGGCCGAGGAAACGCTGTTCGGCCTTGGCGCGGCCGTTGACGTCGAACTGCAGCACGCCGATGTAATCCATGTAGCCCGGACGGTGCACGTGCGAGCGCGCATTGGTCTTGGTCAGGATGATCGCGTCGGTCGAACCGGACTGCGGCAGCTCGCTGGCCGCCAGCGTGCGCAGCGAGCGCGGCGCCATCGAGCGCTCGTTGTTGCGCAGGATGCCGAGGCCGGACCCGTCGATGGCGCGCAGCACGCGGTCGCCGTCGGCGTCGGTGACTTCGTACTCGCGATAGCCGAGGAAGGTGAAGTTGTCGGCGGCGACCCAGCGCATGAACTCACCGGCCTCCTGCACCGAGGCGGCGTCCAGCGGCAGCCTGCGCTGCGGCAGGTCGTTGGCGATCGCCAGCGCCTTGTCGCGCATCTCTGCCCAGTCGCCCACCGCGGCGCGCACGTCGTCCAGCGCGGTCTCGACCTGCATGGCCAGCTGCGCCTGCTCGGCGGCATCGGCGACCCGGTCGATCTCGAAATGCATGACCGATTCGGCCGCACCGGATTCGCCGCCGAGGCCCAGCAGCCGGCCGGAAGCGTCGCGCGTCGCCTTCAGCACCGGGTGGATCACCGCGTGGATCTGCAGCTTCACCGCGACGATCATGCTGACCGTGTCGACCAGGAACGGCATGTCGTCGGTGACGATCTGCAACAGGCTGCGGCCGGCATGCACGTCCTCCGGACTGAGCACGCGCACGCTGGCATGACCGCCCCGGCGCTGCTGCATGAATTCCAGCAGGCTGCCGACCAGCGCCGCCCATTGCACCGGTGTGTGCAGATGCGCGTCGCCGCCCCCGATACGTGCAAAGAAAGCCTCGCAGAAAACCTGCGCCTCGCTCAGGCGCGCGGGCGAAAAACCGCCCTTTTTCAGCTCTGCGAGCACTACTGACGGAAGGGAAGGGTCGTTCGCTGCAGGGATTGCATTCATGGCATCTTCTGGTGGGTGGAGACGATGGGGGAAGGCAGGTAATAAAGCCTTTGAAGGATACGCTGCGCGACCAGGTGAATCCAGCCGCGCCGGCCCGCATCGGCCATGGGCATGGGCATGGTCGATGCAGGCCGCGATGGATCTTTCACGAAGGTGCCGAGCGCCTGTCGACACACGGGGGCGTCACGGGGAACAGCGGACGCTGGCAACGTTCCACCACCTGCCCCACGCACTCCGCGGCCCTGATCTGCAACGGACGTGCTCAGATCATCGTGTCACCTGTCAATGACTGGATTCATGGCACCGATAAAATGTAAACTGGCCGGTATAGTCTGACCGTGCGGACCGCATGGCATGGCAATTTGCGGAATGGCAGCGCGGTTCGAAACACGACCGCCCGCAGTCTGCCCAACCTATGACACAAGACACACGGAACGCTATGCAGTATTGCGTCCACGGTAACGCCGCAGCGCACCCCGGCACCCCCAATCCCCGTTCAAACACGTTTCTGGAGCTCCCATGAAGTTCTCGTCACTGAGCACACCCATGTTGTGCCTGGGCCTGCTGGCGCTGACTGCCTGCGGCAAGGGCAAGGAGCAAGGTCCACCGCAGATGCCGCCGCCGGAAGTCGGCGTGATCCAGGTGCAACCGCAAAGCTCGCCGCTGACCAAGGACCTGGTCGGCCGCCTGTCGTCCTACCGCCGCGCCGACGTGCGCGCCCGCGTCGCCGGTGTACTGCTCAAGCGCGTCTATACCGAAGGCACCGATGTCAAGCAGGGGCAGTTGCTGTTCCAGATCGACCCGGCCCCGCTGAAGGCGGCGCTGAGCGCGGCCGAGGCTTCGCTGGCGCAGGCCCAGGCCACGTACACCAACGCCAGGATCAACGCACAGCGCGCCCGCGACCTGGCGCCGAAGGGCTACATCTCCAAGTCCGACCTGGACAACTCGCAGGCCGCCGAGCGCACCGCGGCCGCCGCGGTACAGGCAGCGCGTGCCAACGTGCAGAGCGCACGCATCAGCCTCGGCTACGCCAGCGTGACCTCGCCGATCAGCGGCCGCGCCGGCCAGCAGCAGGTTACCGAGGGCGCCCTGGTCGGCAACGGCGAAGCCACCCTGCTCACCACGGTCGACCAGATCGACCCGCTCTACGTGAACTTCACCATGAGCGTGGCCGACGTGGAGCAGATGCGCCGCGCGCAGAACAGCGGCAACATCACCCTGGCCGAACCGGACAAGACCAGCGTGCAGATCGCCCTGCCCGACGGCAGCACCTACGGCGAAGCGGGCACGCTCGACTTCTCCTCCACCACGGTCGACCCGGCCACTGGCGCGGTGAACCTGCGCGCACAGATCCCCAACCCGAAGCACAGTCTGCTGCCGGGCATGTACGTGACGCTGAAGGCCAACCTCGGCCAGCAGCACAAGGTATTCGTCATTCCACAGCAGGCGGTGCAGCGTGACACCAGCGGCACCTACGTGATGGCGATCGGCAAGGGCGGCAACGTCAAGCGCGAGAACGTCACCACCACTGACATGCGCGACGGCAACTGGGTCGTCAGCGACGGTCTCGGCGCCGGCGACCGGGTGATCGTGTCCGGGCTGCAGAAGGTGAAGGATGGCGCGCCGGCCAAGCCCACCCCGTGGCAGCCTGCTGCGGCAAGCTCCGCCGCCAACGCCCCGGGCGCCGCCCCGAGCGGCAAGTAACGGAGTCCGACCATGCCGAGCTTCTTCATCGACCGCCCGATCTTCGCGTGGGTGGTGGCCATCCTGATCGCGCTGGGCGGCGTGCTGTCCATCCTCAACCTGGGCGTGGAGTCCTACCCTTCGGTCGCCCCGCCGTCGGTCGAGGTCCATGCCACCTACCCGGGTGCCAGCGCGGACACCACCGAGAAAAACGTCACCCAGGTGATCGAGCAGCAGCTGACCGGCATCGACCATCTGCTGTACTTCAGCTCCTCGTCCAGTTCCAGCGGCCGCGTCAGCATCACGCTGACGTTCGAGAACGGCACCAACCCGGACATCGCCCAGGTGCAGGTGCAGAACAAGGTTTCGCTGGCCACGCCGCGCCTGCCGTCCGAGGTGACCAAGCAGGGCGTGGTGGTGGCCAAGGCCAACACCGGCTTCCTCGAGGTGGTCGCGCTGCGCTCGGACAACCCCGCGATCGACCGCAATCACCTCAACGACATCGTGGCGTCGCAGGTGCTCGACCAGATCTCGCGCGTGCCCGGCGTCGGCAGCACCCAGCAGTTCGGCGGCGAGTACGCCATGCGCATCTGGCTGGACCCGGACAAGCTGCAGGGCTACGGCCTGTCGGCCAGCCAGGCGCTGGCCGCAGTTACCGCGCAGAACGTGCAGTTCGCGGCCGGCTCGCTGGGTTCCGATCCGGCGGCGAACGGCCAGGGCATCAGCGTCACCGTGGCCACCGAGGGCCGTTTCACCACACCCGAGCAGTTCGAGAACATCATCCTGCGCGCCAACAACGACGGCACCACGGTCAAGCTCGGCGACGTGGCCCGGATCAGCTTCGGCGCCGGCGTGTACGGCTTCAACACCACCTACGACGGCGTGCCGGTAGCGGCGTTCGCGATCCAGCTGCTGCCCGGCGCCAACGCGCTGGACGTGGCCACCGCGGTGCACGGCAAGATGGATGAACTGGCCGGCAGCTTCCCGCAGGGCGTGAGCTGGTTCACCCCGTACGACTCCACCACCTTCGTCAAGGTGTCGGTCAACGAGGTGGTGCACACGCCGATCGAGGCGATCGCCCTCGTGTTCCTGGTGATGCTGATCTTCCTGCAGAACATCCGCGCCACCATCATTCCCACCCTGGTGATCCCGGTAGCCCTGCTCGGCACCTTCATCGGCATGCTGCTGCTCGGCTTCACCATCAACCAGCTGACCCTGTTCGGCATGGTGCTGGCGATCGGCATCGTGGTCGACGACGCGATCGTGGTGATCGAGAACGTCGAACGCATCATGACCGAGGAAGGCCTGTCGCCGAAGGACGCCACCAAGAAGGCAATGGGTCAGATCACCGGCGCCGTGGTCGGCATCACCGTGGTGCTGATCGCGGTGTTCGTGCCCTCGGCATTCCAGCCGGGCGCCGCCGGCGTGATCTACAAGCAGTTCGCGCTGACCATCGCGATGTCGGTGGCGTTCTCCGCCTTCCTCGCGCTGTCGTTCACGCCGGCGCTGTGCGCCAGCTTCCTGACGCCGGTCCACGAAGAGAAGAAAAACTTCGTGTTCCGCTGGTTCAACACAGGATTCGGGAAGATCACCCATACCTACACCGGCCACATTGGCGGCGCCGTGCGCCACGCACCGCGCTGGATGATGGTGTTCGTGCTGATCACCGTGCTGACCGGCTTCCTGTACACCCGCCTGCCCGGCAGCTTCCTGCCTGAAGAGGACCAGGGCTTCGCGCTGGCGATCGTGCAGCTGCCGCCCGGCGCCAGCCTGCAGCGTACCAACGCGGCCATGGGCCAGATGCTCACCGTGTTGAAGCAGGATCCTGCCGTCGATGGCGTGGTCCAGGTCGCGGGCTTCAGCTTCCTCGGTCAGGGCGAAAACGTGGGCATGGCCTTCATCCGGCTCAAGCCGTGGGGCGAGCGTGGCTGGGCGCCAGATCAGAAGGCGGCGCAGGAGCAACACGACAAGCTGGTCAAGGAGGGCAAGGCCCGGCCGATCGACCCGGGCGTCACCGCCGCGGAATTCATCCAGCGCGCGAACGGGGCTGTGCAGTCGGTGCGCGATGCGCAGATTTTCATCGTCAACGTGCCGACGGTGCAGGGCCTGGGCCAGTTCGGCGGCTTCGACATGTACCTGCAGGACCGTGGCGGCGCCGGTCGTGACGCGCTCACCGCCGCCCGCAACACCCTGCTCGGTACGGCCAACCAGAATCCGCTGCTGGTCGGCGTGCGCCCGAACGGGCTGGAAGACGCGCCGCAACTGCGCCTGGACGTCGACCGCACCCAGGCGCTGTCGATGGGGTTGTCGGTGGGCGACATCTACAACGCGATCAGCCTCATGCTGGCACCGGTGTACGTCAACGACTTCTCCTACGGCGGCCGCGTCAAGCGTGTGATCATGCAGGCCGACTCGGCCTATCGGATGGGTCCGGACGCGCTGCAGCACATCTTCACGCCCAGCACGCGGACGAATACCGACGGCACCTCGCAGATGATCCCGCTGTCCAACGTGGTGCAGGCGAAATGGCAGATCTCGTCACCGTCGCTGACCCGCTACAACGGCTACTCGGCGGTCGAGATCGTGGGCTCGCCGGCACCGGGCCACGCCTCGGGCGAGGCGATGAACGTGATGCAGAAAATCGTCAGCGATGACCTGCCCCGCGGCTTCGGCTATGACTGGACCGGCCAGTCGTACCAGGAAATCCTCTCCGGCAACACGGCCATCCTGCTGATGGTGCTGTCGGTACTGATCGTGTTCCTGTGCCTGACCGCGCTGTACGAGAGCTGGTCGATCCCGGTATCGGTGCTGCTGGTGGTGCCGCTGGGCATCCTCGGCGCGGTGGTGTTCACCCTGCTGCGCGGCCTCCCCGACGACATCTATTTCAAGATCGGCATGATCACGGTGATGGGCCTGGCCGCGAAGAACGCGATCCTGATCGTGGAGTTCGCGGTGATCGAGCAACGCCAGGGACGCACCTTGCGCGAAGCCGTGGTGGACGCGGCCAGGCTGCGACTGCGACCGATCCTGATGACCTCGATCGCGTTCATCGGTGGCGTGTTCCCGCTGTTCATCTCCACCGGCGCCGGTGCCAACGCGCGCCACGCGATCGGCACCGGCGTGATCGGCGGCATGATGTTCGCCACCTTCCTCGGCGTGCTGCTGATCCCGGTTTTCTACGTCGTGGTCCGCCGCCTGCTGGGCGACAAGCTGGACGGCAACACGCCGGCAGCGGCTGCAGCGACTGGCAACGGCATGCAGACGTTCGACTCGGATCCGCGCCGCGGGCATTGAGGGCAGAAACGAGTGAAAAGAGTGAGGAGTGAGGTGAGAGACAGCCCGCTTCCCCCACCACCTTACTCATCTGAAGCAGCCAGCAAAAAGGCCCCGGTTCGAACCGGGGCCTTTTTGCTTGGAGCAAGTGGTACGCGGGAGGCACAGGAGTGCCGGGCCTTTCTCTCACTCCTCACTCCTCTTCACTCACTCCTCGCCCTTCAGCGCAAGCCAGTCTCCGCCCGTGCGATCACCATCCGCTGGATCTCGCTGGTGCCCTCGTAGATCTCGGTGATCTTGGCGTCGCGGAAGTAGCGTTCCAGCGGCATTTCCTTCGAATAGCCCATGCCGCCGTGGATCTGCACCGCCTGATGGCTGATCCACATCGCCGCCTCGGACGCGGTGAGCTTGGCCACCGCCGCCTCGGTGCCGAAGCGGCCGCCGTGCTTCTCGGCCTCGCCCTTGGTCCAGGCCGCGCGCAGGGTCAGCAGGGTCGCCGCGTCGAGCTTGCACTTCATGTCGGCGATCTTCGACTGCGTCATCTGGAAGGTGCCGATCGGCTGGCCGAATGCCTTGCGGTCGCGCGACCACTGCAGCGTGGCCTCGTAGGCGGCGCGGGCGATGCCCACCGCCTGCGAGGCGATGCCGATGCGACCGGCGTCGAGCACGCCCATCGCGATCGAGAAGCCCTTGCCCTCGTCGCCGAGCAGGTTTTCCTTCGGGCAGACGTAGTCGGTGAACTCGATCTCGCAGGTGGCCGAGGCGCGGATGCCGAGCTTCGGCTCGGTCTTGCCGGCGTGGAAGCCCGGCAGCCGGGTGTCGATGATGAAGGCCGACACGCCCTTGGCGCCGATGCCCGGGGTGCTGATGGCGAACAGCACGATGTAGCGCGCCACCGGGCCGGAGGTGATCCAGCTCTTCTTGCCGTTGATCACCCAGTCGCCGTTCTCGTTCTTGCTGGCGCGGGTGTGCATCGCCGAGGCGTCGGAACCGGATTGCGGCTCGGTCAGCGCGTAGGCGCCGATCGCCTCGCCGGTGGCGATCGCGCGCACGAACTTCTGCTTCTGCTCCTCGTTGCCATGCTTGAGGATGCCGTTGCAGAACAGCGAATTGTTCACCGACATCACGGTCGCGGTGGCGGCGTCGGCCGCGGCGATCTCGATCATCGCCAGCACATAGGCGATCGGGTCCATGCCCGCGCCGCCGTAGGCTTCCGGCACCTCGATGCCCATCAGGCCGAGCTGGCCCATCTCGCGGATGTTCTCCAGCGGAAACTCGCCCTTCGCGTCCAGCTCGGCCGCCACCGGCACGATGCGCTTTTGCGCAAAATCGCGGGCGATCGACTGGATCGACAACTGGTCTTCGGTAAAACGGAAATCCACGGGCGGCTCCTGAAGGCAATCGAGCCGGCGATTTTAGCGGGAAATGGCCTGCCGACCCGCCGACACGCGCTTGACGCATGGCAGAGCGCGGCCTAGCCTATACATCTTTGTATCGCGATACAGGGATAACCGATGGATCTGGCCACCGCTTCCAGCGTGCTGCGCCTGCTGGCCGACCCCACCCGCGTGCGCCTGCTGGCCCTGCTCGAACACGAGGAACTCACCGTGGCCGAACTGGCCGCGGTGCTGCACCTGGCGCAGCCGCGCGTGTCCACCCACCTGGCCAAACTGAAGGAAGCCGGCGTGGTGCGCGACCGCCGCGCCGGCGTCTCCGCCTATTACCGCGCCAACAACGAAGGCGACGCGGCCCAGCACGACCTGCTCGCCTCGCTGCGTGCCAGCATCGACGACGCGCTGCTGCGCGAGGACTCGGCGCGCCTGCCCGGCGTGCTGGCGAACCGCGCCCGCGAGGAAGGCTGGGCCGACACCGTCGCCGGCGACATGGAGCGCCATTACTCGCCCGGCCGCACCTGGGAAACCCTGGCACGCTCGCTGCTGCAGCTGCTGGAGACCGGCGACGTGCTCGACATCGCCTCCGGCGACGGCATCACCGCCGAACTGCTGGCGCCGCACGCGCATTCGATCGTCTGCGTGGATTCCAGCGAGCGCGTGGTCGAAGCCGCGGCGAAGCGGCTGAAGGCATTCGCCAACGTGCGCGTGGTCCGCGGCGACATGCATGCACTGGAACTGGGCGAGCAGCGCTTCGACCTGGTGCTGATGCTGCACGCGCTGACCTATGCCGAGCATCCCGAAAGGGCCGTGGCCGAGGCTGCGCGCCTGCTGCGTCCCGGCGGCCGCCTGCTTGCCGTGACCCTGGGCCAGCACGACCACCGCGCCGCGGTCGAGCCGTTCGACCATCGCAACCTCGGTTTCAGCGGCGAGCAGCTCGACGGCTACGCCCGCGCCGCCGGCCTCGACGTGTTGAGCTGCAACCGGCTCAGCCGCGAGCGCAAGGCGCCGTATTTCGAGGTGATCAGCCTGCTGGCGCGCAAACCGGCCTGAACCGGCCGTCGCCCGCAAGCCATGTTTTCGTGGAAGGATTTGCAATGAGTACCCTGCCCTGGCTTCATCCCGATCGCGTCGCCCTGCTGGAGCAGGCGTTGCGCCAACGCATCCTGATTCTCGACGGCGGCATGGGCACCATGCTGCAGGCGCACGAGCTGGACGAGCACGGCTTCCGCGGCGAGCGTTTCCAGCACGGCCACGACGGTCACGCGCATGCGCACGACGGCCATGCCCATGCGCATCCCGGCGGCTGCGACCTCAAGGGCAACAACGACCTGCTCACCCTGACCAAGCCGGAGATCATCCGCGGCGTGCACGACGCCTACCTGGAAGCCGGCGCCGACCTGATCGAGACCAATACCTTCAACTCCACCCGGATCAGCCAGGCCGACTACCAGCTGCAGCACCTGGCGCACGAGCTGAACCTCGAAGGCGCGAAACTCGCCCGCGCCGCCTGCGATGCGATGACGGCAAGGACGCCGGGGCAACCGCGCTTCGTGATCGGCGTGCTCGGCCCGACCAGCCGCACCGCCTCGCTGTCGCCCGACGTCAACGACCCCGGCTTCCGCAACGTCACCTTCGAGGAACTGGCGGCGAACTACACCGAATCCGCCAGCGGCCTGATCGACGGCGGCGCCGACCTGATCATGGTCGAGACGATCTTCGACACGCTGAACGCGAAGGCCGCGCTGTTCGCGCTGAGCGAGCTGTTCCACCAGCGCGGCACACGCGTGCCGGTGATGATCTCCGGCACCATCACCGACCGCTCCGGCCGCACCCTCTCCGGCCAGACCGCCGAGGCGTTCTACTATTCGGTGCGCCATGCCCGCCCGCTGTCGGTCGGCTTCAACTGCGCGCTCGGCGCCGAGGACCTGCGCCCGCACGTGCAGACCCTGGCCGACCTCGCCGAGGGCTACGTCAGCACGCACCCGAACGCCGGTCTGCCGAACGCGTTCGGCGAATACGACGAAACGCCCGAGCACATGGCCGGCGTGATCGCCGGCTTCGCCCGCGACGGCCTGCTGAACCTGGTCGGCGGCTGCTGCGGCACCACGCCGGCGCACATCCGGGCGATCGCCGAGGCGGTGCGCGGCCTCCCACCGCGTGCGCTGCCTTCGGCCGCTCAAGCGGAGGCCGCATAACATGGCACGCCATACCCGCCTGTCCGGCCTCGAACCGCTGGTCATCACCTCCGACCTGCTGTTCATCAACGTCGGCGAGCGCACCAACGTCACCGGCTCGGCGCAGTTCAAGAAGCTGATCAAGGAGGACCGCTACGACGAGGCGGTCGAGGTCGCCCGCCAGCAGGTCGCCAACGGCGCGCAGGTGATCGACATCAACATGGACGAGGGCCTGATCGACTCCGAGGCGGCGATGACCCGTTTCGTCAACCTGATCTCGTCCGAACCCGACATCGCCCGCGTGCCGTTCATGATCGACTCGTCGAAGTGGACGGTGATCGAGGCAGGCCTGCGCTGCCTGCAGGGCAAGGGCATCGTCAACTCGATCTCGATGAAGGAAGGCGAGGCGGCGTTCCTCGAACAGGCGCGCAAGGTGCGCCAGTACGGCGCCGCCGCGGTGGTGATGGCGTTCGACGAGCAGGGCCAGGCCGACACCTGCCAGCGCAAGGTGGAAATCTGCGCACGCGCCCACGAACTGCTGACGACGAAACTCGATTTCCCGCCCGAAGACATCATCTTCGACCCCAACATCTTCGCCATCGCCACCGGCATCGAGGAACACAACAACTACGCGGTGGATTTCATCGAGGCGACGCGCGAGCTGAAGAAGCGCTTCCCCGACTGCCACATCTCCGGCGGCGTCTCCAACGTGTCGTTCTCGTTCCGCGGCAACAACATCGTGCGCGAGGCGATCCATTCGGTGTTCCTGTACCACGCGATCCGCGCCGGCATGGACATGGGCATCGTCAACGCCGGCGCGCTGACGATCATGGACGACATCGACCCGCCGCTGCGCGAACGCGTCGAGGACGTGGTGCTGAACCGCCGCGAGGACGCCACCGAGCGCCTGCTGGAGATCGCCGACAACTACAAGGGCAAGCGCGGCGAAGCCGTGGTCGAAACCCTGGTCTGGCGCGAGAAGGGCGTGCGCGATCGGCTCAGCCACGCGCTGGTGCACGGCATCGACCAGTACGTGGTCGAGGACACCGAAGAGGCGCGCCAGCAGGTCACGCGCCCGCTCGACGTGATCGAAGGCCCGCTGATGGACGGCATGAACGTGGTCGGCGACCTGTTCGGCGCCGGCAAGATGTTCCTGCCGCAGGTGGTGAAATCCGCCCGCGTGATGAAGAAGGCGGTGGCCTACCTGCTCCCCTACATCGAGGCGGAGAAGGCGCGTACTGGCGACTCCGGCAAGAACAACGGCAAGATCGTGATGGCCACGGTCAAGGGCGACGTGCACGACATCGGCAAGAACATCGTGGGCGTGGTGCTCCGCTGCAACAACTTCGAGGTGATCGACCTGGGCGTGATGGTGCCGGCGCAGAAGATCCTGGAGACCGCGATCGCCGAGCGGGCCGACATGATCGGCCTGTCGGGCCTGATCACGCCGTCGCTGGAGGAGATGAGCCAGGTCGCCCGCGAGATGCAGCGGCAGGATTTCCACATCCCGCTGCTGATCGGCGGCGCTACCACCTCGCGCGCGCACACCGCGCTGAAGATCGAGCCGCACTACAAGGCCGGTACGGTATGGGTGAAGGACGCCTCGCGTGCGGTCGGCGTGGCGCAGTCGCTGGTCAGCAAGGAGCTGGTCGACAATTTCCTGGCCAAGGTGCGTGCCGATTACGCCGACGTGCGCGAACGCCACCGCAACCGCGGCCCCGGCAAGCAGCTGGTGCCGCTGGACAAGGCCCGCGCGCAGCGCTTCCGCTGCGACTGGGCCGCGTACGAGCCGCCGCAGCCGAAGCAGCCCGGCATCACCGTGTTCGACGACTACGACCTCGCCACCATCCGCCGCTACATCGACTGGACGCCGTTCTTCCAGGCATGGGAACTGGCCGGCCACTACCCGGCCATCCTCACCGACGAGGTAGTCGGAGCACAGGCCAGCGAACTGTTCCGCGACGCCCAGGCGATGCTGGAACGGATCATCGCCGAGAAATGGCTGACTGCCCGCGCCGTGATCGGCCTGTGGCCGGCGGCCAACGTGATGGACGATGTCGAGGTGTATGCAGACGCAAGCCGCAGCGAGCGCCTCGCCACCTTGCACAGCCTGCGCCAGCAGGCCGACAAGCCGCCCGAGCGGCCCGACCTGTGCCTCGCCGACTTCATCGCGCCGAAGGAATACGGCAAGCCCGACTGGATCGGTGGCTTCGCCGTCACCGCCGGCCTCGGCATCGAGGCGCATCTGAACCGCTTCCTGGCCGACTACGACGACTACTCCTCGATCATCCTCAAGGCGCTGGCCGACCGCCTCGCCGAAGCGTTCGCCGAACACATGCACGAGCGCGTGCGCCGGGAGTTCTGGTGCTTCGTGCCCGACGAGGCACTCGACAACGAGGCGCTGATCGCCGAGAAGTACCGCGGCATCCGCCCTGCGCCGGGCTACCCGGCCTGCCCCGACCACACCGAGAAGGCAACCCTGTTCAAGCTGCTGGATGCCACGAACAACGCCGGCATCGAACTCACCGAAGGCTTCTCGATGTACCCCGCCGCGGCCGTCTCCGGCTGGTACTACTCGCACCCCGACAGCCAGTACTTCGTGGTCGGCCGGCTCGGCAGGGACCAGGTCGAGGACTACGCCAAGCGCAAGGGCTGGACGCTGGCCGAAGCGGAACGCTGGCTCGCCTCCAATCTCGACTACGAACCGGAATAGCCGCGCGCCACGTGGCAGGGCGGGCACGGCCCGCCGGCTTTTGAGCGATGGCGGCGGACGATGTCCGCCCTACAAGGATGCCGTCAAACGGTGGCGTCGCCGGTGAGGCTGTTCTTGCGGTGGCGCAGGTGTACCACCAGGTTGTAGACCGAGACGAACGCGGGAAAGAAGTTCGAGATGATGCCCACCGAGTCGTTCTTGCCGATCACGAAATACGCCAGCAGCAAGGCGCTGCCGCACACCGACAACCACCAGAACGCCAGCGGCATCACCACCCGCTTCAGCTTGCGCGTGTAGTACAGCTGCACGAACCAGCGGCTGGTGAACATCACCGAACCGAGCAGGCCGACGACCTTCCACGGTGTCAGCTCGAACTGCTGCAGGGCACGGAAAATGCCGGCCAGATGAACGCTGAGGAATTCCATGATGCTGCGCTTTTGACTTGAGGGGGAGGCAAGTCTAGCAACCCGCGCCCCCGTTGCTGCGCACCCCGATCTGTGCGAGGCATTGACCCGCCCCGCGACTCCCCCTAAAATTGCGCGTTCTCGGCGGGCGATTAGCTCAGCGGTAGAGCACTGCCTTC
>NZ_JBXAGL010000003.1:0-125471 GCF_058793995.1 Rhodanobacter sp. GW835-FHT13D09 | reverse complement strand
CCTTCACACGGCAGGTGTCGCAAGTTCGATCCTTGCATCGCCCACCATCGAATCCGACGAACAAGGCCACCTTGCCGGGTGGCCTTGTTCGTTGTGCGGCAGCCATGAAAAAGCGCAGCGTGCGTGTAGCAACGGGCACTTCACACGGCAGGTGTCGCAAGTTCGATCCTTGCATCGCCCACCATCGAATCCGACGAACAAGGCCACCTTGCCGGGCCCTTGTTCGTTTCGGCCGGGTACGCATGTCCTCAGAAATGCAGGTTGCCGAGCACGTGCCCGACCAGCAGCGAGAGGAAGGCTTCGCGTTCGCGCCGGTAGCCAGGGTCGAACGGGCCGGCCACCGCCGCGATATGCATCGTCTGATGGCTGGCATTCAGCGCCGCATCAAGTGCCGGGCCATGCAGGTATTCGCCCGGGTCCAAGCTGACCTGCGCATGCCGGGCCCAGAACGCCGGCTCGGCCGGCAGGGCGATGAACTGCTCCTCCCAGCGCAGCTCGCCGGCGAGCGCGCCCAGCCCGGTTCGTGGCCATGCGGAGGCCTGCACGCAGCGGTACTGCGCCAGCCAGGCGGACAACTCGTCGACGGGCATCGGTCGCGCCAGCGCATAGCCCTGGCCGAAATCCGCGCCGAGGATCGTCGCGGCCTCGATCAGGTCGGGTGACTCCAGCCCCTCGACGACCACTTCGAGCCGCAGGTCGTGGCCGATCCGGATCAGCTGCCGGATGAAGCGCAAGGTGCCCAGCGGATCCTGCCGAACCTGGGTGACGATGGCCTGGTCGATCTTGATCCGGTCGAACGGCCACTGGCGCAGGCGGATCAGCGAGCTGTAGCCCGCGCCGAGGTCGTCCTCGACCAGGCGCACGCCGAGGGCCTTGAGCGACTGCATGCCCGAACCTTGCGGCACGGCGGCATGCTCGGTGCCGATCGGCGACTCGAGGATCTCGAACAACAGCGCCTGCGGCGCACAGCCACTGCGGGCGATGACCGCGGCCGCCACCTTGGCATAGCGTGAATCCTCCAGCGCAGCCGCGGGCGCATTCACCGAGACGTCCAGCGCATGGCCCGCCCGCAGCAGCGATTCGCGGCAGGCGACAGCCTGGCCCAGCCCCTGGCGGAACAGCACGAGCAGGTCGTCCGCGCCCAGCGCCGGAAGAAACCTGGCCGGCGCCAGCAGCTCGCCGCCTTCGTCGCGCAGCCGTGCCAGCGCTTCGATCTCGGTGACCCGGCCATCGGCAAGCCTGACCAATGGCTGGTAGTGCATCTGCAGCGCGTCGGTCGCAACCATCGCGCGCCAACGCTCACGCACGAAGAACGGCAGCAGCTCGGTGCCCTGCCGCGGCGGCGCCAGG
The DNA here is from genome assembly GCF_058793995.1 of Rhodanobacter sp. GW835-FHT13D09. Classification (NCBI taxonomy): domain Bacteria; kingdom Pseudomonadati; phylum Pseudomonadota; class Gammaproteobacteria; order Lysobacterales; family Rhodanobacteraceae; genus Rhodanobacter; species Rhodanobacter sp. GW835-FHT13D09. The sequence continues at coordinate 124,121 of NZ_JBXAGL010000003.1, read as the reverse complement.
CGCGCCAGGGCCAGATCCAGCACGGTCTTGATCTGCTCGAGGAAAGCCCGCTGGTCTTCGCTGTGGAAGCCGCCGGCATAGGGGCTGTACACAGTCAGCACCACCGCCGGCTTGAGCGGCGACGGGCACAGCGGAATGGCCACGTTGGAGACCACCCCGAGGGTCAGTGCGATGTCGCGCCAACCTGCCATCGACGGGTCGCTGGCGTAATGGGCGCAACGCTGGATCGTCGCCGTGCGCCAGGCGCGCCCGCTGGGACCCTGCCCCTCGGGCTGGCCTGCATCGACCCGGATCGGTGGCGCCTTGCCGCAGACCAGCGCGTGCAGGTATTCGGCAAAGGCCGTTCCCGCCACCGCCTCGTAGGTCAGCTGGCCCGATGCGTCCGGACGCCCCGCCGAACAGGCGATGACTTCCTGGTGCGACACCAGGATGTCGGCCACACCCTGGATCAGTTCCAGGTAGCCTTCGGCCAACCACGCCAGCGCATTGATCCTGGCCAGCAGGGCCACCCGGCTACGTTGCAGCGCGCGCATGCTTTCCAGTTGCCACTGCCGGCCCATGCCAAGCCGCTGCAGCAGGACCGCCAGCGCGCGGCGTTCGGTCTGGCCGACGCCGGCCAACGCAGTCGCCAGGATGTCGCGCAACTGCTCGATCGCCTCCAGCAGCCAGACTTCCTCGAGTCCGCAGGCCGCATGGAACAGGCCGTTCCGGGTCGCCCGGGCACGGTGTCCGGCCATGTCGAGGTCGGCCCGCAGCAGGGTCTGCAGATGCCGCAGCAGATGCTGCTCGAACACCTGCACCTCCGCGGCCGGGAGCAGGTCAAGCAGCCTGGCAATGCCCTCGTTCGAACGCAAGCCGGCGTGGAAAATTTCCACGATGCCCGGCAACCGCGGCTCCCATGCCTTGCTGCAGGCGCCCAGCAGCATGGCGGCATGATCACCATAAGGCGAGGCGGCGGCTTCCAGTTCGTCGGCCTGGTCCGTCACGCCATTGGGCGAAACCAGCGACCACCAGCGCGAGCGATGTCGTTTGCGCGACTTCACCTGGTACATCGCCTGATCGGCGCGGCGCAGCAGTTGTTCGCCGGTGGCCTGGACCTCGCCGGAGTACATCGCGACGCCCAGGCTGGCACCCACCGAGATGGCATGGCCGTCGATCGTCAGCGGACGCCGCAGAACCTCGCTGACCCGCTCCAGCAGGCCGTCGAGATCCTCCTCGCGTTCGAGATCCTCGAAGACCAGCACGAACTCGTCGCCGCCCAGCCGGGCCACATAGTCTCCGCCGCGAAGCATCTGCCGGAACCGTTCCGCCATCTCGGCCAGCAGACGGTCGCCCACGGCATGGCCGTGACGGTCGTTGATCGGCTTCAGATCGTCCAGGTCGAGCAACCCCACCGCGACCATGCGCCCATGGCGCCTGGCCCGATCCAGCACGATCTCGAGGTGTCGATCCAGTGTGCGGCGGTTGGGCAGGCCGGTGAGATCGTCGTGCAGGGCCAGGTAGGTCTGCCGCTCCTGCTCCTGCAGCAGGGCGTGCCGCTGTGCGTGCTGGCGCAGGGCCAGCCCGGTCGCATCGGCGATCTCGTCCAGCAGGCGGCACATCTCGCCGTCGAAGGCATCCGACTCGGCGGTGACCACCACGAACACCCCGGTCGGCGCCCTCGCCGCACCGATCGCGTCGTCCGGGGACGCGAACAGCGGCCAGCACCCCACCGCACCGGCGTGCTCGAGCAATTCCTTGCGGAATGGCATGGCCGACTGCGGCGCACCGCGCAGGTGGCGCCGGACGACCGGAGTGCCCTGCATGAAGGCCTGCGTCGGCGTAAACACGGCGGGGCTGTCGTCGTGCCGCGGCGGCAAGGGCAGGCTGCGCAGGATGTCGGCGATCGGACCGACCAGGGCCACCCGTCGCAGCACGTGGTCGCCGCCGTCAGCTGCAAACACATCGACCGCGGCGGCACCGGCAATGTCGGCCAGTGCCTGGGCCAGCGTGCGGTAGACCGACTCCGGGTCGGGCTGCTCGAGCAAGGCGCGCTGGATCGTGCGCTGCGCATCGCGGTAGCGGCTCATCCGCGCGCTGCGCTCCAGCAGCAGTTGGTGATCCCAGAACCGGCCCAGCTCGTCGACCAGCCGCTGCGCCCAATCGAGCAATTCCCCGCTCAGGCTGGGGCCGTCGTCGCGGGAATAGGCGGCCAGGACCAGTTGGCCATCGTCACGCGTCCGCGATGCCGCCACGATGCAGGAGCCGAAACCGTGCCGCTGCGCGGCGTCGCGCCATGGCGCGAACTCCGGTGCGTCGACCGAAGTCACCCGGGCCTGCTCCTGGCGCAGCACGATCGCCACCGGCCCGCGGCCGCCATGGCCGGGTTCATCCGTGCTGAGGCGCAACGCGGCCGCATAGCCCGCAGCGGGTCCCGCCGCCGCCAGCACCTCGACGGTGCCATGCCCCGGCTCGCACCGCCCGATCCAGACCAGGGGAAGATCCATGGTCGAGGCCAGAATGCCAGCGATCGTGACCATGATCAGGCGACGGTCGCGGTCCGGCATCGCATGCAACAGCGCGAGGGTTTCCGCCACGCTCCGGTAGAAGCGCTCGCGAAGTTCGCCGCGTGCCTGTTCCTGGCTGTCCATTCGCTTGCCGATTTCCCCCCGAACGAACAAACGATGCACCGATTGTCGGCGTACTTCATCACGGCAGCACGCATTAATCCACTGTGCTGACGGCCCCCTGCATGACCCCGGACCGGCGCCGCTCACCCGGACGGTGCACTCTCCCCGCACGTCCGGGCGCGATTGCGCATCAGCTCGCGCTCGCGCCGGTTCATCGCCAACGCAGCCGCCCGCTCGAATTCCCGGCGTGCTTCCTCGACGCGGCCCAGCCGGGCCAGCAAATCGCCTCGCACCGCGGGCAGCAGGTGATATCGCTGCAGGCTAGGTTCCCCGACCAGGGCGTCGGCCAGTTCGAGCCCTGCCGCCGCGCCGTCGGCCATGCCCACCGCCACCGCGCGGTTGAGCTCGACCACCGGCGACGGCGCCACCCGGACCAGGGCCGCATACAGTGCGGCGATGCCCGGCCAATCGGTTTCACCGCCGGTCAGCGCGCGCGCGTGGCAGGCGGCGATCGCCGCCTGCAGCGCATACGGGCCCAGCGCACCGCCCAGCTTCCGGGACTGCTCCAGCGCGGCCTGGCCGCGACGGATCAGCAACCGGTCCCACAACGCCCGATCCTGGTCCAGCAGCAGGATCGGTTCGCCATGCGCGTCCACCCGCGCGCGCGAACGCGAGGCCTGCAGTTCCATCAGCGCCACCAGGCCATGCACCTCGGGCTCACGCGGCATCAGGCCGGCCAGCACCCGGCCCAGGCGCAGGGCGTCCTCGCACAGGGCCGGGCGCATCCAGTCGTCGCCGCCGGTGGCCGAGTAGCCCTCGTTGAAGATCAGGTAGATCACCCCGAGCACCGACGAAAGGCGTTCGGCAAGCTCATCGCCGCGGGGCGCCTCGTATGCCACCGCAGCCTTGGCAAGACTGCGCTTGGCACGAACGATGCGCTGCGCGATGGTCGACTCGGGCACCAGGAAGGCGCGCGCGATTTCCTCCGTGGTCAGGCCGCCCAGCAGGCGCAGGGTCAGCGCCACGCGCGCCTCCACGGAAAGCAACGGATGGCAGGCGGTGAAGATCAGCCGCAGCAGGTCGTCACCGAACGGGTCGTCCAGCGCCGCCTCCTCTGCGGACTGTGCACATTCCTGCTCGTGCTCCAGCTCGTGCATCAGCTGCTCGTGCTTGCGTTCGAGCAGCTTGCTGCGACGCAGCCGGTCGATCGCGCGATGCTTCGCGGTGGTCATCAGCCAGGCGCCGGGATTGTCCGGCACGCCGCTCTGCGGCCACCGCTCCAGCGCCACCACCAGCGCATCCTGCGCCAGCTCCTCGGCCAGGCCGACATCGCGCAGCATGCGGGTGAGGCCGGCGATCAGCCGGGCCGACTCGATCCGCCAGACGGCGTCGATGGTGCGATGGGTATCGGTCACGCCGCTCATGGCGAGCGATCACACCATCCCCATTGCACCGGCGCAAGGCCCGAAGTAACGCCTGCCCCCATTTCCCGGCCAGCCTCATGAAGCGCATGGCCGCGGCTCCCATCCGCATTCGCGTGAAAACCGGACCGGGGCCCGGCTCACGATTTCGCCGCGATCTGCGCGCGCAGCCGTTCTTCCTGCTCGCGCAGTTCAGGGGTGAACTCGGCGCCGAAGTCCTCGGCCTCGAATACCTGGCGGATCTCGATCTCGGCATCGTCGTCGAACGGCGCGCGCTTGAGCCACTCGACCGCCTCCTGCATCGATTTCACCTGCCACAGCCAGAAGCCGGCAATCAGCTCCTTGGTCTCCGCGAACGGTCCGTCGGTCACCGCGCGCGCGCGGCCCGAGAACTTCACCCGCACGCCCTTCGAACTGGGATGCAGGCCCTCGCCCTCCAGCATGACGCCGGCCTTCACCAGTTCCTCGTTGTAGCGGCCCATCGCGGTCAGCAACTGCTCATTGGGCATCACGCCGGCCTCCGAGTCGGGGGTCGCCTTCACTATCACCATGCATCGCATCGTCGTGTCTCCTTCGGGTCGTGCCGCAAACCAGGTTCTCGCCCGGATGACGAACGGCGGGCCGGCAAATCGACACATGGCCTCGCCCGCCTGCCGCCATCGCAAACGATGAGTCGCGGCTCGGTATGCTGTGCGCATTGCATCACCCAGGGCAGGAACGGATGAGGGACAACCCAGGCGAGCTGATCGTCCACCGCGGCAGCCGCACCGAGCGGCTGGCCGATGCGCTGGCGCTGCAGTTGGAGGCGCAGCGACCGGCCAATCCGCTGGCGGCACAGACCGTGGTGGTGGCACATCCGGGGCTGCAGCGCTGGCTGCTCGGCCGCCTGGCGCAGCGCGACGGCCTGCATGGCGGACACGGCATCGCCGCCAACGTCGAGATGATCCTGCCGTGGCAGTGGTTCGAGCGCGCCGCGCGCCGCGCGCTCGGCGACGAGGCGCTGGTCGGCGGGGCGTACCGGCACGAGCTGCTGCGCTGGCGGCTGCTGCTGGCGCTGCCCTCGCTGCAGGCACCGGAAGTCGCGGCCTACCTGGCCGGCGACGACGCGGCGCGGCGCGGCTTCCAGCTGGCCGAGCACCTGGCCGGCCTGTACACCCAGTACCTGATCTACCGGCCGGACTGGATCCTCGACTGGGAGCAGCAGCCCGCGCGGCACGGCAGCGACTGGCAGGCCGCGCTGTGGCGCCGGCTGCGTGCCGCCATCCCGCAGCCGCACCGCGCGCAGCGCAGCGCTGCCCTGCTGGAGGCGCTGCGCGCCGACGAGCGGCTGGCCGGCGACCCGCCGCTGCACGTGTTCGGCGTCAGCCACCTGCCGCCCGACGTGCTGGCGGCGCTGCAGGCCACCGCGTTGCACACGCCGGTGCATCTGTACTTCCCCGACCCCTGCCGCGAGCACTGGGTCTATCTGCGCCAGCAGCGTTTCCTGCTCGCCCATGCGGACGACCCGGAGGCGCTGTATTACGAGGTCGGCCATCCGCTGCTGGTGGCGCTCGGCCGCATCGCGCAGGATTTCTGCCTCACCCTGGACGAATGCGACGCGACCGAAGAACGCGACCCGCTCGACGAGGCCGAACCGCTCGACGGGGCCGCCTCGCTGCTTGCCCGCCTGCAGGCGAGCATCCGCTGCCTGCAGGCGGAGCTGGTCGGCGCGCCGATCCGCGAGCAACAGGCCGCTGGTGCCAGCCTGGGTGAAATCCTGCCCGCATTGCGCCACGACGCCAGCCTGCGCGTGCACGCCTGCCACACCCGCCTGCGCGAGCTGGAGGTGCTGAGGAACGCCCTGCTGCGCTGCCTGGCCGACGATCCCACCCTGCAGCATCGCGATATCGTGGTGATGGCGCCGGACATCGGCGCCTACGCACCCTGCCTGGCGGCGGTATTCGGCGAGCCGGCGCAATACCGCAACGACCCGCTGCACATTCCCTGGCACCTGGCCGACGTCGGCCTGGCGCGCGCTCATCCGCTGATGAATGCGTTCGCGCAGCTGCTGGACCTCGCCGAGAGCCGCTTCACGGTCAGCGAGGTGCTGGACTTCCTCGACGCGCCGGCGGTGGCGCGGCGCTTCGCGATCGACGCCGGCAGCCGCGACGCGCTGGAACGCTGGCTGCGCCGGGCCCGCGTGGCCTGGGGGCTGGATGCCGCGATGAAGGCCGAAGCGGGCGCGGCCGCAGTCGATGCGAACTCGTGGCAGTTCGGCTTCGACCGCATGTACGCCGGGCTGGTCGCTGGCCCGGACGCCGGTGACGGGCTGCTCGACGGCATCCTGCCGCTGGAAGGCGTCGCCGGCAGCGCGGTGGAGGCGCTGGGCCAGCTCGACCGCCTGCTCGGCGAGCTGCGCCAGGTACGCCACGCCTTCGCCGGTACCCGCCCGCTGCCCGCATGGAGCGAATGGCTGCTGGAGCGGCTCGACGCGCTGTTCCTCGCCGACCCGCGCGATGCCGCCGAACAGAATGCGCTCGACGCCTTGCGCCGGCTCGCCGCAGGCCTCGCCAACCAGGCCGCCGATGCCGGTATCGACGCGCCGCTGCCATGGAGCGTGGTGCGCGAGGCACTGCGCGGCGAACTCGGCGCGGTGCCGGAGCGCCAGGGCTTCCTGCTCGGCGGGGTGACCTTCTGCGGGCTGGTGCCGCAGCGCTCGATTCCGTTCCGCGTGGTCTGCCTGCTCGGCATGAACGAGGGCGAGTTCCCGCGCCCCGGCCACGACGCCGGCCTCAACCGGATCCTCGGCCAGCCGCGCCGCGGCGACCGCGATACCCGCAACGAGGACCGCTACCTGTTCCTGGAAGCGCTGATGTCGGCGCGCGACGCGCTGCACGTGAGCTACGTCGGCGAAGGCGTGCGCGACGGCAAGCCGCGCAACCCCGCCGCGCCGCTGGCCGAGCTGCTGCAGTTTCTCGACGAGCAGCACGGCCTCGCCGCCGCCGACCCGTCCGAGCGGCCGTGGCGCGTGCGCCACCCGCTGCAGCCGTTCGACGCGCGCTACTACGAACGCGATGCACGGGGCCGGCCCCGCCACGATCCGCGGTTGTTCTCGTACGACCCGGCGTTCCTGGGCGCGCCGGCCGGCGCCGGCACGCCGTCCTTCCTCGGCGCGCCGATGGCCGTGCCGGAACCCGTGGCCCAGGACGAAATCACCCTCGGCGCGCTCAAGCGCTTCTGGCGCGACCCCGCGCGGGATGCCCTGCTGCGCGGCCAGGGCATCAGCCTGCAGGCACTGGACGACAGCGGCTGGCCGGATCGCGAGCCGCTGGAGACGCCGTTGGAAAAGATCGACCGAATCGATCACCGCCTGCTGTTCGAGGCGCTCGCCGCCGGCCGCGACGAGCTGCCCGCCGAACCGCCGGCGTGGCTCGCCCACTCCGGCATGCTGGCCGGCGGCGCAATCGGCGAACGGACCTGGACGCAACTGCGCAACTCGTTGCGCCCCCTGCTTGCGCAGGCGCACCCGTTGTTCGCCGGCGGCGGTGCGCAGGCAGAGGCGAAGGCGATCGACCTCGACCTCGGCGACGGCCTGCGCCTGACCGGCACGGTCGACCGCGTGTTCCGTGGCGCCGACGGACGCCTGCTGCTGTTCGACGCGCAACCCGCGCGTGCCGCCGGGCTCCGGGAAATCCTGGCTTTCTACATCGACTGGGCCGCGTTGCGGCTGAGCCACGCCGACGACGTGCACGGCGATTATCTGGAACCGACCCCCAACGGCAAGGCGGCCCGCAGCCCCAGCCTGCTCGGCCCCGTGCAGGCACAAGACACCGCGCAACTGCGCCACGGCCTGCACCGCCTGATCGAGGCGTACCGAACGACCGAACAGCAGCCGCTGCTGTTCTTCCCGCGCACCGCGCAAGCCTGGGCCGCCAGCGAACCGAACAACCGTCTCGCCAGGGCGGCCGCAGCGTGGGAGGGCGACGGTCACAACCCCGGCGAGCGCGACTACGCACCCGGCTACGCGGCCCTGCTCAGCCGCGGTCTGGAATTGTTCAACGTGGAGAGCCCAGCGCATCGTGCCTTCGTCGCTGCCACCGAACTGGTCTGCGACGTGCTCGATCCGGGCCATGCAAGCCTGTTGAAAAGCCCCGCCGATGATCACTGAAACACGAGAAGCCGGCGGGCAGTGCCCGCCCTACCCCGGCCGCTTCGCAGGGCGGGCACTGCCCGCCGGCCTTTCGGCCCGCCATGTGGAAACGCCGTGACCGTCGCCGACGCCCTGCCCCCGCTCGACTGGCGCGCCATGCCGCTGCACGGGCGCACCCTGATCGAGGCCAGCGCCGGCACCGGCAAGACCTGGAACATCGGCGTGATCTACCTGCGCCTGCTGCTCGAACGCGGGCTGCGGGTGGAGCAGATCCTGGTGACCACCTTCACCGACGCCGCCGCGCAGGAACTGCGCGAGCGCCTGCGCCGCCGCCTGGTCGAGGCCGAGCGCCTGCTCGAAGCCGTGGCCCGCGACGCGGCCAGCGCCGACCCCCTGGAAAGCTGGCTGGCCACGCTGTGCCCCGACACGGACAGCACCCGCCTCGCGCTGCGCCGGATCCAGCTTGCCCGCACCGACCTCGACCGCGCCCCGGTCTCGACCATCCACGCGCTGTGCCAGCGCATCCAGCGCGACTACCCGCTGGAGAGCGGCGCCGCGTTCGCCGACGACAAGCTGTTCGACGAACAGCAACTGGTGCGCGAATGCGTGGAGGATTTCTGGCGCCGCCGCTACCTCGCCGGCGAGGTCGACCCGCGCGAAGCCGAGCTGCTGCTGAAGGACGGCCCGGAAGGCCTGCTGCGCGACCTCGGCGGCCTGGCCGAAAGCAGCGACGCGCGGATCGAGGCCGGCGGCCTGGCCGAACTCGAGCGCACACTCGCCACGCTGGGTACGGACGAGAGCATCGCCGAATTGCAGCGGCTGGCGGATGACGCAACGCTGTACAAGCGGGCCAACGCGGCACTGCGCAGCCGACTGGGCGAAATCGTGCAGGCGCTGCGCGACAGCGACGAAGCGCAACTGGCCAAGTCGACCAGCGACGTGTTCGAGCCGGAAAAGCTGCTGGCCCAGGCCGCTGCCGGCCGGGCCGACGAGCTCGCCGCACATCCGTTGATCCACGCCTTGCAGGCACTGCGCCCGCTGCTCGGCCTGCGCGACGTTTTCACCCGCGGCGCCGTGCTCGCCGACGCGGCGCAAACCTGCCGCGATGAGATGCCGCGCCGCGCACGCCAGCGCCACGTGCTGACCTTCTCGATGCTGATCGATGCGGTGTACCAGCGACTGTGCGGTGACGCGTCCGACGGCTTGCTCGCCGACCGCCTGTTCGAAGCCTTCCCGGTCGCCCTGATCGACGAGTTCCAGGATACCGACCAGCGCCAGTTCGCGATCTTCGAGCGGATCTATCGCGGGCGCGGCACCCTGGTGATGATCGGCGACCCCAAGCAGGCCATCTACAGTTTCCGCGGCGGCGACATCGCCGCCTACCTGCGCGCCAGCGAGCAGGCCGGCCAGCGCTTTTCGCTGGGCACCAACCACCGCTCCAGCCGCACCCTGGTGGAAGCCTTGAACGCCTGGTACGCCCACACCGAAGGCGGCTTCGGCCGGCCGCAGATCCGCTACCAGCCGGTCGCACCGGCCGGCAAGGCGGACGGGCAGCCGTACACCGTCGACGGCCGGCCGGTGGCGCAGCCGCTGGTGTTCCACCCGTTCCGCGGCGACACCGAGAAAAACGGCAAGCTGCTGAACGCCCTCGGCGATCTCGAAGCGCTGGCGCTGGACGACTCCGCCAACCGCATCGCCGAACTGCTCAACGACACGCGCCAGGCGATCGGCGGCCGGCCGGTGACGCCCGGCGACGTCGCCGTGCTGCTGTCCACCAACAAACAGGTCGTGGCGCTGCGCCAGCGGCTGGTCGCGCGCGGCGTGCCCTGCGTGGGCAGCGGCCGCGGCAACATCTTCGCCGGCGAGGTCGCGCGCGAACTGGAGCTGGTCCTGTTCGCCGTGCTGCATGCCGACGACGACCAGGCGGTGCGCGGCGCGCTGGCCACCGGCCTGCTTGGCGCCACGCTGGAACACTTCCGCGCCTGGCAGGCGCAGCCCGCTGCGTTCGAGCGCGAGCTGGAACGCTTCGAGGCATGGCGCGTGCTGGTGCGCGGCCGGGGCGTGCTGGCCCTGATCGGCGAGCTGCTGGCCACGCGCGCTACCGCCCTGCTGGCGCTGCCCGAAGGCGAGCGCGTGCTCACCGACCTGCGCCACCTCGGCGAGCTGCTCGCCGCGGAGGAAAGCTCGCGCCAGGGGCTGGATGGCCTGTACGCGTGGCTGCAGGAAATGCGCCGCGAAGGCAGCGACGGCGACGCCGAGGCGGCCGACGAACGCCAGCTGCGCATCGAAAGCGACGCACATCGCGTGCAGCTGCTGACCATTCACGCCAGCAAGGGGCTGGAGTTCCCCATCGTGTTCCTGCCGCTGGCGTGGCGCATCCGCAGCCAAAGCGGCAGCTATGCGCCGAAGCTGCTGCGCTACCACGACGATGCCGGTCGCCGCTGCGTGGACCTGGGCTCGGTGCACTTCGCCGGGCACCGCGCCCGGCACTTCCGCGAGGAACTGGAGGAACGCCTGCGCCTGCTCTACGTGGCGCTGACCCGCGCCGTGCATGCCGTGCACGTGTACTGGGTCGATCGCGGCCTGCGGCTCGATGGCGATGCACAGGCGTGGGAGTGGTCCGCGATCGACCTGCTGCTCGGGCAGGCCCGGCAGAAACTGGAGCTGCCCGCGGGCGAAGCCTCGCTCGATGCCATGGCCGGGGCACTTGGCGGCATGCAGCTGTGCGCGCCGTTCGCCGGTGAGTTCACCCGCTACCAGCCACCGGCCGAGATCCCTTCGCCGCGCGCCGTGCAGGCGCCAGCGCCGCAGATACGGCCGTTCCAGTGGCTGCACAGCTTCAGTGGCCTGACCCGCCACGCCGCCGCGGTGCTGGTTGACGACAGCGGCGGCGCCGATGAAGCCGGCGTGGAAGAACCGGCGATCGAAGCGGACGAGGCGGCCGAAGACAGCCGCCTGCTCGCGCTGTACCCGCTGCGCGGCCCGCGTTTCGGCGACGCCGTGCACCAGGTATTCGAGCTGGCGCAGCCCGGCCCGGTCTGGCCCGGGCAGCGCCAGTTGCTGCACCGCCAGCTCGCCGCGCAGGCCGTCGCCGCCCCGCACCTTGCCCCCGAGGAAGCGCTCGAGCGCGTGGGCCGGATGATCGACCGCGCGCGCCAGGCCGACCTGGGCGACGGCCTTCGCCTGATCGACCTCGCAGCCGACCAGCGCATCGCCGAGTTCGAGTTCCAGTTTCCGGTGCGGCAGGTGCCGCTGGCGCGATTGCGCCGGATCTGCGCGGCCCATGGCCACCCCGACGCGGTGCCGGCCAGCCTCGACGCCACCACGCTGAACGGCATGCTGACCGGCTTCGCCGACCTCATCTTCGCCCGTGACGGCCGCTTCCACGTGCTCGACTACAAGACCAACTGGCTCGGCGCGTGGCTGCGCGACTACCAGGGCGAATCGCTCGAGGCCGCCATGGCCGCACACCACTACCCGCTGCAGGCGTTGCTCTATACCGTGGCGCTGCACCGCTACCTGCGCCAGCGGATGGACGGCTATACGGCCGAACGCCAGCTCGGCGAAAGCTGGTACCTGTTCGTGCGCGCGCTGGGGCTGGCGCCCGGGCTGGGCGTATGGCGCCAGCGCTGGCCGGCGGCGCTGATCGAGGCGCTCGACGATGCGTTCGCCGGTACGCGGGAGGCCGTGGCATGAACCACCCGCTACCACCTGCCGACGCCGACGAGCGCGCGATCGACCAGACCCTGGCGCAATGGGTGCTCGGGCGCACCAGCTCCATCCCGCTGGCCGACGCCGTGCGCGCCGCCAGCCGCGCCGAAGGCCACGGCCATTCCTGCGCCACGCTGGCCGATCCGGACGCCGGCTTCGATGCAGCCGCCCTGGATGCACTGCGCCTGCACGATTGGGTCGGCGGCGGCGCCTCGTTCACCCCGTTCGTGCTCGATGCGCAGGACCGCTTCTACCTGTGGCGCAACTGGCAGCACGAAACGAAGCTCGCCGAGGCGATCCTGCGGCGCTGCGCGCAACGCGCGCTGCCGATCGCCGCCGATACCATCGCCGACGACCTGGATGCGCTGTTCGCCGGCATGCCGCCCGGCCCCACCGACGGGCAGCGCGCCGCCGTGGCCGCCGTGCCCGGCGCGCGCTTCTTCGTGCTCACCGGCGGCCCCGGCACCGGCAAGACCACCACCGTGGTGCGCATGCTGCTGATGCTGCTGCACCACGCGCAAGCCTGCGGCCTGCCGGCGCAGCCGTCGATCGCCCTCGCCGCACCCACCGGCAAGGCCGCGCAGCGGCTGGCGCAGGCCATCGCCAGGGGCAAGGCTGAACTGCAAGCCAGCCTCCCGGGCAACCGTTTCCGCGACCTCGTGCCCCACATCCCCCACGCCGATGCGCGCACGCTGCACCGCCTGCTCGGCTACCGCCCGATGGACAACGGCTTCAGCCACGGCCCGCGCAACCCGCTGGCCGAGGACATCGTGGTGGTGGACGAGGCGTCGATGGTGGACCTGGCGATGATGCGCCAGCTGCTGCAGGCGCTGCGCCCCGAGGCGGTGCTGATCCTGCTCGGCGACCCGGGCCAGCTGGCTTCGGTCGACGCCGGCTCGGTGCTGGCCGACATCGTCGCCCGCACACCGCACAACAGGCTGCCGCCGCCGCTGGCCGGCCTGCTCGCGCCGCTGCTGCAGCAGGCACCAGGCATCCTCGACGACGACACGCCGCTGGCCGGCCAGGTAGTCACGCTGACCCACAGCTGGCGCGCTGGCACTGGCCTGCAGCGCGGCGTCGAGGCGCTGCGCGACGCCCCCGATCCGGCCTGGCTGGATGCATTGCTGGACAAGCGCAGCGACGGCGACCTGCACCTGCGCCACTGCCCCAACGTCCATGCCCTGCGCGCCTGCGTCGATGGCTGGGTCGAGCGCCACGCCGAACTGCTGCAATCGCTGCTGACGCCCGCCATCGATACCGCCGCGGCATTGCTGCAGCTGCGCCAGCTGCAGGTCCTGTGCGCGCTGCGCGGCGGTCCGTTCGGCGCGCAGGGCCTCAACGAGCTGATGCTGCGCCGGCTCGCCACCCGCTTCGGCATCGACGCCGGCCGCGCCTGGTATCACGGCCGCCCGGTCATCATCACCCGCAACGACTACGCCCGCGGCCTGTTCAACGGCGACGTCGGCATCGCGCTGGAAGGCGCGGAAGGGCTGCGCGTGTGGTTCGAGCTCAGCGACCGCGACGGCAACGCCGGCCTGCGCAGCTACTCGCCGCGCGCCCTGCCCGCCCACGACAGCGCCTGGGCCATCACCATCCATCGCAGCCAGGGTTCCGAATATCGCGACGTGGCGGTGCTGCTGCCGCCGGACGCCGACAACCGCATCCTCACCCGCGAACTGGTCTACACCGCCATCTCGCGCGCCAGGGCCCACGCCGAAATCTGGAGCACCGACGACTCGCTGCGCGCCGCGCTGGCCCGTCCGATCCGCCGCCAGGGCGGCCTGCGCGAGCGGTTGCAGTCCACCTGAAAGCGCATCACCAGCAGCCGGCGGTGGCGGGTCCGCGCACGCCGGCCTGGTTGAGCGAGAGCGTGCCGCACTGGGTGTCGCGATTCAGCTGGGTGCCGATCGGCGTAGCCGTGATGCTGTAGGTCGCCGTGCTCAGCGACGACGACGGCAGGTCGTACTGGTAGTTGGTGCCGGTGCGCGGGGCGCTGGCGCAGTCCAGCTGCGGCAGGGTGTTGGCGGTGCCGGCGCTGTTCCGGCTGTAGCTGAGGTTGGTGGTGTAATAGCGCTCCATGTAGTTGGCGTACTCCGACAGGCAGCCCTCCGCCGCCACCCGCTTGGTCCGGGTGATGTAGTTGCTGTAGACCGGCAGCGCGATGGCCGCCAGCACCGCGATGACCGCCACCACGATCATCAGTTCGATCAGGGTGAAACCGGCGCTGCGGCGCACGCGCATGGCCGGCACCGCGCCGCGTTCGACCGACGGGAATATTTTCATCGTTCCGTTCCTTTACGGATTGACCAGTTCGCGCCACGACACCCGCTGCATCATGCCGGTCGAACCCGCCGTGGTGATGCTGCTGTTCGAGCCGTTGTCGAAACTGACCAGCATGCTGCCGCCCACGAAGATCGGGTTGTTGGGCAGCGAATTGAAGCCGATGCCGGCGGCCGCATAGCTCTTGCCGTTCACCGTGACCGTGTCCGACGCATTCACCAGGCCGTCACCGTTGAGGTCGAAGAAGTTGCCGGACGGATTGGTGCCGGTGAACGGGTTGATCGCCATGATCCAGCCGCCGCCGGAGGGATTGCACACGTCCGAAGCCTGGGGAATCCGCGTCGTACCGAGCAGCAGGTTGCCCTGGAACTGGTTGGAGGTCACCATCCGCTCGCCCTGGGCGACGTTGGCGCCGCCCGTCCCGGTCGGCGACAGCAGGTCCATGTACCAGCCCGACATGCCGGTCATGTCGGACGAGGTCGGCGTGGGTGTCACTGCCCGCGCCGGCAATACCGGCGGCGTTGCGCCGGGGTTGCCGGCGGTCTCCGCCACGACGGATCGCTGCACGAGGTTGGCGGCGCGGGTCATGCTGGAGGCGATCGCCGGGCTGTTGGTGGCGTTGGTGGTCTGCACGATCAGGCCGTACCAGCTCTGGGTGGCCGTATTGGTGAGGTCGATCGTGCTCAGATACAGGCCGGTGCCGAAGAACACCCAGGTGTTGCCGTTGGCCGGATCCTTGCCCACCAGCACGCCGCCAGTGATGGGCTGCAGGTTGTTGCTGCCGTCCCTGGCCACGAACAGCAGGCTGCCGGTGCTGCCCGGCGTGCTGGTGCTCGTGCTGCTGCCGGTATTGAGCGTGAACGACCATACATTGCCGCGGAGGTCGCCGGCATAGGCCACGGTGCTCACGCCATTGTTCGCCAGCCCCATCCATACGCCCGGAGCCGCCAGGCCGTTGTCGGCGGTGGTGTCGGTGGTCGTGTGCACGCTGAGCGAGCCCGTGGCAAGGTCGAACTGCAACAGTGCCGACACGCCCGCCGCACTGTTGTAGCCGTTGCCAAGCAGCACCGACCAGACGCCGTCCGCGGTCTGCGCGATCACCGGCTTGCCGGACATCTGGCCGATGTATTTGCTGTTGCCGTCGCTGTTGCCATCGCCGGCAGAGCGTTCCCACAGGAACTTGATCGCCGTCGGATCGGTGATGTCGAAGGCATACACCGCCTTGGCCAGGCCGCGGCCGCTGGTGCCCACCAGCACGCTCTTCCACGCGCTGCCCATGTAGACATCCGCCACCGTGAGCTCGCCGTCGTTGAAATACTGGTGCGGCGCGCTGGTGGTGGTGCCGTAGTCGGGGCTGGACAGCTGGCTGAGGCCGACCAGACCGCCGGCGCTGCCGGTGGTGAGCACGGCGCCAGGGATGTAGGCGAACTTCTCCACGCCGGTGGTGGCGTCGAAGCCGTGCAGCATGCCGTCGTTGGCAGCCACGTAGAGCAGCCCGGCGCGCGAAGCCACGACGCTGGGCGTGAAATTCCCCTGGTTGTTGGTCGTGCCGCTGGCGTAGGCCAGATACGTCGACGACCCGGTGAACGTCTCGTTGGCGAACAGGTTCGGGTCCGGCGCCCCGACATAGACCGGCTGCGAATCGACGATGTCGCCCAGCGGCGTGTCGCGATTGCGGAAGCTGCCGCGGTTCTTCTGCTCCAGCGTGGCATCGCCGCGCAGGTAGTTGACCATGTTCGCCTGGGCAGCGGCGCTGCTGCCCAGCGCACTCAGTTGCGCGGCAGACAGCGCAGGCGGCGTACTGGCGCTGCTGTCCTGGAACGCCACATAAGCGGCGGTCTTCCCGCCCGTCGCGGGGTTGTAGGTCCAGATGTTCCGGCTGGCCGCCGCCGGCAGCGAGCCTGCGGCGGTCCAGCTCGGCGTCGCCGCGATCGCGCCGGTGTTGGGATTCACCGCCAGCGCCTTCAGGTCGCCCTTCCACTTGGCGGTGTAGTAGTTGGCCTGGTACGCCACCGTGCCGGTCTTCAACTGGGTGGAGTTGGCCGCGAGGCTGGCGCCCGTGCCGACCCGCTCGGCGGCGCGCTTCAACGCATCCTTCATGCCGCTGGCGAATGCTTCGGGACTGGTGGCGGAATAGAAGCCGCCATGGCCGTTGACCGCGGCATGGGCCAGGTCGGCGATGTTGTTGAGGGAATTGGACGACGGTTGCGGCCAGCTGAAATTGCTGACCGCCGCGCCGCCGTTGGCCCAGTTGAAGATCTGGGGAATGGTGGTGCCCGAGGGCGAAATGCCGCTCGGCGTAAAGCCCAGTCCGAGGGTGAAGGTAGTCATGTGCTGCCAGAACGCGGGGTCCTCGCTGCTGGTCGGCACTTCGTTGGGAGTGCCCGTACGCAGGTCGGTTTCCCAGTACTTCATGGCCACGTCGGCCAGCGTGTTGCTGTAGGAATCCGCATAGGGCGCCGCCACCGTATAGGTGTATTTCTGACCGTTGGCTCCGGTCACCGTCGTGCCGTTGCTGCCGTCCGCATTGCCGGGCCCCGTGAAACTGTCGTTCCAGAATCCGTCCGTGGTGAGGATGGTGTACGACTGGCGGCAGGCAAGTTCGGTAGTGGTTCCCGCGGGGACCGGATCGGACGACATCACCTGCCAAGGCTGCGACGACTGGTAATACCGGCCAACCGCATCCAGCGCCTGGCGCAACGGCGTACCGCCACTGGCCCTGGCGGCGCTTACCCAGTTCCACAGGGCATTTTTCTGGTCGCCGGCACTCGATCCGTCGCCAAAGGGGGTGACCTGCGCGATGTAGTTGGTGCCGCCGTTGTACGCGTCGCTGTAGCTGTAGCGGGAGGCGGGGAGGTTCTGGTAATTGCTGTTGCCGCTGCCGCCACCGTCGATCGAGCCGAAGCCGACCCGGAACCCCGGATCAATGCCGACGAACGAATTCATCAGGCCGCTCTTGGCCATCAGGATGCGCGTATGGTAGTAGGCGAACCAGTTGGCGATGTTCTGCCCGGCCGCCACGCCGGCGGGCGCAGCCACACCGGAAGTATCGGACGCCAGCACGCAACCGGATTTTCCGCCGCAGTCCGACGCCGCCACGTAGCTGACGGTATAAGGGCCTGCCGCCGGCCCCGTCGAATACTGGAAATAGTTGTACGTCGTGCTCCGGTTGTAGGCGATTGAGCAAGTACCCGTCGTGGAGTACTTGCTGCTCGGGGTAAAACTCTCGCCGGTGGCGCCAGCCTGGTTGTAGTAGTAATAGTCGCACTGGTTTTGCGTGACGTTTTGATAGGTCACGGATGTGGGCGTGGCTACCGTGTTCGATGCCGAGAATTGGATGGCGCTGCCGGAACAGACACCGCCGCAATCGTAATACTCATACCTTCCGTCGTAATTGGTCAGGTCGACGGGTGTCAAAGTGCCGGAAAATCCATTGACCCCGGCGCTGGTCAGACCATTCGCGGCAGGATAGGAACTGGTGCCGTTCGCCTTGGGCGGCGGCAGGTAGGTAACTGCCGGGTTGTAATAGACGCCGTTGTTGCTGGAGTTGATCACCGCGGCGTTATTGGTGTTGTTCTTGAGATAACTCCAGTCGGGCATGAAATTCCATGCCATCGACCCTGAATCATCCAGCATCAGCGTGATGTTCGGCGGCAGCGATTCCTGGATGATCAACGGCGTCTGGTCGACCGGGACGGCAGCCAGCGCGGGCGCACAGGCGACACCCAGCAGCCATACGAACAGGCCGGCCGACAGCACTCTGCCGAGGCCGCGTCCTGGCTTGCGATGCAGGCGGGAGATGAGGTTCATGACGGTTCCGCTCCTGGTGCAGCATGGGAGGCCCCATGCAGTCTGTCTGCTTGCGTATGCCTGGCGGTCAGCGCTGCTTGACCATCGCCTGCAACATCACCACGGCGCGGTCGCCGACCACCGCCGGATCGCCGCTGCGCGCGGTGATCCGGTAGTACACCGCGGTAGTGGAAGTTCCCTGCGCGCCGTAGTTCTGCGCGTTGGCGCTCTGGTTGAAGCCGGTGCTGGAACTGGTGTCGACCCAGTTGCCCATGTTTTCCACCACGTACTGGGGCTGGCCGGAGGCGACTCCGGCGACCGTGAACTGCCCTGCCGCCGTTCCCGTGGCCACGGTATGGATGCTTCCGCTCGGCAGGCCCGGATCGTTGAACGGATTGGTCAGGCACACCACGCTGCTGGCCTGGCAGTTGCGGGCGATGATGCCGGGATTGCTGCCGACCAGCCCCGCCGCGGCCCGCATGGCCGCCTCGGCCCCCTGAAAGGCGATCTGCCGGTCGTACAGGTTGCTCGCCATCTTCTGCTGCATGATGGTGCCGCGCACGGCGGCCAGCCCGACCAGGGTGATCACCACCAGCAGGATCAGCGACACCACCAGCGCCACGCCGCGCTGGCCGGCCCGGTGCGACGACGACGAGCCACCGCGCCGCCGTGACGGCACCGCGGAGGCGGACGAGGGCCTGAACGTACAAACGTGGATCATGTCAGTTCACCCGGTTGCGCACGGTGGTGGTGGCGGTGAAAGCGCGCACCAGCGGCTTGGTGTCGGTACCGGCGCGCTGGTCGGCGCTCTGCAGCGTGAAGGTGATCTGCGCAGCGTCGACCACGGCCCAGTTGCCGATCGAGCTGGCGGTCACGAACGCGATACCGCCCCGCGCGTGATAGTTGATGACCATGCCGCTGACGTTACGCACCATTTCCTGCGGCGCCCCGAGGAACACGTTCTCCTTGGCGTCGGGGGCTGCCAGCGCCACCCGATACAGGGAGCGCCCGCCGACCGGGTTGTTGCCGACATACCAGTCGGCGGCACCCAGTTTTGCTATCTGCGAGTTGGCGCCGAACTGGTACAGGTTGCCGTTGGTGCTGCTGCAGTCGCTGGGGTAGCCCAGGCCTTTCGAGCAGTTGCCCGGATTGACCGCGTTGCCGGTGTTGTGCACGAAGGTGACGTTGCTGTTGTTGTAGTTGCTGATCTGCACCATCACTGCGTGATCGGGATCGCAGACGATGACGATGTCGCCGGATTGCAGGTTGGTGGTCTTGTCGTTCAGCTTGAAATTCGCCGCCGGCTCGTTGTCGGTGGCCACGCTCATGCCGCCTTCGACCGCGCCGAGAACCTGCACCGAATCGGTGCCGGCGACCCGCTGGCCGACGCCGGTGCCGAACACGCCTCCGGTCGCCGGGTCGCCCTGGCTGCCGCTGTAGCCGTGCACGGCGTTGCTCCAGCTGGCCCACCAGTCCGTGCCGCTGTTGTTGAGCAGGTTGCCCATGCGGTCGCCGTTGTTGCACGGATTGAGCCCGGCATTGCGGATATCGCGCGCCAGCAGCTCGAACGCGATGCGCGAGCCGTCCTGCACGTCGCCAAGTGCCTGGTTGGTGCGGTAGGTGCGCTGGTTGGCCAGGAACACGCTGGTCACCCCGGCGATGACGATGAGGCCGAGCAGCATCGCGACCATCAGCTCGATCAGGGTGAAACCGGCCGGCGGCTTCATCGGCCCGGGTACGCGACGGCAGGGCATCGGACGGCCGCTCACAGCATGGCCCGGATGGCGACTTGCTGCGCGCTGGAACCGCCCGCGCCGGTCCGGCTGTCGTCGAACGTGATGGTGATGGTGCAGTCGGCGCTGGCGGTGCCGACCGCGGTGCAGGCGATGGCGCCGGTGGTGCTGGCGGTCGCACCGAGGCTCCTGTTGCCGAGCCCCACGCTGCACCACTGGCTGATCTGGACGCTGGCCAGGGTACTGCCCGGCGCGGGGCAGGCGTTGGCCGCGATCGGCGTGGTCGTGTTGTAGCCGCCGTTGCGGGCGCCACCGATGTCCGCGCGCATCGCATCCAGGATCGAGTAGCTGGCGACCGTGGCCACGCTGCGCGCCATCGCGCTGTTGTTGGTGGAAAGCGACATGGCCTGCAACGCCGCGATGCCGAGGAAGGCGATGGAAAGCACCAGCACGGCCACCAGCACCTCGATCAGGCCGACACCGGACTGGCCGGCACGCTGGCGCGCGCTCCGCTGCCCGGGCAGGCGCACGGGGCGCATGGCCGGAGTGGGGCGATTCGTCATGGGCAGGCTCCCGAGCTGGTGGCGACCACGAGAATCGATCCGGTCGTCATCGTGATCACGCGGTGGTTGTCGCTGCTCATCTGGCTGGTGCAGATGTCCGCGACCGTGCCGGTGTAGGGGCTGGTGGCGCCGACGGCCTGCCCCAGCCCCTGCCCGCCGAAACGGATCGCCACCACATCGCCCGACAGCTGCACGCTCGTGCCGATGCCGACCGTGCCAGCCAGCACCGGGTTGGCGCCGGCACCGGCCATTGCGTAGACCGCGCCGGTCTGGGTGCTGCACGCCGTACCGAGGACGTCGGCGCTGTTGACGCTGGCCGAGTTGCTGCACAGCTGCGTATTCGCATTGCGCTTGATGGCTTCCATCCGCGCCACGTTGATCGAGTTGACCACGTCGTTGGCGGCGGTGGTGAGCTTGTTGGAAAGGGTCAGCAACCTGAAGCTCGGCACGGCGATCACCAGCAGCACGATCGCGACGGCGAGTGTGATCATCAGCTCGATCAGGGTGAAACCGCGCTCGCGCCGCCGCGCCATGGCACGCCATGGCGGGACATCACCGGCAATGCCCGACATCCGCACTCCGACCAGCGAAGCGCTCCGCTGACGCGACAAGACCCGCATGGCGTTCTCCCTGATACCCCTGCGCCCACTCTGTATCGACGCGCCGGTTCCGGCCAGCCCGCAGCCGACGAGTGGTAGCAATTGCCCGACAAGCGGCCGGCAGGAGCGCCGCGAAGGTGATCGGGGTCACAGGCGGGCCGCCGGAGAACCGGCGAAGCGGCTGGCCAGGGCCATCCCCAGGTCGCTACAGCGGCGCCGCCTCGACCCGGTTCCTGCCGTTGTCCTTGGCGTGATACAGCGCCGCGTCGGCGCGCCGCACCAGCGAAGTCACTCCCGACTCGGCCGACCGCAGCTGGGCAACGCCGAGGCTGATCGAGAGCTGCAGTCCGACGCCGGCAACCGTCGGCCTCGCCGCAGCCACGGCGGCGCGCAGGCGTTCGGCCACCTGCAGGCCGCCCTCGAGGTCGGTATCAGGCAGCACGACCAGGAACTCCTCGCCGCCCAGGCGACCGAGCCGGTCGAATTGGCGCAGTGCGCCCTGGCAGGCATGGACGATCTGCTCCAGCACCTGATCGCCGATCTGATGGCCATGGCTGTCATTGACCTGCTTGAAGTGGTCGATGTCGAACATGATCACGGCCAATCCGTGATGTTTGCGGCGAGCCTTGTCGACGGCCATGTGCAGCGTATGCTCGATGTGGCGCCGGTTGGAAATGCCGGTCAGCGCATCGGTGAGTGCCAGCCGGTGCAGGCTGCGGCTCCGGCGCAATTGCCGCCGCGCCAGCCAGAACATCAACAACAGCAGCGCGCCGGCGAGCAGGATCGCCAGACTCTGCCAGCCGCGAACGCGCTCCAGTGCGGCCAGCTGCTGCTCCTTGAGCGCCTTGTCGGCGGCAAGCTTGCGGTTCTCCAGTTCGCGCCGTTCGGTATCGAACTGGTAGCTCATCAGCGTGGTGATCTGGGTTTTGGCCATGCGCGCCAGCGCGGCATCGGCCTTCATCTTGAGCTTCAGGTAAGCCAGTGCGGCCGCGGAATTGCCCAGCGCCTCCTGGTTCCTCGACCGCGCCTCGTACAGCTCGGCCAGGTAGCGCATGTTGTCGCCCTGCCTCACGTCGGTCTCGGCGATGTCGAACTCGCGCTCGGCCAGTTCGTGCTGGTCGAGGCCCGCGTGGGCCTTGGCCGACTGCAGCGCCAGCATGCCGCTGCTGGATTTGTCCGAAACGACCTGGAACTCGTTGCCGGCGAGCGCCAGCTGCTGCAGCGCCTCGGTGTACTGGTGCCGTGCATTGCTGCTCTCTGCCAATGCCAGCAGCGCGGATCCCACGCTTTGCCGCGAGCCGGTCTCGCGCGAGATCGCCAGTGCCCGCTGCAGCGGCGCCACGGCGGCCGCGGCATCGCCCCGGTCGATCGCCAGGAACCCCAGCTCCATGTCTACCGCCCTCTCTTCCTGCCGGTCCTGCTTGCGCCGCGCAAAGGCCATCGACTGCTGCAGGTAGTCGGCGGCCTTGTCGTACTCACCCAGTCGGCGATAGATGGTGGCGATGCTGATGAGGTTGGACTGGGCGGCCGTCGTATTGCCCGCGGCTTCGTAGAGGTGCTGCGCCTCCAGGAAATCAAACAGTGCTCTGGCCTGCTCGCCGAGCAGCGACAGGGCGCCGCCGCGCCAGGTCAGTCCGTCGGCGATCAGGCGGTTGTTCTCCAGATGCCGGGCAATCCGGATGCCGGCCTCGTAGGCCGGCAGCGCGTCGCGCTCCGTGGTGACCCGGCCCTGGTACCGGCCACGGCATATCTGGAAGTTGGCCTCCGCCTCCAGATCGCCCGCCTGATGGGCCTGCTCGATGCCATGGCCGGCATAGACGTAACCGCCGTCGGCGTCGTTGTCGAACGCCAGGAAGCAGTAGATGTATGCGTACCGGCGTTGCCGGTAGGCGTCATCGGGCGGCAACAGGGTACGCAGGCGCCCGAGCGTCTGGTCGATCGCGGCGCGGGTGTTGAGGATCACCTCGCCATTGTCCAGCTGCCGCATGAGCTGGTCGAACGCCGCCGTATCGCGTACCGATGCCTGCGTTGCCGATCCCGCGTGCACGCAGCACGTCGCCATCAGCAGCAACAACAAACCCGGTAAAGTTCGAAATAGTCCGGACAATACGCCCCCAAGGAAGTCGATTCAGACTCTCCCAGTCCGGACAGCGCGGGCCGTCGACTCGTTATCGGCCGCGCTTTGGAAAACCTGAGTACGCATGATCCGGCCGCCGCGACCGCGGCCCCACAGCAACCTGACGACCGGTCGGGACCACCACTCGATGGCCGCCAGACCCCGCCGGTGGCGCAATCGTCGCTTGCACCATTGCAGCGCGGCCCGTAATATTCTCGGCTCTTTGCCGGAATAGCTCAGTTGGTAGAGCGGCGCATTCGTAATGCGTAGGTCGTAGGTTCGATTCCTATTTCCGGCACCAGTCCAGGCACAACCAAGGCCCCGGGAAGCCACGCCTCCCGAGGCCTTGGTTGCATCTGATGGCATGCGGCAATGCAGGCGTCCCCCCCCCCCCCGGTTCCCGACGTCTTTCGCAGCCCTACGGCCGAAGGATGCTCCCTCGGCACGGCAACCGGCAAGTACGCCGCGCAACGAACCCGCAGCAGCGCCGTCGTTGCGCCGCCGGAGGCTCGCGATGGCGGGATTACAGGCTGGCGAAGCTGTTGCCGCCGACCAGGCGCAATTCTTTCGGCAGGGCGAAGGTAATGTCCTCCGGTTCACCGTCCAGCTCGCGCACCTCGCCGACGCCCCATGACTGCAAGCGGACGATCACGTCGCGCACCAGCTTCTCCGGGGCCGAGGCGCCGGCGGTGAGTCCGATCCGCTCGACGCCGTCAAGCCAGCTGCGCTCGATATGCTCCGCGCTGTCGATCAGGAACGAGCGCACGCCCTGCTTCTCGGCCAGCTCGCGCAGACGGTTGGAGTTGGAACTGTTGACCGAGCCGACCACCAGCATCAGGTCGACCGCCTCGGCCAGTCGGCGCACGGCATCCTGGCGGTTCTGCGTGGCGTAGCAGATGTCGTCCTTGCGCGGCCCATCGATCTCCGGGAATTTCGCGCGCAGCGCCGCGATGATCGCCTTGGTGTCGTCCACCGACAGCGTGGTCTGGGTGACGTAGGACAGCTCGTGCGGGAATTTCGGCGTCAGGGCGGCGACGTTCTCCACCGACTCCACCAGCAGGATCTCGCCGGTATTGGCCCGGTTCCACTGGCCCATGGTGCCCTCGACCTCGGGATGCCCGGCATGGCCGATCAGCACCACGCTGCGACCCACCCGACCCAGCCGCGCCACTTCCATGTGCACCTTGGTGACCAGCGGGCAGGTCGCGTCGAACACCTTCAGGTGCCGCTGCTCGGCTTCCTCGCGCACCGCCTGCGATACGCCGTGGGCGCTGAAGATCACGGTGGCGCCATCGGGCACTTCGCGCAATTCCTCCACGAACACCGCGCCGTCGGCACGCAGCTTGTCGACCACGTAGCGGTTGTGCACCACCTCGTGCCGCACGTAGATCGGCGCACCATAGGATTCCAGCGCGCGCTCGACGATGGCGATGGCGCGATCGACGCCGGCACAGAAACCGCGGGGATTGGCGAGCAGGATGTCCATGGAAAACTCGTGGCCTTGTCCCTCCCCCTGCCTGCAGGGGGGAGATGGAGGGGGCGCGCCTTCACAGGCGCGAAAGACTGCGACAGCGGATTATCGCACGCCGCCCCCGGACTTGCCGGCGAACAGGCCGAACACGATCAGCATCACGGCGCCGACGGTGATGCCGCAGTCGGCCAGGTTGAACACCGGGTAGTTCCACTGGCGGAAATGCACGTGGATGAAATCGGTGACCTGAGCCGCATGCAGGCGGTCGATCAGGTTGCCGACCGCGCCGCCCACGATCAGCGCCAGCGGCAGCGCGGTGCGCCAGTCGCGCCGCGGCGTACGCGCCAGCCATACCACCAGCACCGCGCCGATCACCAGCGCCAGCAGCACGAAGAACCAGCGCTGCCAGCCGGCGCCGTCGGCCAGGAAGCTGAATGCAGCGCCGGCATTGAACGCCAGCGTCCAGTTCAGGAAACCCGGGATCACCGGATGCGGCACGCCGGCGGGCTGCAGCACCGACAACGCCCACCACTTGCTGAGCTGGTCGAGCGCGATGACGGCGGCGGAGAGCCAGAGCCAGGAGAGTGCGTTGGGTTTCGGTGGCATGGATTCGGGGACTCGATCATGTGGCGAATATTGACTCCGCCCCCTGCATCGCAGGGGGCGGCTGGGAGGGGGTTCGCTTTTGACCCTGGGGATCAGATCAAGAGCCTACCCCTCCCCAACCCTCCCCTGCTGCGCAGGGGAGGGAGTACAGCCTGGTCGTGCGCTCCTTCCATGCTGCGCAGCAAGGGAGTGCGGCGTGGGAGCACGGTGCAGCTCAGAACCAGCGGCGGTCCTCGCCGGGACCTTCGATGTTGCCGATGCAGCGGCCGCACAGCTCGGGGTGGTCGGCGTGGCTGCCCACGTCGTCGCGGCGGTGCCAGCAGCGCACGCACTTGGCGGCGTCACTGACCGTGGCGGAGACCCATGCGTCGGCGCCTTCCAGCTCGGTCAGCACGGCGCTGTCCGGCTGGCCACCCGCCAGGTCCAGGCGCACGTCGGCGGTGATGAAGAAGAAGCGCAGCTCGCTCGCCGCCGCTGCGTAACGCGCCACGGTGGCTTCGTCGGCGTGGACCGCCAGCTTCGCCTCCAGCGCGGCGCCGATCTGTTCGGCCTTGCGCATGCCTTCGAGCACGCGCGCGGCGGTGTCGCGGATCGCCAGCAGGTCGGACCACCAGCGCCGCTGCTCCGGCGAGGCCTGGGTGGCGGCGAGACCGTCGTACCAGATCTCGAACAGCACGCTGTCGCCGCGCTCGCCCGGCAACGCCTGCCAGATCTCCTCGGCGGTGAAGCTGAGGATCGGCGCCAGCCAGCGCACCAGCGCCTCGGTGATGCGGTACATCGCGCTCTGCGCGCTGCGCCGGCCGCGACTGTCGGTCGGCATGGTGTAGAGCCGGTCCTTGGTGATGTCCAGGTACAGCGCGCCCAGTTCGTTGGTACAGAAGTTCTGGATGCGCGACACCACCTCGGGATAGTCGTAGCGCTCGTACGCGGCGGTCACCGCCTGCTGCACGTCGTACGCCTGCTGCACCGCCCACTGGTCGAGCAGCACGCTGCCTTCCACCGGCAGCAGGTGTTTCGCCGGGTCGAAGCCGTCGAGGTTGCCGAGCAGGAAGCGCGCGGTGTTGCGGATGCGGCGGTACGCATCGGAGACGCGCTTGAGGATCTCGTCGGAAACGGTCATCTCGTTGCGGTAGTCGGCCGAAGCCACCCACAGGCGCAGCACGTCGGCGCCCAGCGTGTCCATCACCTTCTGCGGCGCCACCACGTTGCCCAGTGACTTGGACATCTTGCGGCCGTTCGCGTCCACCGCGAAACCGTGGGTGAGTACCTCGTTGTACGGCGCGCGGCCGTGGATCGCCGCCGAGGTCAGCAGCGACGACTGGAACCAGCCGCGATGCTGGTCGGAGCCTTCCAGGTACATCACCTTGTAGTGCGACGCCCTGCCCTGCTGCAGTTCCGGGCGCTGGCCGATCACCGCGAAATGGGTGACGCCGGAATCGAACCAGACGTCCAGCACGTCGGTGACTTTCTCGTAGTCGCTCGCCTGGTCGCCGAGCAGTTCGGCCGCGTCCAGCGCGAACCACGCGTCGATGCCGCCCTGCTCCACTTTCTTCGCGACCTGCTCCAGCAGCGCGACGGAATCCGGGTGCGGTTCCTGCGTGGCCTTGTGCACGAACAGCGCGATCGGCACGCCCCAGGTGCGCTGGCGCGAGATGCACCAGTCCGGGCGCCCGGCGACCATGCCGGCGATGCGCTCCTCGCCCCAGCCCGGCACCCAGCGCACGCTCCTGATCGAGGTAAGTGCCGTCTCGCGCAGCTGCGCCTGCTCCATCGAGATGAACCACTGCGGGGTGGTGCGGTAGATCACCGGCGTCTTGTGCCGCCAGCAGTTCGGGTAGCTGTGCTCGATCTTCGCGAACGCCAGCAGCACACCGCGCCGGCGCAGCAGTTCGACGATCGCGTCGTTGGCCTTCCAGATGTGCATGCCGGCCAGTTCGAGGCCGTTGGCCGCCGGCGTGTCGGCGCGGTAGCTGCCGCGCGACCCGATGTAGTTGAGCAGGCCGATGCCGTACTCGCGCGCCACCACGAAATCCTCGACGCCGTGGTCGGGCGAGGTGTGCACCGCACCGGTACCGTCCTCGGCGCTGACGTGCTCGCCCAGGATCACCGGCACTTCACGCGGGTAGAACGGGTGGTGCAGCTTCAAGCCTTCCAGCGCCTTGCCCTCGGCATGACCCAGCGCTACGGCCTGGGCCAGGCCGTAGCGCTGCGCCGCCTTGTCGACCAGCGCGCTGGCGACCACCAGCAGCGTGCGCCGGCCATCGCGCGACGGGCCTTCGATCAGCGCGTATTCGAGAGCGCCGCCCAGCGACACCGCCTGGCTTTCCGGCAAGGTCCACGGCGTGGTGGTCCAGATCGGGATGGCGACGATGGCGTCGCCGGGATCCACGCCGAACTTCGCCGCCAGCGCTTTCGGCCCGACCGCGTCATACGCCACGTCGACTGCGGGCGAGATCTTGTCGCCGTATTCGATCTCCGCCTCGGCCAGCGCCGAGGCGCAGTCGAAGCACCAGTACACCGGCTTGGCGCCGCGCACCACGTGGCCGTTGGAAACGATGCGCGCCAGCGCGCGCAGCATGTCGGCCTCGTACCTGAAATCCATCGTGCGGTACGGATGCTCCCAGTCGCCGAGTACGCCGAGCCGCCTGAAGCCCGCGCGCTGGTCATCGATCTGCTGCTGGGCGTACTCGCGGCACTTCTGGCGGAACTGGGCGGCGTCGAGCTTCTCGCCCGGCTTGCCGTACTTCTTCTCCACCGCGATCTCGATCGGCAGGCCATGGCAGTCCCAGCCCGGCACGTAGGGCGCGCGCTGGCCGGCCAGCAGCTTGGACTTGACCACCATGTCCTTGAGGATCTTGTTGACGGCGTGGCCGATGTGGATCGATCCGTTCGCGTACGGCGGACCGTCGTGCAGCACGAACACGCTGTCGCGGTGCGCGGTCTTCCGCTGGATCTGCGCATAGCGGCCGGCCTGCTCCCACTTCGCCAGCCAGCCCGGCTCGCGCTTCGGCAAATCGCCGCGCATCGGGAAATCCGTCTGCGGCAGGTTGATCGTGCTCTTGTAATCGTGGGTCATGGGCGTGGAAATCTTCGGACGTTACGTGGGCGGCAGCGCCGGCCGGACAGGCCGTGCAGTGCGAATTGGCGGGAAGGCCCTGCAAAATAGCCGATCAGGACGGTCGAATGAACGGATTGCATACGCGCAATTGCCGATCGATCAGCAATCCGTGCTGCATGTCCTCGGAATAAAGCCGGTTGCAGCCGGCCAGCAGCGCCGACGAGGCAATCATCGCGTCGTACACCGACAAGCCGTACCGCTCCGCCAGCCGCCGCCCGGTGTCATGGGTCTCGGCGGTCAATGACTCCACCGGGCAGACGGCGCGCAACCCGGCGAGCACTTCGGCGGTCTCGCTCCAGCTCATGCCCAGTTTGCGCCGGGCGACGCTGGTCACTTCGTTCAACACCTGCACGCTGACCACGCCACCAGCCGCGATCACGGCCTCGGCGCGATCGGCCTTGCCGGCGTCCGCCGACAACAGGTACAGCACGATATTGCTGTCGATGAACGCCTTAGCGCTCATGCGCGCCATCACGCTCGAACACGAAACCTGCGGGAAGCCGTCCGCGGAACTTGCGCAACCGCTGCAGCAGTTCCTGCCGGCCGGGCTCCTTTTTCACCTCGAACACGCGCGCGCCGGCAACGCGAACCTCGATGTCGTCGCCATCGCGCAGTTGCAGCGCATCGACCACCGCGGCGGGCAGGCGAATCGCCAGACTGTTGCCCCACTTCGAAACCTGCATGGCGCGTCTCCGCATGGATATACAAAAATCCATGTATATCCTAGAAGCCGGCCTGCCTGAAGTCAACGCGAAAAACGGGCTTCACGCCTCGACCAGGCGCGGGTTCATGCCCAGCAGCTCGCGCGCCTGGCGCGAGTCCAGCGCCATCTGCGCCTTCAGCGGTTCCAGCCCGTCGAACTTCTGCTCGTCGCGCAGCTTGGCGACGAACTGCACCGCCATGCGCTGGCCGTACAGATCGCCGTCGAAGTCGAACAGGTGCACTTCCAGCAGCGGCTCGGCGACCTCGTTCACGGTGGGGCGCACGCCGAGGCTGGCCACGCCCGGCCAGCTGCACTCGCCCTCGCCCAGCCCCACGCGCACCGCGAAGATGCCCTGGATCGGGCTGACCCGCTGCTGCAGGTGGATGTTCGCGGTGGGATAGCCCAGTGTGCGTCCGAGCTGGTTGCCGTACTCCACCCTGCCGTCGATCACGAACGGCCGGCCCAGCAACGGCTCGGCCCCGGCGAACTCGCCGGCCGCCAGCAAGGCGCGCACCCGGCTCGCCGAGACGCGGGCGCCGTCGAGCTGCACCGCCGGCATGGTGCAGGCCCGGAAGCCGAGTTCGACGCCCATCCGTTCCAGCAGCGCCACGTCGCCCACGCGCCTGTGGCCAAAGCGGAAATCGCCGCCCACCCAGACCTCGCGCGCGGCGAGCCGCTGGACCAGCACCCGCCGCACGAAATCCTCGGCCGGCATCGCGGTCAGCGTGCGGTTAAAGCGCAGCAACAGGGTGCGCTCCATGTCAGCGGCGGCGAAGCCGCGCAGTTTCTCGCGCACGCTGGACAGCCGCGGCACCGGCTCCGGCGAGAAGAACGCCCGCGGCAGCGGCTCGAAGCTCACCACCACCGGGCTGCAGCCGAGCGCCTGCGCGCGCTCGCGCACCTGCGCCAGCAACGCCTGGTGGCCGCGGTGCAGGCCGTCGAACGCACCGACCGCGACCACGCTGCCGCGCGGCGCCAGGCAGGGGCCTGCGAGATCCCGGGAAAGTCTCATCATCGCGTGAGTATAACGGCGAGGCGAAAGGGTTCACGCACCGCGCAGGTCGCGCAGGCGGAAGCCCCCGGCAAACAGCATGGCCACGTAACTGGCACCGCCGGCCAGCACCAGCACGGCCAGATGCCACAGCCGGGTCAGCACCGGCACGCCGTGGACCCAGTCCGGCCACAGCCAGCGGCCCAGCAACAGCACCGCCACCATCACCACGCAGGCCGCTGCCAGCCGCAGCAGGTGCCGCGCCCAGCCCGGCTGGCGCCGATACACGCCGGCCTTCCTCAGCCAGTGCCACAACAGCCCCAGGTTCACATAGGCGGCCACCGCGCTGGCCAGGCCCAGCGCCATGTGCAGGCCCGGCAAGCGTGCCAGGCCGTCCAGCCAGGGCAACTGCTTCAGTTCGTGCGGCGCCCACAGTTCGAACAGCAGCGCCAGGAACACCACGTTCAACAGCATATTGCTGAGCAGCGAAGCCACCGCCGCACGCACCGGGGTACGCGTGTCCTGGCGCGCATAGAACGCCGGCAGCAGCACCTTCACCAGCGCGAACGCGGGCAACCCGAAACTCAGCGCGGTGATCGACAGCGTCGCCATGTGCGTGTCGCGCGCGCTCCAGTGGCCGTGCTGGAACAGCGTGGCGACCAGCGGCCCGGCCAGCAGCATCAGCGCGAACATCGCCGGCACCGCGATCAGCAGGGTGACGCGCAGGCCCCAGTCCAGCGCGCGCGAGAAGCCGGCCGTGTCGGTACTGACATGATGGCGCGACAGCGACGGCAGGATCACCGTACCCAGCGCCACGCCGAACACGCCCAGCGGCAGTTCCAGGAAACGGTCCGCCTGCGACAGCCAGCTCTGCGAGCCGACCACCAGCAGCGAGGCGATCACCGTGTCGAACAGCAGGTTGATCTGCGCCACGGAAGAGCCGAACAGGGTCGGCACCATCAGCCGCATGATCTTCCGCACCTCCGGGTGGCTCCAGCCCCAGCGCGGCAGGGTCAGCAGGTCCAGCCCGCGCAATGCCGGCAGCTGGAACAGCAACTGCAGGACGCCGGCCGCCAGGATCGCCCAGCCCATCGCCATGATCGGCGTCTGCAGCCGCTTCGACAGCCACAGCGCGCCGGCGATCATGCACAGGTTGAGGATCACCGGGGTCAGCGCCGGCAGCCCGAAGCGGTGGAAACTGTTCAGCGCGCCGCCGGACAATGCGGTCAGCGACACGAACAGCAGGAACGGGAAGGTCAGCCGCAGCAGCTCGACGGTCAGCTCGAACTTGCGCGGCTCGTCGATCGCGCCGGGCGAGAACAGCACGGTCACCTGCGGCGCGAAGATGATGCCCAGCGCGGTGATCAGCAGCAGCACGCCGCCCAGGGTGCCCGATACCCGCGCCACCAGCTCCTTCAGCTGCGCGTGCGTGCCCTTTTCCTTCACTTCCGTGAAAACCGGCACGAAGGCAGTCGAGAACGAGCCCTCGGCGAACAGCCGGCGCATGAAGTTGGGAATGCGAAACGCCACCCAGAACGCATCGGTGGCGCCGTTGGCGCCGAACGCGGCGTTGATCGACATGTCGCGCACCAGGCCGAGCACCCGCGAAACCATCGTCATGCTGCTGAACGAGAGCAGTCCGCGGAGCATGCTGGGGGACTTCATGGGGCTGTCTTCAACCTTTGCGGACCGGGCGCACGGGGCGCGTAGTGTGACAGCCGCGACCGGCAGGATGACAGCCCGTCCTGTGGCAAAATGCCGGCAGCGCGGGCCGCCGGGCCGGACGATACCCGTCCGTGGGCCTTGCCTGCCCGTCTAAATGATTGACGCGCAGGCGAATCGACCGCATAATTGCCGTCTTTTTCCACCCAACCGCAACACTGCATCCCGGAGTTCTACCTTGGCCAACATCAAGTCCGCGAAGAAGCGCGCGCGCCAGTCCGAACAGCGCCGTCTGCGCAACATCAGCGCCCGCTCCATGGTCCGCACCGCCCTGAAGAAGGTCGTCAAGGCCATCGAGGCCAAGGACAAGGCCGGCGCCGTCGCCGCTTTCACCGCCGCCCAGCCGGTGATGGATCGTTACGCCGCCCGCGGCCTGATCCACAAGAACAAGGCCGCCCGCCACAAGAGCCGCCTCAACGCGAAGATCCGCGAACTGGCGTAAGCCGGAGCGCGACCCGCGTGGCACGCAAAAAGCCGGCGCAAGCCGGCTTTTTCATGCCCGGGTTTTGCCCCTCCCCTGCTTGTCCCAAAGGGACTTCCTTCGGTCGCAGGGGAGGGTTGGGGTGGGGTCGCTCTTCGCCGCAGATCAAAAGCACCCCCCCAGCCTCCCCCTGCAAGCAGGGGGAGGAGCCAAAACGGAACCCTCATCGCCGCGGACGGAATTCCAGCGGCATCGGCTCGCCGGGCCGCGCCGCGGCCGGCGGCTTGGGGCCGCAGGCGCCGCAGGTGCTGCAGCCGTCGGCGCAATTGCCGGTGGCTTCCCGCGGCTGCAGGAAGCGACCCAACGCGCGGGCCGCGCGCGAACGGCCGGACCGCCCCAGGCGGATCGACGACGCCGCCAGCCAGCGGTTGGTGAGCTTCGGCGCCAGCTTGCGCAGCACGATCAGCACGCTGGCCAGCACCACCAGCCCGACCACCACGTACTGCGCCAGCAGGCCGGTGCTCACGTCAGCACCCTGGCCACCTGGTACACCAGGAACGACGCGGCGTAGGCCATCACGAACATGTAGCCGAACGAAATCGCCACATTGCGCCAGGAATCGGTCTCACGCTTGATGATCGCCAGCGTGGACATGCACTGCGGCGCGTACGCGAACCACACCAGCAGCGACAGCGCACTGGCCAGCGGGATCTGCCCCGCCAGTGCCTGCCCCAGCCCCGCGCCCTCGCCGCCCACCAGGTAGACGGTGGCCAGCGCCGCCACCGCGGTCTCGCGTGCGGCAAACGCCGGGATCAACGCCAGGCTGACCTGCCAGTTGAAACCGATCGGCGCGAACACGTACTGCAGGCCACGACCGATGTAGCCGGCGAAGCTGTAGTCGATCGCCGGCAGGGTTGCGCCTTCCGGCGCGCCCGGGAAGGTGGAGAGGAACCACATCAGCACGGTCAGGCCGAGGATCACCCCGGTCAGCCGCTTCAGGAAGATCATGCCGCGCTCGTACAGCCCGATCGCCACGTCGCGCGCCTTCGGCAGGCGGTACGAAGGCAGCTCCATCAGCAGCGCGTGCTCGCTCTTGTCGCGGCGCAGGTGCTTCATCACCCAGCCCACCAGCATCGCGCCGAGGATGCCGGCCAGGTACAGCGCGAACAGCACCACGCCCTGCAGGTTGAATACGCCGAACACGTAGCGGACCGGAATGAACGCGCCGATCAGCAGCGCGTACACCGGCAGCCGCGCCGAGCAGGTCATCAGCGGCGCGATCAGGATGGTGGTGATGCGGTCGCGCGGGTCCTGGATGCTGCGCGTGCCCATGATGCCGGGGATAGCGCAGGCGAAGCTGGACAGGAGCGGGATGAACGAGCGCCCGGTCAGCCCCACCGACAGCATCAGGCGGTCGAGCAGGAAAGCCGCGCGCGGCAGGTAGCCGGATTCCTCCAGCGTGAGGATGAAGAAGAACAGCACCAGGATCACCGGCAGGAAGCCCAGCACGGTACCGATGCCGCCGAACAGGCCGTCGACCACCAGGCTGCGCAGCGGGCCGTCCGGCATCAGCGCGGCGACGTGCTCGCCCATCCAGCCGAAGCCGTCGCCGATCAGGTCGCTCATCGGCTTGCCGGCCGCATAGACCGCCTGGAACACCAGGAACATCACTACCGCCAGGATGGCGAGGCCGAACACCGGATGCAGGGTCCAGCGGTCGAGTGCGTCGTCGAGCTCGGCGGTGACCCGCGGCATGCGCACGGTCGCCGCCAGCAGCTCGCGCACCTGCGCGTGCAGATCGGCGCGGCTGGCCGCGTCGTCCGCCTGCAGCGGCGCCGCCGGCGGCACCTCACCGTCGACCCGCTCGATCAGCGCCCGCGCGCCGCCGCGCCTCACCGCCACCGTCTCCACCACCGGCAGGTCCAGCCGCCGCTGCAGTTCCGGCACGTCGATCGCGATGCCGCGCGAGCGCGCGGTGTCCATCATGTTCAACGCCAGCACCACCGGACGGCCCAGCCGCTTCACCTCCAGCACGAAGCGCAGGTGCAGGCGCAGGTTGGTGGCGTCGGCCACGCAGACGATCAGGTCCGGCGGCGTTTCGCCCGGGTAGTTGCCGGCGCAGACGTCGCGGGTGATCTGCTCGTCCGGGCTGTTGGCATCGAAGCTGTAGGCGCCGGGCAGGTCGAGGATCTGCAGCACGCGACCGGACGGCGCGGTGAAGCGGCCCTCCTTGCGCTCCACCGTGACGCCGGCGTAGTTCGCCACCTTCTGGCGGCCACCGGTGAGCAGGTTGAACAGCGCCGTCTTGCCGCAGTTCGGGTTGCCGACCAGGGCAATGCGCAGGGTCGACGCGCTCATGCCGCCACACCGGTGCGCACGCTGACCCGGTCCGCCTCGGCGCGACGCAAGGCGAACCGGGTGAAGCCGATCTGGATCAGCAGCGGATCGCCGCCCATCGGCCCCACCGCCACCACGCGCACCGGCTCGCCGTCGACGAAGCCCAGGTCGCGCAGGCGTTGCGCGATCGGATCGGACGTATGCGCGTCGTCCACGCGGTCGACCACGGCGGGAGCACCCTTGGGCAAATCGGACAGACGCACGGGCTGGATTCTCAAATAAGAATAATTCGCATTGTAGACCCTGGCCCGTCCCGCTGCACCACGCCGATTGCCGCACCCCGGCTGCGTTTATCATCGCGTTATTTGCAACCCGGGATCCGCGATGATCGACTCCATCCTCAGCGAACGCCGCGACTCGGCCGCCTGGCTCACCCTGAACCGCCCGCAGATCCACAACGCGTTCGACGACGCGCTGATCGCCGCGCTCACCGAGGCGCTGCTGCAGGCCGATGCCGATCCCGCCGTGCGCGCGGTGGTGCTCTCCGGCAACGGCAGCTGCTTCTCCGCCGGCGCCGACCTCCACTGGATGCGCGGCATGGCCGCCGCCAGCGAGCAGGAGAACCGCGAGGACTCGCTGCGCCTGGCTCGGCTGATGCGCACCCTGCAGTTCCTGTCCAAGCCCACCGTCGCGCGCGTCAACGGCGCCGCCTACGGCGGCGGCGTGGGCCTGGTCGCCTGCTGCGACATCGCGATTGGCGTGGACAGCGCCAAGTTCGCGCTGTCGGAAGTGAAGCTGGGCCTGGTGCCTGCGGTGATCTCGCCCTACGTGGTCGCCGCGATCGGCCTGCGCGAGGCGCGCCGGCTGTTCGTCACCGGCGAGGTGTTCGACGCCTTTGATGCGCAGCGCATCGGCCTGCTGCACGCGGTGGTGGCGGGCACCGGGCTGGACGAGGCGATCGAACGCCAGCTGTACCTGCTGGCCAAGGCCGGGCCGCTGGCCCAGCGCGAGGCGAAGCAGCTGGCGCTGCGCATCGGCGGTGCCGACCCGGCGCAGGCCGAGCGCATCGATGCCGCCAATGCCGAGCTGATCGCCCGCCTGCGCGTGTCGCCGGAGGGCCAGCACGGGCTGGGCGCCTTCCTCGACAAACGCGCGCCGGCATGGGTCGCTGCCACGCAGCAGGAAAACGGGGCATGACCGCTCCGGTAGGGCGGGCACTGCCCGCCACTCGGCGCCTCGAAGTACAAAACACAGAGCCGGCGGGCAGTGCCCGCCCTACGACGGCGAATCGGCATCGGCGTCGGCAGACATTCCGCAATCTGCTAACTTCAACGACTTTGTTTCGTCCCAAACGGTTCCAGGGATTCGCATGTTCGAGCGCGTACTGATTGCCAACCGCGGCGAGATCGCCTGCCGCGTGATCCGCACCTGCCGCCGGCTCGGCATCCACACCATCGCGGTGTATTCGGAAGCCGACCGCGACGCGCAGCACGTGCGGCTGGCCGACGAGGCGTGGCCGATCGGCGGCCCGCTGCCGGCCGAGTCCTACCTGCGGATCGACGCGATCCTCGAAGCCGCGAAGAACAGCGGCGCCCAGGCTATCCACCCCGGCTACGGTTTCCTGTCCGAGAACACCGCCTTCTCGCGCGCCTGCCAGGACGCCGGCATCGTGTTCATCGGACCCGACCCGCAGAGCATCGAGGCGATGGGCTCCAAGGCCGCCGCCAAGCACCTGATGGCGAAGCACGCCGTGCCGCTGGTGCCCGGCTACGACGGCGACGAGCAGGACAATGCGTACCTTGCCGAACAGGCGCACGCCATCGGCTACCCGCTGATCATCAAGCCCTCGGCCGGCGGCGGCGGCAAAGGCATGCAGATCGTGCGCTCGGACGCGGAGTTCCCCGAGGCGCTGGAAACCGCGCAGCGCGTGGCCAAGGCCGCGTTCGGCGACGCCAGCATGCTGCTGGAGCGCTACATCGAGCAGCCGCGGCACATCGAGTTCCAGGTGTTCGGCGACCGCCACAGCCACGTGATCCACCTCAACGAGCGCGAATGCTCGGCCCAGCGCCGCTACCAGAAGGTGCTGGAGGAAACCCCCTCGCTCTTCCTCGACGCCGCGCGCCGCCAGGCGATGGGCGAAGCCGCGGTGGCCGCCGCGAAAGCGGTCGACTACGTGGGCGCCGGGACGGTGGAGTTCATCGTGGCGCAGGACGGCGAGTTCTTCTTCATGGAAATGAACACGCGCCTGCAGGTCGAGCACCCGGTCACCGAACTGACCCTGGGCCTGGACCTGGTCGAATGGCAACTGCGCGTGGCCGCGGGCGAACCGCTGCCGTTGACGCAGGACCAGGTGCACGCCCGCGGCCACGCGATCGAGGTGCGTCTGTACGCGGAAGATCCCGACCAGAACTTCCTGCCCGGCTCCGGCAAGCTGCAGACGCTGCGCCTGCCCGCGCCGTCGGCCCATGTGCGCCTCGACGGCGGCGTGATCGAAGGCGACACGGTGACGATCTTCTACGACCCGATGATCGCCAAGCTGATCGTGTTCGACCAGGACCGTCCGCAGGCCCTGCAGCGGCTGCGCGAGGCGCTGGCCGCGTGCGAGATCGTCGGCCCGAAATCGAACATCGGCTTCCTCGAACGGCTGGCGCGGCACCCGGCGGTGATCGAAGGGCGCATCGACACCGGTTATCTGGATCGCCACCTCGACGAATTCCTGGTCGGCGACGCGGCGCCAAGCGATGGCGTGCTGTTCGCCGCTGCCACCGCCGCGCTGCTGCATGACGAACGGCATGTCGGGGCCGCCGCGAGCGATCCGCACTCGCCCTGGGCGCGCGCCGACGCCTGGCGCATCGGCCATGCCGGCAAACGCATCGTGGCACTGACCTCTCGCGAACGGCGTTTCGAGATCGAGGCCCACGGCCACGACGGCAACTATCAACTGCGCCACGCCGAAGCGGGCTGCGAGGTGCGCGGCGGGCGCCTGCAAGACGACAGCCTCAGCGCCCGCTTCAACGGTGAATCGCACCGCGTGCCGCTGCGCAGCGACGCCGCCCGCGTGCTGCTGCACGACGCCAACGGCCAGCGCTACAGTTTCAGCCGCGCCGCGGCGTTCGCGTGGGAATCGAAGGACGCGACCGGCGGCAACCAGGTGATCGCGCCGATGCCCGGCCGCATCGTGCTGGTGAAGGCGAAGGCCGGCGACGCGGTCGAACAGGGCCAGGAACTGCTGGTGATGGAGGCGATGAAGATGGAGTTGGCCTTGAAGGCGCCGCGCGCCGGCACCATCGAGAGCGTGAACGCCACGCAAGGTGAGTTCGTCGAAGCCGATGCCGTGCTGGTGCGCTTCGCCCCGGCTTCGTAGGGCGGGCACTGCCCGCCCTACGCCACGCCGGCGAGTGGCAACATTACTTCCTACCGGAGCTTCCTCATGACTCCATCCAACCACGTCCGCATCGTCGAGGTCGGCGCCCGCGACGGCCTGCAGAACGAGAAGACCCTGCTGCCGGCCGAGGTGAAGATCGCGTTGATCGACCGGCTCTCCGCCACCGGCCTGCAGACGATCGAGGCGACCAGCTTCGTCAGCCCGAAGTGGGTACCGCAGCTGGCCGACGCGGCCGAGGTGTTTCGCGGCATCCGCAAGGTGCCGGGCGTGCGCTACCCGGTACTGGTACCCAACCTGCAGGGCTACCAGCGCGCGCGCGAAGCCGGCGCCACGGACGTCGCGGTGTTCACCGCCGCGTCGGAAGCGTTCAACCGCAGGAACATCAACGCCTCGATCGACGAGTCGATCGAGCGCTTCGTCCCGGTGATGGAACAGGCCCAGGCCGACGAGGTGACGGTGCGCGGCTACGTCTCCACCGTGCTCGGCTGCCCTTACCAGGGCGAGGTGCCGGTGGCCGACGTGGTACGCGTGGCGCGGCGCATGTACGAGCTGGGCTGCGACGAAATCTCGCTGGGCGACACCATCGGCGTGGGCACTCCGGCCAGGGCGCGCGCGATGCTGCATGCGGTGGCGCAGGAGGTGCCGATCGACGCGCTCGCCGTGCATTTCCACGACACCTACGGCCAGGCGCTGGCGAACATCCTCGCCTGCCTGGAGGAAGGCGTGCGCGTGGTCGACAGCGCAGTCTCCGGCACCGGCGGCTGCCCCTACGCGAAGGGCGCCACCGGCAACGTGGCCAGCGAGGACGTGGTCTACATGCTGCACGGCCTGGGGCTGGAAACCGGCATCGACCTCGACCTGCTGGTCGCCACCGGCGCCTGGCTGGCCGCGCAGCTGCACAAGGAAACCGCCAGCCGGGTCACCCGCGCGCGCACCGCCGTCGGCTGAGTCGCCGCGGTCCCTGCGTGACTCGTTATGATCGAAACCTCGATCGGCGAGGGGAAGGAAACGATGCGCGCAAGCCCGATGGTCCAGCGAACGACGGCACTCCTGCTGCTCCTGCTGTGCGCCGTGCTCGCGCCCGTGGCGGCGACCGGCAGCGCATCCAAGGGCGACTGGCTGCTGCTGCCCGAACGGGTGTGGACCGCCGACGGCGACGCCGCGCACACCGGCTGGGCGGTGCTGGTACACGACGGCACGATCGCCGCGGTTGGCCCGCGCGAGAGCATCCAGGCCCCTGCCGGCGCCCAGCGCATCGAACTGCCCGGCGCCACGCTCACTCCCGGCCTGATCGACCTGCACTCGCACCTGTTCCTGCATCCGTACAACGAGACGCTGTGGAACGACCAGGTGCTCACCGAGCCGCAGGACTACCGCACGCTCGAAGCCGCCAGACACGCGCGCGACACCCTGCTCGCCGGCTTCACCACTTTGCGCGACCTCGGCACCGAGGGCGCCGGCTACGCCGACGTGTCGATCAAGCGCGCGATCGAGGAAGGGCTGATTCCCGGCCCGCGCGTGTTCGTCGCCACCCGCGCCATCGTCGCCACCGCCAGCTATGGGCCGGGACCGCGCGGCTTCCGTCCCGACCTGGACCTGCCGCAGGGCGCCCAGCCGGTGACCGGCGTGGATGCTGCCGTGGCGGCTGTGCGCGAGCAGGCCGCGCGCGGCGCGGACTGGATCAAGCTGTACGCCGACTACCGTGTGGGCGAACACGGCCAGACCATGCCCACGCTGTCCCCGGCCGAGATCAGAGCGATTGTGGAGGCGGCCCACCAGATCGGCCGTCCGGTCGCCGCGCATGCGGCCAGCGAGGCCGGCGTGCGCAACGCGGCGGAGGCGGGCGTGGACACCATCGAACACGGCTATGGCGCCAGCGAGGCCACCTTCCGCCTGCTGAAGCAGAAGGGTATCGCCTACGAGCCCACGCTCACCGCGGTGGAAGCCACCTCCGAGTATTTCCAGCACTACGTGCCCGGGCAGTCGGCGCCCACGCCAGCCATGCAGGAAGCGGCCCGCGCGTTCCGCACCGCGCTGAAGCTGGGCGTCACCATCGGCAACGGCAGCGACGTGGGCGTGTTCGCGCACGGCGAGAACTGGCGCGAACCGGCCGCGATGGTCGCCGATGGCATGACGCCGGCGCAGGCGCTGCACGCCGCCACCGACGTGGCGGCGAAGATCCTGCGCCAGCCGCAGCGCCTCGGCCGCATCGCACCGGGCCTGGCCGCCGACCTCGCCGCCTTTGCGGGCGATCCCGCCATGCACATCGACGCCCTGCACCACCCGGTGTTCGTAATGAAGGATGGCAGCGTCTACCGCCGCCCCTAACCCAAGCGCGGCGCGTACCGCTCAGTCCAGCGCGATACGCAGGAACGGCGACGGCTCGCGCTCCACGAATTCACGGCGCACATGCGCGAGCAGGTCGCGCTGGCTGCCGAACGGCAGCAGCCCGGACGCCTCGTCGAGCGTCGCCCAGCGGAACGCGGAGTGCTCGCCATTCAAACGCACCGCGATGTCGTCGGCCACACGCGCCACGAAGGCGGGCACCAATTCGATGCCGTCGTCCTGCGCGGCATAGAACTGTTCGCAGAAACTGGTCGCGTGCAGCGTCACGGGCAGCAGGCCGGTTTCTTCGCGCAACTCGCGCAGCGCAGCCTGCCAGCCGGTTTCGCCGGCCTCGACATGGCCGGCGACATAGCTCCACACACCGTGCAGGTAGGCACCAGCACGGCGCACCAGCAGCATCCGGGTATCGTTGCCCGTACCACGCAGCACCAACGCAGATACCATGCGGCAACGCAGCGGCAGGCCCGGTGCGTAGCTCATGGCGACGCCAGCTGCTGGCGTTTTTCCAGCACGAACATGCGCAGGCAACGCGGCGCAGGGCTTATGGCATCGTAGATCAGCACGGCACGACTCCCAGGCGGCACCAGCTCGGGCACACTACACCCTCTCCTTTCCCCGCACTCGCTTCCATGACCAACGACTACCTGATCCGCCCGATCGAGCCTTCCGACAACGCGGCCATGGCCGCGATCATCCGCGCCGTGATGCCCGAGTTCGGCGCCGACGGCCCCGGCTTCGCGATCCACGACGCCGAGGTGGACACCATGTACCAGGTCTATGCGCAACCGCGCTGCAGCTATTTCGTGGTCGAGCGCGACGGCGCCGTGCTCGGCGGCGGTGGCGTGGCGCCGCTGGCCGGCGGCGAGCAGGACGTGTGCGAGCTGCGCAAGATGTACTTCCTGCCCGCCGCGCGCGGCATCGGCGCCGGCCGCGCGATGATGCAACGCTGCCTCGACGCGGCGCGCGCCCACGGCTTCCGCCGCTGCTACCTGGAAACGCTGACCGGCATGGACGCGGCCCAGGCGTTGTACAAGCGCAGCGGTTTCGCACCGATCTGCACGCCGATGGGCGGCACCGGCCACCACGGCTGCGACCGCTGGTTCATCCGCGAACTGTGACCACCATGACCGCCATCCGCATCGCCCGCGACGAAGACGCCGCCGCCATCCACGCGATCTACGCGCCATCGGTCCTCGACGGCGTGGCTACCTTCGAAACCGGGTTGCCCGGCGTGGAGGCCATGCGCGAGCGCCTGCGTGCCCGCCTGCAACACTACCCGTGGCTGGTGTGGGAAGAAGCCGGTGAGGTGCTGGCGTATGCGTACGCCGGGCGCTTCCGCGAGCGTGCCGCCTACGACTGGATCGCGGAGACCTCGATCTACGTGCGCGTTGACGCGCACCGACGCGGCATCGCGCGCCGGCTGTACGGCGGGCTGCTCGACGTAATGCGGCTGCAGGGCATTACCCAGGCGGTCGGCGTGATCACCCTGCCCGGTACCGTCAGCGTGGCGATGCACGAGGCGATGGGTTTCACCCCGGCGGGAGTGTGGCGCCAGTGCGGTTACAAGCTGGCGCAGTGGTGGGACGTGGGCGTCTGGCAGAAGGAGCTGCAGGTCGCCGCGAATCCACCCGCAGCCATCACCCCGTTTCCCCAGCTGCCGCCCGCGCAGCTGCAATCACTGCTGGAACGCCAGCACTGAATTCCCAACGCACGTAGGGCGGGCACGGCCCGCCGCTCTTCCTCACGACGCCGAAGAGCCAGAGCCGGCGGGCGGTGCCCGCCCTGCGACTGGTGTCCGCCCTGCGCAAGGAGCCCCATGAAAAACGGCGCGCCCGCGATGCGGACGCGCCGTCATGCCTGCAAGCCGACTTAGTGGCTGAGCAGCAGGTCGACGATCACGCCGGTGGCGATCGCCACCAGCAGGTAGTCGCCGTTGTCGCTGCGCACCCAACGATAGCCGCGCGGCGGTTCGCGCAGGTCAGCGTCGCGCCAGTCGTACACCACGTAGCGGGTGCTGCGGTATTCCACCGGCAGGTAGCCGCCGCGCTTGTACCAGCCCTCGTGGCGGCCGCGGTCGTGCCAGTTCTTGTAGTGGCCGTAGGCGTGGCCATGGCCGTGACCCGGTCCCTGGTCGCCGTCATCATCGTAGCGCACGTAACGACCGCCATCCTCGTCGTAGCCGCGACCGCGATCACCGTCATCCTGCTCATATCCGTCATTGCCGTGACCATGGCCACGACCGTGGCCGTGACCCTGCGCCAGCACGGAGCCGCTGGCCAGCATCAGCATCGCACCGCACACGACGGACAGACCAAGCAGCTTCTTCATGTGTCGATCTCCACTTCATATGGGCCATGGGGCCGCCCGCATCGTACCGGCAATCGCCCGGCACCGCTGTGCGGCCCGGCACAAAGCTTGCCCCGGCCAGCCCAACCCGGCATGAACCACTCGGCCCCGGCCGGCTTCGCGTTCAGCCTGCAGCAACCGGCGCCGCTCGGCTACTATTGGGGGCTTTCGGCATCCGTTTCGGGGATTTCCCATGCAGCTCAATCAGGTCAAGGCGATCATCACCGGCGGCGCCTCCGGTCTCGGCCACGCGGTGGCGCAGCACCTCGTCGCCCACGGCGGCCAGGTCGCGCTGTTCGACGTCAACGAGGACAAGGGCCAGGCCGCTGCGCGGGAACTGGGCCAGGCCGCGCGCTTCTTCCGCACCGACGTCACCTCCGAGGAGGGCGTGGCCACCAACGTGGCCGCCGCACACCATGCGATGGGCGGACTCAACGTGGTCATGAACTGCGCCGGCATCCTCGGCGCCGGCCGTGTGCTGGGCAAGGAAGGCGCGATGCCGCTCTCCACCTTCGCCAGCACCGTGATGGTGAACCTGGTCGGCAGCTTCAACGTGGCCAAGGCTGGCGCGGCGCTGATGCAGGGCAACCCGGCGGGCGAGGACGGCGAGCGTGGCGTGATCGTCAACACCGCCAGCGTCGCCGCCTACGAAGGCCAGATCGGCCAGGCCGCCTACTCCGCCTCCAAGGGCGGCGTGGTCGGCATGACCCTGCCGATGGCGCGCGAGCTGGCGCGCTTCGGCATCCGCGTGGCGACCATCGCGCCGGGCATCTTCTGGACCCCGATGGTGGATGGCATGCCCGAGTCCGTGCAGCAGTCGCTGTCCGCCTCGATCCCGTTCCCCTCGCGGCTGGGCAAACCAGAAGAATTCGCGCAGACCGTCGCCTTCATCCTCGGCAACCGCTACATCAACGGCGAGACGATCCGCCTTGACGGCGCGGTGCGCTTGCAGCCGAAATAAATCCGTCATTCCGGCGCAAGCCGGAAGCCAGCGCCTTTGATCTTCAGGGGCCGAAGCCGCTGGATCCCTGCATTCGCAGGGATGACGACCATAAAACTCACATCACCCGGTTACAACCCATGAAAGCTTCCGACGTCAAGAAAGGCAACGTGGTCGAACACGACGGCACCGTCTACCAGGTGCGCGACATCGAGCGCAGCGCGCCCACCGCGCGCGGCGGCAATGTCACCTTCCGCTTCACCATGTATTCGATCCCGGGCGCACGCAAGTTCGACCTCAGCCTGCGCGCCGACGACGACCTGAAAGAAATGGATCTGGTGCGCCGCGCCGCCAACTTCTCCTACATGGACGACGGGGCGTTCGTCTTCATGGATGCCGAGGATTACACCCAGTACCCGCTGTCGCCGGAACTGGTCGGCGACAACGCCGGCTACATCGTCGAGGGGGTCGAGGGCTACTACGTGCAACTGATCGACGACGCACCGGTCGGCCTGCAGGTGCCTACCAGCGTGGTGCTGACCGTGGTCGACACCGCGCCCGAAATGAAGGGCGCCAGCGCCACCAAGCGCACCAAGCCGGCCAAGCTCGACACCGGCATCGAGATCCAGGTGCCCGAGTACATCAGCAACGACGAAAAGGTGTGGGTGAACACGCTGACCGGCGAGTTCGCCGGCAGAGCCTGAGAGCAGGAGTGAAAAAAGAGGAGTGAGAAACGAGAGAAAGGCGATTCAAGATCACCACGTTTCCCGTCCCGTACAGGGCACGGAGCATTGGATCGGGTGGCACGGTAACCTTGCCCGGGCCACGGCACCTCTCTCACTTCTCACTTCTCTTTACTCACTCCTCGCTCACCCATGTCTACCACCGGCTATTCGCTACGCGCGCATGCGATCGAGAGCCTGACCGCGATCAAGCGGCCGGACGTGCCGTGGCGGGTGGTGCTGCGCAATACCGCGGCGGTGGTGCTGCCGCTGGCCGCCGGCATGGCAACCGGCCACCCGCAGATCGGCCTGGGCGTGGCCGCCGGTGCGCTGGACACGATGTTCTCCGACCAGCCCGGGCCGTACCGCCAGCGCCTGCGGCAGCTGCTGCTGGCATCGCTGGC
Organism: Rhodanobacter sp. GW835-FHT13D09; assembly: GCF_058793995.1. NCBI lineage: Bacteria > Pseudomonadati > Pseudomonadota > Gammaproteobacteria > Lysobacterales > Rhodanobacteraceae > Rhodanobacter > Rhodanobacter sp. GW835-FHT13D09. The sequence continues at coordinate 79,659 of NZ_JBXAGL010000003.1, read as the reverse complement.
CGCCGGCATCGCCGCCCTGGTGGGTTTCCTGATTGGCGGCCAGTTGCTGCCGATCCTGCTCGCCACCGCCGCCTGCGGCTTCTTCGGCGGCCTGCTGGTGGTGTTCGGCACGGATACCGCGCGGGTCGGCATGACCAGCATGATCCTGCTGGTGATCACCGCGTCGACACCGACCTCGCTCGCTCACGCAGTGGGCGGCGCGGCACTGATTTTCGCCGGCGGCTTGCTGCTGATGGTGTTCTCGCTGGCGGCGTGGCCGCTGCAGCGTTACTGGCCAGAGCGCATGGCGCTGGCCAACGTGTACGCCGGCCTGGCGGAACTGGCCCGGCAGCCGTCGCACGACGAGGCCGAGGTGCCCGCATTGACCGAGGCGATGACCACGCTGCAGCACACCCTGCTCGGCCGCGACCGGGCGCATGGCCGCGCGATGGAAGCGTTCGGCGTGCTGCTGGAACTGGCCGAGCGGATCCGGCTGGAACTCACCGCGATGAGCGCGTTGCACGCCGCCCCCGCCATCCATGCACTGTTCCGCGGCGATGCCGCCCGCGTGCTGGCAACGATCGCCGAGGCGCTGGAACGCGGCGACTCGCCCGAACAGGCCGACCACGCGTTGCAGACCCTGCGCGCCAGCGAGCACGCCCTGCTCGACAGCGGCGGCGACGCCGACGGCCTGGCCGCGCATATCCACGCACTGGCCGGCCAGTTGGCCGCCGCGGTGCGTAACGCCGACTGGGCCGGCAGCAGCGGCGAACTGCGCGCCAGTGCCGCGGAAATCCGGCTGCCCACGTCGCTGCGCAGCAGTTCCCCCTGGGCCACCCTGCGCGCCAGCCTCACCCCGCGTTCGGTGGCGTTCCGCCACGCCGTGCGCATGGCGGCCTGCCTCAGCGCCGCCCTGTGGATCTCGCGCCTGCTGCAACTGCCGCACGGCTATTGGCTGCCGATGACCGCAGCGATCGTGCTGCGTCCGGACTTCGCCGCCACCTTCAACTTCGGCCTGCTGCGCGTGCTCGGCACCGTGCTCGGGCTGGTGCTCACCACCGTGCTGCTGCACGTCACGCCGGACGAACCGTGGGCGCACCTGGCGCTGATGGCGGTGCTGTGCATGGCGTTCCGCTACCTGGCCGGCGCGCACTACGGCATGGCGGTGGCGGCACTGACCGGCACGGTGGTGATCCTGCTCTCGTTCGACGGCGTGAACCCCGGCCTGGCAGTGAGCGACCGCGTACTCAACACGGCACTCGGCTGCGGCATGGCCCTGCTCGCCTACGTGGCCTGGCCGACCTGGGAGCGCGGCCGCGCGCGCGCCGCGCTGGCCGAGATGCTGGACGCCTACGCCAGCTACCTGCACGCGCTGGCGCAGCCCGGGCAGACCGCCATCCACAACGACATGCGTACCGCGGCGCGCACCGCGCGCACCAATGCGCAGGCCTCGATCGACCGCATGCGCACCGAGCCGGCCACGCCGCCGGAGCTGCTGGCGCTGGCACGCGCGCTGTTCGCCAACGGCAACCGCCTCGCCCGTACCGCGATGACGCTGGAAGCCACCCTCGACGATCTCGCCACGCTGGCCGAACCGGCAGGCACCTCCCGCTTCGTCGAGCAGGCAGCCGGCGCCGTGCGGACGATTGCTGCCGCCTTGCGTGAGCGGCGTCCGGCCGCCCCGCTGCCCGACCTGCGCTCGATGCAGCGCCACTTGGTCGCCACGATGCAGGAAGGCGGCGCCCCCGTTGCCGCCGAGTTGCTGGCGCGGATCAGCGACCGCCTGGTCGACAACATCAACACGCTGGCCCACGTGACGAACCGCACCCGGCCGGGTTCTCCCACCGCCACCGAAGCCCCCGTCCGGTAGGGCGGGCACCGCCCGCCACCGTTTGCTTCAAGGGCCGTCGGGCGGTGCCCGCCCTAGCAAACGGGACGCCGCCGCGCAGAGGTTTTACACTGCGCGGATGCTGAAGATCGACACGCACGCGCACATCCTGCCCCGCGACTGGCCGAACCTCGCAGCCAAGTACGGCGACGACCGCTTCCCGGTGATGACGCACACCGACGGGCACCACCGCATCTACAAGGACAGCCGCTTCTTCCGCGAGGTGTGGGATTCGGCGTTCGACCCGCAGACGCGCATCGACGACTACGCCCGCTTCGGTGTCGACGTGCAGGTGATCTCCACCGTGCCGGTGCTGTTCTCGTACTGGGCGCCGGGCTACCAGGCGCTGGAGCTGCATCGCCACCTCAACGAGCACATGGCCGGCATCTGCCGCGACTTCCCACGCCACTACGCCGGCATCGGCACCGTGCCGCTGCAGGCGCCGCAGCTGGCCGTACGCGAGCTGGAACGCTGCATCGACGAGCTGGGCCTGCAGGGCGTGCAGATCGGTTCGCACTGCAGCGACTGGAACCTGGATGCGCCGGAGCTGTTCCCGTTCTTCGAGGCTGCTGCCGATCTCGGCGCCGCGGTGCTGGTGCACCCCTGGGACATGATGGGCATGGCCAGCATGCCGAAATACTGGATGCCGTGGCTGGTCGGCATGCCCGCCGAGCAATCGCGCGCCGCCTGCTGCCTGGTCTTCGGCGGCGTGCTGGAGCGGCTGCCGAAGCTGCGCGTGATGCTGGCCCACGGCGGCGGCAGCTTCCCCTCGACGATCGGCCGCATCGAGCACGGCTTCAGGATGCGCCCGGACCTGGTCGCCACCGACAATCCACGCAACCCGCGCGAGTACCTCAAGCGCTTCTATTTCGACTCCTGCGTGCACGACGACCAGGCGCTGCGCTATCTGCTGGATGTGACGGGCGCCCGCCAGGTGATGCTCGGCACCGACTATCCTTTCCCGCTGGGGGAGCAGGAACCCGGCAGCGGCATCGAGGCGCTGGGCCTGGACGAAGCCGACCGCGCGCGCCTGTTCCACGGTACCGCGCTGGAATGGCTGGGTCTGCCCCGCCACCGCTTCGCTCCCGATCCCATCCCGAAGGAACCCGCATGAGCCTCCTGCGCAGCACCACCCTCGCGATTGCCGTCGCCGGCGCCCTGCTGGCCGGCAGTGCACGCGCCGCCGACGTCAGCATGGCCGATGGCAGCGTCCACTTCAGCACGCCGGACAACTGGCTCGGCATCATGGAAACCCAGGGCGACCCCGAAGCCCGCGTATTCCAGGTGCCCGATCCCTCGCCCACCGGCAGGAACAGCCTCGCCCGCGTCACCGTCACGGTGAAGCAGGTGGCCGACCTCAACGGTTTCAACCAGTACCGCAGCGACGCCACCGCGAAAGCCATGGCGTTGCCCGGCTACAAGGCCGCCGCGGTGCCGCCGGGCCCGAACAGCAACGTCTACACCGCGCAGGAAAACGCCGCCGCCTTCAGCTACACCGAGCACTACTGGTTCAAGAACGGCCACGCGATCCAGCTGCGCTGCATGCGCCCCAGCCAGACCCAGGCCGGTGCCGACTGGAAGGCCGCCTTCGACAAAGGCTGCGACGCGATCGCCGCGCAACTGAAATAGTCAACCGACTTGCTCCCTCCCCTGCCCCGCAGGGGAGAGCCTGGGAGGGGTTGGCTCTTGATCTTCACCCCCTCCGCGCCCTTCCCCGAAACAGGCGCGGGATTTGCCACCAAGAGATTCCCCATGCCCGCAAGTTTCGAAGCCACCCGCGACTGGGCGAACGCCCGCGATGCCGCCGACCCGCTGCGCTCGTTCCGCGACGAGTTCCTGATCCCGCCGCACGAAGACCGCGACAGTACGTACTTCTGCGGCAATTCACTGGGCCTGCAGCCGCGCGCGGTGCGCGAGGCGGTGAACGCGGAGCTGGACTACTGGGGCGAACTGGGCGTGGAAGGCCACTTCAAGGGCCGCCTGCCGTGGATGGACTACCACGAGTTCGTCCGCGACGACCTCGCCGCGCTGGTCGGTGCGCAGCCCACCGAAGTCGTCGCGATGAATACCCTCGGGGTAAACCTGCACCTGATGATGGTGAGCTTCTACCGCCCCAGCGCCGAACGTCCGGCGATCCTGATCGAGGCCGGCGCGTTCCCCACCGACCGCTACGCGGTGGAATCGCAGGTCCGCTTCCACGGCTTCGACCCCGCCACCGCGCTGATCGAGCTGCAGAGCGACGAACCGAACGGCACCACCTCGCCCGCCGCGATCGAACGAGCGCTGGCCGAACATGGCTCGCGCATCGCGCTGGTGCTGCTGCCCGGCGTGCAGTACCGCACGGGCCAGGCCTTCGACCTCAAGGCGATCACCGCACTCGGCCACCAGCACGGCTGCACCGTCGGCTTCGACCTCGCCCACGCCGTCGGCAACCTGCCGCTGCAACTGCACGACAGCGGCGCCGACTTCGCGATCTGGTGCAGCTACAAGTACCTCAACAGCGGCCCCGGCGCGATCGGCGGCGCGTTCGTGCACGAACGCCATGCGCAAGCCGTGCTGCCGCGCTTCGCCGGCTGGTGGGGCCACGACAAGACCACCCGCTTCCAGATGGGCCCCGAATTCGTGCCAACGGCAGGCGCCGACGGCTGGCAGCTGTCCAACCCGCCGATCCTCGCGCTGGCGCCGCTGCGCGTGTCGCTGCAGATCTTCCGCCGCGCCGGCATGGATCGCCTGCGCGAAAAATCGCTGCAACTCACCGGCTACCTGGAATGGCTGGTGCAGACACAGCTAGCCGACGTGCTGCAGGTACTGACCCCCGCCGAACCGCAGCGCCGCGGCGCCCAGCTCTCCATCCGCGTGACCGGCGGCCGCGAGCGCGGCCGTGCCCTGTTCGAATACCTGATGGACCACGGCATCATCGGCGACTGGCGCGAACCGGATGTGATCCGCATCTCGCCCGCGCCCCTGTACAACCGGTTCGCGGATTGTCTGGCGTTTGCGGAGGCCGTACGGGAGTGGGCCGGCGGCCACTGAGCCGACGGTGGCGCGGCGCCTGCCGCCGCCGGCTCACCGCCCGGCAAACACCACCGCCGGCTGCAGCTTCACCACCGGGCGCACGCTGATCAGCGCGGCCGCCACGCTCACCAGGACGACGCCCAGCAGCCCCGCCAGCGGGGTGAACCACATCATGCGGAACGGGAATCCCAGCCGGACGACGACCTCGCCGGCGATGCCGCACAGCCCCAGGCCCATGCCGGTGCCCAGCAGGGCGCACATCGCGGCCTGCGCCAGCACCATCGCGGTCAGCGTTCCCGACGGCGTGCCCAGTGCCTTGAGCACGGCGTACTGGCTCTGGTGCTCGTAGGTGAACATGTAGAGCATGACCCCGGTGACGCCGAAACCCATGGTCATCGCCAGCGTGAGCATCGCCGCGATGTCGCCGACATCCTCGGAGTTGACCAGGAACCAGCGCACCGTGTCGGACTTGAAATCCGCCGTACTGCGCGCGCGCAGACCCGTGCGCTGCTCGATGCGCCTGGCCACCTCGCGCGGCGAGGCGCCCGCCACGGTCCGCGCCATCACGAAGGTCAGCGTATGCGGCTCCACCGGCAGGATGCGCAACGCGTTGGACAGCGTGGTGTAGAGCAGCGGCCGCGGCGGGTAGCGCGGCACGGTCGAGGACTGGCCCAGCACGCGCACCAGGTGCTCGTTGACCAGCAGCTCGTCGCCGCCGCGCAGGTCGCGCGTCGGCGCATCCAGGTGCGCGCCGTCGTGCGGCCACTGGTCCCGCGCGAGCGTCGGCGTCTCCAGCTTGCCGCTGGTGCCGCCCGCGTCGACGATCACCGCATCGCGCGCGCGCAGCTCGTCGGAGTTGCGCCCGGGCACCACCGGCGCGCCGGCCAGCGAGGCGTCGTCCACGCCGATCACCTGGAAGGTCTGGAACTGCCCATTGGGGAAGCGCACGTCCGCGTTGCCCAGCGCCAGCGGCACCGCGCGGCTGACGCCCTCGACGCTGCGTACCCGGTCCAGCGCGGAGGCCGGCATGTTGATGGTCTGCTCCACCGACTGCACCGCCGGGTCCATCACCCACACGTCGGTGGCGCCGTTCTCGGAGATCAGCGCGAAGCCGTTGGTCATGAAGCCGCAGAAATACGAGGCGGCGAAGGTGACCAGGAAGGAGGTGAAGGCGATCCCGAACAGCAGCCCCACGAACTTCGCGCGATCCGCCGCCAGCATCTTCAGCGCGATGCGGAACATCAGCGCTGTCCGCCCGCCGGCTTGCCAGGCGCGGGCGGCACCTCGATGAAGGCATCCATCTGCTGCCCGAGGTAGACCGGCAGCGTGCCGCGCTCGAAGCTGTAGATCACCTGCAGCACGCGCACATCGGTGCGCTCCGTGCTCAGCCCGGTCAGCGACGTCTTGGGAGTGACGTACGGCTCGATGTACTCGAAGCGCAGCGGGATGGACAGGCGCGGATTGCCGCGCACGAACGCGCGCGCCTGCGTGTGCGGACGGACGCGCCATGCGTCGTTCTCGTCGATGTCCACGCGCAGGTACATGCGCTGGTCGTCGCCGATCAGCACCAGCGGCTTGGCCACCTCGCCCGCCGGCGCGAACTCGCCCACCCGCACGTTGACCTGCAGGATGCGTCCGGCGATGGGGGCATGGACCACCGCGCGCGCGATATCGACCTCGATCTGCTGCTCGGTCGCCGCGGCCGTCTCCACCGCAGAGGCAGCCGCCTCCATGTCGTCCTTCGCGTTGGTCAGCGCCTCGACGCTGAGGGCAGCCTTGTCGAGGCGCTGCAGGTGGGTGAGGTAATCCAGCCGGTGCGCGGGCTTCGCCAGCGCCGCCCGGGCCAGCCGGACATCGGCCTTGGCCACGCCCAGGCGCGCCTGCAGGTCGCGGTCGTCGATGCTGAAGAGCGGAGCGCCGGCTTCGACCTCGTCGCCCGGCCGCACGGCGATCGCGCTCACCACGCCCGGCACAGCGGTGCCGACCGACACGTTGCCCAGGCCGGTTTCGGTGATGCCGGTACCGACCACATAGTCGGCGAAGGGCACCTGCTCCATCGGCGCGGCCGCGGTCGTCACCACGGCCGAATCGCCGGAGCGGAAGACCACCGCCACCGCGATGATGGCGCCGGCCAGCGCCAGGCCGGCCAGCAGGTAGATCCGCTTCTCGAATGGCGCCATCACGACTTCTCCCCCTGCCGCCCGCCCTCGCTGACCTCGACGATCCGCCCGTCCTCCATGCGCGCCATGCGGTCGGCGTAATCGAAGGTCCGGTTGTCGTGCGTTACCACGATGAGCGCCCGGTCGGATGCGCGGGCCACGCCGCGCAGGATGTCCATCATCTCGTGTCCCGTCTTCGCATCCAGATTGCTGGTCGGTTCGTCGCACACCACCAGTTTCGGATCGTGTACCAGCGCGCGCCCGATGGCGACGCGCTGCTGCTGCCCGCCGCTGAGCTTGCGCGGCAGCGCATCGGCACGCGCGCCCAGACCGACTTCTTCCAGCACGGTCCTGGCGCGCCGCTCGGCCACTGCCCGCGCCACGCCGGCCACCAGCAGCGGCACCGACACGTTCTCCAGCGCCGTGAGCGCAGGCAACAGGTTGAAGGCCTGGAAGACGAAACCGACGCTCTCGCCGCGAAATCGCGTGCGCTCGCCTTCCGTCATGCGGCCGATATCGTGGCCCAGCACCTCGCAGCTGCCGTCATCCTGGTCGAGGATCGTGGTGATGATCGAGATCAGCGTGGTCTTGCCGCAACCCGACGGCCCCACCAGCATCAGCAATTCCCCGCTGCGCACATCGAGATCGACGCCGCGCAGCGCATCCACGCGCTCGTTGCCCGAACCGTAGTGCTTGGTCAGGCCGCGGCAGCGCACGGCGGGTTGCTGGTCTGCGCCTGTCATCGATCGCCGCTGCCTTCAGGAGTATCAAGGCCGGATTGTAGCCCGCGACCATGAACGCGGAAGGCATGGACGCTGCGCAAGAAATCGCGCAGCCACCAGCGGCCGGCGACTCTCCAGCATGCCGATCCCTGCACTGGCGCCACTGCGCATGGCGCTGCGGATCATCTACCATGCAGGTATGGCGCAACTGCGCAAAAAACTTCTTCAGCTCATCCGTGTGAGCGCTGGCCACGAGCGCGGCTGCGTCCTGTTCGACTGCCTGATGGGCGACGGCATCATGAATGAGTGGCGCAACCCGCCGTGATCCGCCTCTCGCCCGCTTCGCTGTACAACCGATTTGCGGATTGTCTGGCGTTTGCGGAGGCGGTGCGAGCGAGGGGTCGGGGCTGACCCACCCGACACGTTGATTGCCTATGCCCGCTATCGACCCATTTCTGCCGGTTGCATAGCTGTAAAGTGCAGGCATACAGCTTGTGTAGAGGCCTTGTCAGAGAAGATGGATGCCACGATGACCGAAGCAGAATTAGTTAAGCTATTTGCGCCCCTGTGGGGTGACGCCAACACTGAACACGACTACCCGGCAAAGCGCCCCTTACTTGCGCATTACACGTCAATCCAGACCCTCGAGGCAATCTTTAAGTCGGGGGAAATATGGATGTCGAACCCCTTGCTTATGAACGATACCGAGGAACTGGCCTGGGGCTTAATAGAGGCCAAGAATGCTCTTGAAGATCATAAGGTTCTTGAGAATACCCTCGGGACGGCAATGCACCGAGCCTTGGTCCAGAATTTCTACAAAGCGTTTGAAACATTTAATGGATTCCACGCATTCGATACCTACGTCGCCTCATTGTCGGAGCACGACATTGAGAATCAAGACGGTCTTTTATCAATGTGGCGTGGCTACGGCGGGAATGGTAGTGGCGCCGCCATTCTGATTGATACTTCGGTACTTGTCCCTCCAGAGGAACAATCGTCGATTCTGCTTGGACGTGTCCGTTACGGTACTTCCGCGGATCGTAAGGCCTACATTGTCAGAAAAATCGATGAATTCTGCCAACTTGTCACGAGTCCAAATGCCATTGCTGAGCACCTCCCTCACGTAGCGGACATGCTCTTCAATCGATTCGTCTTAATGGCACTTTTTTCCAAGCACCAAGGATTTAGTGAAGAAAAGGAGTGGCGCGCTGTTTACCTGTCCTATTTGGATCGAAAGCGAGAATTTAGCGCCCGACTATGGTACCTAAATGGAGAACGAGGAGTCGAACCAAAGTTTCGTCTTCCTCTCTCCGGATTACCCGAGCGGGGATCATCAGTTACCACTGATGATCTAGTGAAAGGCATTCTGCTTGGGCCAACTGCCTCCTCTAGCCTTTCAGTTGCATCTGTGAGCCGAATGCTACATTTTCTCAACCGACCAGTGCTGGCCGCGCGCGTCAAAGCCTCAGGCATACCTTTCCGCAGGTGACTGCCATTTGCGGCTTGTCTCGACTCCAATTTGGTCGCGGCGAGCGTACCTGGATCAGAGTGAGCTTTTTGACGGTCCGCTTCAGGCTGTTTGTTGAATGACTGCATCTGGCCGATAGCGGACATTCAACACTGCGTGTGGCCCTGCGGATGCCGCACCTGCCCTTTCCCGCGTACCACGAAGCGCTCGATGGTGAGCGACTCGGCGCCCATCGGGCCGTAGGCATGCAGGCGCGTGGTGGAGATGCCGATCTCGGCGCCGAGGCCGAGTTCGCCGCCGTCGCTGAAGCGGGAGGAGGCGTTGACCATCACCACGGCGGAGCGGATCGCCCGTACGAAGCGTTGCGCGGCGGCTTGGTCGGCGGTGGCGATGACTTCGGTGTGGTCGGAGCCGTGGCGGTAGATGTGGGCGATGGCTTCGTCCAGGCTGTCCACCACGCGCACGGCGAGGATCAGGTCGAGGAATTCGGCGGCATAGTCGTCCTCCGTGGCGGCATGCATGGCGGGCACCAGCGCACGGCTGGTGTCGTCGCCGCGCAGCTCGACGCCGCGCTCGCGCAAGGCCGCGGCGGCGCGCGGCAGGAACGCTTCGGCGACGTCGCGATGCACCAGCAGGGTTTCCAGCGCGTTGCACACGCCGGGGCGCGAGGTCTTGCCGTCGATCAGCAGGCCCAGCGCCAGCTCGAGATCGGCGGCGCGGTCCACGTACAGGTGGCACACGCCCTTGTAGTGCTTGATCACCGGCACGCGTGCGTGTTCGGCGACGAAGCGGATCAACCCCTCGCCGCCGCGCGGGATGGCGAGGTCGATGAGGTCGCCGAGCTGCAGCAGTTCGACCATCGCCTCGCGGCTCAGGTCGTCGAGCACGGTGACGGCGGCCTCGGGCACGCCATGCGCGCGCAGCGCGGCGTGCAGCGCGGTGGCGATGGCGAGGTTGGAATGGATCGCCTCGGAACCGCCGCGCAGGATCACCGCGTTGCCGGCCTTGAGGCACAGCGCAGCGGCGTCGGCGGTGACGTTGGGGCGCGCCTCGTAGATCATCGCGATCACGCCGAGCGGGATGCGCACGCGTTCGATCGACAGGCCATTCGGCCGCGTCTCGCGGCGGGTCGTCACGCCGACCGGATCGGGCAGTTCGGCCACTTCGCGCAGCGCGCCGGCAATGCCCGCCACGCGCGCCTCGTCCAGCCGCAGGCGGTCGAGCATGGCACCCTGCACGCCTTTCGCCGCAGCCTGACGCATGTCCGCGGCGTTGGCCGCCAGCACCACGGCGGACTGCGCCTCCAGTTCCGCGGCCATATCGCGCAGCAGCGCACGCTTCGTCCCGGTGTCGAGCGCCGCGACCACCCGCGCCGCGTCACGGCAGGCGAGTGCCTGTTCCCTGATCGTGCTCATGCGCCGATCTCCTGCCCGGATGCCACCGGACGGTTCATGGTAACGAGGTCGTCGCGATGCACCACCTCGTCGCCGTAGCTGTAGCCGAGCACGCCGTCGATCTCGCGGCTGTGCCGGCCAGCCAGCCGACGCACCTCGGCGGCGCCGTACTGGCTGAGTCCGCGCGCGACGGCGGCGCCGTCCATGTCGACGATCTCGACCAGGTCGCCGCGGTGGAACTCGCCGTCGGCGCCGAGCACGCCGCCCGGCAGCAGCGAGACGCGCCCGCCGGCCAGCGCCTTCGCGGCACCGGCGTCGATGCGGATGCGGCCCGGCGCGGCGGGTGCATGCCGCAGCCAGTACTTGCGCGCCTGCAGGCGCGTGGAGGCCGCGGCGATCAGGGTGCCGCGCAGCTGCCCGCGTTGCAGCGCCTGCACGGTGGCCGCCTCGCGGCCGCTGAACAAGGTAGTGGGAATGCCAGCCGCCGCGGCCTTCGCCGCCGCCTGCAGCTTGGTGCGCATGCCGCCGGTGCCGGCGGCGCTGCCGCTGCCGCCTGCCATCGCCACGATCTCCGGCGTCAGGGCAGCGACATGTGCGATCGGCGTGGCCGCTGGATCGTGCCGTGGGTCGGCGCTGTACAGCGCCTCGACGTCGGACGCGATCAGCAGCAGGTCGGCATCGACCAGCGCGGCGACGATGGCGGCGAGATTGTCGTTGTCGCCGAGCTTCAGCTCGTCCACCGAGACGGTGTCGTTCTCGTTGACCACCGGCAGCACGTCGAGCTGCAGCAGCTCGCGCAGGGTGGCGCGCGCGTTGAGGTAGCGGCGGCGGTTGCGCAGGTCGTCGTGGGTCAGCAGCACCTGCGCCACCGGACGCGCGGACAGCGACTGCCACAGCGCGATCATCGGCGCCTGGCCCAGCGCGGCCAGGGCCTGCCGCGCGGCGAGGCCGCCACTGTCGCTCGCATGCTGGCGCAGCAGCGCGCGCCCCGCCGCCACCGCGCCGGAAGACACCAGCACGATATGGCGGCCCTCCGCTTGGCTGGCGGCAATGAAGGCGGCCAGCGCTTCGGCATAGCGCGGCGTGAGGCCGCCACCGTCGGCGGCGAGCAGGTTGCTGCCCACCTTCAGTACGGCGCGACGCCAGGGCGGCAGCGCCTGCGCGGGCAGGTGGATGTGCGTGTTCCCCGTATCGATCGCCGCCATGCCGTGTCTCCGCTTCAGTCGTCGAGTGCGCGCAAGCGCGCGTGCAGTTCATCCAGCCGCAGGTCGTTGCCGGCGCCCGGCGACACGCGGGCGGCGAGGCTGCCTTCCGGCGTGCGCCCCTGCCCCGCGGACGCCGCGGTTTCCGCCGCGGCACGGTAGGCGTCGCGGAACGGCACGCCGGCGGCGGCCTGCTCGATCGCCACGTCGGTGGCGTACATCGCCGGCTCAATCGCGGCGCGCATCGCACCCTCGTTCCACCCGAACCGCACCAGCAGGTCGGGCACCAGCTCCAGCGCCATCAGGCCATGGCGCACGCCATGGAAGATCGAGCCCTTGGAGAACTGCAGGTCGCGCTGGTAGCCGGACGGCAGCGACAGCAGCTGCTCGATCTCGGTACGCGCAGCGGCCACGCTGGCATAGCTGGCGCGCAGCAGTTCGATCACGTCGGGGTTGCGCTTGTTCGGCATGATCGAGCTGCCGGTGGTGTACTCAGCCGGGAGCTTGACGAAGTCGAACTCGGCGGTGGTGAACAGCGACAGGTCCCAGGCCAGCCGGCGCAGATCGAGCAGCGCGCCGCCGATCGCCTCCAGCACGGCCATCTCGAACTTGCCGCGCGACAGCTGCGCGTAGATCGGGCTGAGCTGCATGCGCGCGAAGCCGAGTGCCTGGGTGGTGTGTCCGCGGTCCAGCTTCAGGTTCACGCCGTAGCCGGCGGCCGTGCCGAGCGGGTTGGCGTCGATCAGCGCCATCGTCTGGCGGGCGCGCAACGCGTTGTCGATGAAGCCCTCGGCGAAACCGGCGAACCACATCGCGGTGGACGACACCACGGCACGCTGCAGGTGCGTATAGCCCGGCAATGGCAATGCCGGCTGCGCCGCACGGTCGAGGCAGGCCTGGGCGATGGCGCGGCAATGCGCTTCCAGCGCACCCAGCTTGTCCTTCAGCCACAACCGGGTGGCGACCAGGATCTGGTCGTTGCGGCTGCGCCCGGTGTGCACGCGGCGGCCGGCGTCGCCGAGGCGCTCGGTAAGCCGCGCCTCGATCGCCGAATGGCCGTCCTCGTGGCGCTCGTCCAGCACGAACGCGCCGCTGGTGAAATCGTCGGCCAGCGCATCCAGCTCGCGCTTCAGCGCGGCCGCTTCGTCGGCGCCGACCACGCCGATGTTGGCCAGCCCCTCCACGTGCGCCTTGCTGGCGGTGATGTCGTGCAGGAAGAACTCGCGGTCCAGCAGCACGTCGTCGCCGGCGAGGAACCGCATGATCTTCGCGTCGATCTTGATGTTGGATTTCTGCCAGAGGGGTTGGGTCATGGTGTGATCTCAAAGCTGCCGTCGGAGACTGCCCGTCATCCCAGCGTACGCTGGGATCCAGAGCCTTTGCTCACGAAAGGCCGTGGATTCCGGCTTTCGCCGGAATGACGATTCATTGCGGGATTGCGGTGTATTCGTCGAGCCCCAGCGCGCGGTTGATGTTCTGCATCGCCTGGGTGGCGGCGCCCTTGAGCAGGTTGTCCAGCGTGGCCACCACCACCACGCGCTTGCCATCGGCCGACAGCGCGAAACCGCCGATCTCGGTGTGGTGCTTGTGGGCGATGCGGCTGACCCACGGCGCCTCGTCCAGCACCGATACCAGTTTCTCGCTGCCGTAGGCATGCCGGAATCGCTGCAACACCTCCTCGCGCTTCAGCGACCGCGCGAGGTACAGGTTGCTGGTGATGGTGAGCCCGCGGAAGTGCGGTGCCACATGCGGCATGAACTCCACCGGCAGGCCAAGCTGGAACGAGGCTTCCTTTTCGTGCATGTGGCCGGTGAGCGCGTACGGCATCAGGTTGTCGCGCAGCTTGTCCGGGTCGTTCTTGTCCGACGGTGTGGTGCCGGCGCCGGAATAGCCGGAGACGCCGAAGCACACCGGTGGCGCAGCCAGCAGGTCCTTCAGCGGCGCGATCGACAGCTGCATCGCGGTGGCGTAGCAGCCGGGGTTGCTGATCCTATTCCCGCCACGCCACCGTTCGCGGGTGAGCTCGGGCAGGCCGTAGTACCACGACGGATCGAAACGGTAATCGGCGGAAAGATCGAGGATCAGCGTGTCCGGCTTCGCCGCGTCGATCGCCGCCACGTACGGCGCCGCCTTGCCGTTCGGCAGCGCCAGGATCACCACGTCGGCGCCCTGCGCCGCCACCCCAGCCGGATCCAGGCTGGCATAGCGCAGCTCGCCGGCGAAGCCGTCGACCTGGTCGGCCACGCGCTGGCCATCCAGTTCACGCGATGAAACGAAAACCAGCTCCAGCGAGGGATGCGCCGCGATCAGGCGAATCAGCTCCATGCCGGTATGGCCGCGCGCGCCGACGATGCCGATGTTTTTCTTGTCGTGTGTCACCGATTCACTCCTGCGATGCCATTTTCTCCTCCCCCTGCACCGCAGGGGGAGGTCGGGAGGGGGTAGGCTTTTGATCTTCCATCGAGATCAAGAGCGGCCCCACCCCAGCCCTCCCCTGCTTTGCAGGGGAGGGAGGTTGTACCGCTCAATCCACCAGCGTCGGCTGGCGTTGCGCGCAATGCGCCACGCAGCCGGCGATGGTGTCGAAATTGCCGTCCAGGCCGTACCAGAACACCTTCCAGCGCGACTGCTTGAGGCAGCCGTCGGACTCGGCGTAGTAGAAGATGTTGACCTGGTTATGGTGACGCGAGCGCCAGAATAGCTGCGGGTTTTCCTCGCGCATCACCTGCCACACCGCACGGCCCAGGCCTTCGCCCTGCGCGTCGTCGAGCACGGCGAACTTGTCCAGGTACGGCAGGCCCTGCCTGTTGCCGACATCTTCCATAGTGAGGATCATCGCGGCGCGATAGTTCTCGCTGGCGTAGATGCGGAACGGCCGCGTGCGCTCGAAATAATCCGGCACCAGGGTGCGGCCGAAGCTGGACTCGATCAGCCCGCGCATGCGCTCGCGGTCCACGCCTTCCCAGGAGTCGAAGCGCAGCACCTTCTCGCCACGCCGCACCAGGGTGCCCGAACCCTTGTGGGTGAAGAGTTCCTTGGCCAGCTCGGACGGCCGGGTGATCGACACCGACGAGGTCAGCGGCAGGTCGGCCAGCAGGTCGGCGATCTGCTCGATCTTCAGCCGCATGCCGCCGTTGATCCACGGCTGCTCCATCAGGTGCTCGAACTCGGTACTGAGGTTGATCGAGTCGATCACCTTGCCCTGGCCATCGAGCAGGCCACCGGTGCCGGTGAGGAACACGATCTTGTACGGTTGCAGCGCGCGCACCAGTTCGTTCGCTGCGACGTCGGCATTGACGTTGAGGATCTGCCCCTCGTCGGTCTCGCCAAGGCTGGCGATCACCGGGATCGAATTCGCGCGCAGGCTGGCCTCGATCGGCGCCAGATTGATGCTCTCCACCTTGCCGACCAGTCCCAGGGTCTCGCGGTCGAGGTAGCTGGCCATGAACACGCCCGACGGTACCGCGGTGGCGCGGGTATCCATCGACTGCAGCGCCTCCACCAGCTTCAGGTTCTGCTGCATGAACACGCGCCGCACGATGCCCAGCGATTTCGGCGAGGTCACGCGCAGGCCGCCCACCGTCTGCTTCACGATGCCGGCGGCGGCCAGCTCCTCGTCGAGCTGCGGGCCGGCGCCGTGCAGCACGATCGGGGTCAGCCCCACCTGCTGCAGGAAGGTCAGCGACGAGGCCAGGTCGGCCAGCTCGTCGCGCAGCACGGCACCGCCAACCTTCACCACGGCGAAGCGCTTGGCGTCCACCTCGGAAAAGCGCTTCAGGTACTGCTGGATTTCCTTCGCGCTGCCCATGCTGGAGAGCAGGCGCACGATGGTCTTGCGGGTGTTGTGCTTAGCCGTGTCCATTGTCTGTTCCTTGCGCTCATCCATGATCGCGGGGGTCAAAAACCGGCCGTCCCTGGCCGGACTTCTCAACGATTCGATAAACCGTTTGCGCATAGTGTTCGAGTTGATCCAGCGCGACCCACTCGTCGGCGCTGTGCGCCTGGGCGATGTCGCCGGGGCCGTAGACGAAGGCGGTGTAGCCGGCGGCGGAGAACAGCGCTGCCTCGGTCCAGAAGTCCACCGCGTTGCCGACCGGGATGCACAGCTCGTCGGCGAGGTCGCGCGCGGCCAGCCGGTTAGCCTCGGCGTTGGCGGTATCGCCGGCCGGCAGCGAGGCGCCACGAAAAGTCTCGGCGAACTCCACCGGCTGCGGTTCCACCAGATTGCGGAAACGGATCAGCAGGTGATCCGGATTCATCGTGGGCAACGCGCGAAAGCCGAAGCGCACTTCCGCCGTGGGCGCGATCATGTTCGCCTTGATGCCGCCTTCGATGCGGCCGATGTTGAAACGCAGACCGGTGAGCCCGCCGAAACGTTCGTGCGACTGCGCCACCGCGAAATCCAGCGCGGCGTTGCCCCAGCGCACGGCCTGGTGCAGCGCGCTGTCGCTGGGCTGCTGCTCGCCCGAAGCATGCCCGGCGCGCCCGGCAAAACGCATCTGCACCGACTGGATGCCGCGATGCGCCAGCACCGCCTCGCCCCTGGTGGGCTCGGCCACGATCACCGCCTCATAGGACTTCGGCTCACGCAGGAAGCCGGCGATGCAGCGCGCATCGTTGGCTTCCTCGTCGGTCGTGAACAGCAGCGCCAGCGGGCCGTCGCTGGCCTTCACCACCGCCAGCAGCGCGGCCGCCGCGCCCTTGATGTCGCAGGCACCGAGGCCGATCGCGCGATCGTCGCTGATCCGCAGCGTGTGCGGATCGGCCGTCCAGGCCGGCGAATCGGGCACCGTGTCCAGATGCACGTTGAACAGGTACTTCGGTTCGCCGCGCACGGCGTGCAGCGCCACCGCGCCGGCGCCGAAATCGGTCACCGTCACCGTGAAACCCGGCAACTGCGCGCGCAGGTAGTCGAAGATGCCGCTGGCGTCGATCGCACGCGGCGGATTGCGCGTGTCGAAACCGACCAGCGCCCCCAGGTGCTCCAGCGTGGCATCAAGCAGGGCGCTCATCCGCGATTGACCTCGGCCCACAGCGTGCTGCTCATGCCGAACAGCTTGATGAAGCCTTCGGCTTCCTCGACGCCCCAGTCGGCCGACTGCGCGTAGGTGGCGCCCTTGGCGTTGAGGATGTGCTTCGACTCCACCGCCACCGCGCCGACACTGCCGCCGTTCGTCTGCAGCGTCACTTCGCCATTGACCGTGGACTGGCTGGATGCCAGAAACGCTTCCAGGTCGCTCTTCAGCGGATCGTGGAAGAAGCCCTCGTAGACCAGCTCCACCCACTTGCGCGCCACCTCCGGCTTGAAGCGGTTCTGCTGCTTGCTGAGCACCGCCTCTTCCAGCGCGCGATGCGCGGCGAGCAGCGCGGTGAGGCCCGGCGCCTCGAAGATGATGCGGCCCTTCAGGCCGATGGTAGTGTCGCCGGTGTAGAGGCCGCGGCCCACGCCATAGGCGGCGAACAGGCCGTTCAACTTCGCCAGCATCGTGTGTCCGGCGATCTTTTCTCCGTCCAGCGTCACCGCCTCGCCGTTGACGAAGCCGATCTTCACCTGCAGCGGTTTGGACGGCCATTCGGCGCGCGGCTTGCACCAGCCCACCGCGCCGGCACCGGGCGCCTGCCACTTGTCGATCTCGCCGCCGGACATGGTCAGGCCGAGCAGGTTCTCGTTGATGGTGTAGGCCTGCTGCTTGGCGCGCACCCCGAAGCCGCGCTCTTCCAGGAACTTCTGTTCGTAGGCGCGCGTCTGCGTGTGTTCCTTCTGGATCTCGCGGATCGGCGCCACGATCTGGTAGTCGCCCAGCGCCTTCACCGCCAGGTCGAAACGCACCTGGTCGTTGCCCATGCCGGTGCAGCCGTGCGCGATCGCCTTCGTGCCCAGTTCGGCGGCGCGCTTCAGCGCGGCTTCGACGATCAGGTAACGGTCGGACACCAGCAGCGGGTACTGGCCCTGGTAGCCCTCGCCCGCCCACACGAACGGCTTGACAAAACCGTTCCAGATCGCCGGGCCGCCGTCCACGGTGATGTGGCTGGCCACGCCCAGTTCCTTCGCGCGGCTCTCGATGAAGGTGCGCTCCTCGGCATCGACACCGCCGGTATCGGCGAACACGGTATGCACGGCCCAGCCGCGTTCCTGCAGGTAAGGCACGCAGAAACTGGTGTCGAGGCCGCCGGAGAAGGCGAGGACGATGTCTTTGCTCATGGCTTGCAGATCCTGAAAAGAAAAACGGTCAGATGGATGCGACGACGATGCGCGGCTCGCAGCGCACCGGGAAATTCACGGAGTTGGCGATGAAGCAGGCATGGTGGGCGGTTTCGTGCGCCGCCTCGGCCTTGGCCGGATCGCTGGCGACGCTGATCGTCACCACCGGGTGCAGCACCACTTCGGCGAAGCGGCCGCCGTCGCCTTCGGTGACCATCGTGCCTTCGGCGGCGTCCACATACGCGGTCACCACCACGCCGGCCACGGTGGCCATGTGCAGGTAGGACAACATGTGGCAGGTCGACAGCGCGGTCACCAGCATGTCCTCGGGGTTGTGCCTGGTGGCATCGCCGCGGAACGTCGGATCGGACGAGCCGGCCAGCTCGGCTTTCCCCGCGATGCGGATCAGATGGTCGCGGCTGTAGTTGCGATAGCCGTCCGTGCCCGTGCCGAGGTTGCCGGTCCACTCCACGTCGACGCGATAGTGATGCTGATGGTTCACGGTTCCGACTCCTGCTGGCTGGACATCATTGCAGCAAGTTCCGCGTCGCCATCGCCGTCGCGCTCGCGCAGGCCGGCGATCACGCCGGCACGATTGCGCGCGGGATGGTTCTGGCTCAGCTTGAACTTGCCTTCGATGCGCTCGATCGCGACTTCGAGGCCGACGATCGCGCGCAGGGACTTTTCGATATGGTCGTCCGGTGCGTCCGTGATCTTCCACGGCTGCGGCTGGCCGGCCTCATGGTGATCGGTCAGGGTTTCCAGCAGGCGACGCAGCCAGGCCGCGTCGTCGACCACCCGCAGGCGCCCGTGCACGTGCACCACGGCGTAATTCCAGGTCGGCACCTCACGTCCGGTCTCGTGCTTGCTCGGGTACCAGTTCGGGCTGATGTAGCCGTCCGGCCCCCGGAACACCAGCAGCACCTCGGCACCATCCAGCTGCGCCAGTTCGTTGCCGCGAGCGACATGGCCGTGCAGCACTTCGCCGACCAGCTCGAACGGCAGGTGGTTCGCGCCCAGCCCGTTCGCCGTGCGGGTCACCACGGTCGCGAACGGATACGCACGGATCAGTCCGTGCAGGATTTCCAGGCGGCTTTCCGCAAAATGCTTCGGCGTATACACGAGCGCTCAGCCCTGGCCGATCAGCGACGCCATCACCGCCTTCTGCACGTGCAGGCGGTTTTCGGCCTCGTCGATGGCGATGCAGTACGGCGCGTCCATCACTGCGTCGGTGGCCTTGACGTTGCGGCGCAGCGGCAGGCAGTGGCTGAACAGGCCGCGGTGGGTCAGCGCCATCTTCGCCTCGTCCACGATGAAATGCCTGCTAGCTTCGCGCACGGGCTTCTCCTGCTCCCACTTGCCGAAGAACGGCAGCGCGCCCCAGCTCTTGGCGTAGACCACGTCGGCGCCCGCGTAGGCTTCCTTGATATCGTGGCTGACCTTCAGCGAGCCGCCGTTTTCCTTCGCGTTCTGGTAGCCGAACTGCATGTAGCGCTCGTCCAGCACGTAGTCCGGCGTGGGGCACAGCAGGGTCACGTCCATGCCCATCTTCGTCGCGATCAGCAGCGCGGAGTTCGCCACCGCGGTGTTCAGCGGCTTCGGGTGATAGGTCCAGGTGAGCACGTATTTCTTCTTCGTCAGGTCGCCCAGGTGTTCCTTCAGCGCCAGCGCATGGGCCAGCTCCTGGCAGGGGTGGGTGATCGTCTCCATGTTGATCACCGGCACCGTGGCGTACTGCGCGAAGGCCTTGATCACCTTGTCCTGGCGATCCACCGCCCAGTCCTGGAACTTCGGGAACGCGCGCACCGCGATCAGGTCGACGTAGCGGCTGAGCACGCGCGCCACCTCGGCGATGTGCTCCTCGGTGTCGCCGTCCATCACGCTGCCTGCCTCGAACTCGATCGGCCACGCGTCCTTGCCCGGCGACAGCACGATGGCGTGGCCGCCGAGATGGAACGCGCCCAGCTCGAAGCTGGTGCGGGTGCGCATCGAGGGGTTGAAGAACATCAAGGCGACGGATTTGCCGGCCAGCTGCTGACCGCGCGGCGAACGCTTGAACGCGGCGGCCTGCTCCAGCAGGGCGTCGATCTCGCCGCGACTGTAATCCTGGGTGGTCAAGAAATGCCGAATGCTCATGAAGTCAGGCCCTGCTTTTCTTTTGTGAGTCCGGCATGGATGGCCGGGGTATGGTGGATGGACCCGCGCCTGGCCGAATGGCCTGGTTTTGCGGGCGGGTCCGTGCCAAATGCGTCAACAAAAAACCCGGCACGGAGGCCGGGTTTATCGTCGATGCACGTGAAACGCGCGCGACTGCCTACCCGGCCGAATACCCGCCCAGCGGTCGGCGCGCACGCGACGTCATGCCAGCGGCCGCGCGGGCGCTGGTGAGTACGGTGGCGGTATAGACGGCTGTGGACATTGCGGAACCCAGGTGACTGGCGCCCATGATGGCGGCAATTTCGCTGCCTTGCAACAAAAAAATCAACCTGCGGGAACCGGGCCGATCAGTCGGCCGGCTCGACCTGCACGCGCACGCGCAGGCGCTCGCCGGGGTCGTAGTTCAGGCGCGAGGTGTAGACCTCACCGCGGTAGCGGTATTCCACGTCGTAGCCGACGATCCGGCGCTGCTCGCTGACCGAGCTGACCTGGCGGCACTGGGTCTGGCTGCTCTCGTAGTCACGGCCCTGGCTGGACACCCGGTTGCCGACCGCACCACCGGCGACGGCACCGACGACGGTGGCAGCCTTGCGCCCATCGCCCTTGCCCACGGTGTTGCCCAGCACCCCGCCGATCACGGCACCAAGCACCGTACCGGCCGTGCTGTTGCCGCCCTCGTGGCGCACCACTGGCTGCTCGTAGCACTCCTGCCGCGGCACTTCGGTGCGGGTGACTGCCTGGACCGGATCGGCCCGCAGCACATCGGCCCAGCCGTAATGGGCATTGTCGTCGGCGTTGGCGTAACGCCCATCCTGTGCATGGACGCCGGACGCCATCAGGGCGAGGGCCAATGCGGGAAGCCACAGCTTGGTCATTGCGACCTCCAGTTTCGGAACAACGGCGCGCATCTGCGCGTGGACTGGCAGCATTCCAGCAAATTCACGCTGAATACACCCTTAGAATCCGCCTTGGCGGGGCTTGCGCGACCCGGCTGCTTACACCTTGTTAAGATGCCGGGCTGGCCGCGCCCTGCCATCGCCCGGCGCACCCCATGCTGCGGATCCCACCGATGCCGATTTCGCTCTACAACAGCCTCACCCGCCGCACCGAACCGTTCGCCCCGCTCGACCCGGCGCGCCTGACGATCTACCTGTGCGGCCCCACCGTCTACAACTACGTGCATATCGGCAATGCGCGCGGGCCGGTGGTGTTCGACGTGCTGGTGCGGCTGCTGCGGCGGCATTACCCGCAGGTGGCGTACGCACGCAACATCACCGACGTCGACGACAAGATCAATGCCGCCGCGCAGCAGCAGGGCGTGCCGATCGGCACGATCACCGAACGCTTCGCGCAGGCGTACCGCGAGGACATGGCCGGGCTCGGCGTGGCCCCGCCGGACATCGAGCCGCTTGCCACCACCCACATCGGCCCGATCGTCGCGATGATCGAGAGCCTGCTCGACAGCGGCCACGCCTACGCCGCCGAAGGCCACGTGCTGTTCGACGTCGGCTCGTTCCCGGCCTATGGCGAGCTGTCCGGCCGCGACACCGACGAGCTGATCGCCGGCTCGCGCGTCGACGTGGCGCCGTACAAGCGCAGCCCCGGCGACTTCGTGCTGTGGAAACCGTCCACGCCGGAGCTGCCCGGCTGGGACAGCCCGTGGGGCCGCGGTCGCCCCGGCTGGCACATCGAGTGCTCGGCGATGAGCGCGGCGCACCTGGGCGAGACCATCGACATCCACGCCGGCGGCATCGACCTGCTGTTTCCGCATCACGAGAACGAGATCGCCCAATCCACCTGCGCGCACGGCGGCAAGACCTTCGCTCGCTGGTGGATGCACAACGGCATGCTCACCTTCGACGGCCGCAAGATGTCCAAGTCGCTGGGCAACGTGCTGCTGCTGCACGAGCTGCTCAAGCAGCATCCGCCCGAGGCGCTGCGCCTGCGCCTGCTGAGCGGTCACTACCGGCAGCCGCTGGACTGGTCGGAGGCGGCTATTGCGCAGGCGACCAGCACGCTGGACGGCTGGTACCGCGTGCTGCGCGACCTGGCCGCGGTCGAGCTGCCGGCTGGCGAACTGCCGGTGCCGGAACGCATCGAGGCGGCCCTGTGCGACGACCTCAACACGCCGCAGGCACTGGCCGAGCTGTCCGTGCTGGCCGATGCGGCACGCCAGTCCGGCGGCGCCGAGGCGAAAGCCGCCCTGCTCGGCGGCGGCGCCCTGCTCGGCCTCCTGCAGCAGGATCCGCAGGCGTGGTTCCGGCGCGGCGAGAACACGGTGGATGCGGCACGCATCGAGGACCTGCTGCAACAGCGCCAGGCCGCCCGCGCCGCCCGCGACTTCGCACGCGCCGATGCGATCCGCGACGAACTGGCCGCCATGCACGTCGTCATCGAGGACAGCGCCCAGGGCACGCGCTGGAGCATCGCCAAGGCCTGACTCCCTCCGCAACGCACCCTGTACGGGCGACGACGGCATTTCGCTTGTCGCCGGCACCCGCGCGATAATGTGCGCATGAACGCCATCGCCACCACCAGCGCCGAACAGGCGCAGCAAGAGATCGCCGAGGAATTCGCTTTCCTTGGCGACTGGACCGAGCGCTACCAGTACCTGATCGATCTCGGCCGGCAACTGCCGCCATTCCCGGAAGAACGCAAGACCGAGGCCTACCGCGTCCACGGTTGCCAGTCGATGGTCTGGCTGGTGCCGAGCGGCGATGCCGCACGCATGCACTTCGAGGCGGCCAGCGATTCGGCGATCGTGTCCGGCCTGATCGCCCTGGTGCTGCGCGTCTACTCCGGCCGCCCGGCGGCGGAAATCCTCGCCACCGAACCCGCTTTCATCGCGACCATCGGCCTGGCCAAGCATCTCTCGCCGACGCGTTCGAACGGCCTGGCGGCGATGCTGGCGAAGCTCAAGGGCTATGCCGCCGCGGCGACGGACAAGAGCTGAGGCCGAAACCACCCGGCCATCCTCCGCTTCCCTCCGCGTTCCTTGCCCAGCAAGTCCGGCGCCGCTCGGCCCTCCAACAGCCGGGTCCCGAAGTCCAATCCCTGCCCAAGAAAAACCGCATGGACTTTCGACGGGTGTTGACGCTCGTCCTGAAAATGAGAATAATTCGCAATATCTTGCCGACCGCTCCCGGCCGGTAACGATGCAAGCGATCCACCCGTTCGCCGAGGCCTGAGCCAGCCAGCGCCACGCCGGCCCGGCGCCATCTCCCATTGTGTACTCATCGCGTCCCCGCGAGGGATGCGTGCGGCCCGCATTCCAGCCTCCGGGGTCACCCATGCGTTTGCTGCCTCTTTCCATTGCCTTGCTGACTGCCCTGGGCGCGCCTCGGGCTTTTGCCGACGAAGCTTCCGCTGACCAGGCCAAGCTGCTGCCCGGCGTCAACGTGCAGGCCACGCGTCCCGATGACTACCGCACGCCGGACGCCATCAGCGCCACCAAGATCGATGCCGCCCTGCGCGACGTGCCGCAGACCGTGAACGTGGTGCCGGCCAGCGTGCTGCGGGACCAGCATGCGACGTCGATCCAGGACGCCCTGAAGAACGTGCCCGGCGTCGGCTTCTCGACCGGCGACGGTCAGCGCGACCAGGTCTCCATCCGCGGTTTCACCGCCATCGCGGATCAATTCGTCGACGGCATCCGCGACGACGCGCTGTATTTCCGCGACCTGTCGAACATCGAGCGCATCGAGGTGCTCAAGGGACCGGCTTCGGTGCTGTATGGACGAGGTTCGTCCGGCGGCCTGATCAATCGCGTCACCCGGCAACCCGGTGTCGACGGCGGCCAGGTCACCCTCAGCTACGGCAGCTGGGCCGATCGGCGCGGCGAACTGGACGTCGGCCGGCGCTTCGGCGATGCCGGCAGCGCCTGGCGCCTCACCGGCGCCATGGAAGACGCCAACGGCTATCGCGACCCGCAGTTCCTCAAGCGCCGCACCGTGGCGCCGTCGGTGCTGCTGCATCCCGGGGCCAATACCACGCTGCTGCTGCAGGCCGATTATCTGGAGGATCGCCGCGTCACCGATTTCGGCATTCCGGCCTATCGAGGCCGCCCGGTCGATGTGCCGGTGGGAACCTACTACGGCGCCGCCAACGCGCGCGACGTCGATACCAGTAAGTCGACGGTGACCTCGACCACCGCGACGCTGACGCATGCCTTCAGCGAGGGCCTGACCTTGCGCAATGCCTCGCGCTGGTACGACTACACGCTCGACCGCAACAACACGCTGCCGGGCAGCGTCAACGAGAAGGCGCGGACCGTTTCGCTCAACCGTTCCAACGTGTACCGGCACGAGCACGGCTGGTTCAACCAGACCGAGCTCAATCAGCGCCTGAGCGGCGATACGGTCAGCCATGACCTGCTCTACGGCCTGGAGCTTGGACGGCAGGACAAGTCCCTGCTCAATCGCAGCGCCAGCGGCGTGGCCGTCGTCGACCTGTTCCATCCCGTGTTGCCGGTACTGCCATTGCGGGTGGCCCGCGCCCCTGCCGCCGACAACCTCGGCATCTTCGACACGGCAGCCGCCTATCTGCAGGACATGGTGAGCCTGGGTTCGCAGTGGAAGGCCCTGCTTGGTTTGCGCTACGACCGCTTCCGACAGGAAACGGAAAACCGCCTGCCGGGTCAGCGGGACCTTGCCCGCACCGACAAGGCGCTGAGTCCTCGCGCGGGCGTGGTATGGCAGCCGTCCGCCACGCAGGCTTACTACGTTTCCTGGAGTCGTTCGTTCCAGCCATCGGGTGAGGCATTTGCGCTGGCGGCGAACAATGCGGACATCGCCCCCGAGCGTACGCACAACACCGAAGTCGGGGCCAAATACGACCTGCTGGGGGGGCGCGCCACGTTCAACGCCGCGGCGTTCGAACTGGAGCGTACGGGCATCAAGGCCACCGACCCCGTCACCCAGAAGGTGCTGCCGATCGGCGCACAACGGACACGCGGCGTCGAGCTCAGCGCCGCCGCGGACCTGGCGGACGGCTGGCGCCTGATTGCCGGCTACGCCTGGCTGGATGCGCGCATCATCCATTCCGTCGCCATGGATGCCGGTCGTCCGATCCAGGGCAAGCGTGCCACCCTCACGCCCCGGAACAGCGGCAACCTGTGGGTCACCCGCGCGTTCGCGGAGCACTGGCAACTGGGCGGAGGCCTGAACCTGGTCGGTGCGCGGCAGGCCAATCCCGGCAACACGGTGACCCTGCCGGGCTACGTGACCGCCGATCTCATGGCGCAATACCGCACCGGACCGATCGCGCTGCAACTCAACCTGACCAACGTGTTCGACACGCGGTACATCGTGTCGGGTCACGGCAGCAGCCCGAACCTCAATATGCCGGGCGCACCGCGTGCCGCGAACCTGACATTGCGCTACCAGTTCTAGCGTCATCCGCTTCGAACAGGGCCGGCCATCCGCAAAGGGAGCGGCGCGCACCTCCACACGTCGCGTCCCCGGAGCATCGTGCAGGCGCTTGCTCCGTCGCCCTGCGTTCCGCCTGCCGGTTCAGGGCATGCAGACCACACCGGAATTGATGCGGTCCTTTTGCGGTTGTCCTGATACTTCCGCGGCAATCCAGCTGCACGCCATCCGCAACAGGCGAAGATCGAACCTCGCGACTCCTCGTGACAGGCATGCAGCAAAACAAAACCCCCGAGATCCGGCTCGGGGGTTTTGGCGATCCCGGGGGATCGGCATGGGCGGATCGAACGAACCCCCGGTTCAGGCAAGGGTTGGCGGCAATCAGTCGCCCATCTGCTTCTGCAGGTGCTCGCGACGCTCCTGCGCATCCAGCGACAGCGTGGCGATCGGGCGTGCATCGAGGCGGTCGATGCCGATTTCCTCATCGGTCTCCTCGCAGAAGCCGTAGCTGCCTTCCTCGATCCGGCGCAGCGCCTTGTCGATCTTGGAGATCAGCTTGCGGTAGCGGTCGCGGGTGCGCAGCTCCAGCGAGTTCTCGGTCTCGCGGGTGGCACGCTCGGCTTCGTCGCCGACGTCGCGCACTTCCTCGCGCAGGTTGTCCATGGTCTGGCGCGACTCTTCCACCAGCTGATCGCGCCATTCGCGCAGCTTGTTGCGGAAGTAGGCCAGGTGCATCGGGTTCATGTACTCCTCGGCGGACGAGGGGTGGTATCCCTTGGGCAGGTTGATGATGCTGGTGGACGGCAGCGCATACCGGCCATCTTCGCGGGTAATGCCGTTGTCGAGTTTCTTCGCAGCGGATTTATTCATTGAGGACGACGAATTTTTCGGGCTTTTGTGGGAAGAGGCATGACCCGCGGCGGCCGAGGCTGCATGCGGTGTCACCATGGCGGTTGCACTCGCCACCTTGCCCTTGAACAGGGTGCTGGCGGGTGCCGGGGATACGTTCTTGACGGCTGCCACCGGCGCCGGCTTGGCTGCCGCCTCGACCGGCTTGACCGCCGGCTTGATAGGGGCAACCGCTTTCCTGGCAACGGGTTTGGCTGCCGGCTTCGCTACCGGTTTTTTGGCTGCGCTGCCCTTGGGTTTGCTGTTCTTGGCAACGGCCTTGTTGACCACCACCTTCCTGGCGACAACCTTCTTCGGCGCGGGCTTCTTCGCAGCGACCTTCTTGACCGCCACTTTCTTCACCGGGGCCTTCTTCACGGCTGGCTTCTTCACGACCGGCTTTTTCGCCGGAGCAGCCTTCTTCGCCGGCGACCTGGCGACGGTCTTGCCGGCCATCGGCTTCCTGGCCGCCACCTTCTTCGCCACCGCCTTGCCGGCTGGTTTCGCTGCGCTGCGGCTGACCTTGGCGGAAGCCTTGCTGGCACTCACCGCCCGCCCCTTGACTGCCGCTTTCGCCATGCCGGCCCTGGCATTACGCGCCTTGGTCGAAGCCTTGCCCTTCTGCGCCTTGGCAGCGGTCGAACTACGCGTCGTTTTCGCCATATCCCTTCACCGTTTTTGGCCGTGGCGGCCGGGTGTTATAGCCCATGTGTCCTACACCGGCAAGCTTGCTTCTGGAATACTTGTACCACTACCCGTCGCTGGCCGCTCCGGCACCGTGAATGTCCTGACCCGATTGATACTGTGGATGCTGCGTTTGTACAAGCGCTGGCTCAGTCCCCTGCTCGGTCCACGCTGCCGCTTCCACCCCAACTGCTCCGATTATGCACGGATTGCAGTCACCCGCTTCGGCCCGTGGCGCGGCAGCCTGCTGGCCGGCTGGCGAGTGCTGCGCTGCCAGCCATTGTGCGATGGTGGCGAGGACCCGGTGCCCGACCACTTCCATTTCCCCCGCTGCCGTCACCCGGCAGATACCACCGACACCGGGTGACCGGCGGATCGAGCCGAGCCGATCGCGCCCCGCACTTGCTGGAAGAAAAATCGCAGAAGTACGGTACAGCCGGCTGCTGCTCCAGCACGTGCTGCCGCGCTCGCGGGCGGCCACTCACGCCATTCCCGTCGCGTTTTCGCGAAATCAAAAACCGGCGGGCCGTGCCCGCGTTACGAGGCGGTTGTCACGGCGTGGAGCCGTAACCGCCCTCCACGCCCTTGCTCGCATAGGCCACCGCATCGTGCGGGTGCAGGCTTTCCTGGTGCTCGACGCGGATGTGGAAGTCGCTCAGCGCGGCGTCGGCATCGAGCGCCTTCTGGATGCGCCGGGCGGCGTCCTCGCAGAACATCAGGTTGCCG
Source organism: Rhodanobacter sp. GW835-FHT13D09 (assembly GCF_058793995.1). Classification (NCBI taxonomy): domain Bacteria; kingdom Pseudomonadati; phylum Pseudomonadota; class Gammaproteobacteria; order Lysobacterales; family Rhodanobacteraceae; genus Rhodanobacter; species Rhodanobacter sp. GW835-FHT13D09. The sequence goes on along the minus strand of NZ_JBXAGL010000003.1, from coordinate 51,809 downwards.
CCGTTGGCCAGCGCGAAAGCCTGTTCGTCCTCGCGCTTCACCGCGGTCTGCACCGGCGTACCAAGCGCGTGCTCGACGCGGTCGACCAGGCCAATCAGGTGGAAACCGGCGCCGGACGCCAGGCGGATGCGCAGGCGCGCCACGCTGCGCTGGGCATGCGGGGTGGCGACGATGCCCTTCTCGCTGCCGAGCCAGGCCAGCACCGCGGCATGGTCAAGCGGCTGGCCGGCATCGAAATCGCTGGCGAACTGGTCCTGGATCAGCTGGCGCGACAGCGCCGCCGAGGCCGGACAGGTGGAGGAATAGACCACCTCGGTGCCGAACTCGAGCAGGAATTCGTCGCCAGTGAGGCTGGCCTCGATGCATACCGGATAGGCGCGCCAGCCGCTGTTGGCGCTCTTCAGCGCGGGGCGCCGCACCAGCTGCTCGAAATGGATGCTGAGGCAGGCGCGGTCGGACAGGTCCCGGTGCGAATCGAGGAAGCCGCGCAGCAGCGCATGCAGCATCTGTGCATTCAGCGCCTGCGTGCTCAGCGCCTGTTCGACCTGCAGGTACAGACGCGACATGTGGATGCCGCGCTTGTCCGGCCGGCTCAGGTTGACGAAGGCGCCGACCCGGGCGCTGGAACGCTGCACCTGGCCATCGCCGGCGTCGAACAGCACCGGCACCTGGATCTCGGCCATGCCGACCCAGTCCAGCGCGCCGGCAAGATGCGGCTGCGCATGCACGGCAACGTCGGGCAGCAGGCGGGCGGTGTTTTCCTGGTTCGGCATGACGGGAATCCTGGCATCGGCGAACGCATCGCCGTGAAGCGGACAATCTTGGGGCAGGCAGGCTGCTGCGCAATAGTGGCGTGGTGGAAACGCTGCGTCCCGGCTCGTTTTACGCCAGGTAGCGACGCCATGCACGCGCCGCCTGCCACGCCCGCAGCGGGGTGGCCAGCCCGGTACGCGAGTGGCCGGCCTGCAATACCGCCAGCGCATCGCCGGCATGCGCCGCACGCTGCGCGAGCCGGCTGGCGTGGCGCGATTCCAGCGCGCGAAACACGCTGAGCGGCCCGGCCAGCGTGGCCGACTCGTTCCAACTGGCCAGCAGGTCGTCCAGCTGCGCCTTGACCGCCTGTTGCCGCGCTGCGCCGGGACTGCGCAATTGCGCGCGGTTCAGGCCATGCCGGGCCAGTCGCGCCATCGGCAGCGGCAGGCGGTCGCGTTCGGCATCCTGTTCCAGCCGCAGCAGGGCATACAGCAGATGGTTCAGCACGGCGACGCGCGATGCCTGCGCCGGCGACGCGTCGGCGCCGTACCACCAGGCGGTTTCCAGCGCCGCCAGCGCACCGTGCAATGGCCTTGCCGCCTCCAGCTGCGCGGCAAAATCCGCGGCGGTGCCCTGCTCCAGCTGCGCCATCGCGGCGAGCACCGGCGCCAGCCACAGCTGGCTGGCGACGGCGTGCGCCCGCTCCTCGTCGAACAGCACCTGGGTCAGCGGATGGCGACCGCCGCTGGCCGGCGCCCCGGCCAGTTCCTCGGCCCACCAGTTGAGCTTGGCGGCGGCCACCTGCGGCTCGCGGATGCCATAGGCGGCGCCGAGCAGTTCCTGTTCCAGCGCGGCCAGCGCGATGTGGCCGGGGTAACGCCGGCCATCGACGAAGGCCAGCGCCACGCGCTGCTGCGGCTGCACCGCCAGCCACTTGTCGATGAAGCCCTGCAGCACCGCGTTCTGTTCGACCAGCTCGATCATGCCGCTACCGGTTGCAATTGCAGCAGTTCGGCCAGTTCGGCCGGATGGTCCAGCACCTTGTCGGCACCCCAGCCACGGGGATCGCCGCCATCGAGATAGCCCCAGCTCACCGCCACCGTGTACAGGCCGGCAGCCGCCCCGGCCTGCACGTCGCGGCGGTCGTCGCCGACGAACAGGCTGTGCGCGGGCGCCACGCCGGCCCGTTCGCAGGCCAGCAGCACCGGCGCCGGATCGGGCTTCTTCACCGCCAGGGTATCGCCGCAGACCACGGCGCCGGCGCGCGCGGCCCAGCCGATGCGGGCAACCAGTTCGTCGGTGAGGAAACCCGCCTTGTTGGTGACGATGCCCCAGCGCAGACCGTGCGCCTCGATGCGCACCAGCAGCTCGTCGATGCCGTCGAACGCGCGCGTCTGCTGCGCCATCACGTCCCGGTACAGCTGCAGGTAACGCGGCACCAGCGCCTCCAGCGCCGGCTCGCCACGCGCGGCGAATGCGCAGCGCAGCACCGCGCGCGCGCCGCGCGACACCACCTCACGCACCGGCGCATAGGGCGGCGGCGGCACGTCCTCTTCCGCGCACTGCGCCACCAAGGCGGCATACAGGTCGGGAGCGCTGTCGAGCAAGGTGCCGTCCAGGTCGAACAGCACGCCCTGGATGTTTTGGGGCAAGGGCTTCATGCCGGCTTGCGACCGTAGGAAGTCCCCGTGGGACGTGCGCTGAGCACGTAGTTGACCGCAGTGATCGAACTCAGCCAGGCCTTGCGGCTGAGCGGGTTGTAGCCCAGCCCGGAAACGTCCTCCAGCTCCAGCCCGGCATGGCGCAGCAGGCGCCCCAGCTCGGACGGCTTCAGGAACTGCGCGTAGTGATGGGTGCCGCGCGGCAGCAGGCGCATCACGTATTCCGCGCCCAGAATCGCCGCGCCGAACGCGGCCGGCGTGCGGTTGAGGGTGGACATGAACAGCCGCCCGCCCGGCTTCAGCATCGCGGCCAGGTCGTTCACCAGCGCTTCCGGGTCGGGGACGTGCTCGACCAGCTCCATGCAGCACACCGCATCGAAACCTTCCGGCTCGGTCGCCGCCAACTCGGCGGAGGACTGCACGCGGTAGTCGACACTGAGGCCGGATTCATGCAGGTGCAGCTTCGCGACGTCGATCACCTTGTCACCCAGGTCGATGCCGGTGACCTTCGCGCCGGCACGCGCCAGCGCCTCGCTGAGCAGGCCGCCGCCGCAACCGACGTCGGCGACCTTCGCCCCGCGCAGGTCGACGCGCGCGGCGACATAGGCGGCGCGCACCGGATTGAGGTCGTGCAATGGGCGCGACTCGCCGTCGGGATCCCACCAGCGCGCCGCCAGGCTGTCGAAGCGGGCGATCTCGGCGGGGCTGACGTTGGCGGTGGTCATGTTCGAGTCCACGGTGAGCTCATGAGTTTATTGGAAAGTGCGGCCATGGATGACTGCCTCTTGACTCGCGCGCTGATGGAAGAGCGCAAAGATCAAACCACCTGCCACTCGTACACCGTGATATCCCAACCGCCGCTGACGTGGGCCGGGTCGTTGTATACGAGCGCGGTCGCCTCGGCCAGGTCGACCGCGTGAAGCAGGTAGGCGCCGCCGGACCTGTCGCTGAAGCCGCCGGACAGTTCCACCCTGCCTTCTGCGCGCAAGCCCTCCAGAAATGCCCGGTGCAGCGGCACCACCGCCGGGTCGAGGTGCGGCCGGCGGATCAGCAGGACCAGGTAACGGTTCATCGAAGGCTCCGCTTCAGGCCGAGGCGATGCGTTCGCGCCAGGCACGCGTCCGCTCCAGGATTGCAACGGTGTCCATGCCGACCAGCTCGCGCGCGGCCAGCTTGCGCCTGCCGGCGATCCACACGTCGCTGACCTGGTGGCGGCCGGTGGCATAGACCAGCTGCGAGATGACGTGGAACAGCGGCTGGGTTTCCAGGTCGCTCAATCGCACGGCGGCGAAGTCCGCCTGCTTGCCCAGCTCGATCGAGCCGATCCTCGCCTCCAGCCCGATCGCCTTCGCGCCGTTGAGCGTGGCCGCGCGCAGCGCGAACGCCGCGTCGAACGCGGCGGCGTCGCCGGCCACGGCCTTGGCCAGCAGCGCGGCGGTGCGCATCTCGCCGAACATGTCCAGGTCGTTGTTGGAGGCGCAGCCATCGGTGCCGATCGCCACGTTGACGCCGGCGGCACGCAGCTTTTCCGCCGGGCAGAAACCGGAGGCCAGCTTGAGGTTGGATTCCGGGCAATGCACCACCGATACGCCGGCGGCGGCGCAGGCGGCGATCTCGCCCTCAGTCAGCTGGGTCATGTGCACGGCGATCAGGCGGTCATTGACCAGGCCCAGTTTCTGCAGCCGCTGGAACGGGCGCAGCCCGCTCCTGGCCTTCTCGTCCTCGACCTCGTGCGCGGTCTCGTGCGTGTGCAGGTGCACCGGGATGTCGAGCTGGTCGGACAGCACGCGGATCCGCTCGAAGCTCCCGTCCGACACCGTATACGGCGCATGCGGCGCGAACGCGGTGCTGATCAGGTGGTCGCCGCGGAAGCTGTCGTGCACCTCGCCGGCACGTTCGAAGTATTCGTCCTGGCTCTTCGCCCACGCGGTGGGGAACTCGATCACCGGCAGCCCGACCACCGCGCGGAAACCCAGCTTGCGATAGGTGGCGCCGATCACGTCGGGGAAGAAATAGTTCTCGTTGGCGCAAGTGGTGCCGCCGCGCAGCATCTCGGCCACCGCCAGCTCGACGCCGTCGCGCACGAACTCGGTGCCCATCACCTTCGCCTCGGCCGGCCAGATGTGCTGCTGCAGCCACACCATCAGCGGCAGGTCGTCGGCGAGGCCGCGCAGCAGGGTCATCGGGTTGTGCGTGTGGCTGTTGACCAGGCCGGGGATCAGCGCGTGCTCGCCCAGTTCGACGCGCTCGCGCGGTGCGTAGGCGGCACGCGCCCCGGCGATCGGCAGCAGCGCCACGATGCGCTCGTCCCGCACCACCACCGCGTGGTTCTCCAGCACCACCGCGTGCGGCTCGACCGGCACCACCCAGCGGGCTTCGATCATCAGGTCGACTGGCTGTGGGGCGGCGTGGCTCATCGCTCACTCACTCTGCAAGGAATGGATACGAGATGGGGCGGCCCGCCTTGCGGCGCCCGCCCCAGAATATCGTCATCTCGGCATCGCCATTCCGGCGAAGGTCGGAATCCAGGGCTTTCGTGCAGCCGTGTGAAGGGTTTTGCGTGCTGCGCACGAGTGCTTCACTGGATCCCGGCCTTCGCCGGGATGACGAACCGGCAAAGGCGCGGGCACAGCCCGCGCGCCGGTTCGTCACTTGACGCGGCTGACGTACTCGCCGGTGCGGGTGTCCACCTTGATCACCTCGTCGGTGCCCACGAACAGCGGCACGCGCACCACCGCACCGGTCTCCAGTGTGGCCGGCTTGCCGCCGCCGCCGGAGGTGTCGCCGCGTACGCCCGGGTCGGTCTCGGTGATCTTCAGCTCGACGAAGTTCGGCGCCTGCACCGCGATGATCTCGCCGTTGAACAGCGTGACCACGCACTCCTCCTCGCCCTTCAGCCACTTCGCTGCGTCGCCGACGCCGGCCTTGCCGGCCTGGTGCTGCTCGAACGATTCCTGGTGCATGAAGTGCCAGAACTCGCCGTCGGAGTACAGGTACTGCATGTCGGTGTCGGTGACGTCCGCCACCTCGAACGAATCGCTGGACTTCATCGTCTGCTCGGTGGTGCGTCCGTTCTTCAGGTTGCGGATGAAGATGCGGGTGAACGCCTGGCCCTTGCCGGGCTTGATGAAGTCGGCTTCGGTGATGATCCACGGATCGTTGTTGTGAAGGATCTTCATACCCTTCTTGACGTCGTTGAGACCGGCGGTGGCCATGCAGTGAGCTCCGAGATATGAATTTCAATGTTCAAGGGCCCGAAAACGGGCCCCTGCGCCGCTGCCGGCGGCTAAAATAGCTGGTTTGACGGGCCGGCCGGCCCAGACAAGGCCACACATGATAACCGCAAGCCCCGCCGCACGCATTACGCCGGACGCCCCGGCCGCCGACTGGCGCCAGCTGTGGCGCGAGGCTGTCACCGATGCCGGCGAACTGCTGGACCTGCTCGGGCTGCAGCATCTCGCTGGCCAGCTGCCGCCGGCGGACGCCGGTTTCCAGCTGCGCGTGCCGCGCGGCTTCGTGGCCCGCATGCGCCACGGCGATCCGCGCGATCCTCTGCTGCTGCAGGTGTTGCCGCAACTGGTCGAGCTGGATGAGGTGCCCGGTTTCGTCACCGATGCGGTCGGCGACATGGCGGCGCGCGAGGCGCGCGGCGTGCTTCACAAGTACCACGGGCGCGCGCTGCTGATCGCCAGCGGCAGCTGTGCGATCAACTGCCGCTACTGCTTCCGCCGGCACTTCCCGTACGGCGAGGAGATGGCCGCCGCCGGCCAGTGGCGGCAGGCGCTGGAATACCTGCGGCAGGACCACTCTGTCAGCGAGCTGATCCTGTCCGGCGGCGACCCGCTGGCGCTGGCCACCGCCAAACTGGAGGAACTGGGCCGTGGCTTGACCGGGTTACCCCACGTCACCCGCCTGCGCATCCACAGCCGCCTGCCGGTGGTACTGCCCGAGCGGATCGACGACGCCTTCGTCGCCTGGCTGGCCAGCCTGCCGCTGCAGAAGGTGGTGGTGCTGCACGCAAACCATGCCAACGAGCTGGACGCCAGCGTCGATGCCGCCTGCGCACGCCTGCGCGCGGCCGGTGCCACCGTACTCAACCAGTCCGTGCTGTTGCGCGGGGTCAATGACGACGCCGACGTGCTGGCCGCGCTTTCCGAACGATTGTTCGCCGCCGGCGTGCTGCCGTACTACCTGCACCAGCTCGATCGCGTGCAGGGCGCCGCGCATTTCGAGGTCGCCGACGGCCACGCCCTGGCATTGATGGAGGCGCTGCGCGCGCGGCTGCCCGGGTATCTGGTGCCCCGGCTGGTGCGCGAAGTGGGCGGCGACGCCTCCAAGCGCCCGCTGTGAACCGGACAGCGATCACCGTTGCGCGGTTTTTTGCTGGCGACTGGTAGCGGAATCCGCTACAAACAACAGGTCGCGGCTGACCGACGAAACCGCCCTGCACCGCTCGCGATGATCAACGGACAGCATCACGCCCCATGAAAAAAGACTACGTCATCAAGATCCTCTTCATCGAGAGCTCGCTGGAAGAGGCGGAGCAGATCATCAGCCTGCTGCGCAATACCGGCATTGCCGTGCGGCCGGCCCGCGCCACCAAGGTCGAACAGATACAGGCCGCGGTGAACGAGCTGGAACCCGACGTGGTGATGTTCGACCCGGCAATCACCAGCATCAGCCTCGAAGATGCGGTCAAAGTGCTCGATGCCTACGGTCGCGACTACGCGCTGGTGGGCCTGGTCAACAACATCGACAACCAGATCGTGGCGGATCTGTTCGTGCACGGCGCCCGCGGCGTCGCCTCGCGCAGCCAGCCGAAGCAGCTGATCGCGGTACTGCAGCGCGAGTTCGAGTCGCTGCAGACGCGCCGCCAGGTACGTCGGCTGGAAACCGCCCTGCGCGAATCGGAGCGCCGCTGCGACGCGCTGCTGGATTCCTCCACCGACGCGATCGCCTACGTGCATGAGGGCATGCACGTGCGCGCCAACCATGCCTACCTGCAGACGTTCGGCTACGACGATTTCGACGACGTGCTCGGCTTGCCGGTGCTGGACATGATCGACTCGGCCAGTGCGGAGGAGTTCAAGACGCTGCTCAAGAGCCACGCCCGACAGGAAAAGCTGCCCTCCCAGCTCACCCTGCATGCGCGCCGCGCCGACGGCAGCCAGTTCGACGCCTCGGTGGAGTTCGCGCAGGCCACGTTCGAGGGCGAGCCCTGCCTGCAGATCGTGTTCCGTCGCCAGCTGGTCGACCCGGGCATGCTCGAACGGCTGCAGCGTGACCAGGTCACCGGGCTGTTCAACCGCGCCCGCATGCTGGAATGCGTCGACGACGCCGTGACCGCCGCCGCCAAGGGCAAGAAGGGCCAGTCGCTGCTGCTGGTCGAGCCGGACAACTGGGCCGCGCTGGTGGGCGGCATCGGCCTGGGCAAGGCCGACGGACTGCTGGCCGGCTTCGCCGACCGCATCCGCATGCTGCTGAGCGCCGATGACGTCGCCGGCATGCTCGCCGAGCATACGCTGGGCGTGATCCTGGATTCACGCACCGACGAGGCGATCAAGGAATGGATCACCCGCCTGCAACACAGCATCAGCAGCGAGATCTTCGATGCAGGCTCGCGTTCGATCACGGTCACCGCCAGCGTCGGTGGCAGCCTGCTGGGCGAGAAGAACGCGAACACCGAGCTGCTGCTCAACCAGGCCAGCCAGGCGCTGCGTACGGCGCAAAGCCTGGGCGGCAGCCAGGTCGAACTGCACGACCCGGCCGCACGCGAAAAGGCCGACGAGGAACGCGAGCGCTACTGGCTGGACCTGCTGCGCAAGGCGCTCACCGGGGAAGGCATGGTGCTCTACCACCAGCAGACCATCAGCCTGCAAGACGCCGAAGGCGACTATTCCGAGCTCCTGATGCGCCTGAACGGCCCCCAGGGCGAAGTGCTGCCGGGCTTCTTCATGCCGATCGCCGAGAAGCACGGCCTCACCGGTGCGATCGACCGCTGGGTGCTCAACCAGGCCATCACGGCGCTGCAGGCGCGCGAGGGCCAGGGTCAGCAGACCACTTTCTTCATCAAGCTCACCGCCGCCTCGCTGCAGGACAACCAGTTGCTGGCGTGGCTGGGCGAGCGGCTCAGGCAAGCCCGGCTGAAGCGCGGCCAGCTGGTGCTGGAAATGACCGAGAGCAAGGTGATGACGCTCTTGCGCCCGGCGCAGGAGTTCGTCAACGGCTGGAAGAAGCTCGGTGGCCGCTTCGCGCTGGAGCAGTTCGGCTCGGGCCTCAACTCGTTCCAGCTGCTCAACCACGTCGACGCTGACTACCTGAAGATCGACCGCAGCTACATGGCCGACCTGCCGCAACACCCGGAGAGCCAGAAAAAGATCGCCGAAATCTGCCGGCAGGCGCGCGAACTGAAGCGCCTGACCATCGCCGAGTGGGTCGAGGATGCCACCAGCACCTCGCTGCTGTTCGCCTGCGGCGTGGATTTCGTGCAGGGCAACTTCCTGCAGCAGCCGCAGCGGCTGAAGTGACGACGCGGCATTCGGCACCCGGAATCAAAGCATTGCACAGCATGTAGGACGGGCACTGCCCGCCAACTCCTGCCCCGCGTCGTGATGGGGAGCGGCGGGCAGTGCCCGTCCTACAAAAATTCCACACAGCAAAAACCCCCGCGAATCGCTCCACGGGGGTTTCGTGCAACCCTGCTGGCGCGTGGATTACTCGGCAGCAGCAGCTGCAGCGGCGGCCTTGGCGCTCGCCTTGGCGGCAGCGGCGGCGGCGATGTCTTCCTTGATGCGCGCGGCCTTGCCTTCCAGGTTGCGCAGGTAGTACAGCTTGGCGCCGCGCACCTTGCCCTTGCGCTTCACTTCCACCGAGTCGATGGCCGGGCTGTGCGCCTGGAACACGCGCTCCACGCCGGTGCCGTGCGAGATCTTGCGCACGGTGAAGGCCGAGTGCAGGCCGCGGCTGCGCCTGGCGATGACGATGCCCTCGAACGCCTGCACGCGCTCGCGGTTGCCTTCCTTCACCTTGACGTTGACCACCACGGTGTCGCCGGGGCCGAATTCCGGCAGCTGGCGGGTGATCTGCTCGGATTCGAACTGTTCAATGATCTTGTTCATGGCGCACCTGTCGGTTCACGTTTGCGATATCAATGGCTGCGACCGTCACCCGGCCGCATCGTCTTGCCGTGCCTGCCCTCGCGAGGCATGTTCACGGCGGAATTCATCCAGCAGGGCCCGGGATACCGCATCCAGTCCACGCTGTGACAACAAATCGGGCCGGCGCAGCCAGGTCCGTCCCAGCGACTGCTTCAGGCGCCAGCGGGCGATGGCCGCATGGTCGCCGGACAGCAGCACCTCCGGCACGGAACCCAGCGCATCGTGCACCGGTTTCGCATAGTGCGGACAATCCAGCAGGCCATCCGAGAATGAATCCTGCTCGGCCGACTGCGCGTCGTTCAACGCGCCGTCCTGCAAGCGCCCCACCGCGTCGATGACCACCGCGGCGGCCAACTCGCCGCCGGATAGCACATAATCGCCGATGGAAAGCTCCTCGTCGACCTCGTGCGCCAGCAGACGCTCGTCCACACCTTCGTAACGCCCGCAGAGCAAGGCGATGCGCGGCAACTTCGCCAGCGCTTCCACCCTGCCCTGCGTCAGCCGCGCTCCCTGCGGACTGAGATAAACCAAGTGCACCGGCTCCGCTGCCGCCGCACGCATGGCCACCAGGGTCGTGCGCAACGGCTCGATCATCATCACCATCCCGGGACCGCCGCCATACGAGCCGCTGTCCACGCTGCGGTGCCTGTCGGTGGCGTAGTCGCGCGGGTTCCAGGTTTCCACCTGCAGCAGCTCGCGCTGCTGCGCGCGTCCCACCACACCGACCGCGGCGCACTGGCGCACGAAGTCGGGAAACAGAGTGACGACATCGATGCGCATGATCCTTGACCCTTGGGCCCGCGACCCGGCGACGTCAGAATTCAGGATCCCAATCCACCACCATGCGTCCTGCGGACAGATCCACCGAACGCACATACAAACCCTGGACGAAGGGAATCAGCCGCTCGCGTTCGCCGTCCCTCACCACCACCACGTCATTGGCGCCGGTGGCGAACAGGTGACTGACCCGCCCCAGCTTCACCTCTTCCGTGGTGACGACCTCCAGTCCCTCGAGATCGACCCAGTAATACTCGCCTTCCGCGGGAGGCGGCAGCTGCTCGCGGGCGACATGGATGTCGGTACCGACCAGCGCCGCTGCCTGCTCCCGGTCGTCCACCCCGGGCAGATGGGCCACCATGCCCTTGCCCTGCATGCGACCCTTCACTCCGCTGACCTGCGTCTCCGTGCCGGGCGCTGCACCGAGCAGCCACGGCTGGTAGTCGAAGATCCGCATGCGCGGCTCGGCCCAGGATTCGATCTTGAGCCAGCCCTGCACGCCATACAGCCCGACGATGCGTCCGATCAGGACGCGCCGACCGGCTGCAGTCATACTCAGGCAGCCTGCTGCTTGCCGGCTTCCTTGACCAGGGCGGCGACCTTGTCGGTCAGCTGGGCACCCTTGCCGACCCACTCCTGCACGCGCGCGACGTTCAGCTCGAGGCGCTTGTCCTTGCCCGACGCGACCGGGTTGTAGAAGCCTACGTTCTCGATGTTGCGGCCGTCGCGCTTGTTGCGCTGGTCGGTCACGACGACGTGGTAGAACGGACGGCCCTTGGCGCCACCGCGCGAAAGACGAATCTTGACCATGGTAAAACTCCAGAATTGCCGAATCAGCGGCAGGCGCACGAGAGTCGTGCGCGGGAAACGGGGTATTTTAGCGGATTTTCGGGAAAAGGGAAGGCTTTCGCGACATGACAGCCCCGCACCGGCGTCATTCCCGCGAGGCGCTTTTCAACGCATCGGCGGCAAGCCGCCCATGCCGCCCATGCCCTTCATGGCGCCGCGCATCTGCCGTAGCAGGCCCTTGCTGCCGCCCTTGGACAGCTTGGACATCATCTTTTCCATCTGCATGTACTGTTTCAGCAGGCGATTGACGTCGGCCGGCTGGGTACCCGAACCGCGCGCCACGCGGGCGCGGCGCGAGCCGTTCAGCAGATCCGGGTGGCGGCGTTCCTTCTTGGTCATCGAGCTGATGATCGCGATCATCCGCTTCATTTCACCATCGTTGACCTTGGATTTCACGCTGTCCGGCAGGCTGGACACGCCGGGCAGCTTGTCCATCAGGCCGGCCAGTCCGCCCATGTTGCCCATCTGCTCCAGCTGGTCCTTCATGTCGTTCAGGTCGAAGCGCTTGCCCTTCATCACCTTCTGGGCCAGCTTCTGCGCCTTGTCCTGGTCGACCTTGCGCTCGACCTCCTCGACCAGCGACAGCACGTCGCCCATGCCGAGGATGCGCTGGGCCAGCCGGTCGGGGTGGAACGGCTCCAGCGCATCGCTCTTCTCGCCGGCGCCGAGGAACTTGATCGGCTTGCCGGTGACGTAGCGCACCGACAGCACCGCGCCGCCGCGGGCGTCGCCGTCGGTCTTGGTGAGGATCACGCCGGTCAGCGGCAGCGCCTCGTTGAACGCCTTGGCCGTGTTGGCGGCATCCTGACCGGTCATCGAGTCGACCACGAACAGGGTCTCGATCGGCGTGATCGCGGCGTGCAAGGCCTTGATCTCGGCCATCATCGCCTCGTCCACGTGCAGGCGGCCGGCGGTGTCGACCAGCAGCACGTCGACCACTTCGCGCCGCGCGGCGGCGATGGCGTCCTTCGCGATCTGTACCGGATCCTGGCCCGTCGCGGACGGGAAGAACTTCACCCCGACCTGCTCGGCCAGCGTGCGCAGCTGCTCGATCGCGGCCGGACGGTAGACGTCGCAGCTGACCACCATCACCTTTTTCTTCTTGCGCTCGGTCAGCAGGCGCGCCAGCTTGGCCACCGTGGTGGTCTTGCCGGCGCCCTGCAGGCCGGCCATCAGCACCACCGCCGGCGGCTGCTGGGCCAGGTTCAGTTCGGTGTTGGCGGTGCCCATCACCACGGTCAGCTCGTCGCTGACCACCTTCACCAGCGCCTGGCCCGGCGACAGGCTCCTGATCACGTCCTGGCCGACCGCGCGCACCTTGATCCGCTGGATCAGCGCCTGCACCACCGGCAGCGCGACGTCCGCCTCCAGCAGTGCGATGCGTACCTCGCGCAGGGCTTCGCGGATGTTCTCCTCAGTCAGCCGGCCGCGACCGCGCAGGCGATTGACGGTGGTGGAAAGGCGTTGGCTGAGCGACTCGAACATGGCGGGACCGGCACACGGGAAAGCATCCGATTATAGCGGACGGATCGCCCCGCTCCGCATGCATGCCGGCACGGCCCTGTGCGACACTGTGCGGCTATGACCCTCCACGTGCTGGCCCTGTCCGCCATCGTGCTCTATCTCGCCGCCGCCGCCGGGCTGGCGCGCCCGCTGCTGGGCGGCGGGCAACCGCTGAACCGGCTGGCATTGGCGCTGGCCGGCAGCGCCGTGCTGATCCACGCCGGCATCCTGCTCGGCATGCATCGGGGCGCGCTGGACCTGCACTTCTTCGCGGCGCTGTCGCTGGTCGCGTTCGTCGTCTCGGCGTTGACCCTGCTGGTGAACGCCTCGCGCCCGGTCGCCGCGCTCGGCGTGATCGTGTTCCCGCTGACCACCGCGCTGCTCGCGGTGGACGGTTTCCTGGCGCCTCCCACCCTGCCGCAGCCGATGGACTGGCAGATCAAGCTGCACGTGACGGTGGCCCTGCTCGCGTTCGGCGTGCTGTCGATCGCCGCCGTGCTGGCGATCCTGCTGGCGCTCCAGGAGCGCGCGTTGCGCCATCGCCAGTTCGGCCGCTGGCTGCGCGCGCTGCCCCCGCTGACCCTGACCGAAACCCTGCTGTTCCGCCTGATCAGCGCCGGCTTCGTGCTGCTCACGCTGACCCTGCTGACCGGCGTGCTGTTCGTCGACAACCTGTTCGGCCAGCACCTGGCGCACAAGACCGTGCTGTCGATCGTGGCGTGGCTGGTGTTCGGCGTGCTGCTGTACGGCCGCTGGCGGCACGGCTGGCGCGGCACCCGCGCGGTCAACCTCACCCTGATCGGCATGGCGGTGCTGGTGCTGGCGTTCTTCGGCTCGAAATTCGTGCTGGAGCTGATCCTGCACCGCACGCTGCCCTGAGCAAGCGCGCCGGCGGTCAGCAACCGGTAGACCCCTCAGCGGCAGGCATCGATCGCCTCGCCCAGCCGCTCCACCCCGACCACTTCCATCTCGCCCACGCGCCCCTTCTTGGGCGCGTTCGCCTTCGGCACGATGGCGCGGCGGAAACCGTGGTGGGCGGCCTCCTTCAGGCGTTCCTCGCCATTCGGCACCGGCCGGATCTCGCCGGACAGGCCGACCTCGCCGAAGGCGATGGTGTGCTCCGGCAGCGGCCGGTCACGCAGCGACGACAACACCGCCAGCAGCACCGGCAGGTCGGCGGCCGTCTCCTGCACGCGGATGCCGCCGACCACGTTGACGAACACGTCCTGGTCGTACGCCGCCACGCCGCCGTGCCGATGCAGCACCGCCAGCAGCATGGCGAGGCGGTTTTGCTCCAGGCCCAGGGTGACCCGCCGCGGGTTGCCCAGCGAGGACTGGTCGACCAGCGCCTGCACCTCGACCAGCAGCGGCCGGGTGCCCTCGCGGGTGACCATCACCGCGCTGCCCGAAGTCGGCCCCGCGTGCGTGGACAGGAAGATCGCCGACGGGTTCGGCACTTCGCGCAGGCCCTTGTCGCCCATCGCGAACACGCCCAGTTCGTTGACCGCGCCGAAGCGGTTCTTGAACGCGCGCAGCACGCGGAAGCGGCTGCCGGATTCGCCCTCGAAGTAGAGCACCGCGTCGACCATATGCTCGAGCACGTGAGGGCCGGCGATGCCGCCCTCTTTCGTGACGTGGCCGACCAGGAATACCGAGGTGCCGGTCTCCTTGGCAAAGCGGGTCAGCTTGGCCGCCGACTCGCGCACCTGCGACACCGAACCCGGCGCGGCGGTGAGCAGTTCGGTCCAGATGGTCTGGATCGAATCGATCACCAGCACCCGGGGCCGGCTCGCCGCTGCCTGTTCGAGGACCCGCTCGATGCAGGTCTCGGCCAGCGCCTGCAGCGGTTCCAGTGGCAAGCCTAGCCGCTGCGCGCGCGCGGCCACCTGCGCCAGCGACTCCTCGCCGGTGACGTAGACGCTGGGCAGCTGCCCGCCCAGCGTGCCCAGCATCTGCAGCAGCAGGGTCGACTTGCCGATGCCGGGATCGCCGCCGATCAGCACTACCGAGCCCTCGACCAAGCCGCCGCCGAGCACGCGGTCCAGCTCGCCGATGCCGGTCAGCGTGCGGGCCTCGGTGGTCATCGCCACCGCGGTCAGCGGCGTGATACGCGGCGCGCCCGCGGCGGCGCCGGCGTAACTGGAACGCTGCGCGCCCACCGACGGCTTCGCCGCCGAAGCCGGCGCCAGCACGATCTCGCTGAGCGTGTTCCATGCGCCGCACTCGGCGCATGAACCCTGCCACTTCGGATGTTCGGCACCGCAATCGGTGCAGACATAGGCGGTCTTGGCCTTGGCCATGCGGGTTCCCGGCTGGATACGTGGAGGAAGCGAGCTTAGCCCGCGGTCATCGCAGGCGGCGAGACGCCTCGGCGCAGAAAGTTGTCAGCCTTCGCCGCCAGCGCGGCTCCCGGCGATCAGTCGAACGACCCGACGAACGAATCCGACGCATAGTTGACGAACTGGGTGTAGTGGCCGAGGAAGGTCAGCTTGCAGGTGTCGGTGGGGCCGTTGCGCTGCTTGCCGATGATGATCTCGGCGACGCCCTTGTCGGGCGATTCCTTGTTGTAGTACTCGTCGCGGTAGATGAACATGATCACGTCGGCGTCCTGCTCGATCGCGCCGGACTCGCGCAGGTCGGACATCATCGGGCGCTTGTCGGCGCGCTGTTCCAGCGAGCGGTTGAGCTGCGACAGGGCGATCACCGGCACGTTCAGTTCCTTGGCCAGCCCTTTCAGCGAACGCGAGATTTCCGAAATCTCGGTGGCGCGGTTCTCCTTGTTGCCGGGCACCTGCATCAGCTGCAGGTAGTCGATCACGATCAGGCCCAGCCCGCCATGTTCGCGGTGCAGCCGGCGTGCGCGCGAACGCAGTTCCACCGGCGACAGGCTGGGCGTGTCGTCGATGAAGATCTTCGCGTCGGACAGCAGCGCGATCGCGTTGGAGACGCGCGGCCAGTCCTCTTCTTCGAGAGTGCCGTTGCGAAGGTGCTGCTGGTGGATGCGACCGACCGAGGAGATCAGGCGGAACGCCAGCTGCGAGGAGGACATCTCCATCGAGAACACCACCACCGCCTTCTTGCCGCCCAGCGCGGCAGCCTCGGCGATGTTCAGCGCGAAGGCGGTCTTGCCCATCGACGGGCGCGCCGCCACGATGATCAGGTCCGACGGCTGCAGGCCGGAAGTGAGCGCATCCAGGTCGGTGAAACCGGTGCTGACGCCGGTAAGCTGGCCGCGGTTCTCGTAGCGCTCAGTGAGCAGGCGGAACGCGTCCTTCACCGCCTCGCGCATCGAGACGGAGTCCTTCTTGCCGCGCGCACCGGATTCGGCGATGTGGAACACGCGCTGCTCGGCGCTTTCCAGCACCTCGTGCACGCTCTTGCCCTCGGGCCGGTAGCCGTCCTCGGTGATCGAGGTGCCGGCGTCGATCAGCTGGCGCAGCACCGATTTCTCGCGCACGATCTCGGCGTAGGCGGTGATATTGGCGGCGCTGGGCGTGCTGTTGGCCAGCTCGATCAGGTAGCCGGCGCCGCCGACCATCTCGGCCATGCCGTTGCTCTCGAACCAGTCGCCCAGGGTCACCGCGTCGCACGGCATGCCCTTGTTCGCCAGCTCGTTGATCGCCCGCCAGATCAGCCGGTGGTCCTTGCGGTAGAAATCGTCCTCGCCGAGCCGGTCGGCCACCTTGTCCAGCGCATCGGGCGCCAGCATCAGGCCGCCCAGCACCGCCTGTTCGGCATCGATCGAGTGCGGCGGCACGCGGAGTGCCTCGATGGCGGGCGAGGTGGGCTTGCGTTCGGGCACGAAGGACATCGACTTACCTCTGCAGAATGACCCGACAACCGACACGCCATGTGCCGACATCCCGCGGGCGCTTGCACCTGCAGCATCATGCGCGGCGATGTCTCACCCGTCGAGACAACAAGTCTGTGGACAAGCTGGGGATTGCTGGGGATAACACGGCCACCCGCCACGACGAATCCCGAACCCCGAAAAACAAACAGGCGCCTCACGGCGCCCGTTCGTCGCATCAACGATGGCGGACGGCTTACTTGTCGCCGACCACGACCACCTTGACCGTGGTCTGCACGTCGGCGTGCAGGCTCACCACCACGTCGTACTCGCCGACGTTGCGCAGCGGGCCTTCGCCCAGGATCACTTCGTTCTTGTGCACTTCGTGGCCTGCGGCGACCAGCGCCTCGGCGATGTCGCGCGGACCGACCGAGCCGAACAGCTTGCCTTCGGCGCTGGCGTGCGCGGCGATCGTCACCGACACCTCGGCCAGACGGAGCTTGCGGGCCTCGGCGTCGGACAGCAGGGTGTTGGCCTTGGCTTCGTATTCGGCGCGACGCTGTTCGAACGCGGCCAGGTTGGCGGCATTGACGCGCACGGCCTTGCCCTGCGGCAGCAGGTAGTTGCGGCCGTAGCCCGGCTTCACGGTGACCTTGTCGCCAAGGTTGCCGAGGTTGCGGACTTTCTGCAGGAGGATGAGTTCCATGATGTATTCCTATTCGTTAGCGCCGGCGAAGCCCGACGCAGCCAGAGGCGGTTGTCCGAAGGACGGAGAATAGGGAATGGGAAACAGGAGAGCAGTTGACGCTGCGACTCCCTATTCCCTCTCCCTATTCCCTGCTTTTCGATCAGACGTCGTGGTTGTCGGTGTACGGCAGCAGCGAGAGGAAGCGCGCGCGCTTGATCGCGGTGGCCAGCTGACGCTGGTAGCGGGCCTTGGTGCCGGTGATGCGGCTCGGCACGATCTTGCCGTTCTCGGTGACGTACTGGCGCAGGGTGTTGAGATCCTTGTAGTCGATCTCCTTCACGTCCTCGGCAGTGAAGCGGCAGAACTTGCGGCGGCGGAAAAACTTGGACATGTCTGTGCTCCTGATCAGTCGTCGCTGTCGCGATCGTTGTCGCGGTCGTCGCCGCGGCCGCGGCTTTCGCCGTCGCCCTCGTCGTCACGGCGACGGGTGGACTTGGCGTCATCCTTTTCCTTCGACTTCAGGATGAAGGACGGCTCGGTATCGGCCTCGTCGCGACGGATCACCAGGTGACGCAGCACGGCGTCGTTGAAGCGGAAGCCCGACTCCAGCTCGCTCAGCGCGCTCTGGCTCACTTCGATGTTGAGCAGCACGTAATGTGCCTTGGCCAGGTTGACGATCGGGTAGGCCAGCTGGCGGCGGCCCCAGTCTTCCAGGCGGTGGATCTTGCCGCCGTCGGTCTCGATCAGCGCCTTGTAGCGCTCGATCATCGCCGGGACCTGCTCGCTCTGGTCCGGATGGACCATGAACACGACTTCGTAATGACGCAGGGTCATTGTGGTTTGACTCCTTGTGGATGCGGCCTTGCGGCCTCGCAGCCTCCCGCCGGTGCGGTGAGGCAAGTGTCCCGCCCGCGCCTGTTGGGGCGTGGACAGAAGCGGAATTGTACGTGAACCGCGGGAATCCACGCAAGTGGTTGAATATCAATATTGAAGAGTGCGGCCACGGATGGCCGCCCGTTTGACTTTCGCGATCAGGGACGATCGCAAAGAACTTCCCACGTGCGGCCACGGATGGATGGCCGCCTTTTGACTTTCGCGCTCACGGATGAGCGCACCAGTGCCACCGCCCTCAGCCCACCGTGAAGCTCTCGCCGCAGCCGCACTCGCCGGTGGCGTTCGGGTTGTGGAACACGAAACTGGCGTTGAGGCCCTGCCGCTGGAAGTCGATCACCGTGCCGTCGACCAGGGCCAGGCTCCTGTCGTCGACGATCAGCGGCAGCCCGTCCACCTCGACCAGCCGCTCGCCCTCGCCGACCGCGTCGGCCAGGTCGACCACATAGGCGAAGCCGGAACAGCCGCTGCGCCGCACCCCGAAACGCACGCCGGCCGCGGTCGGCGTACCGGCCAGGAAGTGGCGCATGCGTTCGTTGGCGGCAGGGGTGATGGTGATGCTCATGGCTATCGGATCCAGCGCGTGACGGATGCCCGGAAAGGTCGCGACGCGGGCAACCGCTACATTATCATGCGGGTTTGGCCCTGCGCGCTGCCGCGCATGCGCCGTTCATCATCATTGCGCGCCGACATGCAGCGCTTCAGCAGGAGTTTCAACCGATGGCCGTGGTCAGTGTGAAGCAGGCTCTTTCCGGCAAGTTCGACGCCAGCAGCGCGGTGACTGTGCGCGGGTGGGTGCGTACCCGCCGCGATTCCAAGGCCGGGCTGTCCTTCGTCAGCGTCACCGACGGCTCCTGCTTCGACCCGATCCAGGCGGTGGTGCCGTCCACCCTGGCCAACTACGAGGGCGAGGTGAAGCACCTCACCGCCGGCGCCGGCGTCATCGTCAGCGGCACGCTGGTGCCATCGCAGGGCAAGGGCCAGGCCTTCGAGATCCAGGCCAGCGAGGTAACCGTCACCGGCTTCGTCGACGATCCGGAAACCTACCCGATCCAGCCCAAGCAGCACTCGATGGAGTTCCTGCGCGAAGTCGCCCACCTGCGCCCGCGCACCAACCTGTTCGGCGCGGTGACCCGGGTGCGCCACACCATGATGACGGCGATCCACCGCCATCTCACCGAACAGGGCTTCTTCTGGATCAACACGCCGATCATCACCACCTCCGACGCCGAGGGTGCCGGCGACATGTTCCGCCTGTCCACGCTGGACCTGGCCAACCTGCCGCGGCTGCCCGACGGCAAGATCGACTTCCGCAGGGATTTCTTCGGCCGCGAGGCGTTCCTCACCGTGTCCGGCCAGCTCAACGTCGAGGCGTATTGCCTGGCGATGAGCAAGGTCTACACGTTCGGCCCCACCTTCCGTGCCGAGAACTCCAACACGCCGCGCCACCTGGCCGAGTTCTGGATGGTCGAGCCGGAGATCGCCTTCGCCGACCTCGCCGCCGACGCGGACTGTGCCGAGGCCTTCCTCAAGGCGATCTTCAAGGCCGTGCTGGAGGAGCGCCCGGACGACATGGCGTTCTTCGCCGAACGCGTGCAGAGCGATGCCATCACCCGGATGGAGGCGTTCATCGCCAAGCCGTTCGAGCGCATCGACTACACCGACGCCATCGCGATCCTGCAGAAGTCGGGCCAGAAGTTCGAGTACCCGGTGGCCTGGGGCATCGACCTGCAGACCGAACACGAGCGCTATCTCGCCGAGAAACATATCGGCCGCCCCGTGGTCGTAATGAACTACCCCGAGGCGATCAAGGCGTTCTACATGCGCTTGAATGACGACGAGAAGACCGTGGCGGCGATGGATGTGCTGGCGCCGGGCATCGGCGAGATCATCGGCGGCAGCCAGCGCGAGGAGCGACTGGACTATCTGGACCGCCGCATGCTGCAGTTCGGTCTCGATCCGGCAAGCTATGGCTGGTACCGTGACCTGCGCCGTTATGGCACGGTGCCGCACGCCGGCTTCGGCCTCGGCTTCGAGCGCCTGCTGGTCTACATCTGCGGCCTGTCCAACATCCGCGACGCCATCCCCTATCCCCGTGCCGCCGGAACGGCCGAATTCTGAGCAACCCACCCGCCATGCCCAGACTCCCCGCCACCATCGCCGCCCTGGCCCTGGCCGTCCTGCTGGGCGGCTGCCATAGCGCCAAGGCGCTGCTGCCGCCGAACCTGCGGCCGCCCTCGGAGAACACCGGCGACGCGCTGAAGCTGGCCCAGTCGCAGTTGATGCAGGCCTCGCCGTGCTGCAGCAGCTTCGCCGACTTCTCCTATCGCAACATGCTGCCGTGGCAGCCGCAGAAGTTCGTGCTGGGCAGCGGCAGCATGGTGGCGAACCTAAACGGCACGCAAAGCTACTTCCTCGCCTTCCGCCTGCCGGCCGACGCGAAACTGCCGTACGACATTGCCCTGAAATCGGAACTCAGCGGGCGCTGGCTGCACGCCAGCTACCTGTTCGCGCCCACCATCGTGCTGCTGGACGAAGGCTTCCAGCCGATCCGCTCCGAGGACATCGGCCTGTGCGAACACATGGGCTGGAGCGACGAGAGTTCCGGCGCGTTCGGCAGCTTCAAGATCGACAACAAGCAGGCGCGCTACCTGCTGGTCTACAGCTCGGCCGAACAGCAGGCGGGCAAGACCTACTGGGAACAGTCGCCCGCCTCGATCTCCACCTCCAGCGCGGCGTCGCTGCAGATGAATTCCGCCGGCAGCTTCAGCATCCCGCATGGCCCCGATGGCACGTTGTGGGTCGGCAAGATGAACAAGACCTACGAAAATGCTCTTGCCAATGCGATCTGCAAGAAGGCCGCCAAGGGCGACGGCCTGCTGAACACCCTGCGCACTGCCCTGCCGCTGCCGTGGAGCGGCGACAACGGCAAGCCCAATCATCACAGCTCGCCATGATCGCCCTCTATCTCGCCCTGCTGGCGAGCGGCGTCGGCCTGTTCGTGCTGTCGTACGTCGCGCCGTTCCGGGTCGCCACGCTGCTGCGCCGGCGCTACCCGGAACACTGGCAGATCATTGCTCCGCCGGAGCACGGCGGGCTCTCGGGTTTCCGCATCTGGGCCCGCATGCAACAGGTGTTGCGCTCGCCGGCGCTGCCGGCCCTGGATGACGCGGCCATCGATCGCTGGCGTGGCGTATGGCGCTACAGCCAGTGGCTGGGCTGGCTATGCTGGCTCGGTGCGCTGGCGATGCGCCTGTGGCTGCGCTGACGTAGCCGGGAGATCTGACCATGCAACTCGATCTGACGGGTCGCCACGCGCTGGTCTGCGGCGCCTCGCAAGGCATCGGCCGCGCCAGCGCGATCGAGCTGGCCGGGCTTGGCGCCAGCGTCAGCCTGCTGGCGCGTTCGAGCGACACGCTCGAGGCCGTCGCCGAAAGCCTGCCGCGAACCCATGCCGCCCAGCGGCACAACTGGCGCAGCGTCGACATGCTCGACACCGCCCGCCTGCAGGCAATCGCGGCTGAGATCGCCGCCAATGCTGCAGTACATATCCTGATCAACAACACCGGCGGCCCGCCGGGCGGCCCCGCGTACAGCGCGGAACCGGAAGCGTACGAAACCGCCTTCCGCCAGCATCTGGTGGCCGGCCAGGTGCTGCTGCAGGCCGTACTGCCCGGCATGCGCGCCGGCGGTTACGGCCGCCTCGTCAACGTGATCTCCACCTCGGTGAAGGAACCGCTCCCCGGGCTGGGCGTGTCCAACACGGTGCGTGCCGCGGTGGCCGGCTGGGCCAAGACCCTGTCCGAGGAACTGGCCGCCGACGGCATCACGGTCAACAACGTGCTGCCCGGCTACACCCGCACCCAGCGCCTCGACGGCTTGCTCGCTGCACAGGCGGCCGCCAGCGGGGGCAACGAGAACGCGATAGCGCAGGCCATGCTCGCCTCGGTGCCGGCCCGCCGCTTCGGCGAAGCCGGTGAAGTGGCTGCGGTGATCGCGTTCCTGTGCACGCCCGCCGCCGCCTACGTCAACGGCGTCAGCATCGCGGTGGATGGCGGCCGCACCCGCGCGTTGAGCTAGTCGCTCGTCCCACTCCTGTCGCCACGCATACGCCGGCGTCCGGTGCAATTGCGGCACGCTGGTTTTAAGCTTGCACGGATGCCTACTCCGCGCCTAGCCAATCTGATCGACGGCCGCCTGCAGGCGCCGCAGCGCGACGCATGGCTGGACGTGCATGAGCCGGCCACCGGGTCGCCATTCGCATATTGCCCCGATTCCGACGCATCGGACGTCGCCGCTGCGGTCGCTGCCGCCAGCCACGCCGCGCCGGGCTGGGCCGGCACGCCGGTCGAGCATCGCGCACGCCTGCTGCACAGGCTGGCCGACCTGGTCGAGGCGCGGCTGGAGGAATTCGCCGCGCTGGAATCGCGCGACAGCGGCAAGCCGGTAGGCCTTGCACGCCGCCTCGACATCCCGCGCGCAGTCAGCAACCTGCGCTACTTCGCCGCGGCGATCGTCGGCTGGGGCAGCGAGTCGCACGCGATGGAAGGCGGCCCCAGCGGCACCGGCGCGATCAACTACACCCTGCGCCAACCGCTCGGCGTGGTCGGCTGCATCAGCCCGTGGAACCTGCCGCTGTACCTGTTCACCTGGAAGATCGCGCCGGCGCTGGCCACCGGCAACGCGGTGGTGGCCAAGCCGTCGGAGGTGACGCCATGCACTGCCGCCCTGCTCGGCGAGCTGAGCATCGAGGCGGGCTTTCCGCCCGGCGTGCTGAACATCGTACAGGGCCGCGGACCCGTCGTGGGTCAGGCGATCGTCGAACATCCCGAGGTCAAGGCGGTCTCCTTCACCGGCAGCACCGCCACCGGTGCACGGATTGCCGCCACCGCCGCCGCGCAGTTCAAGAAGGTGTCGCTGGAGATGGGCGGCAAGAACCCGGCCATCGTGTTCGCCGATGCCGATCTGTCCGAGGCGAACCTGGACTCCATCGTGCGCTCGGGCTTCGCCAACCAGGGCGAGATCTGCCTGTGCGGCTCGCGCCTGCTGGTGCAGCGGTCGATCTACGACGCCTTCCGCCAGCGCTACCTGGCGCGCGTGCAGGCGCTGCGCGTGGGCGACCCGCACCACGCCGACAGCGACCTCGGCGCGATGGTCTCGCGGGCGCACTGCGACAAGGTGCTCGGCTGCATCGAACAGGCCCGTGCCGAAGGCGGCCACGTCCTGTGCGGCGGCGAAGCGATCACCTTGCCCGGCCGCTGCGCCGACGGCTGGTTCATCGCCCCGACCGTGATCGAAGGCCTGCCATCCGCGACGCAGACCAACCAGCAGGAGATCTTCGGTCCCGTGGTCAGCCTGATCCCGTTCGAGGACGAAGACGAGGCGCTGGCGATCGCCAACGACAGTCGCTACGGGCTGGCCGCCTCGCTGTGGACGCAGGACGTCTCCCGCGCGCACCGGCTCGCCGGCTCGCTCGAATTCGGCATCGTGTGGGTCAACTGCTGGCTGCTGCGCGACCTGCGCACGCCGTTCGGCGGCACCAGACAATCCGGGCTCGGCCGCGAAGGCGGCAACGAGGCACTGCACTTCTTCACCGAGCCGAAAAACGTCTGCATCGCCTACGGCGCGTCGTCCGTACATTCACCGGGCGCGCGAGTGCGCGAGCCCGAACACCCGGAATCCCGATGAACTCACTGAAAGACCTGCTTGCCAACAACCGCCGCTGGGCCGCGCAGGTCACCGCGCAGGACCCGACTTTTTTCGAGCAGCTCTCGCAGCAGCAGGCGCCGCGCTACCTGTGGATCGGCTGCTCGGACTCGCGCGTGCCGGCCACCCAGATCGTCGACCTGCCGCCGGGCGAGATCTTCGTGCACCGCAACGTCGCCAACGTGGTGGTGCACACCGACCTCAACGCGCTCAGCACCATCCAGTTCGCAGTCGACGTGCTGCAGGTGAAGCACATCCTGGTGGTGGGCCACTACGGCTGCGGCGGCGTCGGCGCGGTGCTGAAGGAAAGCCGCCTGGGCCTGATCGACAACTGGCTGCGCCACATCACCGACATCGCCATGAAGCACGCCGACAAGCTCGACCCGGCACAGTCGTTCGCGATACGCCATGCCCACCTGTGCGAACTGAACGCGCTGGAGCAGGCGCTCAACGTGTGCCACACCACGGTGGTGCGCGAGGCGTGGGAGCGCGGCCAGCAGCTGGCGGTGCACGCATGGATCTACGGGCTGGACGATGGCCACATCCATGACCTGGGCCTGGACGTGCGCAGCCGCGAGCAATTGCCCGAGGCCTACCACCAGGCGATAACCCAGCTCACCCGTCGCTGGGAAGGCGCAGCGTGAGCAGCGGCAGCATCCGCACCGACGCCGCCCCCACGCCGGTCGGCGCCTATCCGCACGCGCGACGCGCCGGCGACCTGCTGTTCCTGTCCGGCGTCGGTCCGCGCCAGCCGGGCAGCAACACGGTCCCCGGCAACGTCCACGACGCGGATGGCCGACTGATCGGCCACGACATCGAGGCGCAATGCCGGCAGGTATTTGCCAACGTGCGGGCGGTGCTCGAGGCCAGCGGCGCGCGCTGGGAGGATCTGGTCGACGTCACCGTCTTCCTCACCGACATGCAGCGCGATTTCGCCGTCTACAACCGCCTCTACAGCGAGTATTTCGCCGGCATCGACGCCTGCCGCACCACCGTGGGCATCAGCGCCCTGCCCACGCCGATCGCGATCGAACTGAAATGCGTCGCCATGATCCCCGCGCGCGATCCGCAAAGATAGACACCCCGCCGGCTCACGCCGGCAGGGTTTCGATTCAGCGCGATCCGGTCAATCAGCCAGCCGTCGACGCCGGGGCCGGAGCGGCCTCGGTGGCAGCCTTCTTGTGGCTGTGATGCTTGTGGTGCGACTTCTTGTGATGCGTGGCCTTCGGCGCATCAGCTTTGGGGGCCTCGGTGGCAGCCGGTGCGGCGGCCGGAGCTTCGGTGGAGGCCGGGGCCGCCTGCTGCGCGGGGGCCGCGGCGGCCTGGGCCAACACGGAACCGGAAAGCGCCACGCCAGCCACCAGCAGGGAAGCAAACAGAACTTTACGCATCATGATGTCGAGCCTCGGACTTAATGAGTTATCGCGGACCCGGCCGGAACCCGGCAACTCGGGTGGCGCGACGAGACCGACGATGCGACGCTTACGGGATACTGAAACTGAACGGGTTGCGGGATGCGCCGTGCGACGGTCGCGCAGGATCTTGACTTTCGTTTCGCTCGGCCCATGGCGTAATTATTTGCGAAAAACCAGGCAGACCTGCAGCAACTGGCCGACCAACGCCTGCACCTCCGACGCCTTCGCCTCGTCATAGGCGAAGCTGTCCTCGTCCATGTAATTGAGCTGCGCCAGCTCCAGTTGCACGGCCTGCACCCCGACGGACGGACGGCCATAGTGGCGCGTGATATAGCCGCCCTTGAAGCGGCCATTGACGGCAACAGTGAAGCGCGACTGCGCTTCCAGGCACGCCTGCAACCGCTGCTGCAGAAGCGTGCCGCAGCTCTCCCCGGCCGCCGTGCCCAGATTGAAATCCGGCAGGCGGCCATCGAACAGCATCGGCACCCGGCTGCGGATCGAATGCCCTTCCCACAGCACTGCATGGCCATGCTCGGCGCACAATATCGCAAGTTCTTGCGATATAGCCTGGTGATAGGGTTGCCAGAAGTCGTTTATCCGCCGTTCAACTTCCGCCCTGTCCGGCTCACGCCCTTCCAGGTACAGCGGCTCGCCATCGAAGCCGATCGCTGGCACCAGGCCGGTTTCGCGCTGCCCCGGGTACAGCGCATGGCCGTCGGCAGGGCGATTCAGGTCGACCACGTAGCGCGAGGCCCTCGGCCTCAGCACGCTGGCGCCCAGCGACTGCGCCAGCGGCTCGTACAATCGGCCCACATGCCAGTCGGTGTCGGGCGAGCGGCGTGCCGCCGGGTGCATCCGTACCGCAATGTCGTCGGGAATGAAGCTGCCGTCGTGCGGCAGGCTGATCAACAACGGCACGCGGCCGCGCTGCAAGGAGAAGGTATCCATCGGCTCATTGTAGCCGCAGGGAATTCGCTCCCCGGACTCACCCGACCGATCAGCGCTAGCTTCTTCATCCGGGATCGGACGGATCGCGACCACGCGGCCTTCCCGGAAGCTTCGTGCGGCAGCGAGAGGATCCGGCTGGCAGCGCAAAACCGCTACAGGCGGAAGCGCGCCGGCGCATACGGCGTTGCGTCGATGGCGGCCGGCGCGCCGGCGAGCATCGCCGCGACCAGCTCGCCGGTCGCCGCCGACATGCTGACGCCGAGCATGCCGTGCGCAGTGGCCAGCAGCAGGTTCGACCAGCGCGTGCTGGGCCCGATGATCGGAATCTCGTCCACGCTCATCGGCCGCCAGCCCCACCACTCCTCCTGCAGTTCGGGCCCCTCCGGCTCGTGCAGGCCGGTGGCCGCGCCACGCCGCAAGGCATCGAGCCGGGTGCGGTTGAGGCCTTCGGCGTAACCGGAGAACTCCATCGTGCTGCCCAGCCGGTAGCCGTTGCGCCAGGTGGTGACGCAGACCGACGCCTCGCGCAAGACCAGCGCGTGCCGCGGCGCGCGGGCCGGCCGCGTGTAGGTCAGCGAATAACCCTTGCCCGGCTGCATCGGCAGGCGCAGGTCCAGTTGCTTCGCCAGCAGCGGCGACCATGCGCCCAGCGCCAGCACCACCCGCTCGCCCTGGAACGCGCCGCGGCTGCTGTGTACCGTGTCGACGCGGCCATCGCCGGTGTCGAACCGCTCGATCCGTGCGCCGCTTTCGATCACGCCGCCCAGCTCGACCACCCGCCGCGCCAGCTCGGCCGCATAGCGGTCCGGCCGCAACCGCGCATCGCCGGGGTGGTACAGGCCGCCGGCCACGCCCGGCTTCAGCGCCGGCTCCATCGCCTCGACCTGCCCGCCGCGCAGGCGCTGCACCTCGATGCCGCAGCGTTCCAGCACGGCGACATGCTCGCGTTCGTCCGCCGCCAGTTTCCGCGCGGTGCGGTAGACGTACAACTCACCTTCCTCGGCGAACTCGCAATCGAGCCCTTCCTCGCGGACCAGCTCGGCCAGCAGGCGGCGCGAGCGTTGCAGGATCGCCGCCCGCGCGGTGGCCGCGGCGGCGAAGTCGCGCCAGTTGCAGTGCCGCGCGAAACCCAGCAGCCAGCGCAGCCGCGGCCCGTCGAAGCGGGGGTTGAGATACAACGGAGCATCCGCGCTCAGCATCGAACGCAGCGCCATGCCGACCACTCCCGGCATCGTCAGCGGTGCCGCATGGCTGGGGGTGATCGTGCCGCAATTGCCGTGCGAACTGCCGCAACCGGGCGTGCCCTGTTCCAGCACCCGTACCTGGGCGCCTGCCTTCAGCAGGAACAGCGCACTTGCCAGGCCGATGACGCCGCCGCCGAGGATCAACACGTCGCTGCGCAAAGTATTCATGCCGCCATTGTAGCCAGCCGGGCCGGCACAGCCTGCTTCCGCAGGCTCGCCCGACTGGCGAATCGCGGACGCATCAGTCCCGCTGCCGCGTGCGCGCGCCCCGGGTCCGGCCGCTGCTTCGCCGCGTGCGCCCGATCCGGTACTTGCCAGCGGTGGGTCCGGGGTGCAGGCTGGCCACGGACCATCCCGAGGCTTGGCCATGTCGAACCAGATGCTCCTCCCGCTGGCATTCATTGCGATGTGCCTCGCGGCGGCGGCGATCGGCACCGTGCACGCACAGGATTACAGCCCGGCCGCGGTCGACATGTTCCGTGGCCTGAAGCATCAGCCCAGCGACCTGGCCCGCTACGACTACCTGTTTGGCGCGATACCGGGACTTCCGGTCAACGACCAGCAACTGGCGATGCAGATGTTCGCCTCGGTCGAGAACGAACTCGGGCTCTACAACGAGGCTCTTCACGACTTCCCGCTGAAGAGCCGCGTCAGGCCGGACACCACCCTGCCGACGCCGGCCGAATGGAAGGCCGCCGATGCCGCCGAGGTCATCGCCCGGCTGGCCTCGGACCGCCGGCTGGTCATGGTCAACGAGGCGCACCACGACGCCCACACCCGACTGCTGACGTTGGCCCTGCTGCCCCGCCTGCGCGCGCTCGGCTTCGACTACTTTGCCGTCGAAGCGCTCTCGGGCAAGGACGACCGGCTGATGCAACGCGGCTATCCGGTCGAGGATAGCGGCACCATGTACCTGCACGAACCCGTCTACGGCGAGATCGTGCGGACCGCGATCAAGCTGGGCTTCACCCTGGTCGCCTACGATGCGGACGCGGGCGCGACGCAGGACCGCGAGGCTGCACAGGCGAACAATCTCTATCGGGAAGTGTTCGCCAGGGATCCTCACGCCAAACTCTTCGTGCATGCCGGCTACGCGCACATCGACAAGGCGAGGGGGCGTCTCGGCAAGGCCCAGCCGATGGCCACGTACCTGCAGCGGCTGAGCGGCATCGAGCCGTTGTCGATCGACCAGACCCAGTTTCGCGAGCAGATCCCCACGGAGCAGGACGCCTACCGGCAACTGGTCACGGACTTCCCGTCCGACGGACCCATCGTGCTGCTCAGCCGCAGCACCGGCCAGCCCTGGAGCGCCCAGCCCGGCCTGTACGACGTCAACGTGTTGCTGCCCCCGGCCGCCACCGGCGGCGTCCAGAGCGGCTTCATCCAGCCCCTGACCACCGTGCACGACGCCGACCGCGACCAGCTCCAGCTGGCGCGCCGCCTCGACAAGCTGCGCCCCGCCTGGCTCACGCTGCATGGCGAACGCGTCCCTTATGCGATCGGCACCACGCTATGCAGGACGACCTTCCCCTGCGTCGTCGACGCCCACTACGGCAACGAGCCCGACGAGGCCATCGCCGCCGACCGCTACGCGTTCATGCAGGGCGATGCGACCAGCCGGCTGTATCTGCGCCCTGGCAGCTATCGCCTGCGCGCGCGGGACATCCGTGGCAGGACCTTGTCCCGGCAGGCCATCACCATCGACAAGCGCTGAGGCCGTCTCTAGATGCAGCCTCTGGAATCCCCGCGGCCAAAATATCCGGACGGTTTCGATCCACGACGGCGATGCGCGCGTGACGGTGCAATTCAACTGACACCCTTGCAGACCGGGCCGACGGGGAAAGTTGATGAATTGAATTCAAAAAACACAAAAACAAATTGATTTGCATGTGAATTATTGAATTGATAACCTCGGCACATTCCACGCCGAGGCTATCTTGTGAGCCCGCAGCCCGTCGTCCGATTCGTCCAGTCGCTGCCACGGCTCGCGTACGCGGCGTGGCTGCTCACGGCGATCGCCTTGCTGTCCGCCTGCGCCGGCAGTCCGCACCGGCGCCAGCCTGGTGCTGGAACCTCGCATTCGGCGTTGGCCGACCTGCCACCACGCGCGCCCTCCGCCGCCAGCGCCGGCGAGGCGAACGACATCCTGTTCCGCGCGATCGGCCTGGTCGGCACGCCATACCGCTGGGGCGGCAACACCCCCTCCGGCGGCTTCGACTGCAGCGGCCTGGTCGACTACATCTACCGCACCGCCGCCGGCATCATGTTGCCGCGCACTTCCTCCGACATGGCCACGATGGACGGCCGCAAGGTGCGCCAGATGACCCAGCTGGCCAGCGGCGACCTGGTGTTCTTCGCCATTGGCGGGACGATCAGCCACGTGGGGGTTTACGTCGGCAAGGGTCGCTTCGTGCATGCGCCAAACAGCGGCGGTACGGTGCGGCTGGACGATATCGACGGGCCATACTGGGGAAGCCACTTCGCCTACGGCAAGCGAGTGCTGGATTGAGGATGGCTTCCGGTCGCTCTGCGTAACCTGATGAGGGGAGCGAAGCGTGAGGCGAACCTCAGCTTCCCCAATGGGGATTCCCTGCGATCACTGCCCTCCCCCGGGGAGAGCCGCAAACGAACAACGGCGCCCGAGGGCGCCGTTGTGGTTTTGCCTCATGAAGGCGCGGTTCAGTGCGCCTCGGCACCCGGCGCGTGGGCGTGGCCGTGCTGGATCTCTTCCTCGGTGGCCTCGCGCACCTCGCCGAGGGCAACGTCGAAATGCAGCGTCTTGCCGGCCATCGGGTGATTCAGGTCCACGTCGATCGCGCTCATGCCGACCTTGTGCACGGTCACCGCGCGCTGCCCGCCGTTCTTCATCTGCAGCACGGTGGTCATGCCAGGCCTGAGGCGGCCGGCCTGCGTAAAATATTTCTTCGACATGCGCTGGATCTGGCCTTCCTGACGCTCGCCGTAACCATCGGCCGGCGCCACATCCACGCTCAGCGACTCACCGGCCTCGTGGCCGTCCAACGCTGTCTCCAGCCCGGGAATCAGCTGGCCGTGGCCGAGCAGTATCCACAGTTGCTCGTCGCGGTCATGCGAGCTCTCCACCTTCTCGCCATCCACCGTCAACGTGTAATGGATCGCGATGACCTTGTCCTTGCCAGCCTTCATTGCCTGTCTCGTCGGGGAATCAAACGCTGAATTCTAGCAGCCGGCGGCCCTCCCGAATGGGTGTCGCAAGTCATTGCAACGCAACATTCGCTAATCACCCCTCGCCCCGTATTTTCTTGCGGCCCGGTACATCGACGACTCCATTGTGCCAACGCGCTGTCCTGGACTGCGCCCTCGACGTTCAACTCCGGCGCCTGCGGCGTGGCCAGCGCCGCCGGCGACTACGGCTACTCGCGCGCCGATGTGGCGGCAGCCTTCAACGCCGTCGGCGTAACCTGCCAGTAACCGGAGCGGCAGCAACCCGCGAGGGCCGGCCCGCCGGGCTGGCCCTCGTCTCTCGTGCAGACGGAAGTTCGACAACGCCGGCCGCCTCGATGACACTGCACGCGTAATGCAGCCGCGATGGCGCGACGGATCGGCCTCCTGCCGTGGCAGCACCACGGGAAGCACCCGGCCGGAGATCCGGGAGCGTCAGCGCAGGAGACCGGAGCCGGATGAACCATCTTGCCCGCCAGCGCATCGTCAACCTGTACGACAGCCGCCTGCAACGATGCTATGTCCGGAGCAAGCTGGCCAGCGATCCGGTCTATGCCGCCGCCACCGCGCTCGTAGCGTGTAGCGCGTTGCCGCTGCTCGACATCGGTTGCGGCATCGGCCTGCTCGGACAGTATCTGCACGCGCACGGACATACCGTGCCCTATCTCGGAGTCGACCACGACCCGCGCAAGATCGCGGCCGGCCAGCGTGCCGTGCAACGTGCCGGGCTGGCCAAGACGATGAGCCTGCTCCACGCCGACGTGGCGGAGCTGCCGCCGACGTGCGGCCACGTCGCGCTGCTCGACGTGCTGCACTACCTGCCGGCCGGACGCCAGCGCGAACTGCTGCAGGCCGCTACCCGGCACCTCGCGACCGGTGGCCGCCTGGTCATCCGCAACGTGCTGCGCGAGGACAACTGGCACTTCCACGCCACCCGGGTCGAGGAGTTCTTCCTGTCCAGCTCCGGCTGGATTCCCGGCGGCGCCCAGCACTATCCGACGGCCGACGAAGTATGCGCACCGCTTGGCGACGCCGGGCTCGACGTGCGTATCGAACCGCTGCGCGGACACACCCCGTTCAACAGTTACCTGATCGTGGCGCAGGCGATGGACTCCGACGATGGACTTCCGCCGTGATCCGCTCAGCCGGCGCTGCGCTGGCCGAAGCCCACGCCGCGTGCCTCCGGTCCCAGCCACAGCAGTACCGCCAGCAACAACGCCACCAGTACCATCCACGATGCCATCGCGAACGCCAGGTCGCCGCCGTGGCGCTGCGCCAGCCAGGCCTGCGCGGTGGCGGTGACCGCCGCCAGCAGGTTGCCCATCTGGTAGGCAAACCCCGGCAGGGTGCCGCGCACCGCTTCCGGCGACAGCTCGTTCAGATGGGTCGGCACCACGCCCCAGGCACCCTGCACCATCACCTGGATCAGGAAGGCGCCCAGCCCCAGCAGGATCAGCGAGCCACCGTACATCCACAACGGAATCACCGGTATCGCCAGCAAGGCGGCGATCATCATCGCCCGGCGCCGGCCGATCCGCTCCGACAGCGCCCCGAAATACAGGCCACCCGCCAGCGCGCCGAGATTCAGCAGCGCCACCAGCACGAAGGCCGTGGCCGAGCCGGTGGGCAGGTGCAGGTTCACCTCCTCGAAGGTGTGGTACATGTCCTGCGAGCCGTGGCTGAACATGTTGAACGCCATCATCAGCAGCATCAGATAGATCGCCAGCTTCCAGTGCCCGCGCATCGCCTCCAGCAGGCGAGGCCGCTTCGCCGCCTGCGCGCCTTCCTTCCATATCGCCGATTCCGGCACCTTGCGACGGATATACAGCACCAGCAGGGCCGGCAGCGCACCGACCACGAACAGGCCGCGCCAGCCGATGTGGTCGATCAGCAGCCAGTTCGCCAGGGCAGCGAGGAAGAAGCCGCACGGGTAGCCGCTCTGCAGCAGGCCCGACACCGCTCCGCGGGCCTTCGCCGGTATCGACTCCATCGCCAGCGACGCGCCGATGCCCCACTCGCCGCCCATCGCGACGCCGAACAGGAAGCGCAGCACCAGCAAGGCAGTCAGCGACGAGGCAAACGCCGTGGCGAGCTCGAACAGCGAGAACAGGACCACGTCGAGCATCAGGATCGGCCGTCGCCCGAAGCGATCGGCCAGCCGGCCGAACAGCAGCGCACCCAGCGGCCGCGCCGCCAGGGTCAGGAACAGCGCGTAGGTGATCCTGGCCGTACCCACGTCGAACTCCTTCGCCACGGTGACAATGACGAAGGTCAGCAGGAAATAGTCGAACGCATCCAGCGTCCAGCCCAGGAAACTCGCCAGTACCGTGTGCCGCTGGGTGGCATCGAGTTCACGCAGGGGTGCAAGCAGGGACATCGGTCTCTCCTCGAACGGTACGTCGCGCAGCGGGGTGCCGGCGACGATGGTACCGTGCCGAAGGTGCGGACTGCCGACGCCGACTGGCGGCTCCGGTGGATCCGCATCGTTTCGACGCCGGTCCGGTCGTGACGCGGCTGCCTCACCGGATCGATATCCGCGCACCGTTCAGCCCGATGCCGCGACATCGCACGGTTCGCCGGCAAATCGGCTATACTTGCCGGCGCAGTCATCACCTTGGCTGCTGCGACACACCGTCGCCCCCTTCCCCTTGATCTGCAACACGGTATGAACACTCCGGGTTGCTCAGGAGTGTTACATGTCCTTCGATTCGCTGGGCCTTGCGCCCGCGTTGCTGCGTGCGCTTGCCGATTACGGTTACACCCAGCCCACCCCGATCCAGGCCGCTGCGATCCCGTCCGCGCTGGAGGGCCACGACCTGCTCGCCGCCGCGCAAACCGGTACCGGCAAGACCGCCGCGTTCGCACTGCCGCTGCTGCAGAAGCTCGCGACCAGCGGCCAGACCATGACCCGCCGCCCGCGCGCGCTGATCCTCACCCCCACCCGCGAGCTGGCCGCGCAGGTCCACGAGAACATGCGCGACTACGGCAAGCACATCCACGTCAGCGCCACCACCATCTTCGGCGGCGTCGGCATGGGCCCGCAGATCAATGCGCTGCGCCGCGGCGTGGACGTCGTCATCGCCACCCCCGGCCGGCTGATCGACCACATGCAGCAGCGCACGCTGGATCTGTCCGCGGTGGAGACGCTGGTGCTGGACGAGGCCGACCGCATGCTCGACATGGGCTTCCTGCCGGCGCTGAAGCGCATCCTGCAGTCGGTACCGAAGAAGCGTCAGACCCTGCTGTTCTCGGCCACCTTTGCGCCGGCGATCAAGGCCCTGGCGCTTGACTTCATGCACAACCCGCGCGAGATCTCGGTCTCGGCGCCGAACACCGTCACCACCCTGGTCAGCCACCAGGTGCACCCGGTGGACGCCTCGCGCAAGCGCGACCTGCTGCTGCACGTGCTGTCGCAGGACAGCCGCCGCCAGACCCTGGTGTTCAGCCGCACCAAGCACGGCGCCGACAAGCTGGTCACTTTCCTCAACGCCTCCGGCCTGCGCGCTGCCGCGATCCACGGCAACAAGAGCCAGAACGCGCGCACCCGTGCGCTCGGCGATTTCAAGTCCGGCCGCGTCACCGTGCTGGTCGCCACCGACATCGCCGCCCGCGGCATCGACATCGAGCAGCTGCCGATCGTGATCAACTTCGACCTGCCCTCGGTAGCCGAGGATTACGTGCACCGGATCGGCCGCACCGGCCGTGCCGGCATGGAAGGTCTGGCGCTGTCGCTGGTCAGCCACGACGAAAGCGGCCTGCTGTTCGACATCCGCAAGCTGCTGAAGCAGGACATCGCGATCACGCCGGTCGCCGGTTACGAGCCGTCGGCCCCGCTGCGGCTGGACGCCGGCGCGCCGCGTCCGAAGCAGGGCGGTGGCGGCCAGCGCCAGCAGCAGCGGGCGCCTCGACAGGGCAAGCCCGCCGGCGCGGCACGGCCGAACGGCTACGCGCCGCAGGGCCGTGGCGAACACGCCGCCGGCAACCAGCGCCGCCGCTCGAACCGCCGCCCGGCCGCCAAGGCCTGATCCAGGTACCCGACAAAACGGGGCAGCCTTTCGCGGCGGCTACGGCAGGCCCAGTGCCGCCGCGTGATGGCGCAAGTGGTCGTCGATGAAGCTGGCGATGAACCAGTAGCTGTGGTCGTAGCCGGCCTGCCGGCGCAGCAGCAGCGGCTGCCCTGCTTCGGCGCAGGCCTGGTCGAACAGCTCGGGTTTCAGCTGCGCTTCGAGGAACCGGTCGGCCTCGCCCTGGTCGATCAGGATGGTGCCGGGAAAGGTCTGCCGCCGCACCAGCTCGCAGGCGTCGTAGCCGGCCCACGCCGCCGGATCGTCGCCGAGATAGCGCGGCAGTGCCTTGCGGCCCCATGGCACCTGGCTGGGCGCCACGATCGGCGCGAACGCCGACACCGAGCGGTAGCGCGCGGGATGCTTAAGCGCGATGGTCAGTGCGCCGTGCCCGCCCATCGAGTGGCCGCACAGGCCGCTGCGGGTGGTGTCCACCGGGAACCGTGCGCCGATCAGCGCGGGCAGTTCCTCCGCCACGTAACTGTGCATGCGGAAGCGCGCCGACCACGGCGTCGCGGTGGCATCGACATAGAAACCCGCGCCCTCGCCGAACTCCCAGTCGCCGGTGGCGCCGTCGATACCGGTGCCGCGCGGGCTGGTGTCGGGCATCACCAGCACCAGGCCCAGCTCGGCGGCCAGCCGCTGCGCGCCGGCCTTGATCGTGGCGGTTTCCTCGGTGCAGGTGAGCCCCGCCAGGTAGTACAGCACGGGGCATTCGCGCCGCGCCGCCTGCGGCGGCTGGTACACGGCGAAGCGCATCGGCCCCGCGCAACTCATCGACGCGTGCCGATAGAAGCCCTGCACGCCGCCGAAGCAGACCTGCTCGGAAAGAATCTCGATGCCGTTCATCGCCACCCGCCCGGACCAACGCCAATGCCGATCATAAACCGCCCGGCCGGGCGCGCCGGCGCGAGGCGACGTTCAGCGCTCCTGGTCGGTAGGCCGCATCAGGATCTCGTTGATGTTGACGTGCGGCGGACGCGTCACGCAGAACGCGATCGCCTCGGCCACGTCGCGCGATTGCAGCTGGCGCATGCCGTCGGCCCAGGCGTTGAGTGCGTCCCTGGTCGCAGCATGGCCGATATGGTCGCGCAGTTCGGTCTGCACCACGCCCGGCTCGATCACGCTGACGCGGATGCCGTGCCGGTACACCTCGCGCCGCAACGCCTCGGAGAACGCGACGACGCCGAACTTGGTCGCCGAGTAGGCGGCCGCGTTGGGGTTGGCGATGCGCCCGGCGGTGGAGGAAATATTGACGATGTGGCCGTCGCCGCGCGCCGTCATGCCCGCCAGCGCCGCCTGGGTCGAGGCGATCAGGCTGAGCACGTTGAGCTCCAGCATCTGCCGCCAGCGACCGAGGTCGGCCTCGGCCACCGGCTCCAGGTACATCACGCCGGCGTTGTTGACGAGGACGTCCAGACGTCCGAAGTGCGCTTCGGTCTCGTGCACCACGCGCTGCGCCTGCGTTTCGTCGAGCAGGTCGGCCTCCAGCACCAGCGGTTCGGCGCTCAGCCCGGCGAGCCGCACGGCGA
Organism: Rhodanobacter sp. GW835-FHT13D09; assembly: GCF_058793995.1. Classification (NCBI taxonomy): domain Bacteria; kingdom Pseudomonadati; phylum Pseudomonadota; class Gammaproteobacteria; order Lysobacterales; family Rhodanobacteraceae; genus Rhodanobacter; species Rhodanobacter sp. GW835-FHT13D09. Next base: position 15,630 of record NZ_JBXAGL010000003.1, on the reverse strand, counting down.
GCTCCTCCAGGCGGTCCCGGCGGCGTGCCGTCACCGCCACGCGGGCGCCTTCCTCGGCCAGCGCGATCGCGGTCGCCTCGCCGATCCCCGAGGATGCACCCGTCACCAGTGCGACCTTGCCCACCAGACGCTTCGCCATGCCCGAATCTCCTGTGTCTTGAACGCATTACGCCGCGGGCCGGGTGCCCGCGGACTGCTACAATAACCCTCATTCTCCTGCACGCCGGCCGGCGTGCCATCCCGAGGTTCCCCCCGATGTCATCCCCGTCTTCCGACTCTGCCCCGGCTGCCGCCGGCTTCACCGCGCTCGGGCTGGATCCGAACGTGCTGCGCGCGCTGGCCGACGTGGGCTACGAGTCGCCGTCGCCGATCCAGGCCGCCACCATCCCGCCGCTGATGGAAGGCCGCGACGTGCTCGGCCAGGCGCAGACCGGCACCGGCAAGACCGCCGCGTTCGCGCTGCCGATCCTTTCGCGGCTGGATCTCAAGCCCGGCAAACCGCAGGCGCTGGTGCTGGCGCCCACCCGCGAACTGGCGATCCAGGTGGCCGAGGCGTTCCAGCGCTACGCCAGCTGCCTGCCCGGCCTGCAGGTACTGCCGATCTACGGCGGCCAGAGCTACGGCCCGCAGCTGCACTCGCTCAAGCGCGGCGTGCACGTCGTGGTCGGCACGCCCGGCCGCGTGATCGACCACCTGGACAAGGGCACGCTGGACCTGTCCGGACTGAAATACCTGGTGCTCGACGAAGCCGACGAGATGCTGCGCATGGGTTTCATCGACGACGTCGAGAAGGTGCTGCAGGCGACCCCGCCAGGGCGCCAGGTCGCGTTGTTCTCGGCAACCATGCCCGCGCCGATCCGCAAGATCGCGCAGCGCCACCTGAAGGACCCGGTCGAGGTCACCATCAAGTCCTCCACCACCACCGCGGCGAACATCCACCAGCGCTACTGGTTCGTCAGCGGCATGCACAAGCTCGATGCGCTGACGCGCATTCTCGAAGCCGAGCCGTTCGACGCGATGATCATCTTCGCGCGCACCAAGCAGGCCACCGAGGAACTGGCCGGCAAGCTGCAGGCGCGCGGCCTGGCCGCCGCGGCGATCAACGGCGACATCGCCCAGGTGCAACGCGAGCGGGTGATCCAGCAGCTGAAGGACGGCAAGCTCGACATCCTGGTCGCCACCGACGTGGCCGCGCGCGGCCTCGACGTGGAGCGGATCAGCCACGTGCTGAACTACGACATCCCGTACGACACCGAAAGCTACGTGCACCGCATCGGCCGCACCGGCCGCGCCGGGCGCAGCGGCGAGGCGATCCTGTTCGTCAGCCCGCGCGAGCGCGGCATGCTGCATGCGATCGAGCGCGCCACCCGGCAACCGATCGAGCAGATGCAGCTGCCGTCGGTCGAGGTGGTCAACGACGTGCGCATCGGCAAGTTCAAGCAGCGCATCAGCGACATGCTGGCGCAGGGCGACCTGGGCGAGTTCCAGAAGCTGATCGAGCAGTACGAGCAGGAACACAACGTGCCGGCCGTCGAGATCGCCGCCGCACTGGCGCGGATCGCGCAGGGCGACCAGCCGCTGCTGCTGGCGCCGCCACCGAAGCGCGAGAAGCACGAAACGACGGCGCGCGAGCACAAGCCGCGCGAACGCGACAGCGCAGTCCGCACGCCGCGCGAGCACAAGCCTCATGCGCACGAGCATGCGCCGCCGCGCGAAGCCGCCCACCGCCCGGTGCGCGCGCACGCCACCGAGCAGGGCAAGCGCACCTACCGCATCGAGGTCGGCCACGAGCACGGCGTGAAGCCGGGCAACATCATCGGCGCGATCGCCAACGAGGCCGGCCTGGACAGCCAGTTCATCGGCCGCCTCAGCATCCGCGACCATTACAGCCTGATCGACCTGCCCGATGGCATGCCGAAGGAAGTGTTCGAGCACCTGAAGAAGGTGTGGGTGGTGCAGCAGCAGTTGCGCATCCACGAATGGGACGGCAGCGACACCGGCACCAGCGCACCGCCCGCGCACAGGCCGGGCGGTTTCAAGAAGCCCGGCGGCTTCAAGCCGCGGCCCGGCGCCGGCAGGCCGCCACGTCGCAAGTAGTGCGGGCGATGGCGGCGAAGCAACGGCGTGGTACCGGCCGGATCGCCTGCCAACGGCCCGCTGCAGGTCCGGCCTTGCCATCGAACCTCGTCCGGTTCCCCCGCCCGACAAGCTTCTTCCGGCTAACGTGCAGCGCCTGCAGGAGGAGGCCCCCCGTTGGTGTTCGTCGCACGCAACGCTGCGTTCCTCGCGGCGATGGCTGCAAACAGCCGGGCACGGCCCCATCATGGCGGGATGGAATTCCATGGAGCGCCGCCCGTGAGCACCCTGCCCAGCCTGTACATCTCGCACGGTTCGCCGATGACCGCGCTGCAGCCCGGCCTCACCGGCCAGCGGCTGGCCGAGCTGGCGGCCGCGCTGCCGCGTCCGCGTGCCATCGTGATGGCCAGCGCACACTGGCTGTCGCGCCGGCCGCAGGTCGGCGCTGCGGCGCAGCCGCAGACGATCCACGACTTCGGCGGCTTCCCCGCACCGCTGTACCAGATGCGCTATCCGGCGCCCGGCGATCCGGCACTGGCCGAACGCACCGCTGCGCTGCTGGAGCAGGCTGGCGTGGCGCCTCTCATCGATTCCGAACGCGGACTCGACCACGGCGCATGGGTGCCGCTGCACCTGCTGTACCCGGCGGCCGACATCCCGGTGGTGCCGGTCTCGATCCAGCCCGCGCTCGGCCCCGCCCACCAGTACGCACTGGGCCAGGCGCTGGCGCCGCTGCGCGAGGAAGGCGTGCTGGTGATCGGCTCGGGCAGCATCACGCACAACCTGCACGACTTCGCCGCCGGCTACAGCGCCCAGCGGCAGGCACCGTACGTGCGGCCGTTCATCGAGTGGATCGAGCACAAGCTCGCCGCGGGCGACATCGCCGCCCTGCTCGACTACCGCCGCCAGGCACCGTTCGCCGAACGCGCCCACCCCACCGACGAGCACCTGCTGCCGCTGTTCGTGGCGCTCGGCGCTGCCGGCGCGGATGCCCATGCGCGGCGGATCGACGCCGGCATCGACATGGGCTTCCTGGCGATGGACATCTACCGCTTCGATTGAACCTACAGGTGCGGCAGGGCGGGCAGTGCCCGCCGCATTTCCGCCGGGCAGCCGCGTTCAAGAGCCGGCGGGCAGTGCCCGCCCTACCGTGCAGCGGCGGTCAGGCGCTCTGCGGCAACGGCGGCTCGCCGGCGTCGAACGGGTCGAGCCAGTCCTCCGGCGTCAGCACCGGCAGGCCGTGCGCGAGGCGCGCCTTGTCGCACTGCGGGCTGGCCGTGCCGAACTCCCACGACGGTTGTACCTCGCGGCACACCGACGGCCGCTGCGGATAGATGCCGCAATGCGCCGCCTCGCCCACCGTGCCTTGCAAGGCCACGCAGCGCGGCTGCGCGGCGTTGGTGCCGCGCATCGCCAGGCGGTGCGGATCAAGCTTTTCGGTCAGCTCCGGCGGCACGCTGCCGCCGAGGAAGGCTTCCGCCTCCGACCAGTGAAACGCCACGCGAAAGAACGCGCAGCAGGCACCGCAACGCAGGCAGGGATGTTCCATCGAACCGACCGGGGGCGCCCCGAGGCGCGCAGGAGACGGATTCTAGGGCAGCGGGCAGCGGTTGCGCAGCGGGCAAGAAGAGCTACCCCTCCCTACCCTCCCCTGCAGGCAGGGGAGGGGCTTTGAAAGCAGGCAGTCGCCTTGCGGCTGCCTGCTTGAGAATTCATGGCTCGCCGGCGAAGGTGTTGCACTGGGCGATGTCGCCGCCCTCGAAGCCGGCCTTGAACCATTTCACCCGCTGCGCCGAGGTGCCGTGGGTGAACGTGTCCGGGCGCACGCGGCCCTGCGCCTGCTGCTGCAAGGCGTCGTCGCCGATGTGGCTGGCGGCGTTGAGCGCCGATTCGATGTCGCCCGGCTGCAGCCAGTTCAGGTCCTTCTGGCTGTGGTTGGCCCAGATGCCGGCGTAGCAATCCGCCTGCAGTTCCTGCCGCACCGAGAGGCCGTCGGCGCCGTCCATCGGCGCACCGCGGCGGCGTGCTTCGTCCACCTTGTCGAACACGCCGGTCAGCTTCTGCACGTGATGGCCGACCTCGTGCGCGATCACGTAGGCGCGGGCGAAGTCGCCGGAGGAATGCAACTCGTCCTGCAACTGCTGGAAGAACGCCAGGTCCAGGTACACCTTCTGGTCGCCCGGGCAGTAGAACGGGCCTACCGCCGTGGTGGCGCCGCCGCAGGCCGTGTTCACGCCGCCGCTGAACAGGTGCAGCTTGGGATCCGCGTAGGTCGCCCCGTGCGCCTGGAAGATCTCGCCCCAGGTCTGCTCGGTCGAATGCAGGACCGCACTGACGAAGGCCTGCTGCTGGGGATCGACCTGGATGGGCTGCCCGCTCGTCTGCGCGGGACTTCCCGGCTGGGTACCGCCCTGGTCCAGCAGCGCCAGCGGATTCTTGAAGAAGATCCAGCCCAGCAGCGCCAGTATGACCAGTCCGCCCAGGCCCATGCGGCCGCCACCAAAACGCGGGCCACCGCCGTCACCGCTGTCGATCTCGACGTTGCTGCTGCTGCCGCCTTTTTGCCAATCCATCAGGAACCCCTCGTTGACTGCTGTGCGCCCCGGTGCCGCGTGGCGACGATAACGCGTCGGCCATGGCGGCGCCACGCACTTGCTGCGGTTAAAGTTGGACATCCATCGACGAGGATTCCAGCATGACCCACCTGCCCGCCCTGGTCACCCTGCTCACCGTGCTGCTGCTGTTCGGCGTCATGTGGACCGTCGGTCACGCCCGCGGCAAGTACGGCATCAAGGCACCGGCGACCAGCGGCCATCCGGCGTTCGAGCGTGCCTACCGGGTGCAGATGAACACCATGGAAAGCGCGGTGATGTTCCTGCCGACCCTGTGGCTGGCGGCGAACTACGGCTTCAGCGGCTGGGCCGGCGTGGCCGGGCTGGTCTGGATCGTCGGCCGCGTGTGGTACGCGCTGGCTTACCTGAAGGATCCCGCCACGCGCGGCCCCGGCTACCTGGTCGGCATGCTCGGCTGGGCCGCGCTGCTGGTCATGGCCTGCCTCGGCGTGGGCCGGGCCATGCTCGCCGGCTGATCCGCCCATCCCGCGGGCGTCCGGGCGCGGGTGCCGGCGGGTGATCCGCCGCCGCAAGCGAGGCCGGCATCCCTGCCGAACGGCAGGATTGCGCGTGCGGCCCGCGAGACACTAGCTTGGTCGCGAACCGCGCTGCCCGTGGCGTCGGTCCCCCGTTCCTCCGCAACCCGTCAGGCATGAGGCGCATGGAAATCCGCCGTACCGATACGCCGCCCGCCGACGCGTCCGCACCCGGTCCGTGGGCCGGCATCGCGGCGATCGCCGGCTATTTCGCGTTGCAGTTGACCGCCGGTGCGCTGGCGCTGCTGACGCTGGCGACCGGCGACGTATTGGTTTCCGGCCATGTCGCGCTGGCCGACCTGGAAGCGGCGAGCGCTTCGGTGCTGCGCCAGCCGGCGCTGCAGGCGTTGCTGGCGATGTTCTCCCTGGGCGTGGCCGCATCGCTGACGTTGTGGCTGGTGCACCGCCGGTGGGCGTCGCTGTGGTCGCTGGCGCAGCCGCCGGGCTTCGGCTTCGTCGCGCCACGCCGCCCACTGTTCTTCGCGCTGGCCGTGGCGCTCGGCCTGTCCGCACCGATCCTGGGCGAATGGCTGACCCGCTGGCTGGCCCAGGGTCACACGGTGACCCAGGACATCCAGCAGCTGGGCGGCCATACCCCGCTGGGCCTGCGCCTGCCGCTGGTGCTGGTGGTGGTGTGCGTGGGGCCGCTGGTGGAGGAACTGCTGTTCCGCGGGGTGCTGCTGTCGGCGCTGATCAGGCGCTGGCCGGTCGGTTGGGCGGTGGGCGGCAGCTCGGTGCTGTTTGCGCTGGTCCATCTGCCGGGGCTGGAATACCAGTGGTACGCGCTGCCGAACCTGATCCTGCTGGCGGTTCTGCTGGCCGGGTTGCGGCTGCGTTCGGGCTCGATCTGGCCGGCGATGCTGGCGCATGGCGTCAACAACCTGCTGGCCGTCACCGCCTGGTTCGTGGCGATCAACCCGCCGGGCTGATCCCGCCGCGGCGCAGCAGCCGCGCGGTCTCGAACAACGGCAAGCCCATCACCCCTGAGTAGCTGCCGTCGAGGTGCGCGACCATCGCCGCGCCGCGGCCCTGGATCGCATACGCGCCCGCCTTGCCGAACGGCTCGCCGGTAGCGACGTAGGCGGCGATGGCCGGCTCGTCCAGCGCGGCGAAGCGCACCTGCGACACGCAGACCTCGCACTGTTCGCCGCCGGCGCCGACCAGCCACACCGCCGAGATCACCGCATGCGTGCGGCCGGACAGCCGGCGCAGCATCGCCGCCGCGTCGGCGGCGTCGCGCGGCTTGCCGAACACCTCGTCGTCCAGCACCACCTCGGTGTCCGCGCCGAGCACCCGCGCGTCGCCCGCGTGCGCCAGCGCAGCGAGGCCGGCGCGTGCCTTGTCGCGCGCCACCCGGCTCACGTAGTCCCGCGGCGATTCGCCGGGCGCGCGCTGCTCGGGCACGTCGACGTCGAGCACGGCGAAATCCACGCCGAGCTGTTCCAGCAACTGGCGCCGGCGCGGCGATTGCGAGGCGAGATGGAACACTGCCGTCACAAGGTCAGGCTGTATTCGCAGAACTGGCGGTCACGCTGCCAGCCCAGCGACTCGTACAGCGCCTGCGCCGGCGCGTTGTCCAGCGCGGTGGACAGCGACAGGCTGGCCGCGCCCAGCGCATGCGCATGCGCCGCCGCCGCCTTCAACAACGCCGCCGCCACGCCTTGCCGCCGCGCCGTCGCGGCCACGAACAAATCGTTGAGCAGCCAGGTGCGCACGGTGCGCACCGAGGAGAACAGCGGATACAGCTGGGTGAAGCCGAGCCCCGCGCCGTGCCCGTCCAACGCCAGCAGGATCAGTGACTCGCGGTGGTGGAAGCGCTCCGCCAGGAAATCCCGCGCCCGCGCCAGGTCCGCCGGCTGGCCGTAGAACTGGCGATAACCGTCGAACAGCGGTGCCAGCGTGTCGAGGTCGAGAAGGGTGGCTTGCCGGATCTGGAAGGACATGGCGGATGGGCTCCGTGGGAAGTCAGGCACGATGATAGGGATGGCCAGCCACGATCGTGGTGGCGCGATACAGCTGCTCGGCCAGCACCAGCCGCACCAGCATGTGCGGCAGGGTCAGCGGGCCCAGCGACCAGCGCTGGTCGGCACGCGCCAGCACCTCGGGGGCGTGGCCGTCCGGGCCACCGACAAGGAACGCCAGGTCGCGCCCGGCCATGCGCCACTTCGTCAGTTGTTCGGCCAGTTCCTCGCTGGACCAGCTCTTGCCCCGGCCATCGAGTGCGACGACATGGATGTCGTGCGGCAGCGCCGCGAGAATCGCCGCACCCTCGTCCTGGATCGCCCGCGCATCGTCGCGGCCCTTGCCGCGGTTGCCGGGTTTCAGCTCGATCAGTTCCAGCGGCAGCTCGTGCGACAGCCGCTTGCGGTATTCGGCAAAGCCTTCCGCCACCCAGCCGGGCATGCGTTCACCGACCGCGATCAGGCGCGCACGCATCCCGTGGGTTCGACTCAGCCGGCTTGCGCAGCGTCGATTTCGTGCCCGTGGTCACCCACCGTCCACAGCCGCTCCAGGCCATAGAACTCGCGGATGCGCGGCAGCATCACGTGGACGATCACGTCGCCCAGGTCGACCAGCACCCACTCGCCCTCCGTCTCGCCTTCCACGCCCAGCGGCATCACGCCCGCCTTCTTGGCGAACTTGCCCACTTCGTCGGCGATGGATTTGACGTGGCGAGCCGAGGTGCCGGAGGCGATCACCAGCAGGTCGGCGATGGAGGTCTTGCCGCGGACGTCGATCTCGCGCACGTCCTTGGCCTTCAGTTCTTCGAGCGCGTCGATGACCGACTTGCGCAGGGTGGCCGTGGTGACGGCCTTGTTGCTACGGGCTGTGCTCAAGAGGGCGGGCCTCGATGCGGGATCGCAGCGCAAAATGGCGCGGCTGCAGTATAACCGGCCCACCGCAACGGCACGTCAAGACGCCGGCCGGCCCCGGGCATGCTCGTTCAATGCGCCAGCGCGCGCCTGGCCAGCCGGTACTCGTGCATCAACCGCGCCACCAGTTCGGCGGCCGGTTGCGGACGCACCAGGGCGGCGGCCTGGCCGCACCATTCGGACAGCAGGTCGCCCCGGCCCGCCGCCGCTGCGGCGCGCCGCAGCGGCGCGGTGAGCGCATTCAGCACCGGATACGGCAGGTCCTGCGCCGCCGCGGGCATCGCCTCGACGAAGCGGTTGCGCAGGCCGCGGGCGGCGCGGCCGGAAAAGCCGCGGATGGTGACGACCCGGTGTTCCTCCGTGCGCGGCAGGTCCCGCTTCCATGCCTCGGCGGCCGAACACTCCGGGCAGGTGAGGAAGGCGGTGCCGAGCTGGCTGGCCGCCGCGCCAAGCACTTCCGCCGCCAGCATGCCACGGCCATCCATGATGCCGCCGGCGGCGATCACCGGAATGTCGACCGCGCGCACGGCCAGCGGCAGCAACGCGAACAGGCCGATCATCGCGTCCTCGGCCTCGTGCAGGAAGCTGCCGCGATGGCCGCCGGCCTCGGCGCCCTGCATGGACACCGCGTCGGCGCCGGCGTCGGCCCAGGCGCGCGCCTCGGCCACCGTGGTGGCGGTGCCGATGACCTGGATGTCGCGCCGGCGCAGCTCGCGTAGTTGCGTCGGGCTGATCACCCCGAACGCGAATATCGCCACCGCCGGACGCGCCTCGCTCAGCGCGGCGAACTGCTCGGAGAAACGCGGCGCCCACCGCGACGGCAGGCTGGTACGCACGTCGAGGCCTTCGCGCGCCATCAGCGCATCGAGCTGCCCGCGCGCCTTCGCCACCGCGGCCATGTCGGCCTCGAACTCGTCCGGCAGCACGAACAGGCCGATCGCATAGGGCCGGTCGCCGAGCATGCGGATCTGCGCTGCCTGGTCAAGGATCGCCTGCGGCTCGAGGTAGCCGGCGCCAAGCGCACCCAGCGCACCCGCGTTCGATACGGCAGCCACCAGCGCCGGCGGCGTCGAACCGGACATCGGAGCCTGGATCAGCGGATGCTCGATGCCGAGCCGGCTGGCGAATGACGTATCCATGGCGTGGCGACCTGCAGCGGAAACCGGCCAAGTATCCGCCACCGTGGCACGCGGCAAAAGCCGCCGGCAGCTCCCAGCTCCGCCTGCCGGCGGCGGGCGCTCAGCCGCCGGACTTCATCGCCTCGCCTTTCATGGCGTCGCCCTTCATCGCAGCAGGCTTCATGGCGTCGTGTTTCATGGCGCCCTTCTTCATCGCGTCAGGCTTCATGCCGTCGTGCTTCATGGAGGTTTTCTGCATGGCGTCGTGCGCCATCGCCGTGCTGGAACTGGCAGCCATCGCGTCCTGCGCGAACGCGGACGCAGTGGCAAGGCCGCAGGCGATGGCGGCGGCGAGGAGAGCGGCAAGTCGTGCGTTCATCGGTAGCTCCTCGGGAGAAGGAAAAGGAAACGGCCACGCCGCCCCTCGCTTCCTTCGCCGCCAGCCGGTCGCCGGTTACCTGCCGCAGCTCAACCGCCCTGCCCGGCCACGATGTTCACCGTGATCGCGATGATGAACACGTTGAAGAAGAACGAGATCACGCTGTGCAGCAGCACCACGCGGCGCAGGTACTTGCTGGTGATCTGCACGTCGGAGACCTGGAAGGTCATGCCGATCACGATCGAGAAGTAGGCGAAATCCCAGTAGTCGGGCCTGGGTGTATCGGGAAATTCCAGACCGGCATGCTTGCCGCCGAGATCGCCGTAGTAGCCATGCGCATAGTGCAGCGCGAACATCATGTTGAGGAACAGCCAGCTGAGGACCACGCTGAACACGCCGATCGCCAGCGCCGGCATGCCGCCACCCTTGGCCGCATGCAATTCGTTGCCCAGCGCGGCCAGCACCACCGCGGACAACAGCACGCCACTCCACAGCACGCCCCAGCGCCCGATATCCAGCATCTGCGCCCGGCTGCGCATGTGGTCCGGCGTGGCCCGATTGAACAGGCGCGCCAGGCTGCCGAGGTAGACCACCGCGGCCAGGTCGAAGCCGAGCAGCAACGCCGTGGTCAGGCGCATGCCAAAGCCCGACAACGCCACCATGCTGATGACGAGGATGGCCAGCGCCGCGACCATCCATGGCCGGCCCTTCACGAAACGCCATGGCCGCCAGCCACGCGGCTTCGTTGCGCCCGATGCCGTCACTGCCGAGGATTTGTCCATGCGCGTCTCCGCGTCAGCGGCTCAGCCGAGCAGGTCGTGGTATGCCGGATGCCGCGGCATCCATGCCGCCACGTACGAACAGGCTGGCACCACCTTCCAGCCCTCGGCGCGGGCCGCAGTCAATGCCGCCTCCACCAGGGCCGAGGCAATGCCGCGGCCGCCCACTTCAGCTGGTACGCCAGTATGGACGATCGTCATGACGTTGGACGCCAGCGTGTAGTCGAGTACGGATTGCACGCCATCCACCTCAGTGTGGAAACGGTGGGCGTTGCGATCGTGCTGGATGGCAAAGGGCATACGGGCTCCGGGTCGAAAGGCGAGGGACAAGCATACGGCCAGAGCGGGCGGCCACGCGTGAAGCCCCGGTACCGGTTCGTTCGCGCGGACTGCATGGACCACCCGGCATGCTGCGCACCCGTCCACCAGCCACCGCACAGGAGTACCCCATGAAGAAATACTCGTCCGCCCACTGGTCCGGCAGCATCACCGAAGGCCAGGGCACGATGTCGTCCCAGTCCGGTGTACTGCGCGAGGCGCCCTATGGCTTCAAGTCACGCTTCGCCGACGGCCCCGGCACCAGTCCGGAGGAGCTGATCGGCGCGGCGCACGCCGGCTGCTACTCGATGGCGCTGTCGCTGGGGCTGGGCAGCGCGGGCTTCACCCCCGTCAGCATCGACACCGACGCGGTGGTGACCCTGCTCAAGGACGGCGACGGCTTCAGCATCACCACGGTGGAACTGGCCTGCCGGGCCAAGGTGCCGCGCATCGACGCAGCCACCTTCGACCGCATCGCGCAGGCGACCAAGCTGGCCTGCCCGGTATCCAAGGTGCTGAAGGCCGAAATCACCCTGGACGCACGGCTGGAAGGCTGACTCAGGCGGCGATCTCCTCCGCGGAAGGCAGGGGCGCGTCGGCATCGGCCTGCCGGCGCTGGCGCACCGCCTGTGCCAGCTGCTGCAGCATCTGCACCGAGCTGTCCCAGTCGATGCAGCCGTCGGTGATGCTCTGGCCGTAGCGCAGCGGCTGGCCCGGCTGCAGTTCCTGGCGGCCGCCGAGCAGGTGACTCTCCACCATCACGCCGAGGATGCGCCGCTCGCCGACAGCGATCCGCGCGGCGATCTCTTCGGCCACCCGCGGCTGGTTCTCCGGCTTCTTGCCGCTGTTGGCATGGCTGACGTCGATCATCACCCGCCCGGCCAGGCCGGCCTTGCCGATCACGGCGCAGGCGGCATCGACGCTGGCCGCGTCGTAGTTCGGCACCTTGCCCCCGCGCAGGATCACGTGGCAGTCGCCGTTGCCGCTGGTAGCAGCGATGGCGGCCTGGCCGTCCTTGGTCACCGCCATGAAATGGTGCGGCTGCGACGCGGCCTGCACCGCATCCACCGCGATCTTCACGTTGCCGTCGGTGCCGTTCTTGAAACCGACCGGGCAGGACAATCCCGAGGCCAGCTCGCGATGCACCTGGCTCTCGGTGGTGCGCGCACCGATCGCGCCCCATGCCACCAGGTCGGCAATGTACTGCGGCGTGATCATGTCGAGGAACTCGCAACCGGCCGGCACGCCCAATGCGTTGATGTCACGCAGCAGGCCGCGGGCGATGCGCAGGCCCTTGTCGATCTGGAAGCTGCCGTCCAGGTCGGGATCGTTGATCAGCCCCTTCCAGCCCACCGTGGTGCGCGGCTTCTCGAAGTACACCCGCATCACGATCTCCAGCGCGTCGCCCAGCTCGCGGCGCAGCGGCGCCAGCCGGCCGGCGTATTCCAGCGCAGCGCGGGTGTCGTGGATCGAGCAGGGTCCGATCACCACCGCGAGACGGTCGTCGCTGCCGGCGAGGATGCCGTGCAGCGCCTGGCGCGAGGCATCCACGGTGGCCATCGCGGTTTCGCTGGTCGCGCAGTCGCGCATGACCTCGGCCGGCGTGCTGAGGCGGGTGATGGCGCGGATGCGCAGGTCGTCGGTGGCGTGCATGGCGGCTCTCCTGGAGATTTTTCAGGTGGCGGCCATAAAAAAACCGCCGGTGGTGGCGGTTCGGTGTGGTTGTGTCGATCAGTTCAAAACGATCGCGCCCGCGCCGCCGCCGTTGGCTTCGGATAGCCGTAAAACCAGAAATACAGGCGGGTGGTGGCGGAGTGCATGGCGCCATTTGTAACACAATGGACGTCCAAATCAAACTCCCAACTGGCGGAACGCTAGACTGGCGGCATGCCTTCGCCCCTCGACCTGCTGACCCGGCCCGCCCGCGAACCGATCCGTCGCTGGGTGCTCAAGGCCTTCCCGCGCACCGAAAACGGCGGCCCCGACTACGACCATCCGCGCGGCGACCCCGGCCTGTTCGGGCCGCACAGCGCGACCTGGCGCGTGCACGCGGATTTCCCCGGCATGCTGGCCGGCGGCCTCGCCGCGCTGACCCTGCAGACCCTGCACCCGCTGGCGCTGGCCGGGGTGTGGGATCACTCCAACTTCCGCGGCGACCTGGTCGGACGGCTGCGCCGTACCACCGCGTTCGTGGGCGGCACCACCTACGCGCCGCGGGCGCAGGCCGAGGCACTGATCGAGCACGTGCGGCAGATCCACCTGCAGATCACCGGGCATGGCGAGGACGGGCGCCCCTACGCGGCGGACGATCCCGACCTGCTGACCTGGGTGCACGTCAGCGAGGCTTACTGCTTCCTGCAGGGCTACCGCCGCTACGGCCACGCGGCGCTGCCGGCCGGTGCGGGCGACCGCTACTACGGCGAGGTGCGGCGGATCGCCGAAGCGCTGGGTGCACGCGACGTACCCGCATCCGAGCGCGACGTCGCCAACTACTTCCGGCGCATCCGGCCCGAGCTGATGTACACCTCACGCTCACGCGTGGTGCTCGGCCTGCTGGCGCAGGTGCACCTGCCGGTGCCGGCGGCCGGGCTGTCGCGCGACCTGTTCCTGTACGCCGGCCACGCCCTGCTGCCAGATTGGGCGGCCGCGCTGCTGGGCCACACGCCATGGCAACACCGGCAGGCGCAGCTGGCGGCGCACGCGCTGTGGTCGATTGCGCCGGTATTCCGTGCCGCCCTGAAGGACGGCATCGCCGCCCGTGCCTGCCGGCGCATGGACGTGGCGCCGGAGCAGTTGTCGCGCTGGGCGTAGCTGCGCGCCGTCAACCAGCATTGACAGCGTCACCCTATCGGCTAACGTCACCCGGTAACGTCAGCCAGGGGCGCCTGTGGCAACACTCATCCCGACCCGCAACAGCTGTCTGCCGCGCATGACCGGCGGCGAGAAACGCGTCTCCGAACGGCTGGAACAGAAGCTCGAGGACGACTACCTGCTGTGGTACGACGTGCCGGTCGGGCTGAAACAGCGCCATCCGGATTTCGTGGTGTTCCACCCGCGCCGCGGCCTGCTGGTGCTGGAGGTGAAGGACTGGAAGGCCGACACCATCCGCCACGCCGACAGCACCCAGTTCACCCTGGTCACCGAGCGCGGCCTGGCCAGGGAGAACAATCCGCTGCTGCAGGCACGCGCCTACGCACTGGAAATCGGCGTGGTGCTGGAACGCGACCCCGCGCTGCGTCATCCGGAAAGCTCGCGCTATGCCGGCAAGCTGATCATGCCGTGGGGCTGGGGCGTGGTGCTGGCCAACATCACCCGCAAGCAGTTCGACGAGGGCAGCCTGGGCGAAGTGCTGCCCGAGCATCTGGTGATCTGCCGCGACGAGCTGTACGAGACGGTCGAGGCCGAGGCGTTCCAGCAGCGGCTGTGGGCGATGTTTCCGCAGGTGTATCCGGTGGCGCTGACCCTGCCGCAGATCGATCGCGTGCGCTGGCACCTGTTCCCCGAGCTGCGGGTGGAGGCCGGCAGCGGCCAGTTCGGCCTGTTCGGGCCCACCGATGCCGCGGTGCGGCCACTGGAAATTCCCGACCTGGTCAAGGTGATGGACGCGCAGCAGGAGCAGCTGGCGCGCTCGATCGGCGGCGAGCACCGGATCATCCACGGCGTCGCCGGTTCCGGCAAGACGATGATCCTGGGTTTTCGCGCGATGCAGCTGGCGCGCGAAATGTCGAAGCCGATCCTGGTGCTCTGCTACAACAAGACGCTGGCGGCCCGGCTGGAACAGCTGATCGGCGAACGCGGCCTCGGCGAGAAGGTGCAGGTCTACAACTTCCACAAGTGGTGCCGCAAGATGCTGGTGGCCTACCACGAGCCGCTGCCGCCGGGCAGCGGCAAGGCCTTCATCGACGCGCTGCCGCCGGCGGTGATCGCCGGCGTGGATCGCGGCCAGATTCCGCGGGCCCAGTACGGCGCCGTGCTGGTCGACGAAGGTCACGACTTCGAGCCGGACTGGTACAAGCTGATCGTGCAGATGATCGATCCGCATACCAACTCGCTGCTGGTGCTGTACGACGACGCGCAGAACATCTACGGCAATCCGAACCGGCGCAGGATCAGCTGGAAAAGCCTCGGCGTGCAGGCGCAGGGCCGCACCACCATTCTCAAGCTCAACTATCGCAACACGCTGGAAATCCTCTCGGTCGCGCGCGCCTTCGCGCAGGACCTGCTCGCCTCGCGCAGCGACGACGCCGACGGCGATGGCGTGCCGCTGGTCGAGCCGCAAAGCGCCGGCCGCCGCGGCGCCGTGCCCGAGCTGGTGCGCACCGATACCGCCCGTGCGCAGATGGATGTGCTGATCGCCCGGCTGCGCGACGAGCACGCCCACGGCCGCCCCTGGTCCGACATGGCGGTGATCTACCGCAACCAGTGGGAGGGCGAAAAACTGCACGAGGTGCTCCAGCGCCTGGACATTCCCAGCCGCCTCGCCGACAACGCCGGCAAGCAGGCCCTGTTCGTGGTCGGCGACAGCGTGAAGCTGGTGACCATGCATTCCAGCAAGGGCCTGGAATTCCCGTTCGTGATCGTCCCCGGCATCGGCGGCCTGCCCAAGGAAGGCCAGAGCGAGGCCGATGAAGCACGCCTGCTTTACGTGGCGATGACCCGCGCCACCGAACACCTGCTGCTGATCCACCATGACGATTCGATCTTCAGCAGGCGCATCCGCGATTCGATCAACGAAGTGCAGGCGCAACTGGCCGGCGCCTGATCCCGGTGTCTACGCAACCGGAGTCCGGTACGGTGCCAGCTTCGTAATCGCGTGGACTCGCCCCCGCGCATTCAGGCATCGAGGTGCCAGTGGTGGTGAGCTAGTGCTACCAGCACAGTCACGCGAGGGCGAGCCCATGAAAAAGCTTACTGCCATAGCCATCGATTTGGCCAAGGA